>PKXY01000028.1 GCA_003132505.1 Solirubrobacterales bacterium
TCTTTGAGATGTCGAGGATGTCGTTGAGTAGGGCAAGCATCGCCTCGCCGGAAGCGGCGACCTGCTCAGCGAGTTGCCGCTGATCCTCGTTGAGCCCGCTGTCGAGCAGCAGGTCGGCCATGCCGAGTACTCCATTCATTGGCGTGCGAATCTCGTGGCTGATGTTTGCTAGGAACGCCGACTTCGCGTTCGACGCCTCGATCGCCTCGTCACGGGCGGACGCAAGCTCGGCGGCAGCGCGGGTGCGTTCAGTCACGTTCTGGCTGAGCACGATGCGACAGGCCCGACCGTCCAGGCTCACGTCGTTGGCGGTGACCTCGACATCCACGACGGTGCCGTCCCTGTATCGATGGCGTGACGGTATCGAGACCCGGAACCCGGTCGGCTCACCGTCGCCGAGAGTCATCGAGCTCGCGAATTCCGCGGCGCCCTCCGCTGGGAGCAGGTCGGGAATCGTCATCGCGAGGAACTCATCGCGCGAATATCCGTAGGCCGCGAGCGCGGCGTCATTCACGGCAACGATCTGGAAGCTTTGTCGATCGTAGAGCCACAACGGCTGCGGGTTGCGCTCGAACATAGCGCGATGCATCCGCTCGCTCGCGTCCGACTGCTCGCGGCTACGCGTCAGGGCTCGCTCGGCCTCAACTTGAGCGGTGACGTCGGCCGTGATGCCCCAAGTGCCGATGATGTTTCCGCTCTCATCACGCAGCGGCATCTTCGTTGTCTGCCCCCATGCGTCGGGGCGGTCGTGAAATGTCTCAAGCTCGAGCTTGGCGCGTATCGACTCGCCGGTGCTCATCACCATCTGCTCGTCGGTGAGCGCGCCGGCGACATGCTCCGCGCTGAAGAAATCGGCGTCCGTCTTGCCGAGTACGTATTCGATCGGTCGCCCCCGCCCATAGGCCTCGAGCCAACCGGCGCTGACACGCAAGAACTTGCCTTCGCGGTCCTTGAAGAAGACCCGCATATCGGTGCTCGCGAGCTCGTTACCCAGGCAAAGCCGATCGATCTCCTCCTGCGAGAGGTCACGCACGGCCGGATCTAGTGGCAAGGTCGTCAAGGCAATAGCGCGGGGTTTGCCTTGGATATATCGACCGAATCGACGGCTTACCTGAGGTGGCGAGCGCGATCGCGAGGCTGGTGGCCAGATGGGCGGCTCCGGCATCTGTCGCAGCAGCTGAGCGAGCGGCGTCCGATGACGAGGCTGTGGCCGTAGCTCAGGCTGAGCCCTGGAGCTGAGCAGGCCCTAGCGCGACGTTTTCGTCGGCGCCCGCTAGCCCGACAGCTCGAGAAAGCGCTCGACCGATGCTTCCTGCTGGGCGAGGCGGTCGGCAAGGTGGTGTGCGTGGTCCTCGGCGCGCGCGAAGAAGTCCTCGAGGCAGCGCTCGGGGTCCTCGGTGAGCGGGTAGACGTGCGAGACCTCCTGCTGCACGCAGGCGATCCCGAGCGGCGGCGCGCCTTGGGCGAGCGTGCGCGCACTGCAGACCGCGGCGACGATCATGCCTCGATCGGCGGCACGCAGCGCGACGGGCATCAGCAGCTGCGCCGGGAGGTCGGCGCCGGTACGGCTGGTCTGCTCCAGCTTGACCGGCGAGGCGGCGAGCTGGCGCAGCGGCTCCCACCAGACCGCGAGCACGGTGTCGGCGGCCCGCAGCGCTTCGCGCAGGACGCTCGCCTGCTCGCGGTAGAGCTGCTCAGCATCGCTCCGCGTCGCGGCCTCGGCGAGGTCGAGGTAGCAGGGGACGCGGAGCAGCTCGCTCGGGTCGAGCGCATCGCCCGCGCCGTGCTCGCCGAGCGCGACGTAGGTGTTGATCGTTGACAGGTCGCGACGTCCGTGGAAGATGATCGTCAGATGACGGCAGAGCGTCAGACCGCCCACGCGCATCGCGACCGCGGCCGAGTCCTGCTGGTCGATCAGCGCCCGGCTCAGCAGCTCGTCTGCGGAGTCATCCTGCCTCCGCGGTGCCGAGTCACCGTGCGTGCGCTGGTCACCCACCTGACACCTGCCTCGCTGTTGCTAGCGGTCGGAGGGGTGCGGCAGCCGCTTGCCCATCCGCTGACCAATTGAAACGGTACCGAGCTGATCGGCGTGATGTCGCAGCCCTTGAGCGACGGTCAGCCGCCGGCGCGCTTTGCGCGTGACGAGCGGACGACCGCGATGATCACGAGCACGACCAGGATCACCGCGCCCGCGAGCCAGAGATCGCCGACGACGTCGCTGAGCGTGCCGGGGTGGTGGTTGCTCTTGGCGGTCGCGCCGGCGAGCACGTAGAGCACGTCGTCAGCGACGAAGGTGATCACAAGGGTGCGCCAGTGGAGGAGGCGATCCACGCCCGCATCGTATTTGTGCACGGGCGCCGACCCCGCGACGACCGCTACCGAACGTCTGTTCGTAGGGCTACAATCCATAACGTGGCGTCCTCCAATCAGATCGTTGTCTCCGGGGCGCGGGAGCACAACCTCAAGAACATCTCGCTGACCCTGCCGCGGGACGCGCTCGTCGTGCTGACCGGCCTCTCCGGCTCCGGCAAGTCGTCGCTCGCGTTCGACACGATCTACGCCGAGGNNCAGTTCCTCGGCCAGATGGACAAGCCGGACGTCGATTCGATCGAGGGGCTCTCGCCGGCGATCTCGATCGACCAGAAGACGACGTCGCGCAACCCGCGCTCGACGGTCGGCACCGTGACCGAGATCTACGACTACCTGCGCCTGCTGTGGGCGCGTATCGGCGTGCCGCACTGCCACGTCTGCGGCGCGAAGATCACCGGTCAGTCGATCGAGCAGATCGCCGATCAGGTGCTCGAGCTGGAGCAGGGGACACGCTTCATGGTGCTCGCGCCCGTCGTGCGCGGCCGCAAGGGCGAGTACGGCAAGCTGCTCGAAGATCTGCGCGTCGAGGGCTTCACGCGCGTCTTGATCGACGGCGAGATGCACGGTCTCGATGACTACCTCGACCTCGACCGCAAGGTTAAGCACGACGTCGCGGTCGTGGTCGACCGGCTGGTAATGCGCCCCGACGTGCGCAAGCGGCTCGTCGACTCGATCGAGACCGCGTCCGCGCTCGCCGACGGGATCGTCTCCGTCAAGCTCGTGCCGCGCGACGGCGACTCGGAGGCTGACGGTGAGACGCTCACGTTCTCTGAGAAGTTCGCCTGCCTGAGGTGCGGCACCTCGATGCCCGAACTCGAGCCGCGGATCTTCTCTTTCAACGCCCCGCAGGGCGCCTGCGAGCGCTGCACCGGGCTCGGCTCGCAGCTCGAGATCGACCCCGACCTGGTCGTTCCCGACGACGAGCTTTCGATCGCGCAGGGCGCGCTCGCGCCGTGGGCCGGCAGCAGCTCAGGCTATTACGAGCAGATGACCGCCGGACTCGCCGAGCGCTACGGCATCGACGTCGAGAAGCCGTGGCGCTCGCTCGCCGCCAAGCAGCGCGAGATCTTCCTCTACGGCACCGGCGGCGAGCGCGTCCAGGTCCGCTACCGCAACCGCTTCGGGCGTGAGCGCGACTACGCAGCGCGCTTCGAGGGGATCATCCCGAACCTCGAGCGGCGCTACCGCGAGACCGACTCCGAGTACCAGCGCGAGAAGATCGAGGAGTTCATGAGCGTGCGGCCGTGCCCGGCCTGCCATGGCGCGCGCCTGCGGCCTGAGTCGCTGGCGGTTCTCGTCGCCGGAACGCCGATCAACGAGTTCTGCGCGCTGTCGGCGCACGGCGCGCTCGACTGGCTCGCGCACATCGAGCTGACCGAGACCGAGCGTCACATCGCGCGGCTCGTGCTGCGCGAGATCGAGGAGCGGCTGCGCTTCCTCGAGAACGTCGGCATCGGTTACCTCTCGATGGATCGCGCGGCGGCGACGCTGTCGGGCGGCGAGGCGCAGCGGATCCGCCTCGCGACGCAGATCGGCTCGGCGCTCGTCGGCGTGCTCTACGTGCTCGACGAGCCGTCGATCGGCCTCCACCAGCGCGACAACGCGAAGCTCGTCGGGACGCTCGAGCGGCTACGCGACCTCGGCAACACCGTTCTGGTCGTCGAGCACGACGAGCAGACGATGCGCGCAGCCGACCACATCGTCGACCTCGGGCCGGGGGCTGGTGAGCACGGCGGCCACGTCGTCGCCGAAGGGACCGCGCTCGAGATCGAGCTCGTGCCCGAGTCGCTGACCGGCCAGTTCCTGTCCGGCGCGGCGCAGATCGCCGTTCCCGGCCGCCGCCGCACGCCGAGCGGCTACATCGAGATCCGCGGCGCCAGCCAGCACAACCTGCGCGGGATCGACGTGCGCGTCCCGCTCGGGGCGTTGACCGCCGTCACCGGCGTCTCGGGTTCCGGCAAGTCGACGCTCGTCAACGACGTCCTGCTGAAGGCTGTCGCGAACCGCCTGCACCGCGCCCGCCAGCGCCCGGGCGCCCATCGCGAGGTGCGGGGGATCGAGCAGCTCGACAAGATCGTCGCCGTCGACCAGTCACCGATCGGCCGGACGCCGCGCTCGAATCCGGCGACCTATACCGGTCTGTTCGACGTGATCCGCGACCTCTTCTCGAAGACCCAGGAGGCCCGCGCCCGAGGCTACAAGCCGGGCCGCTTCTCGTTCAACGTCAAGGGCGGGCGCTGCGAGGTCTGCCGCGGCGACGGTCAGATCCGCATCGAGATGCACTTCCTGCCNNCGCTTCAAGGGCAAGACGATCGCCGACGTGCTCGACATGCCGGTCGAGGAGGCCGTTGTCTTCTTCGAGCACATCCCGTCGATCCACCGCCGCCTGCAGACGCTCGACGACGTCGGCCTCGGCTACATCCGCCTCGGTCAACCAGCGACGACGCTGTCCGGCGGCGAGGCCCAGCGCGTCAAGCTGGCGACCGAGCTGTCGAAGATCGCGACCGGCCGCACGCTCTACATCCTCGACGAGCCCACGACCGGACTCCACTTCGCCGACGTCCAGCGTCTGCTCGAGGTTCTCCAACGGCTGGTCGACGCCGGCAACTCGGTTGTCGTGATCGAGCACAACCTCGACGTGATCAAATGCGCCGACCGCCTGATCGACCTCGGCCCCGAAGGCGGAGACGAAGGCGGCCTGGTCATCGCCACGGGCACCCCCGAACAGGTCGCCGCGGTCGGCGAATCCCACACCGGCCGCTTCCTCGACCCACTGCTCACCCGGTCGGGTATAGGCGACACCCGCCGCGGATCACGCCGCAAGCCACCGGTCGCGCGCTCCCGCGCGGCGGCTGCCTGAGAATACGCACACCCGACAGGCCCAGGCAACGCGGAGGCACGCCGGTCCTACACCGCCCGGCCCGCGTCAATCAGCGTCTTCGAAAAGTGGTGAGCGCAAAGCGCTCACCAGCTTTTCGAACTTTTTGAGCTCCCCGGGGTCAATCGAGAACCCGTGCTCACTCCCGGGGAATCGCCCCTTCCGCACGTCCTCCGCATACTCGCCGATCGCGCCGAGCATCTGCCCATGCAGGTCCGCGTACTGCTTCGAGTGCCGCGGCGCCTGCCCCGGATACACGCCGAGCATGTCGTGCAGCACGAGCACCTGACCGTCGGTGTCACCGCCCGCCCCGATCCCGATCACCGGAATTGACAGCAGCCGCGTGAGCTCTGCCGCAACGGCAGCTGGGATCGCCTCGAAGACGATCGCGAAGCAGCCGGCCGCCTCGAGCGCGCGCGCCTCGTGCGCCTGGGCGAGCGCTCGCTCCGCCGTGCGCCCCTGCGCCCGGCGCCCACCCAGCGCGGTCGCGCTCTGCGGCGTCAGGCCGACGTGGCCCATCACGGGGATTCCCGCGGCGACGATCGCCGCGACCCGCGAGACCTGCGTCGGACCGCCACCCTCAAGCTTCACGGCGTCGGCCCCGGCCTCCTTGACGAAGCGTTGGGCGCTCAGGACTGCCCGCTCGTCTGAGGCCTCGTATGAGCCGAACGGCATGTCGGCGACGAGGAGCGGGGTGTGCAGCCCACGGCGCGTCGCTGCCGCGAGCATCAGCATCTCCTCGACGCTCACTGTCACGGTCGAGCCGTAGCCGAGCACGACCTCGGCGCCGGAATCGCCCACGAGCACGATGTCGACCCCCGCCTCCTCGGCGATCCGCCCGCTCGGAAAGTCATAGGCGGTGAGCATCACGATCGGCTCACCGAGCCGCTTCATCTCGGCCAGGCGCGGCAGCGTCATCGCCAAGCGGTCGCTTCCGGCGACGCTCTCACGCGGCATGGTTGACATGACCCGTTGCCTCCTCTGCGCCTATGCGAGCAGCGCTTCGACGCGGTGATCGACCGCGACGATCTCGTTGTGGCCATCGACGTGAACGACCCGCGGGCGATAGCTCCCGAGCTCCTCGGCGCTGTAGCCGGCGTAGGAGATGACGATCACGGTGTCGCCGCGGTGCACGAGCCGCGCGGCCGCGCCGTTCACCTTCAGCTCGCCTGAGCCTCGCGCGCCGGCGATCGCGTAGGTCTCGAAGCGGGCGCCATTATCGACGTCGAGAACCGTCACCTGCTCGCTCGCGAGGATGTCCGCCGCCTCGAGCAGCAGCGGATCGAGCGTTATCGACCCGACGTAGTTGAGGTCGCAGTCTGTGATCCGGGCGCGGTGGATCTTCGATTTCAGCATCGTGCGCTGCACGTGGGGCTACCTCCCATTCGTCCGGGTTGGTGAAGCGACGACGTTGTCGATCAGCCGTACACGGCCGACCTTCGCCGCCACGGCGACGAGCACCGAGCGATCGATCTGCGCGACCGCCTCAAGCGTCTCGGGGTCGACGATGTCGAGATACTCGGGCTCGATCGCGTAGGCGGCCAGCTCGCGCCGCGCCGCCGTTGCAGTCGCCGAGCTGTCGCGCTCGCCCGATGCGATGAGCGTGGCGGCCTGCTCGAGCGCCCGCGACAGCCCGACCGCGTGCGCGCGCTCGTCCGCGCTCAGGTAGGCGTTCCGGCTCGAGCGAGCGAGCCCGTCCGCTTCACGCACCGTTGGGCAGACCGCGATCGCCACCGGTATGTCGAGGTCCGCCACGAGCCGCTTGATCACGACCGCCTGCTGCGCGTCCTTCTGTCCGAAAAAGGCGACGTCCGGCGCGACGATGTTGAGCAGCTTCGTCACGACCGTCGCCACGCCCTCGAAGTGTCCGGCGCCGCGCTCCGCTCCTTCGAGCGTCTCACTGACGCCACCCACGATGACGCTGGTCGCGAAGCCGGCCGGATACATCTCCTCGACCAACGGAGCGAACAGCAGATCGACTCCCGCCCCGCGTGCCAGCTCGGCGTCCGCCGCCTCGTCGCACGGATAGGAGTCGAGATCCTCACCGGCCGCGAACTGCGCAGGGTTCACGAACAGCGACATCACGACGACGTCGCATTGCTCACGGGCCGCCTCGAGCAGCGACAGATGGCCTTCGTGCAGCGCACCCATCGTCGGCACGAGGCCGACGCGCTCGCCGGCGGCGTGCGCGCCGTCCAGCAACCGGCGTAGCTCGGCGATCGTGCGGATGGTTTGCATTCGGTTCGGTCCAGTCCCCGCTTGGGATACCGGTCGCGACTTAAGGTTCGGGGGGAACTCAACTCGGTCCGCGTCGCTTGCACGATCACGGCCACGCCAAAGCCTAGCGGGTGGCACGACGACGCGCCGGGGCTCCGCGCTAATACCATCGCTCGACGTGAGCGCGACCGCGCGGCGCGAAGAGCTCAAGGAGCTGCTGATGGCGGCGCGCGAGTGCACGCGCTGCGCCGAGCTCGCAGCCACCCGCACCTCGGTCGTCTTCGGCGCCGGCAACGCCGATGCCGAGCTGATGTTCGTCGGCGAGGCGCCCGGCGCCAACGAGGATCTCCAGGGCCTGCCGTTCGTCGGCGCCGCGGGCAAGCTGCTCGAGCAGCTGCTCGGCGAGATCGGACTCAGCCGGGCGGAGGTCTTCATCGCCAATGTCCTCAAATGCCGACCGCCCGGCAACCGCGACCCGCAGCCGGTTGAGATCGAGAACTGCCGGCCCTACCTGGTGCGCCAGATCGAGCTGATCCAGCCTCGCGTCATCTGCACGCTCGGCAACTTCGCGACGAAGCTCCTGCGCGGCGATCCGGCCGGCATCACGCGGGTCCACGGCCAGCCCGAGGTCCGCACGATCGGCGAGCACACCACGCGGCTCTACCCGCTGTTCCACCCGGCCGCGGCGCTCTACACACCGAGCACGCTCGAGACGCTGCGAGCCGACTTCGTCCGCCTGCCGGGGTTGCTCGCCCTCGCCGGGCCCGCCCGACCCGACGCGGTGCCCGATCCTGTGGCGGAGCCCGCGCCGGAGCCACTCCACGACAGCGCACCCGCAACGCAGCTGGGGTTGTTCTGAGCGCTCAGCCGCACGTGTTCGAGACCGACAGCGCAGCGGCGACCGAGGCGGTTGGGGCCGGCCTCGCGCGCGAGCTGCGCGATGGTGACGTGGTGTTTCTCACCGGCGAGCTCGGCGCCGGCAAGACGACGCTCGTGCGCGGCGCGGCGCGCGCGCTCGGCTGCGAGACGCCGGTCACGAGCCCGACCTTTGCGCTCGGCCACCGCTACCCGGCCGGCCCGGAGCTTCTCGTGACGCACATCGACCTCTACCGCCTTGCGAGCCTCGACGCCGAGGATCCCGATCTGCTCGCCCCCTACCTGGGACCGGGCCGCATTTGCTTTGTCGAATGGGCCGAGCACGCCGCGGCTGAACTTGGCGCACCACGGCTCCGAGTCGAGCTCCGCCACGGTGGCAATGAGCACCGGACGATCGAGGTGCGCAGCGGGAAGCTGAGCGCGTGAACATCCTCGGCTTCGATACGGCGACGCCGGAGACGACTGTCGGCTTGCTGACGGCCGGGGGCGAGCAATTCGAGGCGCGCGACGAGCTCGCCCCGGGCGAGCGCGGCCGTCACGCCGAGCGCGTGCTTGTCCAGTCCTACGAGCTGCTCGCGGACGCAAAGCTCACCTGGACGGACCTCCAGGTGATCGCTGTCGGCGTCGGCCCAGGTGGCTACACCGGTCTGCGGATCGGCCTCGCGACCGCCCACGGCCTCGCGCTCGCTCACGACGCCGAGCTCGTCGGCGTTGGCACGCTGCGGGCGCTGGCCGAGCCGGTCCGCGGCGTGACCGCGATCGCGATCCTCGACGCGCGTCGCGGAGAGCTGTTCGCTGCCGCCTACCTGGATGATGTGGAGGTGCTTTCGCCATGCGTGATCACCCCCCTGGAGCTGCCGGACGTCCTCGGCGACGCCGCGCTGCGAGGGGCGCTCGCGGTCGGTGCCGGCGCGCTCGCCCAGTGCGATCTGCTCTCGCGCATCGGCATCGAAGTGCCGAGTGAGGACTCGCCGTGCCACCACCTTTGCGGCGGTGCGATCTGCCGCCTCGCGGCGCGGAGCCCGGGCGGGCCTGCGACGCCGCTCTACCTCCGCCGGCCCGACGCCGAGCGCAACCTCGAGGCCAGGCGATGAGCCGGTCGGCGACAGGCGTCGAGATCCGGCCGCTCGTCTACAGCGACATGCCGGCGGTGATCGACATCGAGCGGCGCGCCTTCCCGACGCCGTGGTCGCTCGCGATGTTCGTCCTCGAAGTCTCCAAGCCGACCGGCATCTGCCTCGCGGCGGTTCGCGACGGCGAGCTCTGCGGCTACGTGATCTGCGCCCGACACGACCTCGACTGGCACATCATGAACGTCGCTGTCGACCCCGAAAAGCGCCGCCAGGGGATCGCCTCGGCGCTCCTCGCCGAGCTCTACGCCCGTGCAGAGGACTCGCAGGCGCGCTTCACGCTCGAGGTTCGCCAGGCAAACCACGAGGCGATCAGCCTCTACACGCGCGACGGCTTTCGCATCGCCGGGAAGCGGCGACGCTACTACCAGGACAACGGTGAGGACGCACTGATCATGTGGCGCACGCCGGCGACGCTTCAAGGGCGCCTCGACGACGTGCCGGCGGCTGACCCGATGGTCAACCACCGCCGATGATCCTCGCCCTGGAGACGAGCTGCGACGACACCTGCGCTGCCCTCGTCGGCGACGACGGTCGGATCGCCGCCAACGTGATCTCCTCGCAGGAGGCGCACGGGCGCTTCGGCGGCGTGGTCCCCGAGGTCGCCGCGCGCGCGCACGTCGAGTTGATCGACGTCGTCATCGCCGACGCGTTCGCCCGGGCCGGCGCTCGGATCGAGGACGTCGATCTCGTCGCGGCTACGCGCGGGCCGGGTCTCGTCGGCGCGCTGCTGGTCGGCTTCTCGACGGCCAAGGCGATCGCCGCCGCCCGCCAGCTTCCGTTCGCGCCGGTCGACCATCTCGCCGGCCACATCGCCGCCGCCTACCTCAGCCCGGAGGTCTTCGAGCCGCCGTTCGTGGCGCTGATCGCCTCGGGCGGGCATACGCTGCTGCTCGCTGTCCGCGGGCACGACGGCGAGCCCGAGATTCTCGCGCGGACGCTCGACGACGCTGCCGGCGAGGCGTTCGACAAAGGCGCGCGGATGCTCGGACTCGGCTATCCGGGCGGCGCCGCGCTCGAGCGACTCGCCGCGACCGGCGACCCGCGAGCCTACGACTTCCCCACGGGCCGCAGCGCGGACTTCTCGTTCGCCGGCCTCAAGACGTCACTCCTCTACCGCACGCGAGAGGTCGACACGGACCACGAGCAGACGCGCGCCGATCTCGCGGCGTCCTACCAGCGCGCGATCGTCGAAGCGCTCGTGCGCCGCGTCGAGCGCGGCCTCGAGCGAAGCGGTTTGCGGCGACTCGCGCTCGGTGGCGGCGTCGCGGCCAACGGCGTGCTGCGAGCCCGCCTGGCGACCCTAGGCGCGGATCTGTTCCTGCCGCCGCTCGAGCTCTGCACCGACAATGCGGCGATGATCGCGAGTGCGGCTCGCTACGTCGAACCGCTCAGCTACCCCGACTACCTCGCCCTCGATGTCTACGCCACCGGCGAAGGGCGTCTTCGGTGAGGCAGGTGGTGCTCTACGGCCGCCCGGGCTGCGGTCTCTGCGACGACGCCCGCGAGCTTCTCGAGCGCGTTCGCGAGGACTTCCCGTTCGTGCTCCTCGAGCGCAACATCGAGCTCGACGAGCACCTGCTCCGCCGCTTCCTCGAGCGGATTCCCGTCGTCGCGCTAGACGGCGAGGAGCTGTTCGAGCTGACGGTCGACGAACATCTGCTGCGTGCACGGCTGGCCGGCGGCCTGGATGATCTAGAGTCCGGGCCGATGAGCCTCGGCGAGCTCACGACCAACGGGGACGGCGGGATGCCCCCGGGAGAACGGCTTCCGCTAGGAATCGCCGCCCGGCTTTCGCGCTACCTGCAGATCCTCACGCAGGCCCGCAAGATGGGTCGCGAGACGATCTCCTCCCAGGAGCTGGCCAGCTACACCCATGTCAACTCGACTCAGATCCGTCGCGACCTCTCCGGCTTCGGCAAGTTCGGCAAGCGCGGGGTCGGCTACAACGTCGACTCGCTCGTGGCGCAGATCCGCAAGATCCTCCGCACCGCCGGTCAGCACAACATCGCGCTGTTCGGCGCCGGTCACCTCGGCCGCGCGATCGCCTCATCGGAGATCTTCGCTGACCATGGCTTCCGCGTCGTCGCGATCTTCGATCCCGACCCGGTGAAGGTGGGGGAGGCGATCGGCTCGCTCACGGTCCGCCACAACTCCGAGCTGCAGTCGGTGGTCGACGACCAGGAGATCGTCGTCGGCGTGCTGGCCGTGCCGACGATCGCCGCCCAGAGCCTCGCCGATGACCTCGTCGAGGCCGGTGTGAAGATCATCTTCAACTACTCCGAGGCGCTCTTGACGGTCCCGCCCGAGGTGACCGTGCACACCTCGAGCCCGGCCGTCGACCTGCTCTACGCGCTCTACTTCTACCTCGCCTGAACGTGATCGACCTCGACCGTGCGGCGGAGACGTTCGCTGCCGCCAGCGACTTGACGGTGGGCTTGGAGGAGGAGTTCGCGATCCTCGACCCGGCCTCGCTCGACCTCGCGCCGCGCTTCGACGATCTGCGTGACAGCGCTGCCGAGCGCTCACCGCGGCTGCACGAGCACATCACCGGGGAGCTGATCGCCTCCGAGATAGAGATCATCTCGGGCCGCGGTCGCGATCTCGGCGACGCCCTCGAGCGCCAGCGTGGACTGCGCCGGGATCTGTTCGCCCATGCCGCCTCTCGCGGCGCCGCGCTCGGCGCGACCGGCACGCACCCCTGGGCCGACTACCGCGAGCAGGCGATCATCGACACCGAGCACTACCGCCGTGTCGAGGAGGGCCTCAAGTACGTCGCCTGGCGCAACAACACGTTCAGCCTGCACGTCCACGTCGGAGTCAACGACGGCGATCGCGCGGTCCGTGTCTGCGACCGCCTGCGCCCAGTCCTGCCGCTGCTGCTCGCCCTCTCGGCAAGCTCGCCGTTCCTCGACGGCCGACTCACCGGCCTTCACTCGACGCGCAGCCAGATCTTCACGCGCAGCTTCCCGCGCTGCGGCGTGCCCGACGTCTTCGGCAGCTGGGCGGCCTACCACGACTACATCAACCTACTGCTGCGGACGTCCTCGATCATCGAGTTCACGCAGGTCTGGTGGTCGGTCCGCCCGCACTTCGCGTTCGGCACGGTCGAGGTGCGGATCTGTGATGCGCAGCCAACCGCAGCGGAGTCCGACGCGCTCGCGGCGCTGATAGTTGCCTGCGTCGCCCAAGCGCTGCGCGACGTCGACGAGGGTGTTCCCTTCGCGGACCCGCCCGGGCGGCTGATCGAGGAGAACATGTGGCGTGCAATCCGCCACGGCCTCGACGGTCGCATGATCGCGTGTGGCGGCGAGCTTGACCTGGCCTGCGGCGACGAGTACCCCTCTGCGCAGATTGCCGAGCGCCTGCTCACCTGGACCGCGCCGCTTCGCGCGGAGCTCGAGATCACCCTGCCGGGCGCCGGCGAGCTTGTACTGCCGGAACGCAACGGCTCGCAACGCCAGCGGGCGATGATCGAGTCCGGGGCGAGCATTCACGAGGTCTACGACACAACGGTCCGCGAGACTCGCGCCACCTATGCCGAGGAGGTCACAGCATGAGCACCCCGCCATCCGACACGACGAGCGGCCCGGAGGCGAGCGACGCGGAGCTCCGGGCGGCGCTCGAGGAGCAGCTGCGACAGATAACCGCGCTCGATGTGGTCGTCCAGACCGCGGTCTCCCTGGTCAACCTCGCCGGTCGACGCCTCGGGATCGCGCCCGGCACCGAGCAGGAGCGCGACCTGGCCGAGGTCCGCACCGCGATCGACGCGACGCGCGCCCTGCTACCCGTCCTCGAGCAGAACGAGGCCGCCGAGACGCTCAGCCCACTGCGCGACGCCCTCTCAACCCTCCAGATGGAGTACGCCAGGCAGGTCCAAGCCGGGGCATCGGCGCCATCCCCTACGACCGAAGCCGTCTCGAAGCCGCCGCAGCAGTCAAGCGAAGCGGATCCGGACGCCGGCAAGAGCGGCGCCGGTCCAGCCCAAACCTCGGGCCGGCTCTGGGTTCCCGGTTCGTCCGGTAGATAACGACAACGTGAGCAGTGCATTTATGGATACACTGCCGCCCGTCGGTCTTGCCGGGCGGCGCCAGAAGCTGCCCGGCTTTGTCGTTGTGACGCGCACGGCGATCCGCGCGCGCTAGCCACTGAAGGAGCCCCACTTTGAGTAATTTCCTGAGCCATCACGGCATCGTGATTGCGCTCGTCTGCGCCGGCTGCGCGGTCATCTACGGCGCGCTCACGACCCGCTCGCTGCTCGCCCTGTCACCCGGCAACGAGCGGATGCAGACGATCTCTGCCGCGATCCAGGCCGGCGCACGCGCCTATCTCAACCGTCAGTACACGACGATCGCAGCGGTCGGCGTCGTCGTCTTCATCGGGCTCATCTTCATCCAGAACATCGCCGTAGCCGCGGGTTTCGCGATCGGCGGCATCCTCTCCGGCTCGGCGGGGTACATCGGGATGAACGTCTCGGTGCGCGCCAACGCGCGTGTCGCCGAGGCGGCGCGCGGCGGTATTCCGACGGCGCTGCGGGTCGCCTTCCAGGGCGGTGCGATCACCGGCCTGCTCGTCGTCGGCCTCGCGCTGGTCGGCGTCTCCGGCTACTACGGCGTCCTCACCGCGTTCTTCCACGACACGCCGAAGACGGCAGTCACCGCACTGATCGGCCTCGGTTTCGGCGGTTCGCTGATCTCCGTCTTCGCCCGCCTCGGCGGCGGCATCTTCACCAAGGCCGCCGACGTCGGCGCCGACCTCGTCGGCAAGGTCGAGGCCGGAATCCCCGAGGACGATCCGCGCAACCCGGCGGTGATCGCNNGACAACGTCGGCGACAACGTCGGCGACTGCGCCGGCATGGCGGCCGACCTGTTCGAGACCTACGCGGTCACCGCGGTCGCCGTGATGCTGCTCGGCGTGCTCAGCTTCCACGACCCGACGCGCGTCGCGCTGTTCCCGCTGGTGCTCGGCGGGGTCGCGATCATCGCCTCGATCATCGGCACGTTCTTCGTGCGCTCACGTGCCGGCAACGTCGAGCGCGCGCTGTACCAGGGCCTGATCGCCTCAGCCGTGATCGCCGCCGCTGCCTTCGCCCCTGTGACCTACTGGCTGATGCGCGGCATCTCGCTGGACACTGTCGGCCATGCTCCGGGCTGGTTCAAGCTCTACCTCTGCGCGCTGATCGGCATCGCCGTCACCGCGTTCCTCTTCGTCATCACCGATTACTACACCTCGACCCGCTTCTCGCCGGTCAAGAAGACCTCCAAAGCGTCGCTGACCGGGCACGCGACGAACATCATCCAGGGCTTCGCCTCCGGCCTGCAGGCGACCGCGCTGCCAGCCCTCGTGCTGGTGCTCGGCATCCTCGGCTCGTGGAAGCTCGCCGGCGGCGGAACGATTGGCATCTACGGCATCGGCGTTGCGGTCATGGGTCAGCTCTCGCTGACCGGCCTGATCGTCGCCCTTGACGCCTTCGGCCCGATCACCGACAACGCGGGCGGCATCGCCGAGATGGCCGACCTGCCCGAAGAGGTTCGTAACGTCACCGACCCGCTCGACGCTGTCGGCAACACGACCAAGGCGGTCACCAAGGGCTACGCGATCGGCTCCGCCGTGCTCGCCGCGGTCGTCCTCTTCGCCGGCTTCCAGAAGGAGCTTTTGGCGAAGGGCAAGGTTGTTACGTTCGGGATCAACCAGCCACCGGTGCTGATCGGGCTGATCCTCGGCGGGCTGATGGTCTGCCTGTTCGCCTCGCTCGCGATCGAGGCCGTCGGCCGCGCGGGTGGTGCGGTCGTCGAGGAGGTCCGCCGCCAGTTCCGCGAGAAGCCGGGAATCATGGAGGGCACCGAGCAGCCCGACTACGCAACTGCAGTCGACATCGTCACGCGCACCGCGCAGCGCGAGATGATCCTGCCGGCGCTGCTGCCGATCGTGATGACGGTCGTCGTCGGGCTGATCGACATCCAGGCCCTCGGCGGCCTGCTGATCGGCGTGATCGTCGTCGGCTTCTTCTTCGCCGTCTTGATGACAGCCGGCGGCGGCGCCTGGGACAACGCCAAAAAGCTGATCGAGGACGGCGCCTACGGCGGCAAGGGCTCGGATGCGCACGCCGCATCGGTCACGGGCGACACGGTCGGCGACCCCTTCAAGGACACCGCTGGCCCCGCGATCAACCCGATGATCAAGGTCGCGAACATCGTCGCGATCCTGATAATCCCGCTGATCACCTGAGTCGCTGCGCTGCGCCCCGGTCTTGGCGAGTAGCATCCCGCGCCGATGTTCGTGCTGATCGTCGGGGCCGGCCGCGTTGGCTCGGCCGTCGCCAAGCGTGCGCTCGCTGCGGGCCATGAGGTTTCGGTCCTCGACGAGGATCCGCTCTCGCATGAGCGCCTCGAGGACAGCGACGGTCAGACCTGGGAGGACGCCGGCGGGCTCTTCACCGTCGGCAGGGCGCTCGAGGTCGACTCGCTGCTCGAGGCCGGAGTGCAGCGCGCCGACGTCTTCATCGCTTCAACCGACGGCGACAACACGAACTTGACGGTCGCCCAGATCGTGCAACGGCGCTTCAGCGTCGACAAGGTCGTCTGCCGCGTCATGGACCCGGGCCGAGCAGCCTGGTATGCGCAGCAGGGCCTGCACACGATCTCGCCCACACGGCACGCGATCGAGATGTTCGAGCAGGCCCTGGGGCTGGACAGCTGAGGCTCGACGGATGTACGTGATCATCGTCGGAGCCGGCAAGGTCGGCCTGAACCTCGCCCGCGAGCTGATCGACAAGGGCCACGAGGTGACGCTGCTCGAGGCCGATCGGCGCCGCTACCTCCTGGTCGAGCCGGAGCTCGGCCATGTTGTGCACTACGGCGACGCGACAGAGCTGTGGGTACTCGAGCGCGCCGGCGTCCAGCGCACTGATCTCGTGATCACGGTCACCGGCGACGATGAGGACAACATGCTGGTCTGCCAGGTCGCGAAGGAGAAGTACGAGTGCGAGCGCGTCATCGCGCGAGTCAACAATCCGCGAAATCTCCAGCATTTCAAGCTCCTCGGGATCCAGCCGGTGGTTTCGGCGACGGACCTGATCCTGCGCCTGATCGAACACGAGGTGCCGCGCTACGGCCTCGTCCACCTGCTGGCGCTCGAGGAGGAGCGGCTCGAGATCATCGAGCTCGAGGTCCAGAGTGGAGCGCCGGCGGCTGGGCTTCGCGTCGCCGAAGTCAAGCTTCCCGAAGGCAGCCTCGTGATCTCGGTGCTGCGCGACGGCCGCGGCTTCGTGCCGACGCCGGAGACCGTCGTGGAGGCCGGCGACCAGGTTCTGCTCGTACTAGACGCCGGCCTCGAGGAGCAGATCACCCCGGTTTTCTCGCACGTCGGCGACTGACACGTCAGCGCGCGCGCTTATCCTCACGGGTATGCGCTCACGATCCCTTTTGGCCGCGGTTGCCGCGCTCGCGGCGTTCGCCGTCCCCAGCGCCGCTCTCGCCGCCTCAGCGGGCACGGTCCCTGGCTTGCGCGCACAGGTCACGCGCTTCGTCACAGCCGAGCTGCACAAAGACGCCTCGACGGTGTGCGCCATTCTCGGAACGCCGATGAACGCAACGCGCCACGGCAAGACCTGCGCCGAGCGCTGGAAGGCATCGATCAGGCATTTCCTCGAGCAGCCCGGCGGACGCAGCGAGCTTCACGCCGATCTGCGCGCCACGGCCGCCGCAGCCGTCAGCTCCGACGGCACCTACGCCTCGATGACCCTGCCACACCCGCTGCTCGGTGGCCAGTCGAATTTCAGCTGGTATGACAACTGCTGGATGCTGATGCGCTGATCTCAAGCTCGCGACCGAGTCGATCAGACCCGCCATGCGATCCGCGAAAGCCTCATCGAACCATCAGCCCGGGCGCGCCGCGGCTCTTCACCACGCGTCACGCAGGCCGCTCCGCCTGGCAGGGATGAGCGCGCATTTACCGTAACTTCGCTCGCTGGGATGCCGTTGTGCTTTGCCTCGACGCTGGGTAATATCGCCGCCCAGAGGGACAGCAGCGAGGTCGGCCGCGGGCCGGCAGCGCAACCTGAACTTCGAGCGTCAATGTTTACGCCTCGGAGGTCGCCGTGTCACAACCGCTGGAGTTGCCCGACGCAACTCCAAGCCCCGCGCAGCTTCGGACCGTGGACGTGTTCCCTTCGCTGCACCTCGCGGTCCGCAAGCGGATGCTCGCCGGCCACGGGCTCGGGGCAGTCGAAGACGAGCTGATCGATCCCGCGCCGGTCAGCGCCGAGAAGAAGGCCGTGTTGTGGCTGCTGGCTTGGTCGCTGCTGCCGTCGAGCTACCAGCTCGCCGAGGTCGAGGCGCACATTGAGTTGCTCTCGAATTCGGGGGAAAGCCCGCAATGAGCGACATCGGTTGTCGTGTGATGCTGCTCGGCGGGCGCTATCCGGCGCTCAGGCGTAGTGTGATCTTTTGCTGCCACTCACCTAACGCGGAGTGGCATCCCAGCGGAATGACTCCGGGCAGGATCTGGGTTGAGGGGATCTCCACCTCGGGCAGGCGCCAGGCACAAACGATGCACCCAAGCCTCGCATAGCGACCGGCGAGCAGGAAAGGGGGACCATGACCGCAACGAGATCGGCTGCCGGTGGCAGGCAGCGCACGTTGGCTCTGGCGCATGCCAATGACATCCGTGTCTCGCGCGCCGCACTGAAGCGGAGGATCGCCGCCGGCACGATCAGTCCTTCAGAGATCCTCCTGAGGTGCCCGTCGGAAATCAAAACGATGTCCGTGTTCCAGCTCTTGCGGAGCCAGCGCCACTGGGGCCCGGCACGCTGCCGCAGGATCTTGAACGCAGTCGCGCTCTCAGAGAGCAAGTCGATCGGCTCGCTGACTGACCGGCAGTGCAGCCTTTTGGTTTCGGTGCTGGCCGAGCCAGAGCCCGCGGCGCTCGTGTCCGGGCGATTCGTCCGCTGATCTGCCGCCCGGCGTTATACGAAGGTGCCCACCTGCGGGCCGTTCGCCGAAGCTGCGGGACAGGGACTCGAACCCCAAATTTCTGCTCCAGAGGCAGACGTGTTGCCGATTACACCATCCCGCACAGCGGCGCCGGCGCCGTTGGAGGCGCGCCGGTGACCGACGCGATTATAGATCCGATTCGCTCCCGTCCGGTCGCGGCGAGGTCACACACGGTCGGGTGCTCTCAGGAAGCGGACCATGCCGACGGCTCCGACCGCAAGCCAGACAGCGAGTGTCAGCAGGTCGGAGCTCTCGAAGCCACTGCCCGTGGTGAATGGGTTGAAGGCGTGCTGGAGGCCGTCGGCGAGGGCGCGGACGGGAAATACCTTGGCGATGTCGGTGAGCGTCGGCGAGAGATGGAAGTGGAACCAGATGCCTGAGATGAATGTCAGCGGCAGGATCGCTGCGTTGACGACTGCGGGCGCGGCCTCGGCATTCTTGATGTAGCGGACGAGTGCGACGCCGAGCGCGGTGAAGGTCGCGCTCCCAAGCGCGAGTGTCACGATCAGGCCCGGCAGCGTCGCGCCACGCACATGCGTGTTGTAAACGAAGTGGCCGATTAGGAGCGTCAGCGCGCTCATCGCCACCGTCACTATCAGCGTGGAGATGATGCGGGCCGCGACGTAGGCCCAGCCTGCCAGCGGTGTTCCCGCCATCCGCTTGAGCACCCCGTCGTCGCGCAGGACTGTCGTGCCGACCGCCATGTTGATGAACGTCGTGGCGATGACCCCGTAGGCGAGGATCCCTGGCACGAAGAACGTGTCGTAGCTGATCGTGCGGTGGAATCCAACGTAGATCGTCTTGCTCTGGAAGATCGCGGAGAAGATCACGAGGAAGATGATCGGAAAGAGGAAGGCGAAGAAAGCCCGCGCGCGGTTGCGCCAGAAGGCGCGTTGCTCGTAGAGCACCTGCCAGGCGACGAGGCCGAAATCGCGCCCTACCCCGACGGGCGCTCGCCGGCCGCTCATGGCGACGCCTCCCCGGTCAGCTCGAGGTAGATGTCCTCGAGCGTCGGCTGCGTGACGCAGAAGCCGGTGAGCTCGATGCCCTCCGCGACGGCCCAGCCGGTGATCGCTGCCGTGACCCGGACCGGGTTCGTGGTCTCCAGCTGCACGCGGTCTCCGTCGCGGGTGATAGCGGCGTCGATCCTCTCCGGCAGCTCCGCTGCGTGCGGCAGCGTGAAGCGTATGGCGGACGGACGCCGACCGCGACCACCGAGCTCGTCGGGGCTTCCGATCGCGACGATCGTGCCGGTACGCATCACCGCAACGCGGTCGGCCAGAGTCTGCGCCTCATCCATGAAATGGGTGGTCAGGAACACCGTCTTGCCGAGTTCGCAGAGTGAGCGGATCGTCGACCACGCCTGGCGGCGGGCATGCGGATCGAATCCGGTCGTGGGCTCATCGAGGAAGATCAGGTCCGGCTCGCCGACCAGCGCGAGCGCGAGATCGAGGCGCCGCCGCTGACCGCCGGAGAGGTCCTGCGCGCGGGTCTCTCGCTTGGCATCGAGCTCGACCAGCTCGATCAGCTCGTCGACCCCGCGCCGCCGCTTGTGGTAGCGGCCGTACATCTCGATCAGCTCGGCCACCGTCAGGTCCTGCTGCACGCCGCATGACTGGAGCACGATGCCGACGCGCTCGCGCAGTGCCCGCGGACCGCCCGCCGGATCCATGCCGAGCACGCTGACCTCACCGCCGCTGCGAACGCGGTAGCCCTCGAGGATCTCGGTGATCGTGGTCTTGCCGGCGCCGTTTGGACCGAGCAGGCAGAACACCTCGCCCAGCGCGACGTCGAAGCTGACGCCGCTCACTGCTTCGAAGTCGCCGTATGACTTGTGTAGGTCGTGGACCTCGATCGCACTCAAAGCGCGGCGATCATACGCGCTCGTCAGCGAGCGGCGCCTATGCTGCGGTCGCGCTGTCGGCCCAGTCGCGATACAGGTCGGCGTACTGGCCGCCGGCGAGAAGCAGCTCTTCGTGCGTGCCCTGCTCGACGATTCGGCCGCGCTCGAGCACGACGATCCGGCTTGCGCCCCTGATCGTCGAGAGGCGGTGAGCGATCACGATCGCGGTGCGCCCGGCCAGCAGCCGTCGCAGGCCCTGCTCGATCCGCCGCTCGGTTCGCAGGTCGACGTTCGAGGTCGCTTCGTCGAGCACGAGGATCCGCGGATCGGCGACCAGCGCGCGCGCGAAGGAGACGAGCTGGCGCTGTCCGGCCGACAGCTGCACGCCGCGCTCGCCGATCTCGGTGGCGTAGCCCTCGGAGAGCCCGGCGATGATCTCGTGCGCGCCGACCGCCTTGGCCGCCGCCTCGATCTCCTCGTCGCTCGCCTCCGGGCGGCCGAATGCGATATTCGAGCGAATCGTCCCGGAGAACAGGAAGGCCTCCTGCGGAACGACGCCGAGCTGCGAGCGTAGCGACTGGTAGCTGACCCCCCGCACGTCGTGCCCATCGACGAGGATCCGCCCGCGCGTCACGTCGTAGAAGCGCGCGACCAGCTTCGCGAAGGTCGACTTGCCCGCGCCGGTGGCTCCGACGAGCGCGACCGTCTCGCCCGGCGCTATCTGCAGGTCGATGTCGTCCAGCGCGAGTACCGCGCGGCCGTTGTCGCTCTCGCCGCGCCGCTTGGGATAGGCGAACGAGACGTGCTCGAAGCTCAGCTCGCCGCGCAGCGGCGGCAGCACCAGTGCGCCGGAGCGCTCGGTCATGCTCGGCTGCTCGTCGAGCAGCTCGAAGATCTTGTCGAGCGCGGCCATACCAGCCTGGTAGGTGGTGTACAGCTGGGAGAGCTGCGTGATCGGGTTGAAGAAGTTGTTGAGCGCCGCCAGGAAGCCGACGAGGATGCCGACCTCGAGATGGCCGTTCAGAACCTGATCGCCGCCGTAGAGCAGCACGACCACGGTCGCGACGGCGGAGACGAACTCGATTGTCGGGAAGTATGCGGCGTTCAAGTAGACCGTCGTCATGTTTGCGGACCGGTTGCTGTCGTTCAGCTCCGCGAACTCGTGCTCGTGGCGCGGCTCCTGTGCAAAGCTCCGCACGACCCGCACGCCCGACAGGGATTCCTGCAGGTAGCCGGTGATCCCTCCGATCGTCTCGCGCGTGCGCCGGTAGGCATCTGAGGAGGCGATCCGGAAGACGAGCGAAGCGACGAAGATCAGCGGCAGCATGATGAACGTGATCAGAGCCAGGCGGCGGTCGAATGTCACCAGAATCACGAGTGTTCCGAGCAACGTCAGCCCGCCTTGGAAGAGCGTTACGACGCTGTCGGTGACGAGGCTGTCGAGCGCCTCGACGTCGTTCGTCATCCGCGAGATCAGAACCCCGGTCGGTCGGTTTTCATAGAAGCTGACCGGGAGTCGCTGGAGGTGGGCGAAGATTGCGAGGCGCAAGTCCGCGAGCGCGCGCTGGCCGACCCACTCGACGAGGAACGTCTGCGCCGCGGTCATCACCCAGACGACGATCGCCGCGATGACGAAGCCGGCGACGACCAGCACCAGCCGCGACATGTCGTGCTTCTCGATTCCGTCGTCGATCGCGTAGGCGACGAGCGGTGCCGGGGCGAGCGATGCGGCCGTTCCGGTGATCAGCGCGAAGACCATCGCCCCGCTGCGCAGGCGGTATGGGGCGAGCAGGGCGGCGAGGCCGCGTAGCCGCCGGCCGCGGCCGCTCGTGCCTCGAAGACGTCGCATGACCTCGCTCGTACGCGATGGCGTGCTCATCGCCGGACTGCCTTCGGGCGCTGGCGACTGCGCTTGACGCCGACGCCGCTCGCCTGGCTCTGCTCGATCATCTCGCGGTAGAGCTCCGAGACCTCGAGCAGCTCGTCGTGCGTGCCCTGGGCGGCGATCTCTCCGTGCTCGAGGATCACCACGGCGTCGGCAAGGGCGATCGTCGAGAGCCGATGGGCGATGATGAATGTCGTACGCTCGGCCATCACCTCGGCGAGGGCCAGCTTGATCTCGCGCTCGGTGGTCGCGTCGACAGAAGAGGTCGCGTCGTCGAGAACCAGGATCCGTGGGTCGGCGAGGATCGCGCGTGCAATCGCGAGACGCTGGCGCTGGCCACCGGAGACCGTCAACCCGCGCTCCCCGATCAGCGTGTCGTAGCCCTGCGGCAGCAGCCGGATGAACCCATCGGCCTGTGCTCGCCGCGCTGCGTCCTCGACCTCCGCCCGCGTAGCATCGGCGCGTGCGTAGGCGATGTTGGCGTGAACCGACGTTGAGAAGAGGAACGGATCGTCGCCGGTGATCGCGATCGCGCGTCGCAGCGACCCGATCTCCACCTCACGCAGGTCGGCCCCGTCGATCAGCACGCGCCCCGCCGTCGGGTCGTAGAGGCGAGCGACGAGCGCGGCGAGCGTCGTCTTGCCCGAGCCGGTCGCCCCGAGTAGCGCCACCGTTCGGCCCGCTGGCAGATCGAGGTGGATCTCGTGCAGCGCGTCAGTGCTCGCGCCGGCATAGCGCATCGAGACGCCTTCGAAGCGGACGTGGCCACTGCCGGCGGGCAGCGGCGGGGCGTCCGCCGGTGCCGTGAGGCGCGGAGCGCGGTCGAGCACCTGGAAGATCCTCGCCCCCGATGCGGTCGCGCGCTGGGCCATCGTCAGCGTCACGCCAAGCGTCTGCATCGGGCTGAGGAGCATCAGCAGGTAGAGGTAGAAAGCGGTGAAGTCGCCGATGTTCAGCTCGTGGCGGATGACCGCGTGACCGCCGACGAGCAGCACGGCCGCGAGGCCGAGCTGCGGCAGGAAGCCGATCACCGGGTTGTAGCGCGTCTGCAGCCGCGCCTCGATCATCGACTGCTCGAACACCCGCATCACGCTGCGCTCGAAGCGCGCGCGCTGGTGGGATTCGCGCGCGAACGCCTTGACGACGCGTACGCCGGCGATGTTCTCCTGGACGTCCGCGGTCAGCTCGGCGATGCGCTGCTGGACCTCCTCGAGCGCCGGCCGGGCGAGGCGGCTGTAACGGTAGGTCGCATAGATGACGAACGGCACCGGCAGCAGCGCGATCGCCGCGAGCTCCGGCTGGAGCACGAACATCGCGACTGCCGCGAGGGCGATCGTCAGCCCCGACTGGACCATGAAGATCAGGCCATAGCCGAGGAAGAAGCGCACCGACTGCAGATCGACGGTCACGCGCGACATCAGCTGCCCCGTCTGCTGGCGGTCGAAGAACGCAAGCTCGAGCGCCTGTAGCTGCGCGAAGAGGTTGTTGCGCAGGTCGTACTCGACGCCGAGCGACACGCGTCCGGCGATCAGCCGCCGGCTCGCGGTGAGTCCGAAGCGGATCACGCCTGCACCCGCGATCGCCAGGGCGTAGGCGAGAAGCTCCCCGCGGTGGTGACCGTCGTGGATCGCGTTCACCGCGGCGCCGGCGAGCTCGGGAATCGCCACTGTGCCGAGCATTGCGAGCGCGGCAAGCGTGAACGACGCGATGACGCCCCGGCGGTACGGGCGCAGGAACGTGAGCAGTCGTCCAAACGTACGCACTTCAGAAAGTATAGTTTTGCCGTGGTCCGAGCTGGCGACGCTGGGCTCAGAGGTCTCCGCGCAGGACTTTGCGGGAACTGCGCCTTTCAGCGGCTCGTGCCCAACACGCGCGGCTCGACCTTCTCACTCTGCGAGCGCTCGAAGCTCGAGCCCGACGACTTTCCGCGCTATCCGCGGCTCCCCGTGACGACCTGCCGGGGTTACACGAAGCGCTCCCCGTGAGCTACCGCCGCCGCCGCGGGTATGACGCTCGCGCGTTGCGCGCCGCCGTCATCGGCACCCGCCTTCCGACTCACGGTCGCATGATCGCTCAAAGGCCTCGAATGTGTTCCATCGCGACGCTCGCGGCCGCGTGGCCGCTGCGCGCCGCGCCCTCGAGCGTAGCCGGCCAGTTGGTGGCGGTCCAGGCCCCGGCGAGCGCGAATCCCGGCACAGACGTCCTGGCGCTCGGTCGCAGGGCGCGCGTGCCTGGGGCCGCCCGAAACGTCGCCGCGTGCTCGCGCGTCACCGCGAAGATCAGCACCTCCGCGTTGCCAGCCCGCGGTAAGAGCTCGGCCAGCGCCGGCACGTAGCGCTCGCGAAGCTCCTCGGTGCGCATCGCGACTTCGAGCTCCGCGCCCGAGAGCGAAACGGCAACGTACTGACGCTCATCATCCCAGTCCGCCGGTGTCCGATCGAAGACGTACTGGACCGGGCTGTCGACGCCCGCGGCAAACCGATGGTCGAGGACATGACGGTCGTAGACGACGTGCACGTTGACGATCGGGGAACTCCCGAGACCCTCGAACGCCGCCGCGGCAACGCGAAGCTCGCTCGGCATGATCGCGGCTGCACGCGGATGCGGGACGGCTAGCACGACGGCATCCGCGGTCAGGTCGTCCTGCTCGCCGCGAACCTCGAATCGCTCGCCGTCGCGCTCGACCTCCTGGGCTCGCCAGCGCAAGCGCACGTCCACGCCCGACCGCTGCAGCGTCCGGAGGGCCGGCGCACCGATGATCTCGCCAAGCGGAGCGCGGTGGGTGCCGATGTCGCCTGCCGCGGCGCCTCGCAGCAGTCCCTCCTGGAATACGAACGCTCCGAGGCCGAGCGATGCCTGCGCGGCCGGCAGGTTCAGCGTCGGCAGCGCGATCAGATCCCACAGGTTCGCGATCGCGCGCGGACTCTGGCCGTGAGCAGCCAGCCATTTGCCGAACGTCTCGTCATCGCGCGCCGGATCGACGCGCGCGAGTTTGAGTGCGGCGCGGGCGACGCCGATCCGCTCCCGCACCGAGAGGTGACCGTAGCGGAGCAGCGCCGGACCGAGATGCCCAGGCGCCGGCAGGCGGCTGCGGCGCAGCAGCGCCGGCGCATGACCGGGTCGTAGCACCGGGATCTCGAGCCGGCTCTGAAGCTCGACGCCGCCGCTGCCGCCAATCCGGTCGAGTAGCGCCCGGTAGTCGGTGCAGCAGCGCAGGAAGACGTGCTGGCCGTTGTCGAGCGCCAGGCCATCGCGCTCGAACGAGTACGCCGCGCCCCCCAGCCTTGGTCGGACCTCGACCAAGGTGACGTCGACTGCGCGATCCGCGAGGTCGAGTGCCGCCGTGACGCCGGCGACGCCGCCGCCGATGACTACCGCTCGTGTCGCGCTCACGTCCCGTGCCACAGCAGGCTGCGCAGCGCGACGCGCGTCTTGGCAAGCGTCGGGAGGCTCACGCGCCCTTCGAGAATCCGTTCGGGTCGCGCGTCGATCCGCTCCAGCACGCCTTCGTAGATCTGGCTCATCGCGAGCGCGCAGGCGCCGCTGCGGCGATCGACCAGTGCGATCAGCCCCTTGCCGCGCGTGTACCACTCGCGGTTGCGCTGCGCCTCGAAGTGCACCAGCTCGGCCAGCGTGCCGGGCTCGCCCGCACTCACAACAGCGATCGCCTCCGCGCCGGCGGCGGCCCCGGGCGGCCAGCCGAAACGGCGCAGATCCTCGGCCGGCAGGTAGACGCGTCCGTTCAGCGCGTCCTCGCGCACGTCGCGCAGGATGTTGGTCAGCTGCAACGCCACGCCGAGGTCGTCCGCCAGGGCGTCAGCGGCCGGATCCCGACTGCCGAACACCGCGAGGCAGAGTCGCCCGATCGATCCCGCAACGCGCCTGCAGTACACGACGAGCTCGTCGAAGCTCTCGTAGCTGGTCCCTGTGATGTCCATCTGCACGCCGTCGATCAGGTCGATGAACGCGTCGCGTGGCAGCGCGAACTGACGCTCGACACTCGCGAGCGCGACGATCACCGGGTCCGGGCTTGTGCCGTTCATTTCCTCGACCGCGCTGCGCGCCAGCGCCAGATCGGCGATCTTCTGCTCGCTGTCAAGCGATCCGTCGCCGATGTCGTCGACCGAGCGCGCAAACGCATAGATCGCGCACAGCGCGTCGAACTTCGCCCGTGGCAGCAGGCGAATCCCGTAGTAGAAGTTCGCCGCCTCGCGGCGCGTGACGGCCGCACAGTGGCGAAGCGCCTCGGATGTCTCGGAGCTGCCGGTGGACAGTTCGGTAGTGCTCACCGCGCCGCTCCGTTGAGCGTTCGGAGAATCGATCCGGCCCTGCGCCGCGGCGACGGCTGTGGCGTCAGCGCAAGCACCTCGAATTGGGCGCGTGCCAGCGCGCTCAGCGCCGCCCGACCGCCGCCGACGTAGCCTGCGACCGCGATCCGCGCCCAGCCGTGCAGTGAGCCGACCAGAGGCCCGCCCTCATCGAGCAGCGCCGAGGCTCGCGTTGCCTCCAGGCGGAGCACGTCGCGCAGGCCGCCCGACACTTCCGGCGCCTCGAGGTCCGTAAGCGAGCAGCCGAAGCGCGCCAGATCTTCGAGCGGCAGATAGACGCGTCCGCGCTCGAGATCCTCGCGGACGTCCTGACAATGCTCGATCACCTGAAGTGCGCTACAGACGGCGTCCGACTGCTCGATCCGCTCGGGCGTGGCGACGTCGAACACGTGCAGCACCAGCTCACCAACCGGGTTCGCCGAGAGCGCGCAGTAATCGAGCAGATCACTCCAGTGCTTGTAGCTGCTCACGCGCTGGTCGCTGCGGTTGGCATCGATCAGCCGAACGAATGGCTCGCGCGGGAGTTCGCACGCGGCGACGGTGGCGGCCAGCCGGCGCATCAGTGGATGCTCGGCGTCGCCCGCGAAGGCGCGGTCCAGCTCGTCCTCGAGCCAGTCGAGCGCGGCAAGGCGCTCGCCCGGCGCTTCATCCCCGAGCTCGTCGGTCAATCTGGCGAAGCCGTAGATCGCCTGCAGGTGCTCGCGCGCTCGCAGCGGCAGCCAACAGGGTGCCACGGGGAAGTTCTCGCCGCCGATCCGCGCCATGATCGCGACTGGATCGGGGCCCTGCGCCGGGGTCTCGGAGTCCGTCATTTGGGGGAGCCTCGCAGATTCGCGCGCTCACCTTCGGGTCCGGCGATCGAGCGACGGAGCGAGTCCGCGCGTAGTGGGGCGAGCTGACAGGCGCTCTCGCAGTGATGATAACGCGACGCAGTCTTAGATATGCTTTGGGCTGCAAGGCCACCGCATTCACGCTGTTTTGACCGGAGGTGTTCGATGAGAGTTGCCGTTCGCGCCGTCGTCGTGCTGCTGGTGCCCGTCATGTTCGGACTGGGCACAGTCGCGGCCTTCGCGGGCTCCGCGACCGCGAGCGGGTCGAGCGGACTGATAGTTGCCGTCGGAGCTGAGAACGAATACGCCAACGTGATCAGCCAGATCGGCGGGCGCTACGTGAAGGTGAGCGCGATCGAGAGCAACCCGAACACCGATCCCCACAGCTTCGAGGCCAGCCCCAGCGTGGCCGAGGTCGTGAGCGCTGCTCAGATCGTCGTGCAGAACGGCCTCGGTTACGACACGTACATGAACGACATCGAGTCTGGGTCGCCCAGCTCGGCGCGCAAGGTGATCGACGTGCAGACGCTGCTCGGCCTGCCGAACTCGACGCCGAACCCGCACCTCTGGTACAGGCCGACGACGATGCCGGCGGTCGCCAAGGCGCTGGCCAGCGACCTCTCAGCGATCGAGCCCTCGCATCGCTCCTACTTCCAGGCCAACGCGACGAAGTTCGACAACTCGCTGAAGCCTTGGTACGCGGCGCTAGCAGCGTTCGCGAAGCGTTACCCGAAAACACCCGTGGCGACGACGGAGCCGGTCGGCGACTACATGCTCGAGGCGGCTGGGACGGTCAACGAAACGCCGTTCCCGCTGCAGGCCGACATCATGAACGGCGTCGATCCGGCGCCGCAGGCCGTGACCTTCCAGGGCTCGTTGTTCTCCAAGCGTCTGATCAAGGTGTTCGTCTACAACCAGCAGGTCACCGACTCGCTGACAGCGTCGTTCCTCGCGGACGCCGAGAAGTACGGCATCCCGGTCGTCGGCGTGTACGAGACGATGCCCACACCCGGCTACGACTACCAGTCTTGGATGCTGGCCGAGACCAGCGCGCTACAGAGGGCCGTGGCCGACAAGGTCTCGACGCGGAAGCTGTGAGCGAAGCGCTCTCCAACGGCAGCGCTCCGATCCTCGCGGTCGACGAGGTCAGCGTCAGCCTGGCCGGCCGAGAGGTCCTGCGCGACGTCAGCTTCGCGATCGAGTCGGGCGAGTTCACAGGGCTGATCGGATCCAACGGTGCCGGCAAGACGACGCTGTTCCGCGTCATCCTCGGCCTGCAAGCCGCGCACGGCACTGTGCTGGTAGGCGGCGCACCGCGCTCGCGTCGCAACCCGCTGATCGGCTACGTCCCGCAGAAATTCCAGCTCGATCCCGACGTGCCACTACGAGCCCGCGACCTCGTCGCCCTCGGCCTCGACGCGCACCGCTACGGGATCGCCACGCCGTCGCGCGCACGACGCGCGCGCGTCGAGGAGATGCTCGAGGCCGTCGATGCGCGCGACTTCGCAGACGCCCGTGTCGGCACACTTTCGGGCGGCGAGCAGCAACGTGTCCTTATCGCCCACGCGCTGATCGCCGCACCCAAGCTGCTGTTGCTTGACGAGCCGCTCGCCAACCTCGATCTGCGAAGCGGCCATGAGGTCGTCGCGTTACTGGCACGGATCACCTCGGAGCAGCGGATCGCGGTCTTGATCTCTGCCCACGAGATGAACCCGCTGCTGCCGGTCATCGACCGCATCGTCTACCTGGCCGCCGGTCGCGCCGCGAGCGGCACCACCGAAGAGGTCGTCAGGACCTCGGTGCTGAGCGCGCTCTACGGGCACCACGTAGACGTTCTGCAGGTCCATGGCCGCGTCCTCGTCGTGGCCGGAGAGGCTGGCGAGCTCGCCGACACCAGCGACCACTCGCACACCCAAACACAGGTCGAGATCGTCTCGTGAGCGCGCAGCTGGCAGCGATCTTCGACCCAGGGTTCTTCACGAGCCAGATCGTCCAGGTCGCCGCGACTGTCAGCGCCCTCGCCGCGGTCGTCTGCGGCACCGTCGGGGTGTTCACCGTGATCCGCGGCCAGTCGTTCGCCGGCGAGGCGCTCGGCGACATCAGCACCACCGGCGGATCGGGCGCCTTCCTGGTCGGCGTCGGGCCGCTCTGGGGCTTCGGCGTCGCGGCCGTCGCGGCGGCCGCGGTGATGGAGCTGATCGGTATCCAACGTCCCCGCGGGCGCGATCTCGCAACGGGCATCGTGCTCGGCGCCGGGCTCGGCCTCGCCGCCCTGTTCCTCTATCTGGACAGCGTCTACCACAACACCACCGGCGCGACGGTCTCGATCGTGTTCGGCTCGATGTTCACGATCGCGAGCTCCGCGATCCCCGCCGTGATCGCCTTCAGCGCGATCGCCGTCTGCCTCGTCGCCGCGCTCGGCCGCCCCCTGCTGCTCAGCTCGATCAGCCCCGAGCTCGCGGCAGCCCGCGGGATCCCAGTCCGCCTCGTCGGCGTCGCCTACCTCCTCGCACTCGCCATCGCGATCGCGCTCGCCGCGTTCACGATCGGCACGATCCTCAGCACCGCCCTACTCGTCGGGCCCGCAGCCATTGCGCTGCGCCTCACCCGCAGCCCCGCCCGCGCGATCGCCGCCGCCGCAGCGATCGGGATCGCCGCCACCTGGCTCAGCATCCTGCTCGCCTACGACAGCTACGACTGGTATCACCAGTCGGGCAAGTACTGGCCTGTCAGCTTCTTCGTCGTCACGCTGATCTTCCTCGGCTACCTCATGGCCGGTCTACCACGACGCCTGCGGCGGCGGCGCGAAATCGCGCCCGACCCGGCACGCGGCTGAGACCACGGCGATGTTCTCCGGTTTCATGATCCACGCCTGGACGGTCGCAACGATCGTCGCCGTCGTCGCCGGCCTCGTCGGCTTCTTCGTCGTCCTGCGGGGCTCGGCGTTCGTCGCACACGCGATCCCGAACGGCTCGTTTGCCGGTGCCGCCGCCGCAAGCCTGGTCGGCATCAACACACTCATCGGATTCGGCGTCTTCGCATTCTTCGGCGCGTTCAGCATCAGCGCGCTCGGCCACCGCGGCCGACACGACGTCGCAACAGCCCTCACGCTCGTCCTGATGCTCGGCCTCGGCGCGCTGTTCGTCACGTTGAGTGTCGAATACACGCCCGAGGTCTACTCGCTGCTGTTCGGGGAGATCCTCGGCGTCAGCATCAGCCAGTTGATCCCGACCGCCGGACTCGCAGTCGTCTGCGTCATCGCGATCGCGCTCCTCTACCGCCCCCTGATGCTCTCCTCACTACTCCCCGATGTAGCCGAAGCCCGCGGCATTGCCACCGCGCGCATCGACCTCGCATTCCTCGCCGTCGTCGCGCTCGCGACGACGATGACCGTGCCCGTCGTCGGTACCCTGCTCATCTTCAGTCTGATGATCGGCGCGCCGGCCGCCGCCCGTTCGTTCACCGACAAGCCCCTCCAAGCGCTCGGGCTTTCGGTCGCCATCGCGCTTGCGATCGTCTGGGCCGCGATCGCGCTCTCCTACCAGACCAACTATCCGGTCGGATTCTTCGTTGGGACCGTCAGCGCCGCGTCCTACACCGTAGGGCGCCTATGGGCGGCATGGACACGACACGCCGGGATCCGATCCCCAACTGGTCCGCGCGTAGGGCCGAAATACACTTGAACGCCGGATGGTCGAAAGCAAGCACACCGAGTGGTATGACCGCGCGAGCCGCGCACTCCAAGATGCCGGCTACCGTCGTGGCGGCGCCCGCCACGCGCTGCTCGAGCTCCTCGACACGCAGGCCTGTGCGTGCTCGGCGATCGAGATCGAAGAGACGCTCCGCCACCGATCGCACGCCACGCGCACGGTCTCGCGTGCCAGCATCTATCGCATCCTCGCCGAGCTCGAAGCGCTCAGCCTCGTCACGAAGCTCGAGGTCGGCCAGGCGACGTGGCGCTTCGAAGCCACGCGCGGCGGCAAGCACCACCACCACCATCTGGTGTGCGATCGCTGCGGTAGGCTGATGCCGTTCGCCGACGAGGCTCTCGAGCGCGAGCTGGTGCGGGTCAGCACGCGCGTGCCATTGGCGGTGGCGGAGCACGAGGTCATCCTCCGCGGGGCGTGCGAGCGCTGCACCGACGACGCCTACAAGTCATTTTGAGAGAGGTGACTAAGCTCTACGTTCGTAGCAACCCCCCACGACGGAGGCAATGATGGGATTCGTTGACAAACTAAAGGCAGGGGCTGAGCAGGCCGGCAACAAGGCCCGTGAGACAGCGCAGGAAGTACAGACGAAGCGCGAGCTGGGCCAGGCTTACACCGATCTTGGCAAGACGGCTTCCGGACTCGTCGACCGCGGCGAGATCTCCCACGGCGAGCTCACAGCCGGCGTCGATCACATCAAGGAGTTGCAGGCGCGCCTGTCTGGCGAGGCCGCCAGCGAGACCGGGACCGACGAGTAGCAGCATCCTTTGGGGCGCGGCCACCGCGGCCGCGCCCAGGGCCAGGTCTTAAGCCGGCGCTCAGCTTGGGCTGGTTCGATCGCTCGGGGTGATCGAATGGTCGACGGCTAGTGCGGCGAGAACCCCGCAATGACGCACGCAGCCCAGGAGGTCGGGGCCGTTGCCGGTCGCCGCGACGCAGAGTTGTCCCGGAGGAGACTGAGTTGAAGCTGCAGCTATCTGTGCTGAGTCTGGGCGTCGCGGTGGCGCTCATGTCGGCGGCGCCCGACGCCGCGGGGCGACCCTCGCTCACGAGCCGTCACGTTGCGCGGCAGTCCGTCCCGCCGTCGCTCGCGGCCGCTGTCGCGGCGGTTCGCGGCGAGCTGCGGGGGATTCCCCAGCAGGGACTCGTGCTCGGAAACAGCTCGGCGCCCGTCACGGTCTTCGAGTACGCCGATCTGATCTCGCCGCCCTGCGCCGCCGCGGCGGGCACGGTGGTTGCGTCGGTGATCAAGCGCTTCGTCCGCTCGGGCGTGGTCAACGTCGAGTTCGAGCCGATCGTCGAGAGCCCGGTCTCGGAGGAGCTGGCGCTCGGCGCCTTTGCCGCGGGCGCGCAGAGCTTGGGTTGGGATTACGCGCAGCTCGCCTACATCCGCAGCACCGCACTGAGCAATGGCCCGCTCGACTCGCCGGGTACGCTCGCGGGAGCGCTTGGACTCAATCTCCGGCTCTGGGGCTCGGCCCTGCGCCGGCCGCTGTGGCCGCACATGATCGAGAAGGCGGCGAGTGTGGCTTTGATCGGCAACTTCACTGCCTATCCCGTGTTCATCGTTCGCTCGGCTGCCGACGTCTTCGCGCCGCCCTTTATCAGGGTCCTCCGTGCACCGGTCACGTTCGCGAAGCTTTCCGCGACGATCCGGACAGCAGTGCGAACCGTCGGCTAGCGGCGGCAGCTCAGGGTTGGGTGGCGTGCGCCACCGCAGCCTGACGGGCGGGCACGCGCGCCAGTTCGGTTCCCAGCTGGCGCGTCAGCGGATGGCTGGGAAGCAGCGTTTGCAGCAGCTCGAGGCTCTGTCGGTAGTGTGCGAGGCGCCGCGCCGGAACCTTGGCGCCCGGAACCTGCAGTTCGCGCGCCTTTGAGACCTTGTCTGCGGCGAACAGAGTCAGTGCGTCTGAACCGGAACGCGCGACCTGCTCACGGAGGGCTCTCTTTCGCGTCGCATAACCGTCGATCAGCGGGTTCTCGCTGACGGCGCTGACGAGGTACGTGACGCGCGTGCCGAACCGCTCGTTCAGCTCTTCCCGCGTCACCGCGCACTTCTCGATCACGTCGTGCAGCACGCCCGCGGCGATCAGCTCGTCGTCTGCACCGGCGCCCCGGAGTAGGTCGGCGACCTCGCGCGGGTGGAGGATGAACGGCGCGCCATCGCAGCGCCGCCGCTGACCCTCGTGGCTGCGTTCGGCGTAGGTCAGAGCCGCGCGCGTAATCGAGAGCTCCTCGCCGCGGCGGTCAGTGTGCTCTTCGCGCATGGCAATCACGGCGGCAGCAGTGTAGGCGATCGCGCCTGCACCCGCGACCCTCGCCCGGGCCGCTCACCGGCACGCGACATGCCGTGCGGCGAACTGTGACGATTCCGCGCGTGAGCGGTGCGAGCCAAATCCCCACGGTCACCGGACCGCGCGACTTCGCTGCCGACGAGGGCCTTCTCGCGGAGGTGTTGCACGCGGTCGTGCGCGCCAGCGACGGTCCTGCAGCTGTTCACCTGCTCGACGAGGCTGTCGCCCTCGGCCAGGCCGCTCGCGCCGGCGACGAGGAGGCGGCTGACCGCCTGACGGCGCTGGTCGCCGGTCTCGATCTCGGCCAGACGGAGGTGCTGGTCCGCTCGCTCACACGCTGGTTTCAGCTCGTCAACCTCGCCGAGGACAACGACCGCGTGCGCCGCATCCGCAGGCGGGAGGAACGCGAAGCGCCGGCGCCGCGGGCCGGGTCGATGCGCCGGGCGATCGCGGAGCTCGCCGAGCGCGGTACGACAGCCGCCGAACTGCAAGCCGTGCTTGCGCACGCCGAGCTGCGCCTCGTGATGACTGCGCACCCGACCGAGGCCCGCCGGCGGACGACGATCGAGAAGCTCGCGCGCCTGTTCGGCATCCTCCGCGAACTCGACCGTCGCGGCGACAGCGATGTCGACGGCGCCCGCGCTCGCCTGCTCGCCACGGTGCAGGAGCTCTGGGGTTCGGATGAGCTCCGAGCGATCTCGCTGACCGTGCTCGACGAGGTCAGGGGTGGTCTCGTCCATTTCGTCTCGACGCTGGCCGAGACGGTGCCGTGCATCTACCGCGACCTCGAGCGCGCGCTCGCCGAGTTCTACCCGGGCGAGCGCTTCGACGTGCCGCCGCTATTGACCTTCGGCTCCTGGATCGGGGGCGACCGCGACGGCAATCCGTTCGTCACCTCCACGACCACGGTACAGGCGCTCGAGTTGATGCGAGAGCAGTGCCTGCGCTTCTTCGAAGCGCGCATGGAGCTGCTCGCCGGGCGCCTCTCGCTCTCAGAGCGGGTCTGTGGTCCGGTGGTCGGCCTCGACCGGATCCTGCGACGCGGCACCGACGATTTTCCCGAGCTGGCGGTTCAGCTCGCGGCGCTCAACGCCGAGGAGCCGTACCGTCGCGCGCTGACGTTCGTGCGCGAGCGCGTTCGCGCAACGGCCCAGCACGCTGCGGGCGGCTACGCCGAGCCCGCGGAGCTGCTCGCGGATCTACGGCTCGTGCAGCGATCGCTGATCGGCGGGGCCGGGGAATTCACCGCCGCCGGCGACCTGCACGACGTGATTCGCCAGGTCGAGGTATTCGGCTTCCACTTCGCGCGGCTCGACATCCGCCAGCACGCTCTAATACACCGCAGCGCGCTCAGCGAGATATATGCGACGCTCGGCATCTGCGAGGACTACGAGGGGCTTGACGAGCAAGCTCGATGCGAGCTGCTCGTGGCGCACATCGCGGACCACCGTCCGTTGATCCCGGCCGACATCGGCGGTTTCTCCGAGACGTCGCGGGAGACGATCGAGACGTTCCGCATGCTGCGGGAGGCTCTTTCGGGACCCCATCGCGGCGCCGTGCAGTCCTACGTGATCTCCGGCACCGAGAGTCCGGCCGATCTTCTCGAGGTGCTGCTGTTGATGAAGGAGGCGGGTCTCGCCGACGCCGGCGGCGTGCGCGCATGGCTTCGCATCGTGCCGCTGTTCGAGGCGGGCGCGACGCTCGCCGCGGCACCCAAGACGATGGACACCCTTCTAGGAGAGCCCGTGTACCGGGCCGCCCTCAGCGCGGTCGGCGACGAGCAGGAGGTGATGATCGGCTACTCGGACTCGAACAAGGATGTCGGCTATGTCGCCTCGGCGTGGGCTGCGTATCGCGCCCAGACGCAGATCGCGGCGGTGCTTCGCGGTCACGGTGTCAGCTGGGTCTTCTTCCACGGGCGGGGCGGTGCGATCGGGCGCGGGGGTGGTCCGACGAACAGCGCGATCCTCGCGCTGCCCCCGGGCACCGTCAACGCTCGACTGAAGATGACCGAGCAGGGCGAGGTCCTGACGGCGAAGTACTCGGTGGCGGAGATCGCCCACCGCGAGCTCGAGCTGGCGGCGAGCGCGACCCTGACGACGGGCGCGCCCGACGGCGCCGCTCGCCACGAGGTGTTCGAGCGGGTCGTGGAGGATATGGCTGAGATCTCGGCGGGCGACTATCGCGCGCTCGTGCACGACGACCCCGAGTTCGTCCGCTTTTTCGACGCGGTTACGCCGCTGGAGGAGATCTCACGGCTCCGGCTCGGGTCGCGCCCGGCGCGGCGCGGGGTGCACGACGGGATCGATGACCTCCGGGCGATCCCGTGGGTCTTCGCCTGGACGCAGTCGCGAATCGTCTTGCCGGCTTGGCTCGGGCTCGGCACGGCGCTCGCTGGTGCGCGTGAGCGTCACGGTCTCGAGCTGCTACGCGAGATGACCGACGAGTGGCCGTTCTTCGCCACGCTGCTCGCGAACGCCGAGATGGCGCTCGCGAAGGCGGACCTCGGGATCGCCGGTCGCTACACCCAGCTCTGGGATGACGCGCACCAACGAGATCGCATCTGGGGAACGCTCGTTGCCGAGCTCGCCCGCGCCGAGACCGAGCTGCTGTTGATCCGCGGCAACGACCGGTTGCTCGATTCGGAGCCGGTGCTCCAGGCGTCGATCGACCGCCGCAACCCGTTCGTCGACCCGCTGTCGTTCGTCCAGATCGCGCTGCTCGCAAGCCTTCGCCGAGACAGCCACGAAGATCACGACGCGCTTGGCCGGGTGAGCCTGCTGACGATCAACGGCATCGCCAGCGGGCTTCGGAACACCGGCTGAACGGGACTCGTTGCTGAGGGCCACAAATGATCCCTGCCTGCCGCTCGCGAGCGATATTCTGCCCCGACTGGGTTCCCCCAAGACCAAGTGGCCGCGCTTCGCGAAGCGCGGCCACGAACCTAACACTCGCCGACGCTAGGCGACGCTGGCTGGTGGCTCCATGAAGGTTGTCGTCACGGGCGGTAGCGGCAAGGTTGGGCGCGCGGTCATCCGCGGGCTGCTCGAACACGGCCACGAGGTGCTCAACGTCGATCATCGGCCGCCGGAGCCGCCGGCGGCGAGCGCGCCGTTTCTCCCCGCAGATCTCACCGACTACGGCCAGACGCTCGAGGCGCTCAGCGGCGCGGAGGTGATGTCCGGCATGGCGGCGGTGGTCCACCTCGCCGCGATTCCCTCGCCGGTTCACGCCACCCCCGATGTCACATTCGCGAACAACATCAGGAGCACGCACACCGTGTTCGCCGCAGCGGTCCGGCTCGGATTGAAGCGGGTCGTTTGGGCCTCTAGCGAGACGACGCTTGGGCCACCGTTCGATCGTCCGCCGGACTACACCCCGGTGGACGAGCAGCATCCGCTTCGACCGGAGTCCTCCTACGGGCTCTCGAAGGTTCTCGGCGAGGAGATGGCACGCCAGTTCTCGCGCTGGAGCGAGATCCCGTTCATCGGCCTGCGCTTTTCCAATGTGATGGAGCGTGATGACTACCAGCAGTTCCCCTCGTACTGGGAGGACCCTCAGCTGCGCAAGTGGAACCTCTGGAGCTACGTCGACGAGAGCCACGTCGCGCACAGCGTGTGCTGCGCATTGGACACCGATCTAGCGGGCGCGCAGGCGTTTATCATCGCCGCCGCCGACACCGTGATGCGGCGCCCGAGCCGCGAGCTGATGGCCGAGACCTTCCCGGGGGTGCCCGTCGCCGATGCGCTCGCAGAGCACGGCACACTGCTCGCTATCGACGGCGCGCGCCAAGCGCTTGGCTACAACCCGCGGTTCAGCTGGCGAGAGCTTTTCTGAGCGCTGTGTGAACCACGCGTGATCGACGATGCGGTCGCGTCGCGCAACGCCGGCCCGGACCGTGAGGCTTTTCTCACGCACCGGTAATGAGTGTCTTACGGCCGGGGTGGACACTCGTCGTTCATGGTTGCCGCGCCCCTGGAGGCAGCACGCTCGACGCCTGGCATCGCCGCAGCCGCAAACGCCTCGGAGACGGAGCGCCAGATGCGGCGCGTCGGCGTCATCGCGGACGTCCACGCCAATCTTCCGGCGCTGATCGCGGCGTTAAGTGAGCTGGAGCGAATCGGCGTGGACGCCATCTACGCCGGTGGGGATCTCGTCGGCTACGGCCCGCACCCGGTCGGCGTTTGTCAACTCCTCCAGTCGCGCTCGATCGCGAGCGCCTACGGCGATCACGACTACGCGGTCGGTCACGACCTGGCGGAGTGCGGTGGCGCTGACGCGACCGCGGTCGAGCGCGAACTCGCTCGCCGATCGCTCGCCTGGACGCGTTCGCACAGCGACGAGTGGACGCGCGAGTTCCTGCGCGGTCTGCCGTTCGATCTACGCTTCACGCTTGGTGCCAATCGCATACGCTTGATGCACGGTTCGCCCCGAAGCGCCCGTGAGTATCTGTTCGAGCACCAGCCCACGATCACGTTCGAGCAAATCGCCACAGAGTCCGATTGCGATGTGCTCGTCTTTGGGGGCAGTCACAGGTCGTGGGTAGGCAAATACGCCGGTGTGTTGTTCGTCAACTGCGGGTCGGTCGGACAACCCGACGACGGGGACCCCAGGGCTGCGGTCGCGCTGCTGGAGCTGAGCCGGGACGGTGACGTTCGCGCCTCGATCGAGCGAGTGCCGTTCAACGTCCTGACCGGCGGCGGTAGGGCCGCTGACGCTGCCCGCGCGGACACCAACGGAGTGGCCCGCTGACCACCAATAACGCTGACATCGGCGCTCGCTCGCTGAGTGGCGGGCTCGCTGTGGCGGAGTACCCCGCAGGTCGCCGCCCAGCTCTCGCGGCTCTGCCGAAATCATCCGTCGGCTACGGCCTGGCGGCACCGGCCGTCGCGGCTCTGCTCGCCCTGACCGCGCTGGTCACCGGCGTGAGCGGCGGCGACCTGGCCGCGGCGGTGTACCGGGTCGACCTGCTCCGCCGAGTCGGCCTTACCGTTTGGGATTCCGGTTGGTACGCCGGGCACTGGGTGCTCAGCTACTCGGTCCTGTTTCCGCCGATTGGCGCGGCGCTGGGGATATCGCTGACGGATATCGCCTGCGCCGCTCTTGCATCCTGGGCGTTCGATCGCCTCGTGACGCCGCGTTACGGTCTTGTTGGGCGCGCCGCCACGGGCCTCTTCGTACTCGGCACGCTCGTCCAGGTGGCGGCGGGCCGCGTGCCGTTCCTGCTTGGCCAGGCGCTGGCCCTGCTCGCGCTTCTCGCCGCGCAGCGCAGGATCTGGCCGCTGGCGTTCGCCCTCGCTACGGCCTCGTCGCTTTCCAGCCCGCTGGCCGGGGCGTTCCTCGCGATCGCGGCACTCGCTTGGTTGCTCGCCGATCTGCCAAGGCGGAATCTGCCGGTGGCGTGCCTGCTCGCGGCCGCCGTGATCCCGGTCGCCGCGCTCGGGTTGATCTTCCCGGGCCAGGGAACGATGCCGTTCTCGCTGCTCGATCTCTCCGGGATGCTCGCTCCGCTACTCGCGTTGATCCTGCTGCTCGACGACTCCCAACGCGCTTTGCGGCTGGGTGCTGCGATCTACGGTGCCGCTGTGCTGTTCTGCTATTTGGTGCCGAGCGCGATCGGCGTCAATGTCACGCGGCTCGCCACGAGCGTTGGTCTGAGCCTGATGCTGTTCGCGCTGGCGGCGATCGGGCTGCGAGGTCATCGCGGCCGGCGGGCGTCGGCGAGAATCTGGGGCGCGCGCGCTCTGTTCGTCGCCGCCGTGATCTCACTCGCGCTCAGCGAATGGGTGCCGGTGGCCGGAGCGCTGCTCGGCTCGAGCAACCCGTCCAGCTCCAAGACGTACTTCAGCCCGCTCCTCGCCTATCTGCTGCCCCACGACCAGCCGCTCGGTCGGGTCGAGGTGGTACCGACTGCGACGCACTGGGAGGCCGTCTACGTGGCGCTGTGGCTCCCGCTCGCACGCGGCTGGGAGCGCCAACTCGACACCGCCGACAATCCGATCTTCTACGAGCCCGGACGTCTCAACGCTTCGAGCTACCGCGCGTGGCTCACGCGCAACGGCGTGCGTTTCGTCGCGCTCGCCAACGCGCCCCTCGACTACATCGCGGCGCCGGAGTCGCGCCTGCTCCGCGCGGGCGTGCCTGGTCTGCGGCTGGTCTGGCGTAACGCCAACTGGCGCGTTTGGGAGGTCGCCGGCGCGGCCGGCATTGTCAGCGGGGCCGGGCGGATCCTCAGCGAGCAAGGATCGACGGTCGTCCTGCAGGCCGGCCGGCGCGGCGCGATGCTCGTGCGCATCCACTACAGCGCGAACTGGGCGGTGCGCAGCGGCGATGCGTCGTTGCGCGGTCCTAGGAACGGCTGGATGATCGTGTCGGCGCGGCGCGCCGGGCGGATCGTTCTCGCGATCAGCCTGTGAGCCGTGGGCCGGGGCCGCGCCTCATGACGTCAAGCCGGCGAGCGCCGCGAAGTCGAAGCGAACGACTGACACGGCCCGACCGTTTGCGCGCACCCCGCGCGGGCAGGCGGACGCCCTCGGCTTACTGCGGCGTTAGCCGAGCCAATTGTCGCCACTAGCAGCGGCAACTTGCTCGCCGCGGATGACGGCGCGACCGACGCCGATGATCTCGATCTCGGTCTGGGGGGCGCAGACGGCGATCGCGTTGGCTTCTCCGCGTAGGGTGTGGCGCAGCGCGACGAACGCTGCGCTGCCGACGATCGCTGGAACCCATATTGCAATCGCGCGATAGGCGAGGACCGCGCCGGCCGCGGCGGTGAGCGGTACGTGGTAGAGGACGAGCGTTCCGACGAGGCCGGCGTCGATGCCGCCGATGCCGCCGGGAATTGGGATCAGCCCGCCGAGTTCACCGATCAGATAGCCCATCACCAGCACGCCGAGCGCTGGCGCCGGGCCGATGGCGCGGAACGTGGCCCAGAGGATCATGAGATCGAACACGAGGTAGGCGAGCAGACCGAGAATCAGTACGAGGTTTGCTTCTCGCAGGAGAACAAGGGCTTCCTGGACGCCATCCGCGAGAGCGATGAGACTCGCCCGAAGTGCCCGAGCGCGCCGGGAGACCCTCACCGGCGATGAGCGCGGCCGACGATCCTGACTCCGCGCGGCGATGCGGCCGGCGAGAAGGGTCACCGCGATCGCCGCTGCGGCGACGACGGCCGGAGCGGCCGTGAGCAGGAGATTGCGCTCGCCGGCGAGGACGCCGACGGCAAGGCCCAGTCCGACCACGATCACCCCGACGACATTTGGGATGCTCGTCAGCAGGAAGAAAGCGACAGAGCGTCGGGCAATCTCGCGCGCCGCCATTCCGCCTCTTCGTAATGCCCACGCGCCAAGCGCCAGGCCACCGGCGCCGCCGGTCGGGAAGAGCGCGTTGGCACCGAGCTCGGACATGCCGATCTGATAGCTGATGCGCCAACTCATCCGCCGGCAGAAGACGACTCGAAAGACTGCGACGTAGCCGAGTCCCGAGAGCAGCTTGAGCCCCACGCCGAGCACAAGCCAGCCTGGCTTGGCGTGCGCCAACCGCGAGCGCAGTTCACCGAGGCCGGGGAGCAGCGTGACGACGGCAATGACCGTGAGAAGAACGCCGGTCGCGATCAGCAGACGGACGCGCAGCCTTCGCCGGCTCAGCTCCGCGGGGAGATTCAGGTCGCTGGCGGCGACTTCTGCCACACCTGTTGAGCCACGCTCCACGATGGCTATCGTCGCAGCCGAGTCTCTAGGCATCGAGGTGGCGCGCCGCGTCGACGGCGCAGGCTTGACAGGTGACCATAAGGTCACATATGATCTGCGCGTGGACCTGATCTTCAAGGCGCTGGCCGACCCGACGCGGAGAAGCCTGCTTGACGAGTTGTTCAGCCGTGATGGTCAGAGCCTCACCGAGCTCGAGGACCACTTCGCGATGACACGCTTCGGCGTGATGAAGCACCTCAAGCAACTCGAAGAGGCCGGACTGGTCGTGACGCGCAAACGGGGCCGCGAGAAGCTCCATTACCTGAACCCGATCCCGATCCGTCTGGTCCACGACCGATGGGTGAGCAAGTACGCAGAACCATGGGTTTCCACCCTGGTCGACCTCAAGCAACGACTGGAGCACAGGCATGGAGAAGGTTTTCGAGATCTACATCCGCACCACTCCTGAACGCCTCTGGGAGGCGATCACGGACCCGGAGATTCGAGCGAAATACAACTTCGGCGCCGAGGTCCGCTCGGACTGGACACCCGGCTCCGAGTGGAAGATGAGCTCCCCCCGGGCAGCAGCGCTGCTCGGCGAGGGACAGGTGCTCGAAGCCGAGCCGCCTCGCCGACTGGTGCACACCATGACCGCGCTCTGGGGCGAGGATGTCAAAGCCGAAGGGCCGTCCCGGGTGACGTGGGAGATCGAGCCGATCGGCGACTCGTGCCGGTTGACGGTCGTTCACGACCAACTACGCGACGGCGCCAACGACCAGCTCTATGGCGGCTGGCCGATGATCCTTTCCGGCCTCAAAACGTGGCTTGAGACCGGCGAGCTGCTGACCACCCCTGGATCGCTGATGTACGGCTGAGTCGAGGCCCGGTCAGCCGCATCCACAACCACACCGAACCCAGTCAGGAGGAACCAACATGTCCCCATTGCAGCCCACGATCCAGATCGACGAGCTCCGAACGGTAGGAGTCCCGGTCACTGATCAGGACCGGGCGATCACCTTCTATGTCAACACGCTTGGCTTCGACAAGCGCCTCGACGTCCCGATCGGCGAAGGCAAGCGCTGGATCGTCGTGGCGCCTCCACGGGGAACGGCAACCATTGCGTTGGTGGTCTCTGACGAGCATCTCCCGACCGGGGTCGAGACAGGCATCCGCCTCATCAGTCACGACGCCGAGACCGCCCACGCCGCGCTGATAGCCAGCGGTGTCGACGCAGGCCAGGTTCTGCGCTGGGAGGGCGTTCCACCAATGTTCTCGTTCCGCGACCAGGACGGCAACGGCCTCGAGATTGTCGAGGAGGCCCGCGCATGACCGAGCGGCACGACAGCGACCCGACCGCAGAGGATCTCCACTCAGGGCAACCGGGTCCACTGCACAAGCGCTTCACCGCAGCCTTGCATCACGAGGCCGGACCTGGCGGATGGACCTATGTGGCCATGCCCGGCTCAGCCGAATACTTCGGAACCCGTGGCCTCGTCAAGGTTCGCGGGACGATCGACGGTCAACCCTTCCGCAGCTCGTTTATGGCTCTCGGCGACGGCACTCACAAGCTCCCAGTCAAGACCGACCTGCGCAAGGCGCTCGGAAAAGTGGCCGGCGAAAACAGTCGACGTATATCTGACCGAACGACTACCCCGCTGACTCACCGGCGTTGGCGCCCTCGCGCCAAGCAAATTCAATTTTTTCGGGCGTGCCGGTCGCCGCTGCGAACAAATTGTGAACATTGGCGCGAGTCTGTTAGGCCGTCGAAAGCGGCACGACTGCTGAGATCGCCGGTTCGAGGAGGACGGACGTTCGATGAGCTTCGCGAATGAGTCGCGTATCCTCGGCCTATGGCTAGCAAGGGTGCCTCGGCGATGGGCGAATTCATCCGCCGCCAGCGCGAGCTCTCAGAGGTCTCGATGCGCCAGTTCGCCCAGCTGGTCGGGATCTCGAATCCGTATCTGTCGCAGATCGAGCGTGGATTGCGTGCGCCCTCCGAGCACGTGTTGCAAGCGATCGCAGACGCGCTGCAGATGTCGGCGGACACCCTTTACGAAGAGGCTGGCGTGCCGCGCGGGGAGCAGGAGCTTCCGCATGTGGTCGAGGCTATCCGGGCGGATTCGCGGCTGACGGGGCGCCAGCGGCAGGCGTTGATCGAGACCTATGAGGCGTTTGTCGGGATCGGGCCGCGCCCTCGGCGCAGCTGACCCAGAATGACAAACGACCAGCACGCGTTTGCGTGCTGGTCGTCGTGAGCCGCAACTCTTGCTCTACGCGGTGACGAACTCGCGTGCGGCCGAGACGCTCGCCTTGACGATCTCCTCGGTCACCTTCGCGTGCGTCTCGAGCAGAGTCGTGATCGCCTCTACCTGGCTCTGCTCGGCGATCTTGCGCTCGAACTGGGCGAGCCCGGCGACGTACTTCTCAATGCCGTCGAGGTAAGCGCCGGTGATCTTGCGGCCAGCGCCGACGAGGCGCTCGTTGGCCTCGGTTGCGCGTTGTGTGGCGGTCTCAAGATCGGGGATTACGTTGGCTGTCTTGGCTTCCATTTGGTTCTCCTTGACTGGCCCGTGTTGTGGGTACTGCTTGCAGATTAGCACATTAGCGGCAAGATAGCTAGCGCGCTAGCCGGTGCTAGCAATTCCAGCTAACGGGGTGCTAGTGTGGAATGCGGGCTTGCACCACCGAGCAGCCACGCGAAAGGAGTCAGATGTCCGCCACCTGCCCACCGTCGTTCGAGGAGTTCGCGCTTTCCGATGGCGTTGCGGCATGGAGCGCGGCGGTCGACGGGCTCGCCGGCTGGTATTCGAGCGCACTCGCGCGCGGTGCGACGCCGCTCGAGCTGGCGGGCGAGTTGAGCCGCTGGTGGGCTCTAGCTTCGCGGCGACGCCCACCCCGGTGGGCTTCGCCCAACACGGTGCTGTTCGAGGCCCCGATCGCCCGCTTGCGGGACTTCTCGCCCGCGGCTGCGAGCCCCGTGGTTCCGACGCTCGTGGTACCGCCGCAGGCCGGGCATGACTCCTGCATCGTCGACTTCTCGTCGGCGCAGAGCCAGATGGCGACGATTGTCGCGGCTGGCCTCGAGCGGGCTTACGCGCTCGACTGGATCGGCGCCACAGCCGCCACCAAGGACGCGACGATCAGCGACTACCTGGACGTGATCGAGAGCGCAGTCGGCCAGATCGGCGGGCCCGTGAACTTGATCGGCGACTGCCAGGGCGGCTGGCTTGCGACGATCTACGCCGCACTTCGTCCCGAGCACGTCAACACGCTGACGATCGCCGGCGCGCCCGTCGACTTCCATGCCGGCGAGCCGGTGATCCACGCGGCGCTTCGCTGGTTCGCGCCCGGCGGGAACCTCGCCTTCTACCGAGGGCTCGTCGCGTCCTCCGGTGGAGTGTTGCCCGGCGAGTACCTGCTCGCCGGGTTCATCGCGATCCAACCGGACGCCGAGATCGTTCGCCAGCTGCAGCTGCTCTCAGACCTCGACGACGCTGACAAGCTGGAGCGCTACCGCGAGTTCGAGGACTGGTTCAAGTACACGCAGTCGATCCCCGGTGCCTTCTACCTGTGGATCGTCGAGCACCTGTTCCGTGACAACGAGCTCATCGCCGGCACGCTGGAGATCGCCGGCGAACGTGTCGAGCTCGGCCGGATCACCTGCCCGCTGAACCTGCTCGCCGGGGCGACCGATCACATCACGCCCAGCGCCCAGGTGTTCGCGCTTGCCGACTACGCCAGCACACCCGCCGAGCAGGTCCTGCGCGACAGCACCCGGGGCGGTCACCTCGGTCTGTTCATGAGCCACGACGCGCTCGCCGACCATTGGCCGGCGCTGCTGAGCGGCGTGCTCGCCCACTCGCACTAGCGGACGGGCCTCAGCGGGCGCTCCAGCCCTGATCCATGATCAGCGGCGCGCCGGTGAACGCGCGCCCGTCGGGACTCAGCAGGTAGGCCACTGCTGACGCGACCTCGTCGGGCTCGATCAGCCGCTTGACTGGCTGCGACGCCAGGATCACCTCTTCGAGCACGCGCTCCTCGGGCAGCCCGTGCGCCTTCGCCTGGTCCGCGATCTGGCTCTCGATGAGCGGCGTGCGGACGTAGGCGGGGCAGACGGCCGTGGCGCTGATCCCGTGCTCTGCGCCCTCGAGCGCGAGCGTCTTGACGAGCCCGATCACGCCGTGCTTGGCCGAGACGTAGGCTGCCTTGTAGGGCGACGCGACGAGCCCGTGTACCGAGGCAATCGCGACGAACCGCCCGCTTCCCGAGCGAACCAGGTGCGGCCAAGCGTAGCGCGCCAGCAGGAACGGGCTCGTCAGCAGCAGCGCGACGATCGCATCCCAGCGATCCTCGGGGAACTCTTCGATCGGCGCCACGTGCTGAAAGCCGGCGTTCGCGATCACCGCATCGAGCCGACCGAACCGCTCCTCGGCCGCATTGACCGCGTCGCGGTTGCCTGCGCGCGTCGTGAGGTCGCTACGCACGTCGACGTCGCCTTGGACGTCGACGCTGAGTACATCCCAGCCGTCGCGCGAAAGGCGGGCGGCGATCGCGGCACCGATCCCGCTCGCCGCGCCGCTGACGAGCGCTACGCGACGCTCATCGCTCACATGTCCATCCCGCCGTTGACCTCCCAGGTCGCGCCGGTGATGAACGAGGACTGATCGGCGACGAGGAAGTGCACGACGCGCGCGATCTCATCGGGCCGTCCTAGGCGTCCCACCGGGATCCTCTCCTTGATCCCGTCGAGCACCTTTTCGGGGACGTGCGCGAGCATTTCCGTCGCGATGAACCCGGGGGCCACCGCGTTGACGGTGATTCCGATGCCATCGTCTTCGAGCTTGCCGGCCCGCTTGAGCTGGAAGCAGGCTTCGCGCGCGAGCGTCTTCGTCAGCCCGAACAGGCCGGACTTCGAGGCCGCATAGTTGGCCTGGCCGATATTGCCCATCTCGCCGATGATCGAGGAGATGTTCACGATTCGGCCCGAGCCGCGCTCGATCATGTGCGGCAGCGCGGCCTGGCTCATGAAGAACGCCCCCGACAGGTTGACCGCGATCACCTTGTACCAGTCGTCGTCGGTCATCTTCAAGACGGTCTTGTCCATCGTGATGCCGGCGTTGTTGACGAGGATGTCGAGCCGCCCGTGCTGCTCGATCACCTCGCTCACGGTCCGCCGGCAGTCATCGGCATTGCCGATGTTGCCCTGGTGGATGCTGCATCTGAGGTCGTCCCGCGTGAGCCCGCCGGCGAACCCCTCGGCGTTGGCGCGATCGCTGGCGTAGCCGGCAGCGACGTCGGCGCCCTGCTCGGCGAGGCTGCGACAGATCGCCGCCCCGATGCCACGCGTGCCTCCGGTGACGAAGGCGACGCGGCCGTGTAGCCGTGGTCGGTGCGCGATCGACGCGATAGGGCTTGTGCCAACGGGTGCTTCGCCGCTTGCTGTGGTGACTGACATTGTCGCTCTCTCCCTTGCCTCAGTGGCCGGAGCGCTCGCGCAACCAATCCGCGAGTTCCGGCCAGATCTCCTGCTTCGCCGTGGAACCGGCCATCAGACCGATGTGCCCGCCCGGGCGATCCAAGTGTGTGACGTCGCCGCTCGCGACGAGATCGAGCAGTGGCAGCGTGCCCTCCCGCGGCGCGATGTGGTCGGAGCCCGCGGTCACGACAAGCAGGTTCTGCTCGATCGCCGTCAAGTCGACCCGCTCGCCGCGTAGCCGTAGGCGGCCGGCGACGAGCCTGTTCTCCTTGTACATCCAGGTGACCCATTCGCGGAACGCACGCGAGGGGAACGGTGGGTTGTCGGCCACCCACTTCGCCATCGACTGGTAGGCAGTTCGCGGGTCCTTGCCATCCAGGATGTTCTGGAACAGGCGGCGATAGGTGGTGACGTAGTTGGTGACCGGCTTCATCAGCTTGTTCGCGACGTCGATCCCTGCTCCGGGGATCACCGGGTAGCTGTCGGCGATCAGGTCGATGTCGTAGTCGTCGCCGCTGACCCAGCGCGCATAGAGCGAGCCGCTCGGATCGATCGGCGTCGTCAACAGAGCCGCGTTGCGCACGGCTCCCACCGGATGAAGCGCGCAGTACATTGCGCAGAGCGTCCCGCCGATGCACCAGCCGAGCAGCGTCAGCTCCTCTTCACCGGCGCAGCGCAGCGTCTCGCGAATCGCCCAGTGCAACTCGTCGCAGACGAACTCGGCGAGTCCCATGTCCGAGTCGGCCTCGTCGGGGACCCCCCAGTCGAGGAGGAAGACGTCGAAGCCTTCGGCGAGCAGGAACTCGACGAACGAGTTGCCCTTGCGCAGATCGAATATCTGCGGACGATTGATCAGCGCAAACACGAGCAGCACCGGGATCGAGTGCTCGCGCCGTTCTGAGCGGTAGCGGTAGAGCGTCGTCCCTCGGTGCGTCCAGACGACCTCCCGCGGCGTCGGGCCGATCTCCGCGTCCGACGTCGTCAGGATCACATTTGCGAACTCGAGCGTGGCGCGCGGTGCGCGGGCCAGCGTCTCGAGCGTGCTCACGGCACCTCGCTGATGTGCTTCGAGCCAGCCTTCGAGTCGGACTTCGAGCCGGACTTCGAGGCGGGCTTCGAGCTGGCGCCGTTCGCTGCGCCGGACCCGTTCGGCGGCTCGTGCGAGAGCCCGGCTGCGCCGTCGACCTCGGCCTCGGCGGGGGCGCCGGCGGCCGGCCCGCGCTTGAGCTCGTCGCGCAGCTCCTCGATCTCCTGCAGGACGCGCTCCAGCTTGTCCTCGATCCGGTTTATCTGGCGCGCGAGCCGCGTCACGTCGGCACGCCCGGCGACGCGCAGGTTGCGCAGCACGAGATCGGCGAGATCCGAGCTGATCTTCGTGACCGCCGCGACGTTCTCAGCGCTCCGCGCGAGCAACACGCCGAAGCTCGGCTTCGACACGAGATCCTCGAATGCGTCGGCCGCCTTCGACTCGGCGTCCTCATACAGCGCTCGGACCCGTTCGTCAGCCGATTCGATCTCGGGCTCACTCATGCTGACGACTGCTCGCCACTTCCGCGAGGCGTGCTTGCCTCGGCGCGAGCCGTGAGGACAAAGAGGACGGATTGTGTCGAATGGCTCACGGTATTCGTTCAAGTTACTCCCTTTGCCGCAGGCGCAGCATTCGTCGGCCTGTTGCGGGTTTCCCGTAAATCTGACCGAGCGTGGCGGACCCGACGATGGAGCGTATGCTCGCTTACAGAGAAAAGGTCGGTGTACTGCCATTCGAGGGAGCCTGTGATGGAAGATGCTGTGATCGTCAGCGCTGTGCGAACGCCGGTCGGTACTTTCGGCGGGAATTTCAAGGACATCGCCGCCACGGATCTGGGGGCGCGCGCCGTGCGCGCTGCGCTCGAGCGCGCCGAGATCTCCGGTGAGGACGTCGATGAGGTCCTGCTGGGCTGCGTGTTACAGGCTGGGCTCGGGCAGAACCCTGCTCGTCAGGCGGCGATCGGCGCGGGGATCCCGAACGAGGTGCCCGCGACGACGATCAACATGCTCTGCGGATCGGGCCTCAAATCGGTTGCGATCGCTTCGCAGATGATCCGCGCAGGCGACGTGGACGTCGTCGTCGCGGGCGGGATGGAAAACATGACGCGCGCGCCGTATCTGCTGCCGTCGGCGCGCTTCGGCGCGCGGATGGGCGACGCCCAGCTGATCGATTCGATGGTCCACGACGGCCTCACGGATGCCTTCAACGACATCCACATGGGCGTCACGGCGGAGAATCTCGCCGATCGGTACAACATCAGCCGCGAGGAGCAGGACGAGTTCGCGGCCGCGAGCCAGCAGAAGGCCGAGCGTGCGATCGCCGAGGGGATCTTCACTGACGAAATAGTGCCGATCGAGGTCCCGGCGAAGGGTGGCACGCGCACCGTCGACAGCGACGAGCATCCGCGGGCGGGGACGACCGCCGGGGCGCTCGGGGAACTGCGCGCGGCCTTCCGCCGCGATGGCGGAACGGTGACCGCGGGCAACGCGTCGGGGCTCAACGATGGGGCGGCGGCGATCATCCTGATGTCGGCGACCAAGGCCGCCGAGCGGGGCCTGCGGTCCTTTGGGACAGTCGAGAGTTACGCCTCCGTCGGGGTGGATCCGAAGATCATGGGCATCGGCCCGGTGCCGGCCGTGCGCAAAGCGTTGGCCAGGGCGGGCCTGCAACTCGGCGACATCGATCTGTTCGAGCTCAACGAGGCGTTCGCGGCGCAGTCGCTGTCCGTCCTCCGAGAACTGGAGATCGACCCCGAGCTGATCAACCCGCATGGCGGGGCGATCGCGCTCGGGCACCCGATCGGGGCCAGCGGCGGTCGAATCCTCGTCACCCTCCTCTACGAGATGCGCCGGCGCGACGCGGGCCGCGGCATCGCCACGCTCTGCGTTGGCGGTGGTCAGGGGCAGGCTGCGATCATCCGCAACGGCGTCACCGGTCGTTAGCGCAATGGCGCTCGGCATGGCCTACATGTTCGCCGCCATGCAACTCCTGCTGACATAGCCAGCGACCAGGGCACAAGCGCCGCAGCAGCGCCCACGGCTGCTCGCCCTTATCCCACGAACGGTCATGTCGGGGCTCGTTGCCGCAGCTCAGGGAGCTCGATGTTGACCTTCGCCCCGAACTTGAACAACTCGGTAGCGCGGACCCGCGCGAGGCCTGTGCCTTGTGTTTGTTCGAGCCTGACGCGTCGTAGCCGCCCGGACGGGTCGAGCCAGATCCTGAGTGGAACGCGTCGTAGGTCGATGCTGTCTCGCGGCGGCTCGAGCGCGCTGCGTGTTGTGGCGTCGATGAAGTCGCAGTGAACGAGTAGGTGGTTCCATTCCGAGCGCCGGACTCGCGTTGTGCCGGAGTCGGTCACCTCGGTGGCGGACCGTAGTAGCTCGATGAACCAGTACGGGTTCGTCTGGCGGATTGGTGTGCTGGTGATCTCGCGCCAGCCTGTGCGGGTCTGCGTCAGCGCATAGTTGCCGACCGCAATGAAGCGTCCGTCGTTGGTGTCGCCGAAGACTGCGTCGCGGCGGAAGTCGAGCACGCCCGGGTGTCCGCCATGGGTCCACTCCCAAGGCCTCGTGAACGGCCAGGCGAGGAGCGCGAGCGTACGGCGGAGCGGCGGTGCGGTGGCGCGCACGATGGCCGCGAGAACACGGGTCACGGTTCGTGGTCCTGGTCCGACCCCGGTCAACCCCGGCGCGGCGGGTTCTGTGCGCGTTAGTCGCGTGAACGCGCGCGGGCGAAGGTCCAGCAGCTCGTTCGTGCGATATCGCGCTGAGCCTTCGGCGAGCGTTGCCGATACGGCGTCGGCGACACGCTGGAGGCCGTAAACGTCGGTGCGCGGAGGTGTTCGACCATGCCGCGACGACGGTGCTTCACTGAGGACGTGCTGCGACTGAGCCAAGGCCGCTCCGAGGGGTCGACAAAGCAATCGCCGACCAGTCTTCCCGGCTCACCAAGCACGAAGCTTACTGTGCGGACGGTTACGCTTCGATGAGTCCTTCGCGTATCGCGTAGCGCGTGAGTTCGACGCGGTCGCGGATGTTGAGCTTCTGGTAGATGTTGGTTCGGTGGGTTTCGACCGTTTTGGGGCTGAGTAGGAGCATGTCTGCGATCGCTTGTGAGGAGTGACCCTCGGCGACGAGCTTCGTCACTTCGCTCTCGCGCGGCGTGAGCGTTCGCGCGAGCCGCGCTGGTTGCTTGTTCTGTTCGAGCTTTGCTCGCAGATGCGGGGGGAGTGTCGAGGGGTAGACGAATCCGTCGCCGCGCATTGCGGCGCGGCAGGCATCGACGATGTCCTTGTCGGCGGCGCGTTTTGCCACGTATCCGGACGCTCCGGCTCGGAGGCCCTCTACCACGTACTGCTCCTGGTCGTGCATCGACAGGATCAGGGTCCGTAGTTCGGGGCAGCGGTGTGAGAGCTCGCGCGCCGCTTGTAGGCCGGTGAGTCGCGGCATCGCGATGTCGAGGATCGCGAGGTGGACGTCGCCTTCGAGGCAGCGCTTGACGGCATCCGCGCCGTTGTCGACTTCGGCGACGATCTTCAGGTCAGGCTCGTTGTCGAGCAGGAGCCGGAGCCCGCCGCGAACTACGGCGTGGTCGTCGGCGATAAGGATCTGGACTGGGAACGGTACGGGCATCTCAGATCACCACGCCCGTGTCAGCCACGATCAAGCGAACGGTGGCGCCGGAGCCGCGCCGGGATTCGATGCTGAGATCGGCGCCGATCGAGAGTGCGCGCTCGCGCATCCCGCGTAGGCCCGGACCCTCGGCCGCAGCGGGATCCAGACCGGTCCCGTCGTCGGAGACCGCGAGCATCACGCCACCGCTTTCGCGCTGGGTGAGCGCCAGTGAGATCTCGCTCGCCTGGGAGTGACGGAGCGCGTTCGTCAGACCCTCCTGCGCGACGCGGTACAGCACGATCTCGACATCCGGCCCGAAGTCGGGTAGGAGCGATTCCACCTGAAGCGAAACGGATGCCGGCGCGGTCTCCGCAACACCGTCGACTAATGCCTCGAGCGCTTTGGAGATGCCGAGGTCGTCGAGGATCCCGGGGCGCATCTGCCAGGCGATGCGGCCGACGTCATCGAGGATTCCACGAGTCAGCTCCTGAACGTGAGCAAGCTCGGTTCGTGTCGCCGGCAAGCAGTCGTGGTCGAGCGTGCGGTGTAGCTCGAGGAGGATGCCGGTCAGGCGCTGCCCGATCTCGTCGTGCAGCTCGTGGCCTATGCGTCGTCGCTCCGCCTCGAGCGCTAGGTGAGTGCGGCGGTTGCTCTCGAATCGCTCGTGCTCGAGCCGGTCCAGCATCTCGTTGAAAGTCGCGATGACCTGCGTGACCTCGGCACCACCCGCTGCCTGCAGGCGCGCGCCCGGGCGCAACAGATCGATATTGCCCATCGCCTCGGCCACGCCCGTGAGCGGCGTGAACGCGGGACGCAGAAGCAAGGCATTTGCGCCGATCAGGCCGAGCAATCCGAGTAGGACCGTCGCGGCACTGGTCAAGCTGTCCGGGAATGGCACGTATGCCGGCGTGAGCGAAAGGACCATCGTGGCGACGAGTAGGACCGTCGCGTTGACGATTACCACGCGCCAATAGAGGGAGAGCCGCCGGTATGCCGGCGCGCGATTCAACTCTCGGACAAACCGACCGACACGCATGCCTCGCGCAACCGTCGACCCTGTCGACGTCCGGTTGAGCTTGATCGGCGAGATTGCCGTCACGATCCTCACGACTGAACCAGAGCCGGTCGCGCTACCAGCTGCCGTTGACGCAGCCTCCAGATGTGACAGTGGTCACCGTGTTCGACGTGGCGAGACCCGTGGTGATCGGCCAACCGCTCGGATACGTGCTACCACCGGTAGTCGTCGGCACCGCGCAGAAGCGATAGATGACACCGTTCGACGAGCGCTCGATCTCGAACTGGTCGTTGGTGCTCGCCGCCTGGGCGACGATATAGAAGTTCGTGTTGGGGGGGCTCGAGCCGGGGCCCGCGCTCACGATGAATGCGTTGTTGCCACCCGCAGCCGTCTGAATCGTGGACTCATACGAGTTCAGGGTCGTCTGGCTGAGGTCGCTGCTCGTGAAGTTGTTTGCGTTGTCGGTACCGATCGTGAGGGCAGTCGTCTCAGCTGTTCGCGCAAGCTCCTTGGCTGACGCGTCATAGGCCTTCGTTGTCTGGCTGAGGAACGAGGGAATGGCGATCGCGGCAAGAATGCCGATGATCAGAATGACAACGAGAAGCTCGATCAGCGTGAAGCCGTCCTCGTTCCTAATCGACCTGCGCGGTCCAGTCAGCATCATCATTACTCCTTGATCGGCGGGGGAAGGCACTCCCTTTAGATCGACCGGGATGCGGAACAGGCGCATACGGTCCAGCCCCTATCTTCCGTCAGCCCGGCCGGACGCTCGGCCGGCAGCTCGCGCTGGTGCCCGGCGGATTGCAGCGCTGACACCCACAGCCCTCGACGTGCGCGACCCGAGCCGCTGTCTCCCGGTAGATACGGCTACGGCCGCGCTTACGCGCGCGCACCTCAGCCATGGCGTCGGCTGCGTCCTCACCGAAGTCGCTGCCACGATCGATGGGCACCCGCGGCTTCACGAGTAGCCGCCGTATAGCCGCTCACGGAGGTCCGCCCACTGCCGTTGCGCGGCCAGCCTTTCGATCACCTCAGGCGTGCGCGGTGCCCGCCAGTCACTCCACCTCCGCGCCGTACGGCCGCTCCGTCCTGCCAACGGGCAGACGAGTGACGCTGTGCTCGCTGCGCTGCGCTGCGATGACAGTGCCTTCGCCACTCGCTGCGCTCGTGTTGACCCCCTATTGGCCCAGAGCAGGCGAGTAGGCGGAAAGCTCGCGCGCTAGTCCTGGCTCCTAACCACTGCGCTTCTGGCTCCTAAAGCGCGGAGCGGCCTCCGGAGAACCCGCAAACTCCGGACTTCTCCTGGCCACTCGTGACGCCCCGGCTTCGGGCGTTTGTCCAGCAGCGACGGGCGTTGACGCCTCGCGTCGCGCGAGTGGGGGTGATGCCGGAGGAGGGACTCGAACCCCCGACACGCCTCGGCAGAGTTCGCGTGGTGCCGTCTGCGTGCCGCGTCTTGGAACGATACTGAGGGTATTCTGGCGCGGTGAGCATCGTCGCTGCGCCGATTCCGGCCGACGCGCGACCTGATCCCGAAGTGCGTCGCGCGCGGCGCGCAACCTCGGTGGTGTTTGCGGTTCACGGGTGCGTGGCGGGGAGCTTTGCGGCTCGTGTCCCGTGGATCGCGGCGCATGTCGGGATCGGCGTCGGCCAGCTCGGACTAGCGCTGCTGATGCCTGGGATCGGCGCGATGTTGGCGATGCCATTCTCGGGTCGTCTCGCGCACCGGTACCGAGTCCGTCCGCTTGTGAGCGTGACGATTGTGGCGTGGTGCGCGAGCCTTGCCTTGCCGGCGCTGCCGACTTCGCTCGCCTTGCTGTGTGTGGTTCTGCTCGTCTACGGCGCGACGGCTGGTCTTGCGGATATGGCGATGAACACGCAAGGCGTGCTCGTCGAGCAGAGGTTTGGGCGCTCGGTGATGTCGAGCTTTCACGGCTTCTGGAGTGTCGGCGTCCTGGCCGGATCGGCGGGCTCGGCGCTCGCATCACAGGTCGGCACAGACACGCGGCTCCAGTTTTTGATCGTGGCGCTTGTGCTCGCGACGTTCGGAGCGGTCGCGGCGCGGTCCTTGCTCGACGACGTGACATCAGCTCAGGGCGATCCCCCGCCGCGATTTGCGTTGCCGACGAGGCTCGTCCTGCTGATCGGATTGGTTGGGCTTTGCGCCGTCTTCGGCGAGCAGGCCGGAACCGACTGGTCGGCGTTATTCATCCGACGCGAGCTTGCCGGCTCGGCAGCGGTCGCGGCGCTCGCTGTCACCGCGTTCGCGGCCACGATGGCGACGGTCAGACTCCTGGGCGACCACGTTATCGCCGCGCTCGGGCCAGTCCGCACCGTGCGGCTCTCTGGAACGTGCGCCGCCGCTGGAGCAATGACGGTAGTCCTCGCTCCGAGCCTGGCGATCGGACTCGTCGGGTTCGCACTGCTCGGTGTCGGCGTCGCGGTCGTCGTTCCGCTCGTGTTCGCAACAGCGGGTCGTGTTGGTTCCCACCCCGCGCGCAGCATTGCTGGCGTCGCCGGCATCGCCTACGGCAGCGGCCTCCTCACACCGGGAGTGATCGGCGGGATCGCCTCCGCCTCATCCCTGAAGACATCGTTCTGCGTCGTCGCCGGCCTGCTCGCAACGATGGCACTGGCCGCCGGCGTGCTCCGCAGCCGCGACGAATGACGCCCCTTTCGTGATGCCGGAGGAGGGACTCGAACCCCCGACACGCGGATTATGATTCCGCTGCTCTAACCGACTGAGCTACTCCGGCGGGGAGCGGAAGTCTAGAGCGCTCGGGGCCTTATCTTCTCGGCCGTGGATGTCGTGATGCCGCTGGTGGCAGCGCCTAACGTCTCAGAGGGCCGCGACGTTGGCGTGCTCGACGCGATCGGCGCCGCGTTCGCGAGCGCGGCGCGACTCCTCGATCGCCATGCTGACAGCGATCACCACCGGGCCGTCTTTACGCTCGCGGGAGAGCCGGCGCACCTGTCGCGGGCGCTGCTTGCCGGCGCGCGCGAGACTGTTGCGCGGGTCGACCTCGGCCGGGAGCGCGGAGTGCATCCGCACGTCGGAGCGCTCGATGTGGCGCCGGTCGTGTTCTTTGACCCCGAGCTTCGCGGCGCTGCGTGTGCCGAGGCGCTGGTCACGTCCGAGTTGATCGCGAGCGAGCTCGGGGTGCCGGTCTTCCTCTACGGGGCGCTCGGAGGTGGCCGCACGCGCGCCGATTTACGCCGCGGCGGTCGCCAGGCACTCGGTGAGCGGATCGCCTCCGGTGAGCTGACGCCCGATTTCGGGCCGCGCCGGCTCCATCCGACGGCCGGGGCGACGCTCGTCGCCGCCCGCGCGCCGCTCGTGGCGTTCAATCTCGAGCTGGCTTTGCCGGCGGGCCTCGAGACCGCCAAGCGGATTGCCGGCCTTATTCGTGAGCCGGGACTCCTCGCGGCGATCGGTCTCGCCCTCGCCTCCAGGGGCGGCGTGGCGCAGGTCTCGATGAACGTCGAGGATCCGTTCGCGATCACGCTTGCGGCGATCGTCGAGCGCGTCGCCGAGCACGCGCCGGTCAGCGCGGCGGAGATCGTCGGGCTCGTTCCGCAGGCCACGCTCGCTGGCTTTCCGGTGGGAATCGAATTGCGTGGCTTCGATCCTGCCCGCCAGGTGGCCGAGAACGCATTAACCTTCTAGGCGTGCCCCGCACGACCAGGCGCCGACGCTCGACCAAACACCGCGGCAATGCCGCGGGGATCATCGAGGCGCGTGGCCGGACCGGCCGCAAGCCGACCAAGTCCGAAAAGGGTGGTGGCGGTGGACGCGGCGGCAACTCGGGCCGCGTGTCTGGCGGCAAGGGCTCGCGCGGGCCGAAGGCGAAACGCTACGAGAAGCCGCCGACTTGGCGGAGCGCAGGTTTTCGGGCTGTGTGCGCGGCGGTCGTCGTCTACTTCGTCTCGACGCTCCTGCTCAAGCGCCCGGTCGAGACCAACCTGATCCTGCTGCCCGTGGTGCTCGTCATCTACGCGCCGCTGATCTATTACACGGACCTCTGGATGTACCGCCGCAACATGCGCAAGAAGGCGGCGCAATGAGCGACGCGCTCGATGTGCGCACGTTCACCGTTGGACCGGTCCAAGAGAACTCCTACATCGTCCGCACGCAGGGAGCGGACCGCGGGATCCTCATCGATCCGGGTGCGGAGCCTGAGCGGCTGATCGAAGCGCTCGATGGGCTCGGCGTCGCGCTCGAGGCGATCCTGATCACGCACACGCATTTCGACCACGTCGGCGCCGTTGCCGCGCTCGCGCGACACACCGGCGCCCCGGTCTACTGCCCGGCGATCGAGCGCGACGTCCTTGCCGACCTCGATGGCTACATGGGGGCGACCGGGTTCGGTCCGTTCGAGAGCTACGAGGCCGACGAGGTGCTCGAAGGGGGGGAGCAGCTCCAGCTTGCCGGGCTCGACATCGACGTGCTATTCACGCCCGGACACAGCCCCGGCCACCTCACCTACGCGCTCGGCGCGCCGGGCGCCCTGTTCAGCGGCGACGTCCTGTTCGCCGGCTCGGTCGGCCGCGTCGACCTCCCAGGCGGCGACTGGCCGACGCTTGCGGCATCGATCGGAGCTCTCCTCGACTCCTATCCGCATGACACGCTCGTCTACCCCGGCCACATGTCACTCACGACGCTTGGGCGGGAACGCGAGACCAACCCGTTTCTCGCCGAGCTGCCTGTGCCCGCCCGGGGACGCGCCCCGGCCGCGGGGTGAGCCCCGGCCTCACCGCTCCGCGCGGCACCGCCGACGTCCTGCCCGAGCAGGCTGCGATACGCCTGCGTGTCGAGCAGACCGCGCGGGAGCTGCTGGAGGCCGCGGGCTACGGACGCATCGAGACGCCCGCGTTCGAGGCGACGGAGGTCTTCACGCGCGGGGTTGGCGCCGCGACCGACATCGTCGAGAAGGAGATGTACAGCTTCGATGACGGCGGCGGCCGCTCACTGACGCTGCGGCCGGAAGGGACGGCTCCGGTATGCCGCGCCTACGTCGAGCACGGCATGCACAAGCTCCCAGCCCCGGTCAAGCTCTACTACCTCGAGAGCTTCTTTCGCGCCGAGCGACCACAGGCCGGCCGCTATCGCCAGTTCTGGCAGGTTGGTGCCGAGGCGCTCGGTTCCGAGGACCCGGCGCTCGACGCCGAACTGATCGTCCTGCTGCACCAGCTGCTCACGCGGCTCGGCGCCAGCGACCTGCATCTGCGCCTCTCGAGCCTCGGGACGCCGGCGGCGCGCAGCGAGTATCGCGACGAGCTGATCGACTACTTGCGTGCCAACTCCGACCGCCTGTCGGAGACCGTCCGCGACCGCATCGAGCGCAACCCGCTGCGGGCCTTCGACGCCGACGATCCCTCGACCGGCGCGGTGATGGAGCAGGCGCCGCGCTTGCTCGACCGCCTGCCGGCCAACGACCTCGAGCACTTCGCAGAGGTCAGGCGGCTGCTCGATAGCGCGGGTGTCGCCTACGAGATCGACACCACGCTCGTCCGGGGTCTCGATTACTACACGCGGACCGTGTTCGAGTTCACGAGCGACGAGCTGGCCGCCGGCCAGTCGACGGTCGGCGCCGGCGGTCGCTACGACGGCCTGGTCGAACTGCTCGGCGGCCCGCCAACACCGGGAGCCGGCTGGGCGGCGGGGGTCGAGCGGATCATCCTGGCGTCGCCGGCCGAGGCCGAGCCGCCGCCCGCTCCCGACCTCTATGTCGCGCACGACGGCTCGCGTCCGGCTGCGTTCAACCTGGCTCTCGACGCGCGCGCGGCCGGTCTGCGCGCCCAGCTAGAGCTCGCCGGTCGCTCCCTCAAAGGCCAGTTCAAGCATGCTGAGCGCCTGAACGCTCGTTTCGTGGCGGTGGTTGACGACGAGACGGTGACGCTACGCGATCGCTCCGCCGGCAGCGAGCGCGTTGTTGCGCATGGCGACGTCGTCGCAGCGGTGAAGCAAGCGCTCGAGGCATGAAGCGGCCGCCCTCAGCCAATCAGTACCGCACCGCATGGGCCGGCGACCTGCGCGCGAGCGAGGTTGGCGAGGAGGTTCGCGTCGCGGGCTGGGTCCACCGCCGCCGCGACCACGGCGGGCTGATCTTTGTCGACCTCCGCGACCGCTCCGGGCTGCTTCAGCTCGTCTTGCATCCACAGAGCGCGCCCGAGGCGCACGCCGCCGCCCACGACCTGCGCAGCGAGGCGGCGATCAGCGTCGGCGGCAAGGTCGTCGCGCGCTCAGCGGACACCGTCAACCCGACGCTCGCGACTGGTGAGATCGAGCTTGCGGTCAGCGAGCTGCGCGTGCTTGCAACCTCGCCGACGCCGCCCTTTCCGATCGACGAGGACGTCGAGGTCGACGAGGTCCTGCGACTGCGCCACCGCTCGCTCGACCTGCGCCGCGAGACGATGCGCGACGCACTCGTGCTGCGCGACGCGGTCGTCGCGGTGATGCGCGAGCTGCTGGCCGCCGAGGACTTCGTCGACATCGAAACGCCGATCCTGACGATCGCATCGCCGTCCGGCGCGCGCGACTTCCTCGTTCCCGCGCGGACCCATCGCGGCAGCTTCTACGCCCTGCCACAGTCCCCGCAGCTTTTCAAGCAGCTGCTGATGTTCGCCGGCTTTGAGCGCTACTACCAGATCGCGCGCTGCTTCCGCGATGAGGACTCGCGCGCCGACCGTCAGCCGGAGTTCACCCAGCTCGACGTCGAGCTGTCGTTCATCGGCGAGGAGGACGTGCTCGCGCTCACCGAGCGCGTGATGGCGCGCGTCTTTGAGATCGGCGGCTTCGCCGTCGCTGCGCCGCCGTGGCCGCGGCTGACCTACGCCGACGCGATCGCGCGCTACGGGATCGATCGACCCGACACGCGCTTCGGCCTCGAGCTGCACGACGTCGGCGAGTTGCTACGCGGCAGCGAGTTCAAGGTCTTCGAGAGCGTGCTGAGTGCCAGCGGCGTCGTCCGCGCGCTCAACGCCGGCGCCCACGAGCTGTCGCGCGCTGAGCAGGACGGCCTCAACGAGATCGTCCAGCGCTATGGCGCGAAGGCGGTCGCTCCGATCTACGCGGGGGATGGGGGGTGGCGCGGCAACCTTGCCAAGTTCTTCACGGCGCAGGCGATCGATGCAGTGAACCGCGAGCTCGGCGCGCAGGACGGGGACCTGCTGCTGTTCGTGGCCGATCGCGCAGAGGTCGCAGCGCAGGCGCTCGGGGCGCTGCGGCTCGAGCTCGGCGAGCGCTTCGGGCTGATCGACGAGACGCGCCACGACGTGCTCTGGGTGACCGACTTCCCGATGTTCGAGTGGAGCGAGACCGAGCAGCGCTTCGCTGCCGTGCACCACCCGTTCACCGCGCCGGCGCCTGCCTCGGGCGCGAGCGAGCTCGACTTCTCCGATCCGGGCGCGCTGCTCGCGCGCGCCTACGACCTCGTCTGCGATGGCGTCGAGCTCGGCGGCGGCTCGATCCGCATCAACACGCCCGAGCTGCAGCAGGAGGTCTTCAAGGTGATCGGGCTTTCCGAGGAGGAGGCAGGGGCGCGCTTCGGCTTCCTGCTCGAAGCGCTCCGCTACGGTGCCCCGCCGCACGGTGGCATCGCTCTCGGGGTCGATCGGATCGTCGCGATCTGCGCTGGCCGAGAGTCGATCCGCGACGTCATCGCCTTCCCCAAGACCGCGAGCGGCGTGGATCCGCTGACCGGCGCGCCCGCCCCGGTCGATTCGGCGCAACTGCGCGAGCTCGGGCTGCGCACGCTCGCCTAGCGGACTCGCGGTAGTTTCCTCACAGCTGGCAACCATCGAACACGGAGGGGAAAATGGCCAAGCCGACAAATAGCGACGCGCAGCTGATGATCCAGATCGCACAGTGGGGGACCTCGCTGGGCGTCGAGGAGGCGATGCCGCAACTCTTCGCCGACGATTTCGACCCAAACACAGCCGACGCGATGGACAACCCGGCCGTGCGCAAGATGCTGATGTTCGGCGAGTCGATCGGGACACTCACCAAACACGACCTGCTGAGCAGGAAGCTCGTCCACGACTGGCTGTGGATCGAGGGCATCTGGTCGCGTGTCGGCCCGGCGGCGCTCAAGCAGCGCGCGCGCTTCAACGAGCCGCGGCTCTACGAGAACCTCGAGGCGCTCGCCAAGTCCTCGACCTGACTCTAAACCTCAAGCTCAGCTATGCGGCAGCGGCTCGACCGTCGTCGCGGTCACCTCGAGACGCACGGGCGCGGTACCGAGCGCGTTCGTGTTGCGCGCCCGCACTTGGTACTCGGAGCCGCCGAGCGCTGAGCCGCGACTCAGGATTCTGAGCTTTGCAAGGTTGGGCGCTCGCCCACCGCTGGCGACCGCGACAACGCGGACACTTCCCGAATAGATTGCATTTCCGTACTCGAGCGCGTCCGGGTAGCTGACTGTGACAGCGCGCGTTTGACCAGCAGCGATCTTCTTCGAGCCATAAAAGTGCTTCGTCACCGATCCCGCGGCGGCAGCGGACACGCTTGCAAGCAACGCGATCAAAGCGCCAGCCACGAGTATTCTGGTTCTCATGCCGGCAATGCTAGCCATTAACAGTAAATTGGTGACTCACGCACCGCTAAGCTGCGCTGCCTTCACGGCGAGCAGGATGGCCGAAAGGATCAGGTAGCCCCACATCCCGGCCAGCGCGAGGCTGCGACCGCGCGAGGCGACGGGCCGCTGGAGCAGGGCGAGTGGCGGCATCGTCCACTGCTGCTTGGGGATCTGGGGTCCGCTGTCGATCACGGTGACTTGGCCACCGGCACGGCTCCTGAGGGCCGCCGCACCGAAGCCGGAGAGGCCGAGCGCGAGCACGCTGGCGCCGATCAGGGCAAAGCGCGTCACGTCGATGTGCGGGAAGACAGTCGTCGCCATCAGGATCAGCGACAGGAGAACGAGCACGGAGATAATGACACTCGAGAGGACGTTGAGCCAGGGGGGGTTGCGCCAGGGACCGAGCACGTCGCGGTCGTTGCAGAGCAGCAGCAGGAATACCGTCGCGCTCGGCAGGAGTACGCCTGCCAGCGCCTGGACCGCTGTGGTGATCACGCCAAGCGGTGCTCCCGGGATCAGCACGATCCCGCCGGCGCCCGCGACGAGGAGAGTAAAAACCGCGTAGAAGCCTTTGGCCTCGGTCACCTTACGGTGCAACGAGTTACGCGTGCGAGTGAGGTCGCCGAGCGCGTAGCTCGTGGCGAGCGTGAGCGCCGCGGCGCCGATCAGCGAGGCGTTGAGCAGGACCACCGCGAAGAATCCTCCGGCAGCGGAGCCGAGCCTCGAGCTGAGCGCGCTTGCGGTGGCCCCGGCGTTGTTGAAGTTGCCGAAGTACTGGCTGTGCTCGAAGGCGAACGCGCAGATCGACATCAGCGCCGCTGCGCCGATCACGACGATGAACGCTCCGACCCAGGTGTCGAGGCGCTCGTAGTTGATCCAGCGTGGCGTGATCCGCTTGTCGATCACATTCGATTGCTGAAAGAAGAGTTGCCAGGGGGCGACCGTGGTTCCGACGATCGCGATGATCAGGAGCACGGAGGTCGAGTTGGCGCCGCCGTGAATGCCAGGGATGACCAAGCCATGGGCGATCGAGCCGATCCGCGGGTGCGCGAGGAAGAACAGCGGGATTACGAGAAAGTTCGCGAAGACGAAGACGAACATCGCCCGCTCCCAGGCGCGGAAGCTGCCGCTGGCTGTGATCGCGACGAGCAGGACGACAGCGATCGGGACGGACACGTACTTCGAGACGCCGAAGTACGACAGCGCGAAGTTGACGCCGATGAACTCGGTGACGATTGTCAGGAAGTTGAGGACGAACAGGTCGACGACAGAGAACCAGGCCCAGAAGCGGCCGAAGCGCTCGGCGATCAGGCGGGCGTGTCCGACGCCCGTGACGGCCCCCAAGCGAACCACCATCTCCTGGTTGACGATCAGCACGGGAATCAGGAGCAGAAGCACCCAGAGCAGGCTCGTGCCGTAGTTCTGGCCGGCTTGCGAGTAGGTCGACACGCCGCCGGCGTCGTTGTCGCCGACCATCACGATCAGTCCCGGACCGGCGATCGCGAGCAGCGCCAGGCCGCGTGAGCGCCAGCCGCGACGTCCTTCCGTGTCGTGCTCGCGGATCGTCCCGAACGCACCCTGGATGTCGCCGACGTGGGCGCTGTCGAGCACCGCACGCTCGCCTGCGCCCGCTTGGGTGTGCGTCGCCGTGTCCGCGCTTGGGCGCACCGTGGAGGGTGCAGACGACCGCGCCGGGCCGCGTGGCGGCTTTGCTGCCATCTACTTCACCTCCTTTCGGGCTCCGTCCGCGAGATCGATCGCGCGGGCCGTCCGGAGGCCTCCTCAGCCTTGTCTCAACGAGACGATGCTGAGGCGAGGACGCCGGTGCAGGCAGCCGCGCGACCGCGACTTCGCGGCGGTTCGCTGTCTTGCTGGGTGCAGGTCTGGTCGTCCATCGCCCGAATCTTACTCGCGGGCGAGACCATATCGGCGGCGCCAATCGTCGGGCAGCATGAGCTCCAGGATGTCATCGACAGAGACGATTCCGATCGGCCGATCGTCGCCGTCGACCACCGGCAGCGACACCAGGTTGTAGTCGGTCATCAGCCGCGCCACCTCGGGTACTTCGGCCTCTGCCGTCACCGACGGCGGGGCTGTCACGCCGAGCTCGAGCAGCGGCGTCTTCGGGTCGGCGGCGATCAGCGCGCCGGCGGTCACGAGGCCGCGGAGCGTGCCGTCCTTCTCGATCACAAGGACCGTGTGCAGCGCCTCGGGCGGCAGGTCGCGCTTGCGCGCGCTCGATATCGCCTCAGCCGCTGTCGCGCTGCCGGCCACGGCGAGGAAGTCGGGGTTCATGACGCCGCCGGCCGTCGAGGGGTTGTAACCGAGCAGCTTGCGGATCTTGCGCTGCTTGGCCGCCGGCAGCAGCTCGAGCACCGGCATGCGGCGATCCTGCGGCAGCTCGAGCAGCAGATCGGCCGCGTCGTCACTCGCCATCCGTGAGAGCACCGAGGCGACCTCGCGGTCGGAGCGGGCGTCGAGGAACTCGAGCTGATGCTCGTCGTCCAGCTCCTCGAAGACGTCGGCCTCGAGCTCCTTGTCCTGACCGACGGCGGCGAGGATCTCCTCGCCTTCGTCGTGACTGGCCGCCTCGACGAGGTCGGCGAGCTGCGAGGGATGGAGGTGGGCGATACGCCGGTGGCGCAACCGCAGGCGCGCCGTCGGCACGTGCCCGACGAACGGCTCGAGCTGATCCCACGGGACGAACGCAGCGTCGGTGCCGGCGGCGCCGCGCAGCGCGCGCGGCAGGCGGCGGCGCACCCGCGCGGCGAGGCTCGTGTCGATCCCGGCGACGCGCCAGGTGCTGGTCTCGTCGACGAGGCGCACCTCGCCGGCGGTGACCAGGCGGGCTGTGTTGACGTTGATCACGCTGTGACCGAGCACGTCGGCCCGCAGCAGCACCTCGTTCGGGCGGCGCTCGAACGGCGCGAGGTCGAGCTTCGTCGTCGTCAGGTGCACGCCACCGTCATCGAGCCGCTCGATGTTGCGGCCAGGGACGAACAGGTTGCGTCCGCCGACGACCGCACGCAGGCCGACGACCGGTGGCAACGTCTCGCTCTCGCCGAGCCGGACGACGATGTCATCCACGCGGCCGAGACGCTCGTTTGCGCTGTCGAGCAGCGGGCTACCGACCAGCGATGAGAGGTGGAGAACGCCTGCGGGCATCTACTTGACTGCCGACAGCCTACGCGTCCGGGCGCAGCTGCGCGAATCAAACGCGCGTCGAAGGCGCTCGACTCGGCGCCGAGCGCCGCCGATTAGTGGATCGATGTCGCCGACGATCCTCAGACGAGTCACCGCCGGCTGTGTGGCGGGCTGCGCGGCGGCCATGCTCGCCGGCTGCGGCAAGCAGGCGCAAACCCCACCACCGTCGAGCAACCCGGTGGCGGCCGGCGCCGCGAACACCACCAATGCGCCGGCGTACGGCGCGGACATCCACGCAGCGCAGGCCCTTGGCGGCGTTCTCCAGCAGAGCGCCCAGCGCGACGTCGGCGGCGCAACTGGGCCGTAGGCCTTATCGTCGCGCGCGATGCGGATCGCAGTCGCGCTGTTCGAGGAGTGTGAGGAGCTCGATTGGGCCGGCCCGTGGGAGGTGCTGGCCAGCTGGCGTGAACTCTGGCCGGACGACCGTGTCGAGCTATTCACAGTCGCCGAGACGACCGACCCGGTGTGCTGCGCGAAGGGGCTGCGGGTGCTTGCCGACCGCACCTGGGACACGCTCGTTGACGTCGACGTGCTCGTGTACCCGGGCGGCAGGGGGACCCGAGCGCAACTCGGCGACGAGCGGATCCGCGAGCGGATCAGATCGCTGGCCAGCGGCGGAGCGCTGATGACGAGCGTATGCACGGGCTCGCTGGTCTTCGCCGACGCGGGAATTCTCGACGGGCGTGCTGCGACGACGCATTGGGCGAGTCTCGAGCTGCTCGCGCAGCTCGGCGAGAACATCGACGTCCGCAGCGACGAGCGCTTCGTCGATGTCGGGGCGGTCATCACCGCGGCCGGTGTCTCCGCCGGGATCGACATGGCGCTTCATCTGGTCGCGCGGCTCGCTTCGCCCGAGCGCGCCGAGCAGGTGCGCACCGCGATCCAGTATGAGCCGCGGCTGGGGAGCTGGGTAGAAAACTCGGACTCGTCCGGGTAGAGAACGCGCGATACTCAACCGGTGAGCCTCGCCGCGCACTTGGAGCGCCCGGCCGGCCGCGGTGTGACTCCGCGCGCATCGCACACCGGTGCCGCCGGTGGCGCGCCGTGCGGGGATCTGGTGCGGATCTCGATCGCGCTGGACGGCGACAAGGTCGCTGCCGCGGGGTTCGACGCGCAGGGTTGCGGCGTCGCGATCGCCGCCGGCAGCGCCGCCGTCACGCTCGCCCAGGGTCTACCACTGCTCGAAGCCGCGCGGATCGGCAGCGCCGAGATCGCTCGCGAACTGGGCGGTCTCTCGCCCGCCAAGCGCCATGGCGCGGAGCTCGCAGCCGACGCGCTGCACCGCGCGCTCGGCCAGGCCGCGCGGGCCGATGCCGAGCTCGAACCGGCCGCCGGACGGCGTCTGGTGGCGCTGAGCGGCGGCGTCGACAGCACCGTCGCGGCGCTGCTCAGCGGTTCGCGCGCGGTCGGTGTGACGCTTGAGCTGTGGTCGGATCCGCAGACCGACGGCGAGCGGAGCTGCTGCTCGCCGCAGGCCGTGCGAAGCGCGCGCGACCTCGCTCACGGCCTTGGCCTGCCGCACATCTCGCTCGACCTGCGCGCCGAATTTCGCGCCGACGTCGTCGAGCCGTGGCTCGCCGGTCATGCCGCGGGCCTGACGCCAAACCCCTGCGCGCGCTGCAACGGGGAGGTTCGGATCGACGCGATGCTCGAGTTGATGGCGCGGCTCGGCGCCGCCGAGCTCGTCACCGGCCACTACGCGCGCGTGCGCGACGGTCTGCTGCGCGTCGCCGCCGACGCACACAAGGACCAGAGCTACTCGCTGGCCGCGCTCGATCCGGCCTCGCTCGCGCGGCTGCGCTTCCCGCTCGGCGAGCTGCGCAAGGAGGAGGTCCGGGAGCTCGCGCGCCGCCACCATCTGCCGGTTGCGGCAAAGCCGGACTCGCAGGACCTCTGCTTCCTTGCCGGCAGTGGACGCGAGGCGTTCCTCGCCCGGCACGGCGGCCTCGCCGAGCGCGACGGCGAGTTGCTCGACGTGCGCGGCAGCTCGATCGGGCACCACCGCGGCGCCCACAACTACACCGTCGGCCAGCGCCGCGGCATCGGCCTCGGCGGCGGGACGCCGCTCTACGTGATCGCAACCGACGCGGACGAGAACACGGTCACCGTCGGACCGCGTGACGCGCTGGCCACCAAGAACGTAGCGCTGCGCGACACCGTTCTGTATCGACCGGGATTCGACCATGTGCGGCTCCGCTACCGCCAGCAGCCGCTTCGCTGTTCGACCTTGCGAGATGACGTGCTCGAGCTCGATGAGCCGGCGTACGGCGTCGCTCCCGGTCAGCTCGCCTGCCTGATGGATGGCGAGCTGGTCGTCGGGCACGCAACCATCGCCTGACGCGCGTGCCGCAGCAGCGCGGGCGGCTGCTGGTCGAATCCCGAAGAGCGTCGAACAAAATGACGTGCGATCGGGGCGGCCGAGGGCCAAGCTGGGCGACGCACGGTGCCGCCGCGGGTAGCAGGGCTACCCGCAAGTGCCGGGTGGCGATCCGGCGCCGGTCATCGGACGCAACCGGCGCGCGCTCATTTTGCGAGGCGCCATAAGTAATCTGGGTTGCGCATGCGGTCCATGACGACTGACGAGATACGCGAGCGCTACCTCGAGTTCTTTGCGCAGCGCGGGCACCTGCGCGTGCCGAGCTACTCGCTCGTGCCGTCGGACAACGATCCGTCAGCGCTGCTGACGGTCGCCGGCATGCATCCTCTGAAGCCGTTCTTCCTTGGCGTCGAGCGGCCGCCGGCGCCGCGCGTCACGAGCTGCCAGAAGGTGTTTCGCACGGTCGACCTCGACATCGTCGGCACCACCGCGCGCCACCTCACGTTCTTCGAGATGCTCGGGAACTTCTCGTTCGGCGACTACTTCAAGGAGCAGGCGATCGCCTACGCGTGGGAGCTCTCGCGCGAGGGCTTCGGATTCCCCGCGGATCGCATCTGGATCACCGTCTTCGAGGGCGACGACGTGCTCGGGCTGGGGCCCGACGAGGAGGCGATCGCGGCCTGGGAGGCGGTCGGCGTCCCGCGCGAGCGGATCGTGGCCTGCAACCGCACGGAGAACTTCTGGGAGGCGGGCCTGACCGGCCCGTGCGGACCCTGTTCCGAGCTCTACCTCGATCGCGGCCTCGAATTCGGCAGTGCCGACGACCTGCCCGGCGGGGAAAACGAGCGCTTCCTCGAGTACTGGAACCTCGTGTTCATGACCTACAACCAGGAGCCGCGAGACCAATTGACGCCGCTGCCGGCGCGCAATATCGACACCGGGCTCGGCCTCAACCGGATGGCGGTGATCCTTCAGGACGTCCGGTCGGTGTTCGAGACCGATCAGTTCCGCCCGCTTGTCGAACTGGGGGAGCAGCTGTCGGGCCGGCGCTACGGCGCCGAGGGCGCGAGCGATCGCTCGATGCGGATCCTCGCCGACCACGCGCGCGGGATGACGTTCCTGATCGCCGACGGCGTCGTGCCCTCGAACGAGGACCGCGGCTACGTGCTGCGGCGGGTGATGCGCCGCGCGATCCAGCACGGCCGGGCGCTCGGCCTCGAGCCCGGGTTCCTCGTCCGCTACGGCCAGCTGGTGCGCGAGCTGATGGGCGGCGCCTATCCAGAGCTGAACAGCCAGCGCGAGGCGATCGACACGTGGCTGTCGGCCGAAGAGGAACACTTCGGTCATACGCTCGAGCAGGGGCTTGCCACGCTCGGCGAGCTGATCGAGCGGGCGCGCGAGGACGGCGGCGCCGTCAGCGGCGAGGACGCGTTCCGGTTGCACGACACGTTCGGCTTCCCGTTCGAGCTGACGCGCGAGCTCGTCGCCGAGGCGGGCCTGGAGGTTGACGAGGCCGGCTTCGAGGAGCGGATGTCGGCCCAGCGCACGCGCAGCCGGACTGGCGGCGCAACCAGCGTTTCGTCCGCCGCCGGGGTGCGTGAGGACGCCGGGCGCTTCGCCAAGCAGGCCGGGTTCCAGACGCACTTCGTCGGCTACGAGACGACCGAGCAGGCGACCACGGTCGCTGCGGTCGAGCGCCATAACGGCGCCGTGCTCGTCAAGCTTGCTGACTCGCCGTTCTATGCGCTCGGCGGCGGCCAGGTCTCGGATGTCGGTTCGATCGAGTGCGAGGACGGCGACTGCCGGGCGCGCGTCGCCGACGTTGTGCGGCTCGGCGATGACCAGGCGCTGCTCGTCGTGCTCGAGCAGGGCGAGCTGCACTCCGGGGAGCGCGTCCTCGCGCGCGTCGAGCCGGGAACACGGCACGCGACCGAGTGCAACCACACGGCGACCCACCTGCTGCACGCCGCGCTCCGCCGGCGGCTCGGCCCGCACGTCCGCCAGTCCGGTTCCTACGTCGGCCCCGACAAGCTGCGCTTCGACTTCAGCCATGGCCAGGCGCTCAGTGCCGAGGAGCTGCGCGACGTCGAGGATCAGGTCAACGCCTGGATCCTCGAGAACCATCGCGTGCGCGCGCTCGCGACGACGCTTGACGAGGCGCGCTCGCTCGGCGCGATGGCGCTGTTCGGCGAGAAGTACGGCGAGGTTGTGCGGATGGTGGAGGTCGGCGACGACGGCCTGTCGCGCGAGCTGTGCGGCGGCACCCACGTCCGCTCGACGGCCGAGATCGGCCTCCTGCGAGTCATCGGCGAGACCTCGAGCGCTGCCAACGTGAGGCGTATCGAGGCGCTGACCGGCCCGGAGGCCGTGCAGCTGGTGCGCGAGCACGACCGCGAGCTCGACGCGATCGCCGCGCTGTTGCGGACGACCCCGGCCGAGGCACTGTCGGTCGCGCGCGCCCGCGAGGAGCAGCGCCGCAAGCTGGAGGCGGCGTCACGGCGCGCGGGCGACGGCGGCGCCGCACTCGACCCAGCGGCGATCGCGCAGAGCGCCGTGAGCGTGGGGGAGGTGCCACTCGTCAGCACCGAGGTCGCACTCGACGATGCCAAGGCCCTGCCCGAGCTCGCCGATCGCATCAAGGGTCAGCTCCAAGCCGACGGCGTGATCGTCCTCGCAGCGCAGGTCGACGATCGCGCCAGCGTCCTCGTCAGCGTCGCCCCAGCGCTCGTCGAGCGCGGCGTCCGCGCGGGCGAGATCGCCAAAGCCGCAGCCGCGGTCCTCGGCGGCGGCGGCGGCGGCCGCGACACCCTCGCCCAAGCCGGAGGCCCCAACACCCAGAAAATCAGCGAAGCACTCGAAGCCGCCACCGCCTCAGTCACCGCGGCACTCGACAAATCCTGAGCGGCTGCAAAGTGGCACGCGCCACGATCATCGAGCGCCTGCGAACCCCACCAACGCCCGGGGGCACGAGCGTCTCATTTTCGAGCCCCAAAGGGGCCCGAAAATGAGAGCGCTCGCACTTGACTACGGCTCCGCCCGTTGCGGCGTTGCCCTCAGCGACCCGACCGGCACGATCGTGACGCCGATCGAGCCCGTGTTGCGACCCGGCACGCGCGCCGGACTCGGGCGCCTCGCAGCGCTCGTGGCGGAGCGCGAGGTCGAGGTCGTCGTGATTGGCCTGCCGATCTCGCTCGCCGGCGCCGACACGGCGCAAACGACCGAGACACGCGAGTTCGCCGAGCTACTGCGAACACGGCTCGGGCGAGCGGTGGCGGTCGAACTGCACGACGAGCGGCTGACGACGCGGCTCGCGCAGCGCGACCCCTCACAGGACGCCAGCGAGGACTCGCGCGCCGCCGCGCACCTGCTCGAGAGCTGGCTTGCGCTAAGGCGCGGCGGTTCCGGCGAGCGCTCCCGCTAAATTGGAGCGGTCGTGTCGGTCGTCTTCGAGAGAGCCGCGTGAGCCCGCTTCGGGGAGGGACCGGGGGTGGTTCGCAGCCCCCGGACGAGCACGGGTCCCATCCGGCTGCCGGCGGCGACTGGGCTGAGGACCTCGACTGGGTCGACCCCAGAGCTGGCGAGGAAGAGCGACGGCCCGGCGGATTGCAGGCCGTCCTGGCGCGGCTGGCGGCGCGCAGGCGCGCGCCCAAGGCGGGCGGCGGTCCCCGTAAGCGCTTCCTGCTCCGCAGGCTCGTCGCGCTGTCCGTGCTCGTCATCGTCGTGTTCGCGGCCTGGTTTTTGATCGAGCTGTTCCAGCCGTTCCACGGTGGCGGCGGCGCAAGCGTCACGCTCAGCATCCCGCAGGGGGCCAGTGGCGGAACGGTGGGCACACTGCTCGCCGCCGACGGCGTCGTCTCATCGAGCTTCTTCTTCGATTTGCGGTCCTCTCTCGCGGGCGACAGCAACAAGTTCCGCGCCGGCGTCTACACGCTGAAGCGCGGCATGAGCTACGGCGCCGCGCTGAGCGCGCTGACCCAGCAATCCGGCAACGGCGCCGTGATCTCGCTGACGATCCCCGAAGGCGAGACGCGAGCACAGATCGCCGTGCTCGCGCGCAAGGCCGGCCTGCGCGGCAACTACCTGAAGGCCTCGACGGCGACCGCCGCTCACTTCTCGCCGCAGGCCTACGGGGCCCACAAGGGCATCAAATCGCTCGAGGGCTTCCTCTTCCCGGCGACCTACTACCTCTACCGCCACGGCTGGGTCAGCTCGCTCGTCGCGAAGCAGCTGGCCGCGTTCAAGCTGTACCTCGCGGAAGTCAATATGCGCTACGCGAAGAGCAAGAACCTCACGCCCTACGACGTGATCACGATCGCCTCGATCATCGAGCGCGAGTCGCAGCTCACAGCGGACGGGTCGAAGGTCGCGGCGGTGATCTACAACCGCCTCGCCGAGGGGATCGAGCTGGGCCTCGACACGACACTCCTCTACTACCTGCACGACCCCAAGGGCGGATTGACTGGGCACGACCTGACGCTCGAAACGCCCTACAACACGCGCAACCACTACGGCTTGCCACCGACGCCGATCGCGAACCCGGGTCTAGCGGCGCTCCTCGCGGCGGCCCGGCCGGCGCACGACAGCTACCTGTACTTCGTCGTCAAGCCGAACGCTTGCGGCGCGCTCGCCTTCTCCACCAATCAGACGACGTTCGACGAGGACGTCGCCAGCTACAACGCCGCGGTCAAGGCCGATCACGGGCGCCTTCCCGACCGCTGCCCGGCGCCGGCGAAGACGAAGAAGTAGCGCCCCGCCGTGGGCTCCTCGCGCAGCGAGCCGGTGCCGGCTCACACGCCCGGACGGCTCGGCGTGCTTGGCTGGCCCGTCCTGCACAGCCGCTCACCGGCAATGCATCGTGCAGCATTCGCGGAGCTCTCGCTCGAGGGTTGGAGCTACCAGCTGCTGCCGGTGCCCCCAGACCTGTTCGACGAGACGGTCAGGGCGCTGCCCGGCGCCGGGTTCGTCGGGGCGAACGTGACCGTGCCACACAAGCAGGCGGCTCTGGCGCTCGCTGACAGCGCCGGCAGCGCAACACGACAGATCGGCGCGGCCAACACGCTCAGCTTCGCGGCCGACGGCCACGTACACGCAGAGAACACCGATGCCCCAGGGCTGATCGCTGCCTTGCCGCTCGATCCGAGCGGCAAGCGGGCGGTCGTTCTCGGCGCCGGCGGAACAGCTCGCGCTGCTGCGTGGGCACTGCGCGAAGCGGGCGCGAGCGTCGCCGTGTGGAACCGTACGCCCGAGCGCGCGCACGAGCTGGCCGAAAGCCTCGGCGTGCAGGCCATCGCGAGCGTTCAACCAGCCGACCTGCTCCTCAACTGTACAACCGTCGGACTCGAGGCCGACGGAAACAAACCTGAAGAAACGCTCCAGTTGTGGGGCATAGATACCGATCTACTGTCCAGGTATGTATGCGTTGTCGACTACGTCTATGGCAGGCGAGAAACTCAGCTGCTCAGAAGCGCTCGGAGGCTAGGCGTGATGACCGTTGACGGCCAAGCGCTCCTTTGTGAGCAGGGCGCAATCAGCTTCGAGCTATGGACCGGGCGGCCGGCGCCGCGGGCCGCGATGGCGCGCGCCGTCGCGGAGGCGTAGGGATGGCTCGCCAGGCGACAGGTCCGCCCCTGGTCCGTGACGACACGGGGAAAAGCCGAGCTGACGCTGCGGCCGCGCAGGCACCCGCGCCGGAGAAGCAGGCGAAGCCGGCGCAGCCGGAAGTCGATCCGGCGAGCGAGAAGACGGTCGAGCTCGACTCGGCGAGCCTGGCTGGGGTCAGGGCGCCGAGTCGCCGCGGCGGCGGTCAGCGCTTCCTCACCGACATCATCAGCGAGCTTGGCCTGTGCACCCGCGAGCAGGTCGACTCCGCAATCGAGGTTGGGCGCAGGACCGGCGACCTGCCGGAGCAGGTGCTGCTGCAGCAGGGCTCGCTTACCCCGGATGGCCTCGCGCAGGCACTCGCCGAGCGCTACGGCCTCGACTACGTCGACCTGAGCGCGTTCAAGATCGACATGGCGGCGGCAAACCTGGTCTCGAGCCAGGTCGCCAAACGGTACGACGCGCTGCCGATTGCCTTCCTCGACGAGCGAACGCTGCTCGTCGCGATGTCGGATCCGGCGAACGTCCTCGCGATCGATGACATCGCGATTCTGACCGGGTTCGAGATCCGCGCGGCCGTGGCGACGACGTTCGACGTCGTCGACGCGATCTCACGCCTGAGCCGCCTGGGGGACTCGGTTGAGGCCGCCGTCGAAGAGGACGACAGTCGAGCGGCGGAGATCCTCGAGCTGCACGAGTCGGCGGATGACGCGCCGGTCGTAAAGCTCGTCCACCAGCTCGTCGCGCAGGCCGTTGAGGCCAGCGCGTCCGATCTGCACATCATGCCCGGCGACGACGCGCTGCGCGTGCGCTTCCGGATCGACGGCGTGCTGCGCGACGTGACGAGCGTGCCGCGGCGCATGGCGGCCGGTGTCGTGTCGCGGATCAAGATCATGGCCGAGCTCGACATCTCCGAGCGGCGCGTGCCGCAGGACGGTCGTGTTGGTCTGACCGTCGACGGGCACCACGTCGACCTCCGCGTCGTAAGCGTTCCGACTGTGCGCGGCGAGGGCATCGTGATGCGAATCCTCGACAAGGACGCTGTCGCGCTCGACCTCGCTCAGCTCGGGATGCTGCCTGGCGAGCTGACGCGCTTCGCGCGGGCCTACGGGCAGGCCTACGGAGCGGTGCTGGTGACTGGGCCGACCGGATCGGGCAAATCGACCACTCTGTACGCGGCGCTCAACGAGGTCAACTCAGCCGAGAAGAACATCATCACGATCGAGGATCCGGTCGAGTACGAGATCGACGGGATCACGCAGATCCAGGTCAACCCGAAGGCGGGCCTGCTGTTCGAGACCGGCCTGCGGGCCATCGTGCGCGCCGACCCCGACATCATCATGGTCGGCGAGATCCGCGACCGCGAGACGGCCAAGATCGCGGTCGAGGCGGCGCTCACCGGACACCTCGTCCTCTCGACGCTCCACACCAACGACGCGGCGACAACCATCACCCGTTTGATCGAGATGGGCGTGGAGCCGTTCCTCGTCGCGTCCTCGATCGACTGCGTCGTCGCCCAGCGGCTCGTCCGCACTCTGTGCCAGCAGTGCAAGCGGCGTGTCATCCTGCCGATGACGACACTGCGCGAGTACGGCTACCAGGCCAGCTTCGACGTCGAGGCCTACGAGCCGGTCGGATGCAAGCTGTGCGGCGGGTCGGGGTACCGTGGACGGACTGGAATCTACGAGGTGATGACCGTCAGCCCGGAGATCCGCAGCCTGACGCTCGAGCGCCGTTCGGCGTCCGACGTGCTTGAGCTCGCGGTCTCACAGGGGATGCGGCGCCTGCGCGATGACGGGCTCGAGAAGGTCAAGCAGGGACGCACCTCGGTGAGCGAGGTTGCCCGAGTCGTGAACAGCGGCATCCAGACCGACGGCTAGCTCCGGCGCGCAACGACGCTGGCTGGCGTTTCAGCAGCTGGCGTCTCCTGCCGATAGGTCATTTGAACATCGATGGCGATTGAGTTCTCAGAGATTCTGCTCGAGGTCGTCGGACGGCGCGCGTCCGACCTGCACCTCACAGCCGGCGCGCCGCCGACGCTGCGCGAGCGCGGAGCGCTCGTGGCGATCAACGGCTACGGGCCGCTGACGCCCGACGACACGCGCGAATTCATCTACTCGATCCTCTCGACCGAGCAACGCCGCCGACTCGAGACCGACCTCCAGCTCGACTTCGCCTACCTTGTCCCCGGCAAGGCCCGCTTCCGTGTCAACGCGTTCCACCAGCGCGGCGCACTCGCTGCCGCCTTCCGCCTGATCCCGCACCAGATGGTCGCGATCGACGACCTCGGGCTGCCGCCGATCGTACACACGCTGACGCGCAGGCCGCGCGGTCTGGTGCTCGTCACGGGTCCGACCGGCTCCGGCAAGACGACCTCGCTCGCGGCGATGCTTGACGAGATCAACTCGACACGCGCCGAGCACATCATCACGATCGAGGATCCGATCGAGTTCCTGCACACGCACAAGAAGTCGCTCGTCAACCAGCGTGAGCTTGGGTCCGACGCGCAGAGCTTCGGCGCTGCGCTGCGCGCTGCGCTCCGCGAGGACCCCGATGTGATCCTCGTCGGCGAAATGCGCGACCTCGAGACGATCGCCACGGCCCTGACCGCGGCCGAGACCGGCCACCTCGTGTTCGCGACGCTCCACACCCAGGACGCGGCGCAGACGATCGACCGCGTGATCGACGTCTTTCCGCCCGAGCAGCAGAACCAGATCCGCGTGCAGCTCTCGGTGACGCTCCAGGGCATCATGAGCCAGACGCTGCTGCCGAAAGCTGACGGCTCCGGTCGCTGTGCGGCCGTCGAGATCCTGATCCCGACGCCCGGTGTTCGCAACCTGATCCGCGAAGCCAAAGCTCACCAGATCCCCTCGGCGATCCAGACCGGCGCCTCCGTCGGCATGCAGTCGATGGACAGCTCGCTTGCAACGCTGGTGCGTGCCGGTCAGATCACGAAGGAGCTCGCTCACGCCCGCTCCTCGACGCCGGAAGAGCTCAGCCGGCTGCTCGGCGAAGTCAGTCTCGCGGCATGAGCACCTACGCCTTCAAGGCAATGGACCTGACCGGGGGTCAGCTCCGTGGCACGCTCGACGCCGAAACTAAGCAGGCCGTATCGGACCAGCTCAAGTCGCGGGGGCTGATAGTCCTCGAGATCGCCGAGAAGCGCAGCGTCGCCGCGCTCAACTTCAATTTGTTCCAGCGAGTGACGCTGAGCGAGTTGGCAATCTTCTCGCGTCAGCTTGCGACGATGGTCTCCTCAGGCATGACGATCCTGCGCTCTCTGTTCGTGCTCGAGGAGCAGATGGAGAACGAGAAGCTCAAAGAGACGATCATCGCCGTGCGCAAGGACGTCGAAGCGGGCCTGCCGCTCAGCGATGCCCTCGGTCGTCACCCAAAGATCTTCAGCCCGCTGTTTGTCGCGATGATCCGCGCCGGTGAGATCGGCGGCGTGCTCGAGCAGTCGCTGATCCGGATCGCCGATCAGCTCGAGAAGGAGGACGCGCTACGCCGGCAGGTCAAGTCGGCGATGGTCTACCCGGCTGTGGTGACCACGGTGGCGTTGCTCGTGATGATCGTGCTCGTCGTCTACATCGTCCCGGTTTTCGCGAATGTCCTCCAGCAATACGGCACCAGCGCTTCCGGCCAGCAACTACCGACTATGACGCAGGTCACCGTCGATTTCTCCCATGCCGTTACCGGCTACTTCTGGGCCTTCATCCTCGGCTTCGGCGGCGCCGGCTACGGGTTCTTTCGCTGGAAGCGATCGGAGTGGGGCCGGCCACAATGGGACGCGCTGCGCCTGAAGATCCCATTCAAGATCGGCGACATCGTCGAGAAGATCTCGATCGCACGCTGGTCGCGCACGCTGTCGTCGCTGACCGGCGCGGGCGTGCCGCTGCTCGAGGCGCTGGACATCACCGGCAAGACCGCCGGCAACGTGGTGGTGCAACGGGCGATGTTTGACGTGATCGCATCAGTCAAAGCTGGCGGCACGATCGCCGAGCCGCTCGCCAAGTCACCCGTGTTCCCGATGATGGTCAGTCACATGGTCGCGGTCGGTGAGTCGACGGGCGAGCTCGACTTCATGCTGAGCAAGATCGCCGACTTCTACGAGGATCGCGTCAACGCTGCGATCAAGGCGCTCACGTCGATCCTCGAGCCGGTGATGATCTGCTTTATCGGCGGCATGGTCGGGTTCATTGTGATCGCGATGTACCTGCCGCTGTTCAAGGTTTACAACCAGATCCAGTAGGGGGGCTCCGTCCTCGCCGCGCTTCGCGCGGCTGCGGGCGTCGCCGGCTCGCTTTCGTAGGTACTTCGCATGGCGCGGTGTGCTCTCGGCGGCGTGTCGGACGCGTTGCGCTGGTCTTTGTCAGCTTGCCACGTGCCAGGTGCCGCCGGCGTGAGTCAGGACCGCGGAGCTCAATGAGTTCGGCCCCTGCATCTTGAAGCCGGGGTCGTTCGTATCTGGGACGTTGACCGCTTCGAACCAGCCGCCGGAGACCGCTTGGAAGTAGTTCAGCGAGTTGGGGAGGTCGTCCACCCGGCCCTGCAGCACCCAGGTCGATCCGGACCAGTGGTATATCTCGGCCTCGGCGCCCGGTGATTCGGTGTTTCCCGTCGCGGTCTCTTTGACGTACCAGTCGGCGCCATCCGCCGTGATGACACCGTTCACGTACAGGTATCCGGTCATCGCCGGCGCTGCGATCAGTTGCGCGGTGGCGAGCGCCGGTTTCACGCTCGCCCCAAACCCGTCAGTCAGTCGCCGCAGCAGCGACAGGGGGATGTCGTAGATGCCGGGATCTGATCCGAGGCTTGCTCCATTGTCGACTTCGACGCTGCGCCAGTTCGTCCCGTCTGCCGCGAACAGTCCGACAACCGGACCGCTATAGCCGGCGCCGCTGCCGATCGCCATGGCCCAACCGTCGGCGCAGGCGAATCTCGTGAACTCGAATACCTGCAACTGCGCGTCGCCGGCTGCCGATTGAAGATCTGAGACATCGCACTGCGGCGAGCGGCCAGGCGGCGCGGCCGGCCGAAACGCCCCGTCCTGATAGGTCTCGTCAAGCAACGTCGTCGGTCCACCGGCGGCGCTGCTGGCGTCCACTTCGGTCGACACACCTCCGCGCGCCGGAACACCGTTCACGACCGTCGTGTCCGAATAGCCGTAGTCGAACGGAACGGCATGCCAGTGACCAGCGACGTCCGACACGATGGCGAGCCAATTCGTGTCTGCTGCGCCGCCGCCCGCCAGAGCGAAATCGGGGTCGTGGGAGCCGGTCAGCGACACGGCAGAGATTCCGCAGCAGCCACCGATCGGCCCGAAGTAGGCGCGCACGACTCCCTGCTCAGTCCATCCGGCTGTGGTCCAGCGATAGATCTGAACCGTGCCGTCTGGATATGGGCTCTGGGTCACGCTGGTGTTCGAGCCGATCGCGGCGTCGGCGCCCTCCAGGACCAACCACACGCCGCCGTCGGCACTGATGACCGGGCTGGTCTGGTACGCACCTGGCGCCTTCAAGCTCACCTCGTGCGCCGCGAACTGCCTAACCAGTGCGCGTGCGCCCGCCGCCTGCTGGGCAGATGCGGTGAATTGGCGAGCCGAACGGTCCAAGACTCCGGCCTCGGTGGGCCGGTTGGCCGAGAGACGGTTCGGGGCAGCTGCCGTGGCGGCTGAGGAGAAACCAACGGCGAAGAACGTCGCCGTTGCTGCCAGCAGCGTGAACAGACGCCAAATACCGGTCCGAGTCACGACAGCAGTACACCACCTCGGAATCGACCACGGCCGCGCGGTGAGCGGTTAGCTCACGTGTTGCTGCCTGCGGTGGCCTCGCCGTCGGGCCTTGCCAGGACGACGCAGCAGCCATCGCGGTCGCGGAGCCAGGACTCCCGGTGGTTGGGACCGCCGTCGCCCTCCGGCGGGTTGCGGTAGGGCGGTGGGACGATCTCGGGCCGGGCTCCTCGACACGTACGCCGAGCAGGCGCTGATAGAAGCCGCTGGCGGCCTCGACGTCATGAGCAGACAGCAGCGGCTGCGCTCGCATCGCCGCTGAGTGTACGCCGGGCGTGGGGGCGTCTAGCATGCGCTGATCGCCAGCGTGCTCAGCAGCGCCACTGGCGCAGGGAGTCGCCCGGCGCCGCTCGAGCGGCTGATTGCGCCCGCGCTGGCTGCCGCGCTGGCCCTGCTGGCGCTCGGGACGGGGGCGAGTGGCACCGACGTGGCCTCGGCTACCTACCGCGTCGAGCTGTTCCGGCGTTTCGGCTTCACGCTGTGGGATTTCGGTTGGTACGCCGGCCATTGGACGCTGGGCTACTCGGTGCTGTTCGGACCGATTGGGGCTGGGCTCGGGATCGCAGCCACCGCCGTTGTCTGCGCGGCAGTCTCGGCCTGGGCGTTCGACTGCCTGGTCGTACCGCGCTACGGACGCGCGGGGCGCTTGGGATCGCTTGCCTTTGCGGCCGGCACCGTAGTGCAGGTGGCGATCGGGCGGGATCCGTTCCTGCTCGGGCAGGCTCTCGGACTGTCGGCGCTGGTTGCTCTACAGCGGCGCGGGCGCCGGTGGGGAGCGCTGGCAGCGACACTCGCGCTTGCCTGCTCGCTCGCGAGTCCGCTACCGGGCCTCTTTCTCGCGCTCGCCACATTCGCCTGGCTGGTCGGGGAGCTCCCGGCATGGCGCTGGTCGCTCGCAGCGACCGTCGCTGCGAGCGCCGCTCCGATCGTGGTGCTCGAACTGCTCTTCCCGGGCCAGGGCAGAATGCCGTTCGCGCCGCTCGACCTCTTTGGCACGCTGGTGCCACTCGCCCTCGTCGCGCTGCTGCTCGATCGGCGGGACCGCGTCCTGCGCCTCGGCGTCGGTCTCTACGGCGCCCTGACGATCGCCTCCTTCCTGATTCCCACCGCGCTCGGGGTCAACGTGACGAGGCTCGCGACCAGCGCCGGACTCGGTTTCGTAATCTGCCTACCGACCCGCTCGGTCCGCTCGCGCGTGCTGCTCGTCGCGGCGCTCGTCGTGCTCTTCCTTGGCCAATGGATGCCGGCCCGCGGCCCGCTGCTCGGCTGGCGCAACCCGGCAACGACCGCGGCTTATTTCCGGCCGCTGCTCGGCTATCTCGTGCCGCGCGACCACCCGCTCGCCCGCGTCGAGGTGGTGCCGCTCTCGACGCACTGGGAGGCCGATTACGTAGCGCTCCGGCTGCCGCTGGCGCGCGGCTGGGAGCGCCAGCTCGACACAGCTGACAATCCGATCTTCTATCGGCCGGGACGCCTGACGGCGAGCTCCTACCGGGCCTGGCTCGAGCACAACGGGGTGCGCTACGTGGCCCTGGCCGATGCGCCGCTCGACTATGCAGGAGTCGCCGAGGCGCGCCTCGTAGCGCACGGTGTCGGCGGACTGCGGCTCGTGTGGAGCTCCGCCCACTGGCGCGTCTACGAGCTCGCCGCCGCTGACGGGATCGTTGCCGGCCGCGGCGTCCTCGTCAGCGAGCGCGGATCGACGTTGGTGCTCGACGCCACGCGCCGCGGCAAGCTGCTGGTGCGCGTCCGTTACACGCCGGACTGGCGCGTCGAGTCAGGAAGAGCGTCGCTGCGCGAGAGCACCGGTGGCTGGCTCACGCTCAGCGCTCGGCGAGCCGGGCGGATCGTCCTCCAGATCGACCTCTGACGCCGGTGCCACGGTGATGTCGAGACGGCCTTCGGGCCCGACGCTCAACGAGCGCTCGCCGCGCAGCATCGCGAGCAGCTCGTTGCCGACCAGCTCTCCTCGCCAGCCGCTCAGCGTGCGAACCTCCGGCTGGGCCGCCCGGCGACGCACGCTCGCGACGATCGCTGCGAGGTCGGCGCGCGCCGCGACAAGCTCGTAGGCGAGGCCCGCCTCGAGCACCCGGGCACGCACCAGCGCCTCAGCGAGCGCGATCTGGGGCGCATCCACAGGGGAGCCTGGCTCATGGTTGCGCTCGCCGACGGCGATCGCGGGCCGCCGTGTGCCGTCGGCGATCACGGCCAGTAGGTCGATCCCGCGGCGCCGCAGGCTGCCGGCGTTGACGCCTCGGATCTGTTCCAGCTGCTCGGGCGTCCGCGGTGCGCGCTTGGCGAGCTCGACGATCGCGACGTCGCTCAAGACCACGCCGGCCGGGCGGTCCTGCTGTTCGGCTAGCTGCTCGCGATAGACAACGAGCTCGTAGGCGATCGCCCGCTGGCTTGGCCCGAGCGAGTTGATCCGCGGCAGGCGGGCGAAGAGCTGCTCCGGCTCGCGCGCGTCTGTCGCCGTCTCGAGCGCGCGGCACTCCTCGCACGCCCACTCGAGACGTCCCGACGCGTCGAGACGCCGCTCAAGCGTATCCGCCATCTCGAGCAGGTGGAGGACGTCCTCGCGTGCATATGCGAGCTGTTCGACGTTCAGCGGACGGCGGTCCCAGCGCGTGTAGCTCGCGCTCTTCTGCACGCGCACGCCGAGGAGCTCGCGCAGGAGCGTGTCATACGCCGCCTGCGCGCTGAGGCCGGCGAAACCGGCGGCGACCTGTGTATCGAAGATCGAGCTGACGGCGGTCTGGGCGTAGCGTCGCAGCAGCGCGACGTCCTGGCGCCCGGCGTGTACAACGACGCTCACGCCAGGGTCGGCAAGCACCGAAGCCAGCGGTTCGAGATCGAGCCCGTTCTCGAGTGCGTCGACGACGAGGATGTCGAGGCCGTCGCCGTCGCTGACGACGAGCTGGATCAGGCAGAGCAGCGTCCGGTAGCGCCCCTCTCCGACGAACTCCGTGTCGAGACCGAAGCGACCGGCCGCCTGGGCGCGGGCGGCGAACTGTGCGAGCGGAGCGTCCGTCATTCGACGTGTGCTCCCACGGGCACAGCCGCGAGCCGCAGCCGAAAACGCGCGCCGGGCGGCTCGCCGACAAGCTCGAGCGCGCCGTCCATCCGCTCGGCCAGCTCTCGGCCGATCGCCAGCCCGAGCCCGAAACCCGCCTCGCCGCGGTGGGCACGGCCACGCTGGAAGCGCTCGAAGATCAGCTGTATCTCGTCCCGCGGGACGCCGGGCCCGCCGTCGGCGACCTCGAGCGAGGCGAAGCGCTCGTCGCTCGCGACGGTGACCGTCACGGTCGAATGCGCCGGCGCGATCCGCAAAGCGTTGTCAAGCAGGATCCTGACGATCCGCGCAAGGCCGGCCGGGTCGCCCTCGGTCCAATGCTGCGCTTCCGCGCCTTCCACCACGACCTCGATCGCCCGGTCCAGTGCGCGCAGCTCGAACTCGGCGATCACAGCTCGCGCCAGCTCCCCGAGCTCGACTGCTTCGCTGCGCAGCTCGAGCGAGGCATCGAGGCGGCTCAGATCGAGCAGGTCCGACGCGAGGCTCGACAGACGCCGAGATTGCTCCTTGGCTCGCGCGACGCGTTGGCGTGCGTCCTCGAGATCGACCGGATCGCTCTCGAGGTCATCGGCGAGCAGCTCGAGCATCCCATCGAGCGAGGTGAGTGGCGTCCGCAGCTCGTGCGAGGCGGTCGCGACGAACGCGCGTCGCGCGTCCTCTTGGCGGCGCAGGCGATCGCGCATCTGACCGAAGGCTCCGGCCAGCTCGCCAATCTCATCGCGTGCGACGTCGTTTGACAGGGCGAGATCGGTGAGGCTGCCATCGTCCAGTCCGCTGGTTGCGTCGCGCAGCAGCCGCAGGCGGCGAACGAGGCGCGAAGAGAGGACCACCCCCAGCAGCAGGGCGACGGCGAGGCCGGCTGCGGCGGCCTCGAGGAACGCGACGCTGACCACGTCCGTGGCGCTCTCGACGTAGTCGAGGTGTGTCACGACCTCGAGCAACAGCCGGTGATGGTGGTCGTTGTATGCCGCGCCGACCACGAGCAGATCGCCGCGAATGAGCTCGGGCGGCTGCGCCCGATTGGTACCGGCCTTGGCCGCGCGTCGCGCGAGCGCTCGGGCCAAAGCGAGCGACGCCGCCGGCTCCGTGTCATAGACGCGACGATCGACGCTTCTCGTCCAGATGATCACGCGCCCGTGCAAGAGTCGCGCGTGTTCGGCAAGCGCCTGCTGCGGGATCACGCCCTTGACGGGCAGGATGCTTCCGAACCCGGACTTCGCCACCTCAACAGCCGTCTGCGCTCGGCTTATCGCGTCGCTACGAAGGCGCGACTTGAGCGGCGGCAGCAGGGCGAGCGCCGCGACGCTCAGAGTCACGACGCTCGTCAGCGCCAGTGCCCCGAGCAGGCGTGGGCGCAGGCCGAAGCCGATGCGGATGCTCGGCTTGCTATGCCTCGGCAAAACGGTAGCCAGCACCGCGAACCGTGAGGATCAGGCACGGCGTTTCCGGGGTCAACTCGAGCTTCTCTCGTAGATGGCGGATATGCACGTCGATTGCGCGCGGATCGCGAAACGCGGAGTCGCCCCAGATCGTGCGCAGGAGCTCCTGGCGGTTGAACAGGTGGCCGGGCTCCGACATCAGGCAGGCGAGCAGCTCGAACTCGGAAAAGGTCAGGCGCACGGTCTCGCGACGCACTCGCACCTCGCGCCGCACCCGGTCGAGCGTGACCCCAGCGACCTCGAGCACCTCCCGGCCGAGGCTGCGCGGACCCGAGCGGCGCAGCACCGCACGAATCCGGCTCCGCAGCTCCGCGAGGCCGAACGGCTTTGTCACATAGTCATCGGCTCCAGCCTCGAGTCCTTGAACCGCGTCGGCCTCGCTTTCGAGCGCCGTCAGCATTATGATCGGCACCACGTTGCGGTGCGCGCGCAGTGTGCGGCAGACCTCGTAGCCGTTTGGGCCCGGGCCAAGTGCGACGTCCAGCAGGACCACGTCGAACGGCTCGGCTGAGGCGCGCTCTATTGCGCTGTTGCCGTCGGCGACCGCGGTCACCGTGTGGCCCTCGCGCGTGAACGAGCGCGTCAGCGTGTCACGCAGCGACGTCTCGTCGTCAACGACGAGAATCGAGAGCGTGGGCGCGCCGCGTGGCTGCACGACCGTGACGGTAGCGCCTCGGTAGGAAGTAGAGGATGTCGGGCCGCGCGAGGCCGATCTTGCGCGACACGTCGACGCCGTGTGCGCGCACCCAGGCGGCGCCTGGGGAGCAGCGCGGCAGCTCGAGCTTGTTCCCGGGGGCGCAGGGACCGCCGATGTAGGCGAACCGTACCGAGCCGCTTCGGACGAGAGCCGCAAGCTTCGCCACCGGCAGCAGCTCGTGCTGGTTATAGGAGGTCAGCGAGAGGATCGGCTGGAGATCGCGAATGATTATGCCCCCGACTGAGCTCGGGTCGGCGACGACGAACTCGTAGCGCGCACCATCGCGGTGGGCACCGATGTAGTTGCTGATTGCGTCCACTTCGCTGGTGGCGATGACACCAGTGTTGCCGCTGTCGTACTCGTGTGCCGCCACCAAACCGACCGCGACGCGCAGCGGCAGCGCGACGGCTGCGATCGCAAGCGCGCCACCGATCAGCCACGACCGGTATGGAAGACGGCGCAGCAGGGTCGCGGCGATCACGCCAAGCGCGGCCAGCACCGTGAGCACGGCGGCCGGAGCCGACGCTCCCGCCAGCCAGACCGCGTAGATCGCGAAGGCGGTGGCGGCGAGCGCCGGCAGGAGCCTCCGGTAGCGCCGGTTCGTCAGCGCCCAGGCGAGGCCGATGCCGGCGCTTACCGCAACCGCCGGTGTGAAGGCCTCCGCATAGCGCGGGTGCAGCCGGGCCATCGCGCTGAACAGCGCGAAACCGGTCAGCAGCCAGGCGAGGACCGCTGCGCCAAAGGCTCTCCGCGCACGCTGGTCGGGCGCCCGTGCTCGAATCACCTCTTCGATCAGCGCCGGAATTCCGAGCAGCAGCGATGCGAGCAGGATGAAGCCGATCCGCAGGCCCGACAGAGGATCGTCGTGCTCGAACAGCCGCCACGGCGAGGGGGCGGCGATCGCGACCTGCGCCCGGGCCGCCTCGCTGTTGTTGGCGGCCTTCAGTACTGTCGCGCCCTGCGCGCTTAACAGCGTCTGGGTCGAGGCCCCGAACAGTCGGTCGTAGCCGTTGTATACAAAGGTCGCGTTCCATGCCGATCCGTTGGTGGAGCCAATGGCGTAAGGCCGATCGGACGCCGGAAAGAACAACGTCGCGGTCAGCCATGACAGCGCGACCACGACGAACACAGCGGCGCTGATCAGAGTCCTTCGCAGCCTGCGCTCGCCGAAGGCGAACCACGCGAGTAGAGCCAGCGCCGGCAGGCAGACGAGCCCCTGGAAGACCTTCACGTTGAACGCCAGTCCCATCGCTGCCGCCGCCGAATAGCACCACCGCTCGCGATCGGTCTCGGCGAAGCGCACGAGCAGCCAGAGAGCGGCGACGTTGAGGAACATCGCGACGCTGTCCATCGTGTCGCTGCGTGAGCTGAGGACCGCGATCGGCAGGATCGCGAGCATCAGCCCGCTTGCCAGACCGGGCAGCCGGCCGAGCATCCGCCGAACGGCGTCGTAGAGGACCGGGACGGCACAGGTGCCGGCCAGCGCGGGGGGCAGCTTCAGCGCGACCGAGTTGAAGTGAAACAGCTGTGTCGAGAGGACCTGCAGCCAGGTATCGAGCGGGGGCTTGTCGATCGCGATCGTGCCGCCAGGCTCGTAGGCGCCGAAGAAGAAATTGTGCGCCGACAAGCTCATGCTGCGGACCGCAGCGTCGTAGAACGGGTCATCCGGCACCGCGTGCAGCGACCACAGCCGCAGCGCGGCGGCGAGCAGCGTGATCAGCCCGATCGCCGCCAGCTCGAGCGACCGGCCCTCGTGCGGCGCGAGCCTGACGCGTTGAGCTTTCTGCGGGGCCGCCACGAGCGGCGCAATCATCGCGCAAGAAGCTGTCGCGATGCTCCGCGTGTGGGGCTGGCGAGCGCCGGATCGACCGCTACGCTTCGCCGCGCGATGGCCGATTCAACGATCGACGAGCAGGCGGCGCCGGATCCGTGCACCGCGTGCCGCGGCAGCGGCAGCGTGGTGTCCAATATCGGCGGCACTGCTCACACCGTCACGTGCCCCTGGTGCGATGGCGGCGGCCTCTATCTACGCGGCCATGACGCGCAGTCCCGCTGGCGCGAGGCGGACGACTCAAAACCCGTCTGAGTGCCCCTGCACGCGCTCGTGGGAGCCATTGGCCGCGGCCTCTATCGCCGCGGTCATGTCGTGCAGTCACCGTAACGCGACGTAGACGACTCGAAACGTGTCCGAGCGCCCCTGCACGCCCTCCTGCGAGCCGTCGATTCGGCGATTTTACGCTCAAGTCCTCCCCCATCGTGCCGATACGTTCGTCAGGAAGGCCAGCCCAGCAGCATTGGCGGATTGGCGCTGGCGCCGCATATAACACTGGATCCTAGGAGGATCAATGCTGCAAAAGCTGCGCCAGCGCGCACAAGACGAGCGAGGGTTCACCCTCATTGAGCTGCTCGTCGTGATTCTGATCATCGGCATTCTTGCCGCGATCGCGATTCCGTCGTTCCTCAGTCAGACAACGAAGGCCTATGACGCGTCAGCGAAGGAGCTTGCGCGTACTGCTGAGACGACGGCTCTCACGATTGGTACTGACCAAGGAAACAGCTACACCGCCGCTGACCTCAACCAGACACAGCTGAACGTGTACGAGTCGACGATTCAGACGGCCGCCGGTGGCAACAACGCGTTCATCGTCAGCGCTGCTCCGGGGGGCACCCCGCCCAGCGCGTCGTTCTACGTCGTCGCTCAGGCGGCGAGCACTAACGACCAGTTCGAGATTGAGAAGGCCTCGAACGGTGTGATCTATCGCTTCTGCGCGGTACCGACGACTGCCGGTGGCACCACGTATCCGAGCGGTTGGCCGATTACCTCAGGTACTGCTACGACAAACTCGGCTTACACCGGCACGAGCGGTGGCTGCGTCAACGGCAGCTGGTAAGCCTACCGACGCAAAAACGCAGTAACTGTAATAAGGCGAACGGGAATGGGGCAGCATAGGTATGCTGCCCCATTCGCGTCACTGACACGACTTCAGGAGACGGACTGATGTCACGCTATTTGCGCGAGCGTACACGAGACGAGCAGGGATTTACGCTCATAGAGCTGCTCGTCGTAATCTTGATCATCGGCATTCTTGCCGCGATCGCGATCCCGTCCTTCCTCAGCCAGACGACCAAGGCTTACGACGCGTCCGCGAAGGAGCTCGCCAGGACCGCCGAGACGACGGCCCTCACGATCGGCCTCGACTTTGCCGGTAACTACTCTAATGTCAGTCAGGCGACGCTGAACTCCTACGAGGTCACGATCCAGACGGCCGCCGGCGCCAACAACGCGTTCATCGTCAGTGCCGGTCCCGGTACTTCGACCAGCTCGTTCTACGTCGTCGCCGAGTCGGCGGCCTCGCCCAACATGGAGTACGAGGTAGAGCGGACGGCTACGGGAACCTCTTACCGCTTCTGTGCGCCACTCGGCACGCCCTCTTTCCCGTACACCAACGGCAGCCAGACGGCGAACACCGCTTATACGCAGACGAAGGCCGGCTGCGTCAACGGTAGCTGGTAGGAGTTGCTGGCGTCGTGAACGCGCGCAACCCGGGGTCAGGCGACGCGACGGTCTCGGGGACCTACTTCGACTGGAGCAACCTTCGTGTACGACGCCGCTGAATACGTGCTCATGGCGACGCTTCTCGGGGCGGTTGCCGGCTCCTTCCTCAACGTCGTCGTCTACCGCGTGCCGCGGCACGAGTCGCTCGTGTCGCCGCCATCGCATTGCACTACGTGCGGCACCTCGGTCAAGCCCTACGACAACGTCCCGATGCTGTCGTGGCTGATGCTGCGCGGTCACTGCCGTGCGTGCCGCACGGCCATCTCACCGCGCTATCCGCTCGTCGAGGCCGCCACGGCGCTTCTCTGCGTCGGCGTGGTGCTGGAACGCCACTCGCTGAACGGCGTGGTCCTTGGCCTCCTGCTGGTGCTCGTGCTCGTGCCGGTTGCGCTGATCGACTTCGACTACCACGTCATCCCGAACCGCATAACTGCACCGGCAGCGGTGCTCGCAGTGGTTCTGGGATCGGTGCTCGACTGGCCTGGCGAGCCCGAGCGGCTGATCGCGGGCGCCGCTGCCGGCGGGTTCTTCTTGCTGGCGGCATTGTGTTACCCGCGCGGAATGGGAATGGGCGATGTCAAGCTCGCAGGGTTGCTCGGTCTGCTGCTCGGTCGCTCCGTCGCTCCGGCGATCTTCATGGCTCTGATCGCCGGGGTGCTCGTCGGTGTAGTGATGATCGCGCGGGCGAGCCCGGACAAGCGCCGGCAGACCGGCTTTCCCTTCGGCCCGTTCCTCGCCATTGGGGGACTCGTCGGGCTTTACGCCGGCAACGCGCTCGTCGCGGCCTACCTGCAGCATCTCTCCTGACGCGCACCGAAGGCCCCTCCGCTGAGCCCACGGCGGCGCGCAAACAGTCGTAGCTAGGCCGATCTGCCGCGCCCGCCAGCCGGTCGAAGCTGGTGATGAATTTCCCCTGTTGGCTGTGTAGTCGACGGTAAGGTCCTAACCGTTGGGTGTCACGGACGATTTGGAGGAATGCGGTGCACGCTACGTCGAAGCAAGCCCTGAGCAGTGAGCGCGGGTTCACGCTGACCGAGTTGCTCGTCGTGATCATGATCATCGGTGTTCTTGCCGCGATCGCGATTCCGTCATTCCTCAACGAGTCGAGGAAGGCATACGACGCATCGGCCAAGGAGCTCGCACGAACCGCCGAGACGACCGCGGACGCTATCGGCACCGATGCCGGTGGCAGCTTCGCCAAGGTGAGCGTTGCGACGCTCAACAGCAACGAGACCACGATCCAGACCTCGAGCGCCGGCGGCAACGCCTGGGTGTCCGACGCGGCTGGCGACACGTCGAGCTTCTACGTCGTTGCGCAGGCCAACAGCACGAGCGACTGGTTCGAGGTCGAGCGGGACGGTGGCGCGGTCTACCGCTTCTGCGGTCCGTCGACGGGTTCTGGTGCTGTGGCCTGGCCGACGAGCATGACGCAGACGACTCCGGTGTACTCGGGGCCGGCAGCCGGCGGCTGCGCTAACGGCAGCTGGTAGCGCGCGGAGCAGCGAGCGCGGCCGCAGCGCCAAGTCGTGCCGGGGGCGAACGGGCCATCGCAGGCGCGCTCGCGTCGCCCTGACCGCCGGGATAGCGAACTTGCAGCGTTAAGGTCGGGCGGCGATTGGTCGATCCATGCATTACGGGCGCCGATGCGTGGATGTCCGTGCCCGTCCAATGTTCGAGCGCCTGCGACAGCCAGTTACCTTCAAGCTTCCCCGCCGCGGCGCCGAGCCCGGCGGTGATGAGACCGCGCGCTCGAGCGCGGTGTTTGAGGAGGGCGATCTCGTTGAGGCGGGTGCCGCCGAGTCTCAGGGCACTGGCTCTGGAGCAGTTGCCGAGCTCGAGGCCGACGCACGCCGTACCGATCGACATGCGGCGCGCTTTAGGAGCCGGCGCCGCCCGAGCCGAAATGCGACGCTGGTCGGACTCGCGATCGAGCCGGGTCTGCTCGTCGCGGCCAAGTCACGAGTGAACGGCCACGTCGTCGTCGAGCGCGCAGCGTTCGCGCCGATCGGAATGGACGTCGTGCGCGACGGCGAGGTCAACGACGTGCCGGCTCTCGTCGACGCGCTCTCCGATCTCTTCAAGTCCGGCAAGCTCGAGCGTCGCGTCCGGATCGGCATTGCAAACCAGCGGATCATGATGCGCCGGATCGAGCTGCCGCCGCTCACCGACGCGACCGAGATCCGACAGGCGGTGCTCTTTCAGGCACAGGACGAGATCCCGATGCCGCTCGACAGCGTAATCCTTGACTACCACTCGCTCGGAGTCGACGAGGGGCCGTCGGGCCCGCGACTGCATGTGCTGCTCGTAGCTGCGCGTCGCGACATGGTCGAGCGCGTGCTCCAGGCTGCCAGGCTAGCCGGCCTGCACCCCGAAGGCGTTGACCTTGCAGCCTTCGGAATGATCCGCGCGTTGCGGCCGTCCGACGCTGGCGCCAACGAGCAGATCCTCTATCTCTCGATCGGCGGCCTCACCAATCTAGCCATCAGCCGCGGGTCGGAATGCGACTTTACGCGCGTCATTCCTTGGGGAGCGGAGCAGATCGCCGGGGATGTCGCGTCGCGCTGCGGCATCGCGCTGGACGATGCACGGCAACTGCTCGTGCAGAACGCCGGCCAGCTGGCTGCGGCGCACCTTTCGACGCAACCGCTCGTGAGCATTCCACTGGTCGAGCAGCCGGATCTTACGGGGACGAGTGTTGGCGCGATGCCGCCGTCTTCGCCGGCGCCCCTGCCGGGAACGTCGCTGAATCCGAGCGATCCGATGTCTGGTCAGCCTGTGTCGAGCGTCGATACCGGCCAGGTGGTTGGCACGGCGCTCAGTGACGGTATCCGCCGGATCGCATCCGAGGTGCGTCACTCGCTGGACTTCTATCTCGCTGGTCGCACGGACAGTCCGGTCACGCGCGCGATGCTCTGCGGGCCTGCGCTCGAGATCCCGGGCTTCGCCGACGCTCTCTCGCGCGAGCTCGGGATAACCGTGCTTCGCGGCGAAGTCGCGCTCGCGTCTCCGACTGCCGCCGGAGCTGTCCCGCTGAGCATTCTGCCGGTTGCAGCCGGTCTCTCCGTGGCGGATGGCCCGGCATGAAGGCGATCAACCTCATTCCCCGGGAGCAGCGCCGCGGCGCCGGTGGCATCGCCGGCCGCACCGGCGGGGTCGCCTACGTGGTGCTGGCGGGGCTCGTCGCGCTGGTCGTCGTCGGAGTCGTCTATGCGGTGACGGTGCATGACGTCGCGAAGCGGAAATCGACCCTTGCAGAGGTAACGCAAGAAGCCGCCGCCGTGAAGGTGCAGATCGCGGCGCTCCAGCCCTACGTCTTGTTCCAGACGCTCAGCCAAGCGCGGATTCAGAGCGTTGCGTCGCTGGCAGCTGAGCGCTTCGACTGGCCACGGGCGATGACACAGGTCGCTTTGGCGCTGCCTTCTAACGTCACGCTCAGCTCCCTCGCGGGATCGGCCGCCGGCGGCAATGCTCTTGGCGGCGCAGTCTCCGGCTCGACTGCAGCGAGTGGCTTGACTGCCGGCGCCAGTGCCAGCAGCACCACTGCCGCGGTTCCGGCGGGCGTCACTGTGAATGCGCCAACGCTCAGCTTGTCGGCGTGCGCGGAGGGGTCACCGTCGGTGGGGCAGGACACGGTCGCTACCGTGCTCACCCGCTTCCGTGCTCTCCAGGACGTCTCGAGCGCGACGGTCGCGGCCTACACCGATAGTGGCTGCCATGGCGTGACCTTCAACCTCACCGTCGCCTACGACAACGGCTACGGCATTCCCACGGTGGGACTCGACGCCGCGCCGAACACGACGGTGGGTGGCTGACATGGGCGCTCGTGAGCGGCTCATCGCCTGCGTCGTCGTCGCACTCGTGGCAGTGGCTGCCGTCTGGATCGTGGTCGTGTCCCCGGAGCGCAGCAAGTCCAGCAACCTCGCATCCGAAATCGCCACCGCTCGCAGCACGGTGTCGTCTGAGCAGGGACAACTCGTCGGCGATGAGCAGGCACGCTCGAAGTACGTCGGCGCGCTCCACGCTGTGAAGCTGCTCGAGACCGCGGTTCCATTGGACGACGAGGTTCCGCAACTCATCCGCCTGATCAATCGCCTCGAACTGGGTCACAAGATCACCTGGACCACGACGTCGCTCTCCAGCGGTTCGGGCGGCGCGGGCGGCCTCACCAGCGTCGACTGGAGCTTCAGCTTCTCTTCGAGCTACGCCAACCTGCAGAGCTTCCTCACCGCGATTGACGCGCTCACGGTGACCGATGGCACCAATGTCATGACCAAGGGCCGGCTGTTCACGGTGAACTCGATCGGGCTCACGCCCGCGGCTGGGGGAGTGCAGGCGAGCGTCAACATGACCGTCTACCAGCAACCGACAGGCGTGCAACCGACGAGCACGTCAGGCAGCGCGACAACGACGACGGCGGCGCCATGAACTTCCTACCCATGAACTTCCTCCGGTCATTGGCAGCGGATCTCCGGGAGCGGCAGGTACTGCCGGCCGTGGTGCTGCTCGCGCTGCTCGCGATCGCCATACCGGTGTACGCGACGATCGCGCTCTCGAAGAGCCCCGCGCTCGTGACGGTCAACCCCCCGGCCGTTGACGCTTCGCCGCCCCACGGCGCACCTCCGCCGGGTCAGGCGCTGTCGGTCGTGGAGACCGCTCGATCGCAGCACTACACGATTTATAAGGGTCAGGAGCCCAACCCATTCCGAGCGGCCGGGAGCGGCTCCGCGGCGCAGTCTTCGAAGACGCCGTCGAGCGCGTCGAAGTCGACGCCGGTCATCACGCCGACCAAGACGACGACGCCGTCCAAGAGGACCACGAGCAAGCCGACTATCAGACCGAAGTCGACGGCCCCCAAGAGCGAGTCCGCGCCCACGAAGTTGGCCGACGACGCGGCTTACACGATCGACGGCATGAGCACCTACGGCAGCGAGACGGACACGCTCGACGATATCCAGCGTCTCACACCGCTCCCCGCGAACGTTGACGGCGAGATCGTCTACCTCGGCGTGTCGCATCACGGCAAGACGGCAGTCTTCCTGCTGACCGGCGCGGTGGCGGCGAAGCTGACAGCGGCGTCCTCTGCCACGTGCCTGCCGAGCTCGAGCGACTGCCAGGTGATCGAGCTTGAACCGGGTCAGCAGCTCCAGTTGAAGCCGACGAGCGGCAGCGGCTCCCTCGCAACGTTTACCTTCAAGTTGAGCTCGATCCAGGCTACGACCTACGGATCGTCGGCGGCGGCAAAGAGCGCCCGGACGAGCGCATCGGCTGCCGGACAGCAGATCGTCTCCCAGTCGACCTCGACGGCTCTCGCGAGCTTCTTCTACGACGCCGGAACCGGCGCACTGCTCTACGAGCCCGCGGCCTCGCTCGGCACCACCGGAATGAGCGGCGCGACCGGCGCCACCGGCTAAGCAGACTCGCCGCGCACGGCTGATCCTGCGAGAGCGTAGGCAGGCTCCGTAAGCTTCGCGTCCAATGGGCGCGTTGCACATGATCACGGCGGGTGAATCACACGGCCCGGGGCTGACTTGTGTCGTCGAGGGCCTGCCGGCGGGATTGCCGCTGGACCGCGAGTCGATCAATCGTGATATGGCGCGACGCCAGCTTGGTCACGGCCGCGGCGGGCGGATGAAGATCGAGCGCGACAGCGCCGAGACAACCGGCGGCGTGCGTCACGGGCGTACGCTCGGTGGGCCGGTTGCGCTATGGGTGGCCAACCGCGACTACGCCAACTGGGAGGAGCGGATGAGCCCGTGGCCGGTCGACGGCGTCGTCGAGGAGGTGCACCTGCCGCGGCCCGGACACGCCGACCTGGCCGGCGTCTGGAAGTACGGCTTCAGCGACGTGCGCAACGTACTGGAGCGCGCGAGCGCCCGTGAGACGGCGGCTCGGGTCGCTGGCGGTGCGCTCTGCAAGGAGTTCCTCAGGGCGCTCGGCGTGGAGGTTGTATCGCACGTTGTGCAGATCGGCGAGGTCAACGCGCCGAGCGCTGCGCGACCGCTCAGCCTGGCCAGTTTCGCGGCGGTCGACGAGTCTCCCGTGCGCTGCCTCGATGCCGATGCCTCGCGCGCGATGGTCGAGCACATCGACGCGCAGCGTAAGGCGAACGAGTCACTCGGCGGCGTCTTCGAGGTGCTCGCATTCGGGCTTGTCCCCGGACTCGGCTCGCACGTCTCCTTTGAGGAGCGGCTCGACGGACGCCTCGCCGGCGCGATCTGCTCGATCCAGGCTGTTAAGGGCTTCGAGCTCGGCGACGCCATCGCGATCGCTGCGAAGCCCGGGTCGCAGGCCCACGACGAGATCTTCCATTCAACCGAGCGCGGGTTCTACCGCGAGACGAACCGGGCCGGCGGGATCGAGGGTGGCATGACCAACGGTGAGGTGCTGGTCGTTCGCGGCGTGATGAAGCCACTACCGACGCTGACCAAACCGCTGCGCTCTGTTGACATCGCGACGCTTGAGCCTGCCGAAGCGCTCCGCGAGCGCACCGATTCGTGCACCGTGCCGGCAGCCGGGGTTATCGGTGAGGCGATGGTCGCCTACGTACTCGCCGGCTCATATCGCGAGAAGTTCGGTGGCGATCACATCGACGACGTGCATGCGGCGGTGCGCGTCTACTGCGAGCGGATCGGGTGGCGAGCAAGCTGAGCACGCGTGGTGGAGCGGTGGTGATCGTCGGCTTCATGGGGGCCGGCAAGACATCGGCGGCGCGGGCACTCGCGAGCGCCCGCGGGCGCGCCGCGATCGATAGCGACCGGCTGATCGAACAGCGCGTTGGCCGCACTGTTGCCGACTTCTTCGAACGCGACGGCGAGGCCGCCTTCCGCGCGGTCGAGGAGCAGGTCGTGTGCGAGTTGCTCGACGCCGCCGAAGGGGACGACGTCATCTCGCTGGGCGGCGGCGCCGTCACCTCGAAACGGGTGCGTCGCTCCCTGCGGCGCCACGTCGTCGTCTGGCTCGACGTCGATCCGGCAGTCGCCTGGCGGCGCAGTGGCGGCGGCAAGCGGCCACTGTCACGAGAGCGCAGAGCGTTCCACGCGCTCCACAGCGAGCGCCTGCCGATCTACGAATCGGTTGCCGATGCGATCGTGCCTGCCACCTCGCGCCAGACGCTTGCAATCGCCTACCCGGCGCTCGCAACGCTGCGCGACGCGCCAGCCGGTACGCGCATGTTATGGGCGGTGAGCGCCTCCGGGGACTACCCCGTGTGGGTCGGCCGCGGGCTCGTTGGCGCGGGCATCTGGCCGGTCGAGCGCCCGCCCTCGCGGCGCTTTCTCGTCAGTGATGAAAACGTTGCGGCGCGTTGGGCGGCGCGACTCGGCGAGCTCGACGGGCAGCTCGCGATTCGCCCCGGCGAGGCGAGCAAGACGCTGGCGAGCGCGACTGCGATCTGGCAGGCGATGGTCGCTGAGCGGATCACGCGCAGCGATCATGTCGTCGCGCTCGGCGGTGGTGTCGTCGGCGATCTGGCCGGCTTCTGCGCCGCCACCTACCAGCGCGGCATCCCGGTCGTGCAGGTGCCGACGACGCTCGTAGCGCAGGTCGACTCAGCCTACGGGGGCAAGACCGGCGTCGACCTACTGGAGGCCAAGAACTACGTCGGTGCGTTCCACCAGCCGGCCGGTGTCCTGGTCGATCCGGGGACGCTCGACACGCTGCCGGCGCCAGAGCTCAGCGCCGGCTACGCCGAGGTGTTGAAGACGGCCTTGATCGCCGGCGGGACGCTCTGGGAGCGCGTCGCAGCCGATGCCCCGATCGACGAGCAGTTGATCCTCGACTGCATTCGCTGCAAGCTCGCGGTTGTCGCGGCGGACGAGCGTGACGGCGGTGTGCGGCAGGTGCTCAACCTCGGCCATACGGTCGGGCATGCGATCGAGGTTGCCGCGGGCTACGGACGCTACCGCCACGGCGAGGCCGTGGCCCTCGGGCTGCTCGTCGCCCTGCGGCTCTCAGGCCAGGAGGAGCTGCGCGGACGCGTCGCTCGCCTGCTCGACGCCCATGGCCTGCCGACGCACGCAAGCGGCCTCGATATCGAAGCCGTACTCGCGGCGACGCAGCTCGACAAGAAGCGCGGTCCCGGAGGAGTCCCGATGGTGCTCGTCGATGAGCCGGGACGCGTGCGTCACGGCGCGGCGGTCGAGGATCGGGACCTCGAGCAGGCTGTGCTGGAGGTCGTGGCGTGAGCGGCGCTTCTCGGATGGTGTACCGGTGAGCCCCCCGCGAAACCGCGTCGCGGTGATGCACGGCGTGAACCTCGACATGCTCGGTCGCCGCGACCCGGCGCATTACGGCAAGCTCACGCTGATCGAGCTCGAACGCCAGATTGTTGGCTTCGCGCGCGAGCTCGAGCTCGAGGTCCACTGCTTCCAGACAAACTCCGAGAGCGAGTTTATCGAGCATCTGCACGGGATAACGGGGTCGGCCGACGGCCTGCTGCTGAACCCCGGAGCGTGGACCCACTACGCGTGGTCGATCCACGATGCGCTCGAGATCGCGGCGCTGCCGGCGGTCGAGGTGCACCTGTCGAGCGTCGACTCTCGCGAGGAGTGGCGACGCGTGTCCGTTGTTCGCGACCTCTGCATCGCAACGGTCAGCGGTCAGGGCGTCGAGGGCTACCGCGAGGCGCTTGTGCGGCTGAGCAAGGCGCTCGACGGATGACCAGCGTCCGCGTCGAACGGCTCCGCGAGCTGCTGATCGAGCGCGACCTCGACGCGCTGATCGTGAACGGCGCAGCGAACCTCCGCTACCTCAGTGGCTTCACCGGCTCGAGCGGCATCGCACTGGTGGCGCTCGACGGACAGCCGCGCTTTTTCACCGACTTCCGCTACAAGGAGCAATCGGCAGTGGAGCTGGACGGCGCGTTCACGTGCGAGATCCTCGACGGCGAGCTGCTCAACGGGCTTGCCGCTGCGTTAGCGCCGGAACGCATCGGCTTCGACGATGCGACGACGAGCGTCGCGGGGCGCGCGCGCCTCGAGGAGCACGCACCGCCGCGCACCGAGCTCGTCGCGGCAGGCGGGTTGATCGAGCAGCTGCGCGCCGTCAAGGACGCCGAGGAGATCGAGCGGATTGCGGCGGCGGCGGCGCTGGTGGACGGTATCTACGAGTGGTTGGTGCAGCGGGGATTCGCCGGGCGCAGGGAGCGCGAGGTCGCGGTCGAGGTCGAACACGAGATGCGGATGCGCGGCTCGAGCCGCCCGAGCTTCGATTCGATCGTTGCTGGCGGTCTGCGCGGGGCCCTGCCGCACGCGCAGGTGACCGATTCACCGATCGTGATGGGCACGCTCGTGACCGTGGACATCGGCGCCGTCCTCGACGGCTACTGCTCGGACTGCACGAGAACGTTCGCCGTCGGTGAGCCGACCGCGCAGGCGCGCGAGATCTACGAGCTGGTGCTGGCCGCGCAGATCGCCGGGCTGGAGGCGCTCGCGCCGGGAGTCAGCGGTGTCGCCGTGGATGCGAAGGCCCGCGCTGTGATCGAGGACGCCGGCTACGGCGAGTGTTTCGGCCATGGGCTGGGCCACGGCGTAGGCCTCGAGATCCACGAGCCGCCGCGCTTGTCGCGCCACGCGAGTGACGAGCCGCTGCGAGCGGGCAACGTCGTCACGGTGGAGCCGGGGATCTACCTGCCGGGGACGCTCGGCGTGCGGATCGAGGATCTCGTGGTGCTCACCGAAGACGGTGCCACGCGACTCAGCCACTTCACCAAAGAGCTGCTAGTCGTCGACTGAGCCACCGGGTCGAGCGAAAGCTCAGCTGGCGGCCTGCGGTAGACGACGAAGGCGATCGCAGCGAGCGCGCAGACCGAGGGGATGAGGAACGACAGCGCAATCTGGTCGGCGCTCAGATGCAGTGGCCCGTACTCGAAGATCGCCCACGTCGCGGCGCTCACCGCGGCGGCGCCGATCGGCGCGCGCCCGCGCACCAGTGTCTCCCAGCTCAGAAGCGCGATGGCGAAGGGCAGCGGGTAGTACACGAGATCCCAGGGGTCGAGCATGCACCGCAGCAGTAACAGCAGAGCGAGCAGCGCGAGCGCGTTCTCACGCGGTATCCGCCTGCGCGCGGCGAGCCAGGTCAGCGGCAGTCCGATCCAGACGATCAGCAGGTGGGCACGCCCCTGGAGCCAGCTCGGGGGCATCCGGAAGCCGTAGAGGATCTGGTTGCGCATCGCCGGAACCCAACGCCCCGGCGTGCCGAGGAACCACCAGATCTGTTGCGGGTAGAAGATCGTTCCGCCGTCGTTCACGGTGACCCGTGCGCTCGCAACCTTGGCACTGGTCGACGCAAGCGCAATCGGAGCCAGGAGCAGCCCGGCTACCCCGCCGGCGATCAACAGCGCGTGGATGCGCTTTGCGGGAAGCGCGAGCAGCACCGGTCCGATCGCGACGAGAGCCCATTCTTTGTTGGCGATCGCCAATCCGAGCAGGATCCCGGCCCAGTTGACGTGGCCGCGGAGCGCGGCGAGGACGGCGACGACGCAGAGGACGGCGCCGAGAACCTCCTCCGGGTGGCCGATCTTCATCGCGTAATAGGTCATGGGATTCACGCAGCAGACGGCCAGGGTGAGCGCGGCGGTCAGCCGGCTGCGGCCCGCCGCACGCAGGCGCGTGGCGATCCAGGCGCCCAGCGCGGCGAGCGCGAGCAGGCAGGGGAGCGCCGAGAAGCGATAGATGAGCAGCCTGCTGCCGTTGGCAAGTGAGGCGATCAGAGCGAAGGGAGCTCTCAGCTCGAGCGACGGCCCGTACGACGGCGCGGTCCTCAGGAACTCCCCGACGTGGCCGTGGAGCAGTGCGGCGAGCGGGACTGCAGCCTCGGTCGAGTAGTCGTTGAGGTTGACCTGCCAGGGCTGCCACCAGGCCATCGCAATCGCGGCCGCGATCGCGATCAGCGTGATCGCAAAGCGTTCCCAGGGCGGCTGACGCAGGCTGTCGGCGGCGGCGCTAATCACTGGGCTGGAGCGTTATCGAAGGCGCAAGTCGGCGCTGCAGCATGGCTCCGCGCGGGGCGGTGCCCACGCTGGGACGGTAGATCGCGCGCAGCAGCAGCGCGATCGCGGGCAGGCAGATCAGGTCGAATACCGCCGAGCCGAGGTCGGCGCTGATGTGGGAGGGAAGCTCCTGGAATATTGCCCACGCGGCGACTGTGGCGAGGAGACCGTAGAGCGGCGGCCGCCGCATTCGCAGTGACTCCCAGGCGATCAGCGCGACGATCAACGGCAACGGGTAGTAGCCGTTGTCCCACGGATCGAGCGCACAGCGCAACAGGAGCAGCGCGACGAGCACCAGCAGCGCATCGGCACCGCCGCGGCCCCGTCCCCGTCGTGCTGCGAGCAGTGTCAGTGGTAGCGAGATCGCGATGATCAGCGGATGCGCGATGTCCGATATCCAGCCGGGCGGGACGCGGTAGCCGACCAGGACCACGCCATTCGAGTTGCGCACGACGTGTCCCGCGGCGCCGAGGAACCACCAGAGCTGCTGCGGCTGAAAGATCGTGCCGGTCGCGGCGCCAACCGTGGCTGCTGCGCTCGATGCGTGGCTCGGGAGCTGCGCGGCGATGAGCGGCGCGTAAAACACCGCCGCCACCGTGCCGGCGATCGCGAGCGCCTGCCGACGATTGGCCGGCAGGGCGAGCAGCACTGGACCGACGGCGAGCAGCGCCCATTCCTTGTCGACGATCGCGAGGCCGAGCAGCAGGCCGGCCCAGACTGCACGGCCGCGCTCGGCCGCCAGCACGGCTACGACGCACAGCACGCCGCCGAGCAGCTCTTCAGCGTGGCCTATCTGGCAGGCGTAGACAGTGATCGGGTTTGCCGCGCAGAGCCCGAGAGTTGTCCAGCGCGCGAGTCGGCTCGCCCCCGCATCGCGCATGCGCGAGAACAGCCAGAGCGCCAGCAGTGCGGCTGCGATCAGGCAGGGCAGCGACACGGTCTCGAACCGCGCCTGCTCGCCGCCACCCCATAGCGCCGGCAGCATGGCGAACGGGGCACGCAGCTCGAGTGACCCGCCATAGACCGGCGCGAGCTGGAAGAAGCGCCACAGATGTCCGCCGGCGAGCGCGTCGTATGCCGGTGTTACCTCGAAGTCGTAATCGGTCCAGGCGAAGCCGTAGAGGCCGAGGTAGACCATGGTCCAGACGCCGACTCCGGCGAAGACGCACGCTAGCCACTGCTTGCGGATGAAGCCGATCATGCTGCACCCCTAATATCGGCCGCGCGGGCCGCCACCAACACCCCGAATCTGAAGTTGCGGCGTCAGCTTCTGCCCGCCGGACCTCGCCCAAGTTCGCCCCGCAGACCGCTCACCGCGCACCATGCCCTCCTTTCCGGTCTCGATCTGCATCCTCTCGCTCGTCCAGGCATCGGTCGTGGCGCTGCCGGCGGCGCACACGCTGGCGCCGCTGCGCCGCCTGCGCTCAGGCTGGTGGGCGCTGGTCCCGGTCGGCTCGGTCGTCGCGTTCGTCTTCGGCGTGCGAGCGCTTGGCGGCGTCGCCGACGGACTGACCTATCTCGCACTGATCGGCGTGCCGCCGTTGGCTGCACTTGCCCTCGGGTGCTTCGTGCGTGGTGCACGCCCGCTGCTCGCCGCCGGCGCCGTCCCGCTGTTCGCGCTCGCCTGGGCCGACCGATCAGGTCTCCCGGGCGAGGCCGCCGGCCTCGTGCTCGACGCCCTGTCGTGCGTTTCACTCGGCGTATTGCTGGTCGCCGTGACGCCGCGGCGGCTCGTCAAGCTGGCGATCATCGCGATGTCCGCTGCCGATGCCTGGCTCGTGATCAGCAACCTGCTCGCCGCACCCAACAACTCGCTCAACGCAGCGGCACCTGTGGCCAACCTGCCGCAACTACAGCGCGTTCTCTTCGGCTCGGCAGTGATGGGCTACGGCGACCTCTTCATCGCCGGCCTGCTCGGTGCACTGCTCGCGTTTGAGCCGCGGACGCAGTGGCGGGCGACGCTGGTGGCGGGCACGCTCGCGCTGCTCTCCGACCTACTGTTCTTCGCCGTGCACGAGTTGCCGGCAACGGTGCCGATCGCGCTGACGTTGATCGCGATCGAGGGCGCCGGACTCCGCTCATGCCGTCGCGCGAACGGACGGGAGAGCGGCGCCCGGCACTCGAGCGAGCCGGCAGAGGCGGTTATACGCGACCGCGGGTGACGGTCCCGCGGCCGCGCAACACAGCGTCGCAGCGTCATTGTTGGTTTCGGATTTCCGCCCGTTTGCCGTTGGTTAGGCATGTTCCAGCGCGGCTTCGGCAGCGGTTTGCTCCGCCGGCGCCGGCGTGCGGCAGCTAGCGCGGGAAGTGCTCGTGCACAGCGAACTCCTCCAGCTCGGGCGCACCGCCCTCCGGCATGCCGATGGCGGCCAGCCCCGGTGCTATGCGTGCGCCGACTTTAAGCCCGCCTCCGGCGGGGCCGTCAAGGGCCGCCCGCGTACACTGGCGCGACATGGCCATATCGACAAACCAATTCAAAAACGGGAACCACATCGAGGTCGAGGGGGTCATCTTCAAGATCCTCGAGTTCCAGCACGTCAAGCCCGGGAAGGGCGGCGCGTTCGTGCGAACAAAGCTGCGGCGCGTCTCCGACGACGCCGTGATCGACCGCACGTTTCGCGCCGGGGAGCGGTTCCGATCCGTCAGGACGGAGTCGCGGAAGATGCAGTTCCTCTACGCCGACGGCGCCGATGCGCACTTCATGGACAGCTCGTCCTACGAGCAGCTGGCGGTCCCCGAGTCAACGGTCGCGCACGCCCTCCGCTTCACGCGGGCTAGCGACGAGGTCGACCTCCTGTTCATCGACGGCGCGCCCGGTGACATTCAGCTGCCGAGCGCGGTCGACCTCGAAGTATCCGATACCGACCCGGGCCTGCGTGGCGACACAGCGTCAGGCGGCGGCACGAAACCGGCGACGCTCGAGACCGGCGCGCAGGTGCACGTGCCGCTGTTCGTCAACATCGGCGACCGCGTCCGCGTCGACACACGCACGGGCGAATACGTCTCGCGCGCCTGATGGCGGCGTGGCCCACTGATGCGCCGCAGTGAGCAGCGCCGCCAGGCCGTCTTCGCCCTCTACCAGCACGATCTGACCGGCCGGCCGCTAATGGAGACGCTCGAAGCCGATGCCAGCCCGTTCACGCGATCGCTCGCGCACGCCGCCGCCGACCTCGCCCCCGGACTGGACGAGCTGATCGAACGCCACGCCCACGGTTGGAGCGTCACGCGGATCGCGCCGCTCGAGCGAAGCATCCTGCGCATCGCTCTGGTCGAGATGTTGCATGGCGACGCCGTCGAGGCGCTGCGACCGATCCCGCCCGAGGGGGCGATCGACGAGGCCGTGCAGAGCGCGAAGGAGTTCTGCGGCGCGCAGGCACCGGGTTTCGTCAACGGGATCCTCGCTGCCGTGCTCCGCGAGGTGCGGGAGGGCGCCCGCCCGTGACCAGCCCAACGTCGAGCCGGTGCGCGACAATGTTGCAATGAGCGCCGCGGACGACAACCTCGACCAGCTGATCGACAGGCTGGAGCGCGCTGCCGCGCAGCTGCGCTCCGGGGAGCTCTCACAGGATGCCGCCGCAACGCTCGTGGAGGACTGCGCGGCGCTGGCCGGTGAGGCGAGCGCCGAGCTCGAGCAGCGCGCCCGCCTGGGCGCTGAAGAGCAGGCGCCGGCACAGGACACGCTGTTGTAGTGGTCCTGGCGACCTATCCCGATCATCTCCGCGCCGCGGTGGACTCCTACCTGACGGAGATCAACTTCAGCGACGACGCCGAGCTCGCCGGCCTCCAGGAGGCGATGCGCTACTCGCTGCTCGCCCCGGGAAAGCGAATTCGCCCGGTGCTCTGCCTCGCGACGGCTGCCGCACTGGGTCGCGAGCCGGAGAGCGTGCTGGCGCTGGCAGCAGCGATCGAGCTGATTCACACGTACTCGCTGATCCACGACGACCTGCCGGCGATGGACGACGACGAGCTCCGGCGGGGCCGTCCGACCTGCCACGTCGCCTACGGCGAGAACGTTGCGATCCTCGCCGGGGACGCGCTCTACGCCGAGGCCTTTCGTCACCTCGTCGAGCAGCAGGAGGGTGAGCCGATCAACGTGCTGCGCGCCGCCGGGCACCTCGCCGCCGCGACCGGGGTCGACGGGATGGTTGGCGGCCAGTACCTGGACGTCGCCACGAAGGCCCCAGCCGGAGCCGACGGGCTGCGCCGGCTGCACGAGCTGAAGACCGGACGGCTGATCGGCGCCGCGATCGAATGTCCCCTGCTGCTGAGCGGAGCGAGCGAAGATGAGACAATGCTCTACGGTCGCTTCGCAGTGGAGCTCGGCGTGCTCTTTCAGATCGTGGACGACATACTCGACGTGACTGGCACAGACGCCGCGCTCGGAAAGCCGAGCGGAAGCGACGAGCGGCACGGCAAGCGCACCTACGTGTCCGAGCACGGCCTCGAGCAGGCGCGCGAGCTTGCGCGTCGCTCACACGGCTCGGCGCGAGCGGCATTGGCCGAGGCGGCCCCGGTCGGGGCGCCCGAGCTGGAGCAGATCACCGACTTCATCTACACGCGAACCTCGTGAGCTCAAAACCCACAAAGCGCCTGCTCGACGGAGTCGACGGCCCCGCCGACCTGCACCCGCTGAACGACGCTCAGCTCGCCCAACTCGCCCAGGAGGTCCGCGAGCACATCATCGATACGGTCGGCGAGATCGGCGGTCATTTCGGTGCCAACCTCGGGACCTGTGAGCTCGCCGTCGCGCTGCACTCGCTGCTCGACTCGCCGCGCGACAAGATCATCTGGGACGTCGGCCACCAAGCCTACCCGCACAAGGTGTTGACCGGCCGCCGCGACCGGCTCGAGACGATCCGCAAGTACGGCGGGCTCGCGCCGTTCTGCTCGATCGCCGAGTCAGAGCACGACATCATCGGCGCCGGGCACGCGTCGACGTCGATCGGCTACGCCGTTGGCATGAAGGAGGCGATGCGGCACGGGCTCGGCGACGACGCGCGGGTCGTGGCCGTGATCGGCGACGGCGCGATGACCGGCGGTGTCGCGTTCGAGGCGATCTCGCAAGCCGGCGGTCTGGGTACGCCGATCGTTGTCGTGCTGAACGACAACGGGATGTCGATCGCGCCGAACGTCGGCGCGCTGTCGCGTTACTTCAACCGCGTGCGACTCAACCCGAGGCTCTGGCACGCCCGCGAGGGAGTCGAGGGCGGGCTGACGAAGCTGCCCGTGGGCATCGGATCGAAGTTCGAGCGGCTCGGGCCTCAGCTCAAGGAGTCGATCAAGGCCTTCTGGGCGCCCGGGCTCTGGTGGGAGGAGCTCGACTGGGCCTACACCGGCGTCATCGACGGTCATGACGTGCGCGCCCTGCGAGTGGCGCTGCGCGAAGCGCTCGCAGCCCAGCGCCCGGTCGTCGTCCACATCGCGACGGTCAAGGGCAAGGGTTTTGCGCCGGCGGAGGACGGTGGCCTCGAGGGGATGGAGCGCTGGCACGCCGCCAAGCCGCAGTCGATCCTCGACGGCGAGCCAACCCCCGCGGTGAAGCGCAGCGGCGCCCCGCGGCCGCCGCAGTACACGACGGTCTTCGGCGAGGCACTCGTCGCCGAATGCCGTCGCGACAAGCGCGTGATCGGAATCACCGCCGCGATGAACTCCGGCACCGGCCTCAACATCCTTCAGGAGGCGATGCCCGATCGCTATTTCGACGTGGGGATCGCCGAGCAGCAGGCGATCCTCTTTGCCTGCGGGCTCGCACTCGAGGGTGCTAGGCCCGTCGCCGCGATCTACTCGACCTTCCTCCAGCGCGCCTACGATCAGATCGTCCACGACGTCTGCCTGCAGCGGCTGCCGATCGTCTTCGCCATGGATCGCGCCGGCCTGGTCGGCGACGACGGACCGACGCACCACGGCGCCTTCGACATCGCCTACCTGCGCTGCCTGCCGAACATCGTGCTGATGGCGCCGCGCGACGAGGCGATGCTCGTTCACATGCTGCACACGGCGATCGCCTACGAAGACGGGCCGATCGCGCTGCGCTACCCCCGCGGTGAGGCAGAGGGCGTGCCGCTGCCCGCGCGGGCGCAGGTCATCCCGATCGGGACCGGCGAGATCTTGCGCTCCGCCGCCGGTGATGACCCCGCCGGCCGGGTTGCGCTACTCGGCTACGGCAGCGGTGTCGGCAAGGCGCTCGACGCCGCGGAGCTGCTCGCCGTCGAGGGCATCGAGGCGACCGTGGTCGACGCGCGCTTCGCCAAGCCGATCGACAGGGCCCTCGTCCTCCAGCTCGCGGCCGAGCACGAGCTGCTCGTGACGGTCGAGGAGGGCGTGCTCGCCGGCGGCTTCGGCAGCGCCGTCTGGGAGACGCTGAACGAGGCCGGGGCACCGGCGACGCGGATCATCCGCATCGGCCTGCCGGACCGCTACGTCACGCACGGTGCGCCCGCCCTGCTGCACGAGGAGGTCGGCTTCACGGCTGAGCGGATCGCCGAGCGCGTCGCGAGCGCGTCGCGCCAGAGCGCCGAGGACGTCGCGCTCTAAGCGACCAATCGTCTCGGAGCTATAGTCGCTCGGCCATGGGTGTCATGCAGTCGCTGGGGAGAGGCGTCTTGAAGCTTCACCAGGCTGCCTACGAGCGGACCAACGGTCGCCTCGGCCACCGGTTTTTGGGAATGTCGACGTTGTTGTTGCGCACGACCGGTCGGCGCAGCGGCAAGGTCAGAAGCAACGCGCTGTTCTACGCGAAGGACGGCGCGGACTACGTGCTCGTGGCGTCGAACGGCGGCGCCGACCGCCCGCCTGGGTGGCTTTTCAACGTGCGCACGCAGGCTGACGTCGACCTTCAGGTCGCGGAAAAGCACTTCGCCGGCCGGGGGCGCGTGCTCGAGCGCGGCGAGGAGGGTTATGAGCGGCTCTGGCGGCTCGTGAACGATGAAAACAGTCGCCGCTACGACGGCTATCAGGCGAAGACGGAGCGCCCGATCCCGCTGGTGATCGTCACGCCGCGCTGATCGGGTGAGCGGTCCCGCCGTGGCCACAAAGCTGAGGCTCGACGCGCTGCTGACCGAGCGCCGGCTGTTCGAGTCGCGCTCTCGCGCGGCAGCCGCGGTGCTGGCCGGCGAGGTGAAGATCGGCACAAACGTCGCGCACAAGCCGGGGCAGCTCGTCTCGAGCGATGTCGAGGTCGAGATCGCGCAGGCGCCGCGGTTCGTGTCGCGCGGCGGCGTCAAGCTCGCGAACGCGCTCGACGCGAGCGGTATCGCGGTCGCGGACCGGCTCGCGCTCGACGTCGGGGCCTCGACCGGTGGCTTCAGTGACTGCCTGCTGCAGGCGGGAGCGCGCCACGTCGTTGCGCTCGACGTCGCCTACGGCGAGCTCAGCTGGCGTCTGCGCGGTGATCCGCGGGTCACGGCGATCGAGCGCACCAACGCGCGTAACGTCTCAGCGGCCATGCTGCCGTACGCTCCAGAGCTGATCGTCGTGGATGTTTCGTTCATCTCGCTGCGCACCGTCCTGCCGGCCGTGCTGGCCTGCGCCGCGCCGCGCTTCGACGCCCTGGCACTCGTCAAGCCGCAGTTCGAGGTCGGCCGCGGGAACGTCGGCAAGGGGGGCGTGGTCCGTGATGCGGAGCTGCGTGTAGGGGCGCTTGTCGATGTGGGGTCGGCTGCGCTCGCGGCTGGCGCCGCGGTGCTCGCCTTCTGGTCCAGCGGCCTCCCCGGACCGAAGGGCAACATCGAGACGTTCATCCAGCTCGCCGAGCCGGGGCGTGGTGGCGTCGGGCCGAGCGAGCTCGAGCGGCTGGCAGCGGAAGGCGACGGCGGATGAGCCCCGCAGATGACCGGGGCCGCTCAGGCGTGACGCTCGCGACGGTGGTGAGCCACGCCCGGCCCGAGGAGACCAGCCAAGCCCTGCGCGAGCTCGGCGAGATGGCCGCCGCGCACGGCGCGACGCTCCTGGCGAACCACGAGGAGACGCGCAAGCACGCGCTCGACGGCAGCGAGGCCGGAATCGAGATCAACCAGCCGCCAGGCCAGGACGTCGACCTCTGTGTCGCGCTCGGTGGTGACGGCACGATCCTCCGCTGCCTGCGCGAGTACGCAGGCAGCTCGGTGCCGGTGTTCGGCGTGAATTTCGGCGAGGTCGGCTTCCTCGCCACCGTCGAGCCGGCGGGAATGCGCCAGGGCTTCGAGCTCGCGCTGGAGCTGGAGCTCGAGCTCGTGCGGCTGCCTGCGATCGAGATCAAGACGACTCAGGGGAGCTGGATCGCGCTCAACGACGTGGCGCTCCATCGCCGCGTCGGCGGCCGCGTCGCCGAGCTCTCCTACGCGCTCGCCGGCGAGGAGGTCAGCAGCGTGCGCTGCGACGGGCTCGTGATCGCAACCCCCGCGGGCTCGACCGGCTACAACCTCGCCAACGGCGGACCTGTCCTCGCCTGGGGCGTCAAGGGCATGGTCGTCTCCTTCATCGCGCCGCACTCGCTGAGCGCTCGTGCCCTCGTCACCTCGCCGACCGACCTGCTGACGCTTCACAACAGCTCCCGCGAGCCACTCGACCTGACCGTCGACGGGCGGCCGGTCGGCGAGATCGCCGTCGGTGAAGGCATCGAGGCCCGCTTCGTCGACGGCATCGCAACGCTCGCGCAGATGTTCGGCGCGAGCTTCTACCGGCGCCTGCGCGAGAAGTTCGGGCGTCTCGCGCGCTAGCGGCTCAGGCTGCTCGCCGTCACGGGCTCAGTCATAGCTGTAGAAGCCGCGGCCGCTCTTGCGTCCGAGCAGGCCCGCCGCGACGAGGCGCTGCAGCAGCGGCGGCGGCGCGAACAGCTGCTCGCGGTGTTCGGTGTACAAGATCTCCGCCACGTTGAGAACGGTATCCAGGCCGAGCAGGTCGGATAGCGCGAGCGGTCCCATCGGGTGCGCGCAGCCCTTGACCATCCCCTTGTCGATGTCCTCGGCGCTTGCGAGACCCTGCTCGAACATTCGGATGGCGGCCAGGAGGTAGGGGACGAGCAGCGCGTTGACGGTGAAGCCGGCGCGGTCGGGAGCGGTGATCGGATCCTTCCCGAGCTGGTTGGTCACAAAGGCGCGCGCGCGTTCCGTGACGCCCGGGTCGGTCAGCAGCGACGGGATGATCTCGACCAGTGACAGTACGGGCACGGGGTTGAAGAAGTGCAGGCCAAGCACGTGACCGGCGCGCGCTTCCCGCGCCGTGGCGAGCTCGACAATCGGGATCGACGAGGTATTCGACGCGAAGATCGCGTCGTTGCTGACGACCGCATCGTCGAGTGACGCGAAAACTGCGAGCTTGGCGGCCTTGTCCTCCACGACCGCTTCGAGCACCAGCTCGCGGTCTGCGAGCGCTCCCAGATCGTCGGTGTAGGTGAGTCGTGAGAGCGCTTCCTCGGCGTCGCCGCTCTCGAGCTTGCCGCGCGCCACCGCTCGCTCGAGTGACTGGGCAACGCGATCCTCGGCGCGCTTCGCGGCCGGCGTGTTCGCTTCGACCAGCGTCACGGCCAGGCCTGCCCTGGCGCAGACCTCGGCGATCCCGGAGCCCATGATGCCGCCCCCTACAACCCCGACTCGTTCGACGGGGACGGGACTCTCTCCGTTGCTCATCGGACTGGCGTACCTGGGCCTGGACCCACGAAACTGGTGGAAGCTCCGATCGCAGGATCATCTCACGGCCGGCCGCCCGTGGCCTCCTCTGCGGGTCCCGTTCCGTCCCCGCTCACTGCTAGACCGTGCTACCGATGCTGCTCGAGCTGACCGTCCAGAACCTCCTCTTGATCGAGGACGCGCGCCTCGAGCTGGCTCCCGGCCTCAACGTCATCACCGGCGAGACCGGCGCGGGCAAGACGGTGCTGGCGCACGCGCTCGACCTGCTGCTCGGTGGGCGGGCGAAGCCCGGAGTCGTGCGACCCGGCAGCTCCGAGGCCTACGTCGAGGGGATCTTCGAGCTGCCCGCGGGACTCCGCAGCGAGCATCTCCCGGCCGATGCGACCGAGCTCGTGCTGGCCCGGCGCGTCGGTGCCGACGGTCGCACGCGCGCCTATCTCGGCGGGCGCTCGGTCACGGTCGGCGAATTGCGCGACCTGGCCGGCGAGCTGCTGTCCTTCTACGGGCAGCACGAACATCGCAAGCTGATGCTCTCCGCGGCCCAGCTCGACATCCTCGACGGCTCAGCCGGGCCGGAACAGATCGAGCGCCGGGCCGCCTGTGCTGCGGCCTGGAACGCAGTGCGCGAAGCGCGCGCCGAGCTGGCGCGCCTCGACGAGCTGGCCGGCGCGCGCGAGCGCGAGCTCGACCTGCTCGAGTTCGAGCTACGCGAGATCGAGGAGCTCGACCCGCAGCCGGACGAGCGCGAAGCCCACGTCATCGACCGTGACCGGCTGCGGAACGTCGAGGGACTGCGGCTCGCGGCCGCCGCGGCCGAGCAGGCGCTGGCCGGTGATGAAGCCGGCGCGCTGGCGGGACTCGTGGCAGCGAGATCGAGCCTCGACGGCGTGCGCCACGTTGACCCCGAGCTGGCCGTCCTCGCCGAGCGCGCCGGTGCCCTCGCGCTCGAGGGCGAGGACCTGCTGAGCGATCTGCGCCACTACGCCGACGGCCTCGAGGCGGAGCCGGGACGGCTCGAGCAGATCGAGGAGCGGCTCGCCGCGATCACCCGCCTCGAGCGCAAGCACGGCGGAACGGTCGCGACGGTTCTCGAGCACGCCGAGCGCTGCCGGGCGCGGCGTGAGGAGCTGGTCGGCGCCGAGCTCGCGATGGAGGCCGCTCAGGCCGGTCTCGAAGCCGCCATGGGCGAGCACGCCACGCTCGCCAAGTCTCTGAGCGGGGCGCGCGCGGCCGCGGCGCCGCTGCTTGCCGGCGCCGTCGCGGAGCGGCTCGCCGACCTCGCGATGGAGCAGGCGAGCTTCGACGTCGTGCTCGCAGCCTGCGATCCGGGGCCGTTTGGCGTCGAGCAGGCGCAATTCGTGATCGCGCCGAACCCGGGCGTGCCGGCCGCGCCGCTCCGCGACACCGCCTCGGGCGGCGAGCTCTCGCGCGTGATGCTCGCGCTGCTCGGCGCGGCGCACGGCGGTGGGCACGCGACGCTCGTGTTCGACGAGATCGACGCCGGGATCGGAGGCCACACCGCGCGCGCCGTCGGCGAGCAGCTCCGCGCGCTCGCCGCGGGGCGTCAGATCCTCGCGATCACCCACCTGCCGCAGGTCGCCTCGCTGGCTGCCCGCCACTTCACGATCGCCAAGGACAGCGCTGCGCAGACGACGCGGGCCACCGTCACCCGCCTGGCGGACGGAGAGGTCGTCGAGGAGCTCGTGCGGATGCTCGGCGCCGACGAGCGCGACGACGGCGCGCGCCGCCACGCCCAGGAGCTTCTGCGCGCGGCATAGGCGGGCACGCGTATGGAACAGCGACACGTTCTGGGGCGGCTATTCGGGCGTATTCAGCGATCTCGACGGCCATCCGTGGGAGGTCGCCCACAACCCGTTCTGGACGCTTCACCCGGATGGATCGGTGACGCTCACTCGGTGACGCCGGCCGCCGAGTACTGTGGCGGCGTATGGATGGCGGCGCCCGCGCGGACGAGCTAGAGCGGCGTCTCGCCGCCGGTGCGGCGACCGAGGCTTGCGACGCGTTCCAGGGACTTGTCAGGCGCACGCCGCTGCTCAGCTCCGGCACGCTCGAGCAGCGCTGCGGCGGGCGGATCCTGCTCAAGGCCGAGAACCTTCAGCGGACCGGCTCGTTCAAGCTTCGCGGCGCGCTCGTCAAGCTCGCGAGCCTGAACGACCCGCCAGGCGTGGTCGCCGGCAGCGCCGGCAACCACGCGCAGTCGCTTGCCTATGCGGCGCACGCCCGCGGCGTCGCCTGCGAGGTCTTCATGCCGAGCGAGGCGCCCGTCTCGAAGGTCGCGGCGGTCGGTGGCTACGGCGGCAAGGTGGTGCTCGGCGGCGCCGGCGTCGAGGAATGCCTGCAGGCCGCGCTCGAGCGCTCACGCGAAACCGGCTTCGCGTTCGTCCACCCGTTCGACGACGAGCAGGTGATCATCGGCCAGGCCACGATCGGTCTCGAGCTGCTGGACGACATCGACGACCTTGCGATGGTGATCGTGCCGCTCGGCGGCGGCGGGCTCGCGAGCGGCATCGGCGGCGTCGTCAAACTCGCGCGTCCGAACGTGCGCGTGGTCGCCGTGCAGGCCGAGGCGGTGGCGCCCTTCCCAGCGTCGCTTGCGCAGGGCACGCCGGTCGCGGTCGGCGGTGCGAGCACGATCGCGGACGGCATCGCGGTCAAGCGCCCGGGAGTGCTCACGCTGCCGCTCGTAGAACGCTGGGTCGACGAGGTCTGTCTCGTGCGCGAGGATGACGTTGCCGAGGCGATGGTCCTCCTGATGGAGCGGGCAAAGCTCGTCGTCGAGGGCGCTGGCGCGGTCGGGGTGGCGGCGCTGCTGGCGGGCACTGTGCTCCCGGCGCAGAGCGGAACGACGGTCGTCGTCCTATCGGGCGGCAACGTCGACGCCGGCCTGCTCGCGCTGGTCGCCCAGCGCCACGAGGCGGCGGTCGGCAGGCGGTTGCGGGTCGCCACGCTTGTCTCCGACCGCCCTGGGGGTCTCGCCGCCCTGCTGACCTGCGTCGCGCAGGCGGGCGGCAACCTCCTCAGCGTCGAGCACGTTCGCGACGCCGTCGATCTACACGTCCGCCAGACCGGCGTCGAGCTGACGCTCGAGACGCGCGGAGCCGAGCACGCCGAGGCGATCCTCAGCGCTCTGCGTGAGGACGGCTACCATCTGCGACGCCTCGGCGGCGGATAGCCTCGCCCCCTGCCGGCGCCAGCCGTTGCACGCCTTCGCCGCTGGCAGCGTCTGCGATCCAACGTTCTAGCGCCTCAACGAGCTCATTGCGGTGCATTGGCTTGCTGATGTAGTCGTCCATCCCGGCCTCGAGGCAGCGCACGCGGTCGCTCGGCATGGCGTGTGCGGTCATCGCGATGATTGGGGTGTGGCGGCCACCTCGTTCGCGCCGCCGAACCTCCGCTGTCGCCTCGTAGCCGTCCATCCCTGGCATCTGGCAATCCATCAGGACCGCGTCAAAGATTTGGCGCTTGAGCGCCGCCAGGGCCTGATGGCCGTCGTGAGCGACCTCGACTCGGCAGCCGCAGCGCTCGAGCATTCGCTCCGCGACGATCCGGTTGACCGCGCTGTCCTCGGCGACGAGCACGAGCGGCGGGCTCGTCCAGCACGGCGGCGCGACGCCGTTCGCCTGCGCGTCGTGCCGAGGCAGAGCTTCGGCGCTCGCCGCCGCGAACTCCAGCTCGACAACGAAGTTACTGCCGCGCCCGGGCTCGCTCTCAGCGGCGACGGTGCCGCCCATCAGCTCAATCAGCTCGCGGACGATCGCGAGACCGAGTCCCGTACCGCCATACAGCCTGGTCGTCGAGGAATCGGCCTGGGTGAACGGTTGAAATACCTGCGCCAGCTGGTCCGCGGCGATGCCGATGCCGCTGTCAGCGACCACGAGACGGATGGCGCTCGCGCTCCCGCCCCGTCTGGCGGCGGTCACGTCGACGCTGACGCCGCCATTCGACGTGAACTTGACGGCGTTGCTGACGAGGTTGGCGAGCACCTGCTCCAACCGCCGGCTGTCGCCACGCAGGAGGCGCGGAACGCCGCGTCCGATTTCCAGCGAGAACTCGAGGCCCTTGACGGCGGCATGGATGCGGGAGCCCGCGCACGCCGCTTCGATCGTCTCGCGCAGTTCGAAGTCGGTCAGATCGAGCTCGAGGTGGCCCGTTTCGAGCTTCGCGATGTCGAGGATGTCGTTGATGATCGCGAGCATCTGCTCGCCGGAGCGTGCGACCTGATCGGCAAAGCTCTGCTGCTCGTCGCTCAGTCCGCTCCCGAGCAGCAGCTCGTTCATCCCGATCACGCCGTTCATCGGCGTGCGCAGCTCGTGGCTCATGTTGGCCAGGAACGCCGACTTCATGTTCGACGCCTCGACCGCCCGATCGTGCGCGGCCGCGAGCTCGGCCGTCGCCGCCGCCAGCTCCGCGGCTGCGATCGACCGCTCTGTGACGTCGGTGTAGAGCACGAGCCGGCAATCGCGTCCGTCGAGAATCACGTTGTCGCTGGTGATCTCGATTTCGATGATCGTGCCGTCCTTGCGCCGGCGGCGCCGTGGGTAATTCGGCGGCATCCCCATTGCGCCGGGACGGGCGCCGTCCGGACTTCTCGCGTAGTACGCGCGCAAGGTCTCCCGGTCTTCCTCGAGCGCGATATCGAGGATCGTCATGGCGTGGAACTCCTCACGTGAGTAGCCGTACGCCGTGACCATCGCTCCGTTGACCGCAACGTACTCGAGGGTCTTGCGATCGAACGCTGCGATCGGCTGTGGGTTGCGCTCGAACAGCAGGCGGTAGCGCTGCTCGCTTGCTCGCAGCTGCTCCCGGGCCTGCGCCAGCTCCGCGGCTGCCACGTTGCGCTCGGTTACGTCCGTGCAGAACACGTTCCGGCAGTGGCGGCCGTTGAACTCGAGGTCATCGCTCGTGATCTCGACGTCGACGATCGTGCCGTCCTTGCGCTGCACGTGCCACTGGTGACTCTCGAGGCGCCCGGGCCGGGGTCTGCTGAGCTTCGTCTTGCGAAACTGCTCCGCCGGGGCTCGATCCTCGGCCGGCAGGAGATCCCCGATCTTCATCGTCAGGAGCTCGTCGCGCGAATAGCCAAAGCTCGTGACATACGCGTCGCTGACTGCGAGGATGAGCTGCGTCTCGCGGTCGTACACGAACATCGGCAGCGTGCTGTGCTCGAACAGCAAGCGGTACTGGTAATCGCCGGCGTCGAGCGGCTTCGCGATTGCCGCAGACCGCGCTGGCTTTGCCGCCGCTCGCGCGGTCTTCCTGGCGGGTGCGCTCACGTCGGCTGCCGGGCCATGGCGTGGCCGCTCCGGGCGCGCGTTTGCAGGTGACCGCTTCGCACGCACGCTTGCCATGTCCGCTTATCGGCGCCGCTGCGCCCAAGCTTGACGCCTTGGTGGATCACTCTCGCGCTGCCCCGCCCGTGCGAGTTGCGCCGTGCGGCGGTCGGCGGAGGCGGTGCTCAGGCGCTCGCCGTCGTCGCACCTTCGCGGGCACGGCCAACGTACGCGCGCAAGTCGCTCTGAGGGTCGATCTGCCAGCGCGCAGCGACCTCTAGCTGGCGCTCGTCCAGCGCCCAGCGGTCGGGCAGCTCGGCGCCGTCGTGGTCGGGTGTCGCGCCCTTCAACGCCATGCAGCCCTTGTTGTCGCCGAGCTCGCGAATCAACGCCACGTCGCCGGCGCTCAGCCGTTGGCTGGACGCCAGCTCGGCAAGCTCGGCGCGCTTGTCCTCAATCGGCCGGGCGTCCGCGCCGGCCTCTTGAATCAAAGTCGGCGCGACACAGCTGACCGCCGGTTGGGCGAGATCCCACGCGCAGGCCAGCTGCAGCATCGTCAGAGAGTTGCGCACGGCGATCGGGCGCATCGTCTCGATCCGCTCGAGGCCCGCCTCGACCCAGCCGGGGGGGCGAAACGCGCGGTGGTCGTCGGCGCGGAACGAGTGGCCGGCGTGGATGTCACCCCAGAACAGCCCGCCGTAGTCGACGACGCGGGCGATTACGTTGACGTCGGCCGCTTCGGCCGCCCCGAGTGCCAGCTCGCCGGGCCACGGCTCGAGCGGGTTGAGGATCAGCATCGCCCAGTCGATCAGCGCGCCGAAGCGCTCGAAGCAGCCGATGACGTCGAGCGTGAAGCCGTTCGCGGGTCCGGGGGCGACGCCGATCGCGGCGGTGAGGCCCGCCTCGCGTAGCGCCGCCATCGCCTCCCATACGACCTCGCTCGTGTAACCGGTTCGGTCCGGGTTGTGCAGCAGCAGGACGTCGAAGCGGTCGATCCCGCAGCGCTCAAGGCTTCGCTCGGTCGCCATCCGCAGGTAGCCGGCGTACTCGGACGGCCCGCGGAGCGCCGGATCGGTGAAGCGCGGGAAGCCTTTCGCTCCCTGGCGCTCGCCGTCATAGAAATCGTGTCCGACGGCGCCGACAACACAGACGTCCTCGCGCCGTGTGCCGGACAGCGCCAGCGCCAGCAGCCGATCGGCGGCGCCGGCGCCGTAGACGTCAGCGGTCAGAACGGTGTCGAGCCGCTCATCGGGGCGCAGCAGATTGACCAGTCGCTCCGCCTCGATCGCCTCGCCGAAGCGCATGAATCGACCGCCGCTCCAGGTCCCGAGCGCGGCGACGCCCGGTTTGCGCGCCGGCGCGTCAGCCATCGCCAACGCCGCTGGCTGACCCTCTTTGAATGATGGTCTCGGCTGCTTCGCGCAGCGACTCGAATCGAGGCATCCTGCTCGCAAGTCTAGCCGCGCGTCGCGCCGGGCAGACGACCGCTAGGCTCGCTGCGATGTCGATACTCGAAGTGGTCGCGAGGCCGGTCCTAGGGCGCTCAGAGCCGCGTACGCTGCGTGGCCGCGCGCGCCTCGGCCGGCGCACCAAGCTGCTCGCCAGACGCCTCGCGCGTGGCGAGATCGCGATAATCGACCACCCGGGTCTCGATCGCGTGTCGGCCGAGGACATGATCGCGGCGCGCGTCTGCGCGGTGATCAACTGCAGCCGGTCGCTCAGCGACAGTTATCCGAACATGGGCCCGCTGCTCCTCGCCGAAGCCGGGATTGCGCTGATCGACGTGCCAGACGACTCGCTGTTCGAGCGCTGCCGCGACGGCGAGCTGCTCGAGGTCACGAGCCACGGCGAGCTGCGCCGCGACGGCGAGTTGCTGGCAGCGGGACGCGCACTGGGCCTCGCGGAGCTGCAGGCCCAGACGCGTGCTCGGCGCGATCAGATCGGCGAGGCGCTCGAGCGCTTTGCGCTCAACACGATCGAGCACATGCGCGAGGAGCGCGAGCTGCTCGCAGGCAAGCTCGAGCTGCCGCCCCTGGCCAGCGATTTCCGCGACCGGCCGGCGCTCGTCGTCGTGCGTGGCGGCGGCTACCTGGACGATCTGCGCTCGCTGCGCTCCTACATCCGCGACGTGCGCCCGATCATCGTCGCGGTCGACGGCGCAGTTGACGGCCTGCTCGACGCCGGCCTGCGTCCGGACATGATCGTCGGCGACATGGACTCCGCCAGCGACCGCGCGCTCCGCTGCGGCGCTGAGCTGGTTGCCCACGCCTACAGCGACGGACACGCGCCGGGGCGCGACCGGCTCGAGCGGCTCGGTCTCACGCACGCGGTCGTACGCGTGCCCGGGACGAGCGAGGACGCCGCGATGCTGATCGCGGCCGAGAAGGGAGCGTCGCTGATCGTCGCCGTCGGCTCGCAGCTCAACCTGGTGGAGTTCCTCGACCGCGACCGCAAAGGGGCCTCCTCGAGCTTTCTCACGCGACTGAGAATCGGCGAGATCCTCGTCGATGCCAAAGGAGTCAGCCGCCTCTACCGTCCGCGTCCGCGCCACGACTTTGCGCGGCTTGTGCGGCTAAAGATCCGGGCGCTCTTTGGGGCGAGCTAGCTCCGCGCGCCAGCGCACCGGTCGATGACCGATCATCGTCACCGCGACCGCTCAGCGGCCGCTCCCCGTCTCGGCGGAGTAGCGCGATGAACCCCGAACCGTTGCCGCCGATCAGAGATCTCCTCGGGCGGACGTTTGCCTTCTACCGCCGCTATCTGCGACTGATCATCCTCGTGACGTTTCCGGTGGTGGCGTTCGTCGACGTCGTGATCGGGGCGGGGCTCGGCGAGCTCACCGCAAGCGCGCACAAGAACCTTCCGGATTCGGACCTCTACATCGGCTATGCCGCGGAGGCGTTCGTGACGGTGCCGTTGGTAACCACATGCGTCGCGCGCGCAGTCGTGCTCGACCGCGTCGGGACAAGCCCGCCGCGTGCCCGACAGGTGCTCCAGGAGGGTTTCGACCTGTTCGTCCCGGCGTTCCTCGTGGTCCTGGTGGTCGCATGCGCCGCCGCGGCCGGTCTGTTCGTGCTGCTGATCCCAGGGATCTATGTTGCCGTGAGCTGGTATTTCGCGGTGCAGGCGGTTTCAGTCGACGGACGGCGCGGCTTTGCCGCGATCACCACGAGTGCCGATCTGGTGCGCGGGCACTGGTGGCACAGTGCCGGAGTCGGCGTCTGCTACTTCATGGTGCTGCTCTTCGCTTCGGTCGTTCCGGAGGACATCTTCGGCAGCCTCGCGATCGCCACCGACAGCTACGCGCTGGTCGTCGTCGGCGCGGTGGTGCTGGATACCGTCGTCCTCCCATTCATTGCGATCGGCTCCACGCTCTACTACCTCGAATTGCGCGTCCGAGCCGGCATGCCCGCACTGCGCTAGCAACGGTCCGGTCTGCGCACCCCGCAAGCGTCCCGCCAGTTGAGGACACCCTTGTGGCTGCATCGCACGGCCATCGTCCAACGACGTTGATGAGCGGCGACGCCGGAGCGCAGCCGGGGCGAAGCCCCGGCGAGCACCGCCGGAGCATCCGCTACGGTGGATTGGATGCTCGCGCTGCCGTTGATTTGCTCCTCGCTCGCAGCGCTCGCGATCGCACCGGCGGCCTGCAGGTCGCTCGCCGCAGGCCCACTGGCGCGCGAGAACTACCGCGGCCGGATCGTCGCCTGCCCGCTCGGGATCGTGATCGTCCTCGCTGCCCTCCTCGCGCTCGGTCCGCTGGCGCTCGCGCAGCAGCTGTCGCACCGGACGTTGCTGCCCGCGGACATCGGCTGGATCTCCGTCCTGGTGTTTGGTGTCGCGCTGCTCGGGCTGGCCGACGACGCGCTCGCCGGGAAGGCGCGCGGCTGGCGAGGAAACCTGGCGGCGCTGGGGGCGGGACGCGTCGACACCGGTGCGCTCAAGGCCGTGGGCACGCTCAGCCTGGCGCTGTTCGTCACGGCGGGTCGTGCCGGCGGTACTGGACGGTTCCTCCTGAGCGCGGCGGTGCTGGCGCTTTCGACCAACGCCTTCAACCTGATCGACCTCCGTCCAGGTCGCGCCGTCAAGGCGCTCGTCCTGCTGGGGGCGGGCTTGACGCTTGCGAGCGGCGCGCTCCATCCGCTCTGGGCGCTCGGGTTGTTTGCCGGGCCGGCGTTGGTCCTCGGTGCCTATGACCTGCGCGAGCGCGGCATGCTCGGCGACACGGGGGCGAACCTGCTCGGCGCGCTCGCCGGCGCCTGGATGGTGCTGACGCTGTCGGCGAGCGGCCTCCTCGTTGCGCTCGCGCTGCTCGTCGCGTTCACGATCTACGGCGAGTTCTGCTCAATTTCGGCACTTGTCGAGCGCGCCCCCGTCCTCCGCCATCTAGACTCAATCGGGAGACCTAACGATGCAATTGACGCCTGACCGCCAGTCCGGACCTCGTTTCATCTTCATCACCGGCGGCGTCGTCTCTTCGCTCGGCAAGGGAATCGCCGCCGCGTCGATCGGTCGCCTGCTCGTCGCGCGTGGATTCAGCGTCGCGCTGCAGAAGTTCGACCCCTACATCAACGTCGACCCCGGCACGATGTCGCCCTACCAGCACGGGGAGGTGTTCGTCACCGAGGATGGCGCCGAGACCGACCTCGATCTCGGTCACTACGAGCGCTTCACGGACGCCGACACGACGCGCGCGTCGAACGTCACGGCTGGCGGCATCTACAACTCCGTGATCCGCCGCGAGCGGCGCGGTGACTACCTCGGCGCGACGGTCCAGGTGGTGCCCCACATCACCGACGAGATCAAGCAGCGGATCTCGCTGATCGCCCAGGCGACCGACGCCGACTTCGTCGTGACCGAGATCGGCGGCACCGTCGGCGACATCGAGTCGCTGCCGTTCCTCGAGGCGATCCGCCAGTACCCGGTCGACGTCGGGCGCCGGCGCTGCATGTTCATCCACCTCACGCTCGTCCCCTACATCAGTCACGCCGGCGAGCTGAAGACGAAGCCGACGCAGCACTCGGTCAACGAGCTGCGCCGAATCGGCATCCAGCCGGACATGCTCGTCTGCCGCTCGGAGTCAGGGCTGTCGCGCGACATCCGCAAGAAGATCGCGCTGTTCGCCAGCCTTCCGCTTGAGGCGATCGTCTCCGCCTACGACGTCGAGAACATCTACTCGGTGCCGCTCGGCTACCACGACGAGGGGGTCGACGACTTCGTGCTCGAGCACTTCGGACTCGACGCACCGCCCGCCGATCTCGACGGCTGGCGGTCGTTGATCGAGCGCGCCGGGGCGGCGAGCCAGACGCTGCGGATCGCGATCGTCGGTAAGTACGTCGAGCTCGAGGATGCCTACCTGTCGGTCGCGGAGGCACTGCGCCACGCCGGCTTCCTGCACGGCTGCCGGATCTCGATCGACTGGGTCGACTCCGAGTCGCTCGTGCGCGAAGCCGATGGCGGTACGAGCGCCGCCGAGCGACTCGCCGGCTGTGACGGCATCCTGATCCCCGGCGGCTTCGGCAGCCGCGGCTTCGAAGGCAAGATCGCGGCTGCGCGGTATGCGCGCGAGGCCGGCGTGCCCTACCTCGGTATCTGCTTCGGCATGCACGTCGCGGTTTGCGAGTTCGCCCGCGACGTCGCCGGCATGGACGGCGCAAACTCGACCGAGTGCGACCCGGAGACCCCTTATCCGGTGATCGATCTGCTGCCGGAGCAGAAGGAGATCGCCGACCTCGGTGGCACGATGCGACTCGGCGCCGACCCGATCAAGCTCAACGCGGGGACTCGCGCGCGCGCAATCTACGGTGAGGCGGTCGCCTACGAGCGTCACCGCCATCGCTACGAGGTCAACAACATGCTGCGCAAGCGGATCGAATCGGCCGGGCTGGTGATGTCAGGCACCTCGCCCGACGGGCGGCTCGTCGAGGTGGTCGAGATTCCCGATCACCCGTTCTTCGTCGCCTCGCAGTACCACCCGGAGTTCAAGTCGCGGCCCGACCGCCCGGCGCCGCTCTTCCGCGAGTTCGTCGGCTGCGCGCTCGAACGCGTGCACGCCGCTCGCGACGACGACGAGGAGCAAGCAGAGCATGTCGTGGCGAGCAGCGAGTCGCCCGCTCCCAACCCGTGAGCGCAGTCGCAGTCGCCGACCTCGAACGGCGGCGCCTCGGCGAGCGGTTCGCGGCGCTGTGCAGTGTCTACAGCCCGTCGCGCTTCGAGCGTGCCTGCGCCGAGCTCGTCCGTGGCGAGTTGGACGAGATCGGCGTTGTCGTCGAGGAGGATGAGGCGGGCAGCGCGCTCGGAGGCGATTGCGGCAATCTGCTCGCGCGGATCCCCGGCAGCGGCGAGGGTTCGCTGCTCTTCTGCGCCCACCTCGACACGGTTCCTGCCGCCGCGCCGATTCGCCCGGTGCTCGTCGACGGCGGCTGGGAGAACGCCAACGACGCGATTCTCGGCGCTGACAACAAGACCGCCGTCGCCGTGCTGCTCGCGCTGGCCCGGCGGCTCGTCGCCGAGCCCGCGGCGGCGGGCGTCGAGCTCCTCTTCACGGTCGGCGAAGAGGTCGGCCTGCTGGGCGCCAAAGAGTTCGAGATCGGCGTGCTGCGAAGCCGCGTCGGCTTCACCTTCGATGCCGCGATGCCGCTCGGCGGGGTCGTCGTGTCCTCACCCACCTACTACCGCGTGAGCGCTGAGCTGCACGGCGTTGCAGCCCACGCCGGCGTCAGCCCGGAGGATGGTCGCAGCGCGATTCTCGCCGCGGCGCGTGGGATCGCGCAGATGAAGCTCGGACGGATCGACGCTGAGACGACCGCGAACATCGGGACGATCGCCGGTGGCAACGCCGCCAACGTCGTGCCGGACCGCTGCAGCATCCTCGGCGAGGCGCGCAGCCTCGACGCCGGTCGTGCCGAGGAGGTCGCGAGCAGCCTCGTCGCCTGCCTCGCCGACGCCGCAAACGACCCCGAATGCGAGTGCGACCTCGACGTGACGATTCAGCGCGAGTTCGACGGCTACCGCGTCCGCCACTCGGCGCCGGAGCTCGCGCTCGTCAGCGAGACGCTGCGCGACTGCGGCTACGAGCCGAATCTGGTCTTCAGCGGCGGTGGCAGCGACGTCAACGCGCTGCGCAGCAAGGGCTGCGCCGTGCTCAACCTCGGCAACGGCACGGAGCGCCCGCACGAGTCGACCGAGCGTGTCAGCGTCGCGGCGCTTGAAGGGACGCTCGAGCTCGCCATCGCGCTGGTCGCCCGCGCGGGCGGCTAGGAGCCGAGCGCGTGCTGCGCCTGGAGCGCGGCGTCGTGCGCTCCGCTGGAGCGCCGAGCGGCCCGACCGGCGCCGGACCCACAGGGACCGGCGAGCAGCGGCTGGGCGTCGAGCTGGCCGACGGTGAGCATCCCGCCGTCGCCGATGTCGGGCTGGTCGGCGGCTGCGAGGTCGGCGACGAGGTGATCGTTAACGTCGCCGCACGTCAGCTGGGTCTCGGCTCGGGCGGCTTCGACATCGTGCACGCCAACCTGACCCGCGGGCTGCGGGCGCCGCCGCTCGGAGCTGAGCACGTGCTGAAGCTCAACTACACGAGCCTCCAGCACGAAATCGACCCGGTCGACGCGCGCGTCGGCGAAGCGGCGGTGAGCGAGCTTGCGGGCGCGCCTGTGGCGGTGCTGGCGCTGCACGGTCAGCTTGCAGCGGTCGCCTGGGCCTGCGCCGGGGCGCGGCTCGGCTACGTGCAGACTGCGGGCGCTGCGCTTCCAGGGAGCCACTCGCGAACGGTTGGCGAGCTGCGCGCGCGCGGACTGCTTGCCGACCACATCACCGCCGGCGGAGCGTTCGGCGGCTCCTCGGGTGACGCCGTCACGACGGCTGGCGCGCTGGCCTACGGCTTCTCACGGCGCGGCTGGGAGGCCGCGATCTGCGGGCCCGGCCCGGGCATCGTCGGCAGCGGCTCGAGCCTCGGCCACGGCGGGCTCGTCGCGCTCGAGAGCGCGCACACGGCGCTCGCGCTCGGCGCCGCTACGGTGATCGTGCCGCGGCTCTCGAGCGGGGACCCGCGGCCCGAGCACCGCGGCCTCTCCCACCACACCCGCAGCGTCCTCGAGCTGATGCTGGCGAGCGCGATCGTCGCGCTGCCGGCAGGGGAGCCGGTGCCCGAGCTGCGCGGACGCCGGCACGACTGGCGCGAGCGTCAGGTCGACCTCGCCGGATACGCGGCGAGCGGACTGCCGGACGAGGTGATGGGCAGGCCACTCGGCGATGACGTTCTGTTCTTCGCCGCGGCGCTCGCGGGCGGTGTGGTGCTCGGCGAGCTGGCCAGCGCACGGCGCTGAGCGTTTTGGCGCTCGCGTTGCGGCAAGAGGGGTCTCGTCGCGCGCTGCGAATTATGGGCAATGGCCGCGCTTGCGATCGCGCCTTACCGCCAGCTGGAGCAGCTGGTGCTGGACTTCCTCGGCTACCTCGAATTCGAGCGTGCGCTGTCGCGCAACACGCTCGAGGCTTACCGCAGCGATCTGCTCCAGTACGGCGACTTTCTGCGGGCGCACAACCTCGACGTGCTGACCGTCGGACACGCGGAGCTGACGGCCTTCCTGACCGAGCTGGCGATGGGCGGCAATGGTCGCGCGGGCGCGAAGGCCGCGACCCTCCAGCGCAAGGTGGCTTGCCTACGGTCGTTCTACCGCTACCTGCGCCGCGAGGGGATCATGACCAACGATCCGACGGCCGACCTGCACGGTCCGCGCAAGCCGCAGCGGCTGCCGGAGGTGCTGACCCGCGACGAGGTGATGCGCCTGATCATGTCGGCCACCGGCAAGTCTCCGATTGCCCTTCGCGACCGCGCGCTGCTCGAACTGATGTACGCCTGTGGCCTGCGCGCCTCGGAGGCGACCGGTCTGGAGATCGATGACGTGGATCTCGTCGAGCAGATGCTGCGCGCGCGCGGCAAGGGCTCGAAGGAGCGCGTCGTGCCGATCGGCCGCTCGGCGGTCCTGGCGCTGCGGGCCTACGCCGAGAACGGACGGCCCGAGCTCGTCGGGCTGGGCGTCGAGCGCCATGTCTTCGTCAACAGCCGCGGTATCGGCCTGACGCGCCAGGGCCTTTACAAGATCATCAAGGGCCACGCTGAGAGCGCAGGGCTGTCTGCCCGGGTGAGCCCCCACACGCTGCGCCACACCTTCGCGACGCACGTCCTCTCGGGCGGCTGCGACCTGCGCGTGCTGCAGGAGATGCTCGGTCACGCCGACGTCGCGACGACCCAGGTGTACACGCACCTCTCGAGCGATCGCCTGCGCGACGTCTACTTCCAGGCGCACCCGAGAGCCAGCTCGAACTAGCGGGTCGCCAGGAGCGCGTGGTAGCGGCCCACTAGCATCGAGCCCGTGCCCGACTCGCCGCAAACCGCCCGCCGTGCGTTCGTCGTCGTGATCGACGCATGCGGGATCGGCGCGCTCCCCGACGCGGACGCCTATGGCGACGCGGGCGCGAACACGCTGGCACACGTCGCCGAGCACTGTGGGGGCCTCCAGTTGCCGGTGCTCGCCGGCCTCGGCCTCGGCTCGATCCTGCCGCTGCTTGGCGTGCCGCCGGCGACATCGCCGGTGCTGCACGGTCGCCTGGGCGCTGCGGGACCGGGCAAGGACTCGATCGCCGGGCACTGGGAGCTGATGGGGGTAGTCGTCGCCGACGCTCCGCCGACCTACCCCGACGGGCTAGGGCCGGAGCTGCTCGAGCGAGTCGAGGCGGTGCTCGGGGGAGCGGTGATCTGCAACGCCCCCTACAACGGAGTCGGCGCGATCGAGGATTACGGCGCCGAGCATCTGCGAAGCGGACGACCGATCCTCTACACCTCGGCGGACTCCGTGGTCCAGGTCGCTGCGCACGTCGACGTGCTCGAGCCCGAGCTGCTTTACGAGCGTTGCGCGGCACTGCGCGAGCTGATGCGCGGCCCCGACGCGGTCGGGCGCGTGATCGCGCGGCCGTTCGAGGGCCAGGCGGGTGACTTCCGCCGGACGCGCGGGCGCCGCGATTACGCGCTCGCGCCGCCGACGCGCAGCTACCTCGACGAGCTCCAGTCCGCCGGGGTTGGCGTCCACAGCGTCGGCAAGGTTCACGACCTCTTCGCGGGACGCGGGATCGACGAGGCTCACCCGGGTGCGACGAACGCCGAGGCCCTCGCCTCGATCGACGCGCTGATCGACAATGTCGACTCCGGCCTGGTCTTCGCCAACCTGATCGAGACCGACCAGCGCTACGGGCATCGCAAGGACGTCGCCGGCTTCCACGCAGCGCTGCGCGAGATCGACGCCGCCCTCGCCGGCTGGCTGGGACGGCTGCGTGCCGGCGACCTGCTCGTCATCAGCGCCGACCACGGCTGCGATCCGGACACCGCGCACAGTGATCACACGCGCGAGAGCGTGCCCCTGCTGGCCCGCTTTCAGGGTGACGGTGGGCGGCGCCACGACGGCGGGCTCGCGGACGTCGGAGCGTCCGTTCTGGCCTGGTTGACGGCCAGTCCTTCCGGAGGGAGGGGACGCGAGACCGATCTGCTGCCGGGCGAGTCGTTCATCGCCGCGTCGGGGGCCGCCGGCGATGCCTGAGCTGCCTGAGGTCGAGACGATTCGCCGCCAGCTCGCCCCGGCGGTCGAGGGGCGACGGCTGGTCCGCTTCGAGGTTCTCGATCCGCGGTGGTGCGAACCGCTTGCGCCGCAAGCGCTCGCCGATGCCGTGCTTGGACGCGAGGTCGAGCGGCTGGTGCGTCACGGCAAGTACCTGGATTGGCAGCTCAGCGGGGAGATTCACCTGCTGATGCATCTGCGGATGACGGGGACCCTCCTGCTGGAGGCGGGCGAACCGCCGCGCTACGCGCGGGTGCGAATTGAATTCGATGACCTGAAAAATCTCTGGTTGAGCGATCCACGGCGGTTTGGGACGGGGCAGCTCGTCGTGGGCGACGCCGAGCTTGAGCGGTTCGTGGCGGCGCGGCTCGGGATCGAGCCGTTCGACGAGCGTTTCGGCGGGGCGCACCTGCGCTCGCTCGCGAAGGGCCGGCGCGGCCCGATCAAGTCATTCCTGCTCGACCAGCGGAACCTCGCCGGCGTCGGGAACATCTACGCCGACGAGGCGCTGTTTGCGGCCGGCGTCCACCCGCGGCGGGCGGCCGGCGCCTTGACGGGGAAGCAGTACGCGCTGCTGGCTGACGCGATCCGTGACGTGCTCGCTGCCGGCATCGACTCGCAAGGGGCGTCGATCGACGATTTTCGACATCTCGACGGCGCTCGCGGGAGCTTCCAGGACCGCTTTCTCGTGCATCGTCGTGAGGGCGAGCCGTGCCCGCTCTGCTCTCGCCCGATCGAGAAGATCGTCGTCGGCGGCCGCGGGACCTATGTCTGCCGCCACTGCCAACCGGTGCCGCGGGCTGCTAGGCCGCGAGCAGCTCGGCGAGCCGACCGGACTGGTCGGCCGCGTAGAGCTCGGTGAAGCCGCCGATCAGCTCGCCGTCGACGAGCACCTGGGGGAAGGTCATCATGCCGGTGCGCGCTGCCAGCTCGGCTCGACCGGCGCCGTCCTTCGCGAGGTTGATCTCCTCATAGTCGAGGCCGCGCTTGGCGAGCAGCGCCTTGGCCTGGCGGCAGTACCCGCATGGATCGGTCGTGTAGACAGCTATCTTGCTCATTACTTCATAAAGGATAGCTCCTCCTGCCAGCACCAGACAAGGCTCACGTTTATCGGCCACGACGCCGATAGTTCCTGGACCCGCGATTCGCTGCGGAGGTGTGGCTTGGCGACAACGCGATCGGAACCGGATTTGTGGGCTCTCTCCACGGAAGAGATCCAGCTTCTGTGCGTGCGTAACCTGCTCGCGGGCATCGACGAGCGGGTCTTCTTCAAGGACCGCGACGGCCGGTTTCTGATGTTCAGCGACGTCTGTCTCGAGACCTACGGGCAGCATCGCAAGCGCGAGGATCTGATCGGCACCAAGGACTCGGACTTCTTCAGCGGACCGCATGCAGAGGCGGCGTTGGCGGATGAGCTGAGCGTGATGGAGACTGGCGAGCCGATGCCTGCGAAGCTCGAGCGGGAGACCTTCGATGGCCGCCCCGACACGTGGGCACGCACGATCAAGCTTCCGCTGCGCGACGAGTACGGGAACATCGTTGGCACCTGGGGGATCGCCCGCGACGTCACCGCGCAGATCGCGGTCGAGCACGAGCTCGACGAACGTCGCGGGCAGCTGAAGTCGAGCGCGCAGATGCACCGCGTGCTGCTCGAGCAAAACCCGCAACCGATGTGGGCGCACGACGTTGAGACGCTTCAGATCGTCGCGGTCAACAGCGCGGCGCAGACGATCTACGGCTACTCGCAGGATGAGTTTCTCGCGATGAAGGTCACCGACGTGATAGCTCCCGTAGACGTGGAGAGCTACCTGCACTCGCTCCTCGATGAAGCGCCGCTGGGTTCTCGCGGGCCCCAGTCCCGCCACCATCGCTACAAGGACGGCACGGTCGTCGAGGTCGAGGTAACGAGCAACGACGTGACGATCGACGGACGCGCCTGCCGAATCTCCTCCGCCTACAACGTGACGGAGCGCAATCGCGCTGCTGCCGAGCTTGCTGCGGCGCGCGATGCGGCGGTCGAGGCGTCGGAGATGAAGTCGGCGTTCTTGGCGAACATCAGTCACGAGATCCGCACGCCGATGAATGGGGTGCTCGGGATGGCCGAGCTGCTGCTCGACAGCGAGCTCAGCCAGGACCAGGTTGCTCTCGCCCAGCAGGTCATCCAGTCGGGCGAGCTGATGGTCGAGCTCGTCAACGACATCCTCGACATCTCGAAGATCGAGGCGGGACAGCTCGATATCGAGGTCACCGATTTCCGGTTGCGCGAAACGATTGAGGACACGTGCGCCGTCGCGAGGCCCCAGGCCCGGGCCAAGGGCCTCGAGCTCGACGTGCGGATCGCCGAGGAGGTACCCGACCACGCCCTCGGCGACGGCAAGCGGTTGCGCCAGATCGTCTTGAACCTGGTCTCGAATGCTGTGAAGTTCACGAGCGAAGGCAAGATCGTCGTTCAGACGAGCGCCACGACACGACCCGATGGCGCTGCGCTCGTGCGAATCGAGGTCGTCGATACCGGCATCGGTATCGAACCGGCGCGGATCGAGACGATGTTCGAGCCGTTCACCCAGGCGGACGTGTCGACGACGCGCAACTACGGAGGCACGGGCCTGGGGCTTGCGATCGCCCGCGAGCTGACTCTGCTGATGGGCGGAAAGATCGGCGCCGAGAGTAAGCCGGGCGCCGGCAGCACCTTTTGGATCGAGCTCCCGCTCTTGGCGTCGACGGGGCCCAGCCGCCAGGACCTCGCTCGCCCGGCCACAGATCCGAGGCCGGAATGGTTGGCTCCGCCGCGCGTGCTCGTCGTCGAGGACAGCCCGATCAACCAGATCGTCGCCGTGCGCACGCTCGAACACTGCGGCTGTCGCGCCGACGTGGCGGGTGACGGGTTGCAGGCCTTGGAGGCGCTGTCCGCGCACGAGTACGACGCCATTTTGATGGACTGCCAGATGCCTGTCATGGACGGCTTCGACGCGACCATTGAGCTGCGCCGCCGCGAGAACGGCGGGCGCCGCACACCGGTGATCGCGATGACCGCCAACGCGACAGCGAATGCAGTCGCGGAGTGCTTGGCCGCCGGCATGGACGACTACGTCGGCAAGCCGGTTCGACGCGAGCAGCTGCTCGCTGCGCTTTGTCGCTGGGTCGGCCCGCAGGTAGTCGCACTCGCCAGTAACGCAGCGCGCGCCGCCCGGTCCTAGACGGATCGCGGCAGCTGCACACGCGTCCGCGCTCTGGCGACGGCGTGCGCGCGTAATCTGGGGTGTATGAACCGCTTGTCGGCTCGCAGAGCTACACGTATCTGATGGCTCCTCCACTGAAGACGGACGCGATCGTGCTGCGCTCGCTGCGCTACGGCGAGGCCGACCGGATCCTGCACCTGTACACGCCCGGCCGTGGGCGGATCGGAGCGATCGCGAAGGGCGTCCGGCGCATCCGCAGCCGCTTCGGTGGCCGGCTCGAGCCGTTCTGCCGCGTGCGGCTCGTCTGCCACGAGGGGAGAGGGGAGCTGCTGACGGTCACCGCCGTCGAGACGCTCGAATCGCATGGCGCGCTGCGCGCGCAGGCCGTGACGCTCGATGCCGCGGCCCGCGCCTGCGACGCCGTGGCGCGGATCTTCGAGACGGAGGAACCGCATCCGGGCGTCTACAACCTGCTGTCCAATGAGCTGGCGCTGCTCGCCGGCGATCCGCGCTACGCAAGCCATGCGAACGCCCTGGCCTTCCGCCTGAAGCTGCTGGTCGCGGCGGGACTCTCGCCATCATTGGCTTCCTGCGCCTCGTGCGGCGGGCTCGAGAACCTCGCCGGCTACTCGGCGGCGGCGGGGGGAGTCGTGTGCACCGCCTGCGAGGCCGGATCGTTCGCGTTCTCCCAGGAGACCTACGGGTTCATGATCGCAGCGCTCGCAAGTCCGCTCGCCGAGACGCCCGCGGCCTCGCCGCAGGCGCTGCGCGAAGCCGAGCGCGCGATCGGCGAGACGCTCGAGCACCACGCGCACCTGCACCTGCGAGCGGCGGTGGCCCGATGAGGGCGAGCGCCCCCGAGCAGGTTGCGGCGCGCTTCGCCGCGCGCCAGATCGAGCGCGAGCAGCGCGATCTCGCGCCGGCGGCGACGCGCTCCTATCCGGCCGAGCGCCTGCGGCCCGACGAGGACTGCGCGCTGCGCACGCCGTTCCAGCGCGACCGCGATCGGATCGTCCACAGCAAGGCGTTCCGCCGACTCAAGCACAAGACACAGGTGTTTGTTGCGCCGCAGGGCGACCATTACCGCACCCGCCTCACACACACGCTCGAGGTCACGGGCATCTCGCGCACCGTCGCCAGGGCGCTGCGCCTGAACGAGGATCTCGTCGAGGCGATCGGGCTCGGTCACGACCTCGGCCACCCACCATTCGGGCACATCGGCGAGGACGTGCTCGACCGCTGCCTGCGCGAGCGCTTCGGCGGCCACTTCCACCACTGGGAGCAGTCGCTGCGGGTCGTCGACCACCTCGAGCGCGATGGCGCCGGCCTCAACCTGACGGTGCCGGTTCGCGACGGGATCCTCGCGCATTCCGGGCGCGCGGCCGCGCCCGCGACGCTCGAGGGTGCGATCGTACGGATCACTGACCGCTTCGCCTACCTCAACCACGACATCGACGATGCGCTGCGCGCCGGCGTGCTCTCGGTCGGCGAGCTTCCGCGCGAGGCGATCGCCGGCCTCGGCGAGAGCGGTTCCCGGCGTATCGACGCGCTGGTCCACGACCTGGTCGAGCATTCCGAGCGCGCCGGCGAGATCGTCCAGGGGGAGGAGGCCGCGGCGGCGATGGCTGCACTGCGCGACTTCATGTTCGAGCACGTCTACCTCGGGGCGGTCGCACGGCGCGAGCACGCGAAGGTCGAGACCGTGATCCGCACGCTGTTCGAGCGCTACTGCGAACAGCCGCCCTTCGCGAGCCGGCTGGCCGACGACGGCGAGTTGGCGAGGAGGGTTAGCGACTACATCGCCGGGATGACGGACCGCTACTGCATCCGCGCGTTCGAGGAGCTGACCGTTCCGCGGGCGTTCGACGTCTACGGGGTCTGAGATGCCCCGCTACACCGACGACAGCAAGGAGCGGGTCCGTGACGCGGTCGACATGATCGACCTCGTCGGCACGCGCGTCGAGCTGCGTCGCGCCGGCGCGGACTCCTATACCGGCCGGTGCCCGTTCCACGACGAGCGCACGCCGTCGTTCAACGTCACGCCGTCGAAGAAGATGTACTACTGCTTCGGCTGCCAGGCCTCAGGCGATCCGTTCACCTTCGCGATGGAGACCGAGGGCTTCGACTTTCCCGGCGCGCTCGAGATGCTCGCCGAGCGCTACAACGTGACGCTCGAGCTGGCCGAGGAGGACCCGCGCGCAGCGGCGCGGCGCACCCACGAGGCGCGGCTTCAGGCGCTGCTCGAGCGGACCTGCGGCTACTACGAGCGCTACCTCTGGGAGTCCACCGAGGCTGCGCGGGCGCGCGACTACCTCGCGGGGCGCGGCCTCGAGGAGGCGGTGCTGCGAGCTTTCCGCGTCGGCTACGCGCCGAGTGCCTGGGATCGCGTGCTGCTCGCCTCGCGGCGCGGCGGCTTCAGCGAGCAGGAGCTGCTCGAGGCCGGGCTCGTGCAGCGCTCGATCGACCAGCCCGGGCGGGTCTACGACCGCTTCCGCACGCGTATCACCTTTCCACTGTGCGACCGCCGTGGTCGCGTCGTCGGTTTCGGAGCGCGGGCGATGCGCGCCGAGGATCCGGCGAAGTACGTGAACAGCTCGGAGAGCCCGATCTTCCGCAAGCGCGAGCACCTCTTCGGCGTGCACCTCGCGCAGAGCGCGGCCGCGCAGGCCGGCGCGGTGGTGCTGTGTGAGGGCTACACCGACGTGATCGCGATGCACCAGGCCGGCGTTGAGAACTGCGTCGGGTCGATGGGCACTGCGCTGACCGCCGAGCAGGTCGGCGTGCTGGCGCGGCTCGCGCCGCGGCTGATCCTCGCGCTCGACGCCGACGGGGCGGGGCAGGCCGCGATGCTGAAATCGGCGGCGCTCGTTCAAGCCAAGCGCATCGAGCTGCGCGTCGTGCCGCTGCCGGCGGGGAGCGACCCGGCCGATGTGCTGAAGCGTGAAGGCGCCGCGGCGCTCCCGGCACTCGTCAAGCGCGCCGTGGCGTTCGTGCGCTTCCGCGTCGAGCGGATCCTCGCCGGGGGGGACCGTGGCACGCCCGAGGGCCGCGACCGGATTCTCGAGCAACTGCGGCCCGTGTTCGCCGAGCTCGGGCCCGGGGCGATGCGTGAGGAGCTCGAGCGCGAGGTCTCCTCGCAGCTCGGCGTGTCGGAGCGAACGGTCGAGCAGGTGCTCGGCGCCGGCGGCGCGCGTCAGGCTGCCGCCGGCGTGTCAGCCCCGGCGCTCGACGCGGGGGAGCGCACGGAGTTCGCGTTCCTCGAGCTTTGCATCGCGCTGCCCGAGCGGGGATCGGCGCTGCTAGGCGAGATCGCGATCGATGCGATGTTCGCGAATCAGCTAACGCGCACCGCCGCGGAGCGCCTTCGCGCGAGCATCGAGTCACCGGCCGTCCACGCCGATGAGAGCGCGCTGAGGACTCTGCTTACGAAGCTCGCGGTCATCGCCAGCACACTCGAGGCGATGCCCGGGCAGCTCGAGGTCGCGGTGCGCCAGCTTGACCTCGCCCGCATCGAACGCGCGATAGAGGGCGTGCGCGCCGGCGGCGGAGCCGGAGTCGAGCAGCTCGGCCACGAGCGCGCCGAGGTTCAGGCGGAGCTCGCCGAGTGGCTCGTGCGAGCGCTCGAGGAGACGGCCGCGACGGCGCGTTAGGGGCGGCTGCGCCTCGGCGCGCCGCTCGCGCGCGCTCAGGTCTTGTCGGCGGGCAGCTCTGCGCGCCAGCGGCGATAGAGCTCGGAGAACGCGGCCTGCATCTGGGGCGAGAGATCCTCAGGCAGGAGGCGCCCGGTCAGACGGATCGTCTCGCGCATCTGTCCGAGGTACTCCGTGCAGTGGGGGCAGCCCGCGAGGTGACGCTCGAACCGGCGGCGCTCGCGGCGTGAAAGCGCGCCTTCCAGGTAGTCGCTGGCCAGCTCGACGGCCTGCTCGCAGACGAAGTCGCGGCTCAGCAGCATCAGTCATTCTCTCCGAGCGCGGATTCGAGCGCCTGTCGCAGGTGGCTGCGCCCGCGGTGCAGGAGGACGCGCTGATTGGACGGCGTGAGAGACAGGATCTCGCAGACCTCGGCGGCGCGCAGGCCGTCGACGTCGTGCAGCGCGATGACCGCTCGCTGGCGCGCCGGCAGCTCGGCGAGCGCGTCGCGAATCAGCGTCGCGAGTGCAGCGGCGCCGAGCCGGTTCTCGGCGTCCTCGACCCAGTGCTCAGGCGGCGAGCTCCAGTGGCCGCTCGCGTCGAAGCGGGAGCGATCGACGGCCGGGCCGGCGTCGGCGATCGGCACGCTACGCGCCTCGCGCGTGCCGGCGCTGCGCGCCCGGTTGACGAGGATCGTGAGCAGCCAGGTTCGCAGCGAGGACCGCCCCTCGAAGCGCTCAATCCCGCGCACCACCGCGAGCCAGGTGTCCTGGACGACCTCTTCGGCGACGGCGCGGCTCGAGACGAAGGTGGATGCGAGACGGAGCATGGCGTCGTGGTGGGTTGCGACGAGGCCGACGAACGCCGCCTCATCACCTGCGCGCAGCCGGGCGAGGAGGAGCGGTGCGTCGGCGTCCACTGGCGCAAGCGTACGGCGGCTGGACAGGCGGGGCAGGGCGATCGTTGACATCTCCGGTGGAGGCGGACCAGCCGGCGCGCCGCCTGAGGCGCGCCGGCTGACCTGCAGTCGCTCAGGAAGCGGCGATCCCTTCGCCGGCGACCGCATTCGGCACGGTCACCGAGCCGATCTCGGTGAGAGCGCCGTCCCAGCCGACCTGGAACTCATCGACGATGCCCTTCCCGCCGGTCTGCACGTAGAGGAAACGACCGTCGGGCGCGACGGCAGCGTCGACCGTGCCAGGATCGGTTGTCGTGTTGGTGAGCAGGGTCAGTCCGTTCCACGGCTCGAAGGAGATCGAGCTGAGCGACGGGCTGCCGGCGTTCGACGCGTATAGCGTCGCGCCGTCCTCGACGATCCAGCAGGTGGCGGCCTGCGTGGTCGCGACCGAAGCGAGGTTCGTCGCGGTCCCCTGCGGGCTCAGCCTGAAGGTCGCGACGGCGTCGGTGCCGGCCTCGGCGACCGCCAGCCGGCCGAACGGGTCGAAGACGAAGCCGAACGGCACTGTTCCCGGCTCGCTGTTGACGACCGCTGTCGCGGACAGCTCGCCGCTCGGCTCGACCGCGTAGACGTCGATGTCGTTGCCATTGCTCTTCGTTGTGACGATCAGCTGGCGTCCGTCAGGGCTGAAGCCGACCTCGCCGGGCGTGCTAACGAACTCGGTCGGTCCGGTGACGCTCGCGAGGCCGAGGCTCCGGTTCGAGCCCGCGAGCGGCACGAGCTGATCACCGGCGATCACGTAGCCCTGGAGGCTGCCGCCGGCGCGCGCATTTACGACGTAGAGCAGGTTGCCGTGCTGCGCGAGGCTGACGGGGAAGCTGCCGCCGGAGCTGATCTGCTGGGTCAGCGCGAGCTGATCGCCGCGCACCGCGAACACCGATACCGAGTTGCTGCCGGCGTTGACGGCGAACAGCAGGCTCGCGGCCTGGTCGTAAACCAGCGAGTCCTCCGAGGCGAGGTCGTCGACGACGGCGCCGTCGAGCGCGCCGCCGAGGCCCCCCGTTGCGTAGGTGGTCGCGAGCTCGAGCGTGCCGTCGCGCCCGCGGTCGTAGACCGAGACGGTGTTGCCCGCGGCGTAGTCGCTCTGCACGAACACGGCATCGCCGCTGCGCTCAAAGAAAAAGTGGTGCGGCGAGGCTGAAGCGGCAGCGGCGGTGGCAGCGAGCGCTGCGGCGGCGATCGCCGACGCGACTCCGATCTTCCCTGTTCGCAACATGTGGAGGCCTCCTGGATCGTTGACGGGGTCCAAGAGTTCAGTCCAGGCAGCGCAGGATCCGTTACAGAACAGGCTCGCGCGGGCGCCGAGCCGTCCGGCGCGGTGTCTAAAGTATACGAACATATGTTCGTAGCGAAGGAGACGGGGATGGATAAGGAAAAGCTTGCTCTGTGGGTGTCTGAAGGACTCTCGCTGGAGCAGATCGGCCGCCTGGTCGACCGACACCCGAGCACGGTCGCGTACTGGCTCGAGAAGCACGGCCTGAGCGCAGCCGGGCATGAGAAGCACGCCGCACGCGGCGGCATTCCGCTAGAGGACCTGGAAGCGTTCGTTGAGGCCAACATGTCGATCGCCCAGATCGCCGAGGCGGTCGATCGCAGCAAGGCCACGGTGCGCCATTGGCTGATCCGGTACGGACTGAAGACTCGTACGGGCTGGGCCTCGAAAGCGGCGAAGCACTCTGGTCTAGCGACGGCGGTGATGCACTGCGCCCATCACGGCGATACCGAGTTCTGCCTCGATGGGCGTGGTTACTATCGCTGCAAGCGGTGTCGATCGGCCGCCGTGGCGCGCAGACGGCGGACTGTGAAGGCGACGCTCGTGCAGGAAGCGGGCGGGGCGTGCTGCATATGCGGGTATGACCGCACCATGCGGGCGCTGCACTTCCATCACCTCGAACCGTCGCAAAAGCGCCACGAGATGAACGCCAGGGGGGTCGCAATCGCTCTGGCGAAGTTGCGGCTCGAGGCGCAGAAGTGCGTCCTTCTGTGCTCTAATTGCCACGCGGAGGTCGAGGACGGGATGGCAGTCGTCCCGGCCGACGCGTCGTACAAGCACCCTCCGGGGTAGCACGGTCCGGGGTAACTCAATGGCAGAGTCCTCGCCTGTTAAGCGAGTGGTTGTGGGTTCGAGTCCCACCCCCGGAGCTCCAGCAGCGCCCTTTTTGCCCACGCGGCGCTAGTCCGCCGCCAGCTGCTTCGTGTGGCCCTTGCAGTCGTAGAGCGCGTAGTTCTGGCCGCTGACCGGGTACCAGGCGATCGGATGCGCGGGTGTCCCGATGTAGGTCGGCGGCCGCCAGCGCGCCGGCGGGACGATGGCGCACGCCGCCTTGACGGCACTCGAGGCCGCGTTGCCGCCACGCCACGTGTACGCGCCGCCCATCAGGATGAAGCGCGCTTCCCCGCGCGTTACGAGGCTCGCCAGCTGTTTCGGAGTCAGTGCGGGAGTCTGGGTGCCATAGCCTCCGAACGCCGCGGCCTTGTAGCCCAGCAGGATCATCGGCGCCGCGGTGATCGAGGCCTGCGTTAGCAGGGCGTATCGCGCATGCGGGGCTCGCGGGTCGACGTACCTGAAGAGTTGCGCCAGGATCGGCAACGTCGGGGCTGACGCGCCGACACCGCCCTGGCCCGCGTCGGCGTAGGGGCCGGCGGCGGGGAACGTCCCGTCCACCGGCACATCCCACACGGTCTTCGAGTAAAGCGTGGGCACGATGAGGAGCGCGACGAGTCCGGTGGCGATCGTCGCCGCTGTCAGGCGAGGTCGCAACCAGAGCAGCGCGATGCAAACGACGGCGGCCAGGATCAGGATCGGCCAGAGCCACTCGAGGTAGTCGTACTGGCGGCTCAGCAGGTAGATCTGGACGCCGACGGTCGTTGCGAGTGCCGCGACCGGCAGCACCAGGTAGCGCCGGTCGCGACGCGCGAGCGCGATGAAGGCACCGGCGCCGCAGGCGGCGACGATTGCGGTCCCCGGGCCGAGCGCCGAGGTGTAGTACGGATGCACGATGCCGTTGGAGAAGCTGAGCACCAGCACCTCGACGACGAACCAGCCGCCGAAAACGATCAGCGGCGCGAGCCGGCGGTCGCGTAACGGGCTCCTGAAGAACACGACCACCAGGGCGATCAGGCCGAACACGGCGAACGGCAGCAGCCAGCCGGCCTGGTCTCCGAACCCCGTGCCAAAGAGTCGCAGCGGACCGGGTGAGGGACCGAGCGCGATCGGTGAGTAGTGACGGAGGACTACCGGCGCCGTTGGCGCCGTCGGCGTTGTCGGGGCGGGCGGCTGACCGTAGGTGTCCGAAATGACGGTCACGCACTTCGTCCCCGCGAAGATGCCGACCTGGCTATCGGTGGTACCGATCGCCAGGCCGGTGGTACCGGTCGCCAGGCCGGTGGTACCGGTCGCTCCACTGGCGCCGCTCGCACCCGCCGCCGGCTTGCACTCTTGGCTCTGGACCCGCGAGCCAAGCACCGACGAGGTGTCGGGCGCCGGGTGCGCGGCCGAGTTGCCGAGAACGCCGGATGAGAAGCTCGTCCCGGAGCCCCCGACCTCGCCGGCGACGCGTCCGAAGCCGTTGTAGCCGAAGGTCAGCGTCAGCTCGGAGTCGTTCATCGTGCCGCCGACGTATGGCCGCTGATCCTGCGGCACCAGGTCCACGGCGACGATCCAGACGAGCGACACCGCGGCGAGCACCATCGCCGCGACGGCCGTTCGGAGCACCCTTCGGAGGATCGAGCCGTTCGCGCAAAGCAGGTAGGCGATTCCCATTCCCGGCACGATCAGGTAGGCGGCGAGCGCTTTCGTATTGAACGCAAGCCCCGCGAGCAGCGCCGCCAGCAGCAGCGTCCGCAGGCGGTCGGTCTCGATCGCCCGCACGGTTGCCCAGCCGGCGAGCAGCATCAGCAGGATCAGCAGCGCATCGAGGTTGTTGTCACGCGTCGATGCAACGAAGGCGGGGAAGACCGCGAGCGCGGCGGCAGCACCGACCGCCGTCCAGCGCCCGAATCGCGGCGCCACGATGAAATACGTGCAGAGCACGGCGAGGAACCCGCACGCCGCCTCGGGGAGCAGCACGCTGAGCTCGTGGAAGCCCAGCAGCTTGGCGCTGATGGCCTGCAGCCAAAGGCCGAGCGGCGGCTTGTCGACCGAGATCAGTCCGCCCGGGTCGGACGCGACGAAGAAGAAGTTGTGCAGCGAGCCGAGCATCGACTTGACCGCTGCCGAGTAGTAGTTGTTGCCATACCCGTTGTGGCTGATGCGGTGGCCCTCGAGCGCTGCCGATACGAGCAGCACGAAGCCGAGTGCTGCGTGCTCGCGGCGCAGCGCGAAGCTCCGACGAGCGCTGTGGCGTTGCCGCCACGTCCCCGCCGGGCGCTCGTCGCCCGCCGATTCCGCGCCGTCAGCCGAAGTCTCGCCGGCGCTCATCGATTCGCGGCGCGCCAGACAGCCGCGCAGCTCGTTGGGACGCCGTGCCTCACCGGTCGGCAAAGACTATGCGAGCAGCCGCGCTCGTGCGCACGATGGACGGCGCGCCTGCTCAGCCGCGCCGTCGCACCACGACCGCCGCAGCGCACCGCAGCGACCACTTAGCAGCCCCTCGGGCGCGCCGCGACCTGCAAGCCGCGCGGCGCGTGACGGTCCGCACGACCGTATTGCAGACCCTGCCGTGCTTCCCGCGCGCGGCGCGTTTACACGCGCGAGCGCTCGAGTGAGACACGACCGTCCTCGTGCAGCGCCGCACCTCGACGCGGCCGGGCCTGTGACGCACGCGCCCACAGCGCATCGTCGAGCGCCGTGGCGAGTGCGCGGCTGAGGCTCCCGCAGTCCTGCCCGCCCGCGCCGTCACGTCAACCTGCCTGCTCACCGAGCCGGTGTCGCCGAAGCTGTCTGTCACGCTCAGCGTCACCGTGTACACGCCAGCTGCGGCAAAGGTGTGGGTCACGCTCTGCCCGTCGGAGCTCTGACCATCGCCAAAGCTCCAGGCGTAGCTGTTCACTGCCGCGTTCGTGCCCGGAGCCCCTACGAAGCTGAGCCGTGCCCCAGCGAAGGCGGACGCCGGAGCGTTGAAGCCGGGGACAGGCGAAGCGCTCAGCGCGCAGGCCCCGGTGGCGTTGCTCCACGCACCCTGCAAGTAGTAATTCGCGCCGTTGATCGCCTGGTTCCACAGCGTGCCGGCGGACGCGTCGCCACCCAGGACCGGCAGGAACGAGTCGGGGCTCCAGGTGACGCCGTTGCAGAGGTCGGCAATCTCGTCGCCCGCGCTGTCATACCAGGCGTTCAGCAGCGGATCGCTGATCGTCTCGAGCATTTCGTGGCCCAGCGATTTCAGCGCCACATCGCCGAAGCCGGAGTCGCCGCTCGGCGTCTGGACCAGCGGGTTGCCGTCGTCCTGACAGCCCTTCGCAGCGCTCGCCGATCCTAGCTCGGTGAACGGGATCTCGATGTAGAGCAGCGGCGAGCTGCCGTCGCTCGCATAGGAGTGGAGGCTGCAGTACGCGTTGTTCGAGCACTGATCGCCGCCGTCCAGGCACGTCACGACGCTGTCGGGCGTGAGCACGACGAACAACGATCCCAGTCCGCTGGCCAGGGAGTGACTGGCCACGAAACCCTCCAGCTCGCCGGTGATTTGCGAGTCGGTCAGGCAGGTAGGCGCGGTGGGTGTCGTCTCGCCGCAGCCACCGCTCGTCGGGTAGGGATCGCTGTCGAGGTAGCTGCCGCCGAAGCTCTGAGCGTATTGCGCGCTGCCGGCGGCATCCGTGTACTGAGCGGCGACGGAGAAGACGTTGTCGTTGCTGCCGCTGGCGTCCGCCACGTTTGAGAGGAAGCCACCGACGAGGCTTTCCGTGCTCGAGTCGAACACATGATCGGGGTCCCAGAAGATCGCGTAGGTGGTGACCCCGTGGAGCACTGGCCCACCGTGGTAGACGATCCCCTGGTCGGGCCCGAGCAGCGGGCCCATCAGCACGCGCGAAGCTGTCGGCGCCTCAGGAACGCTCGGAGTGAGCGGCTGCACTCCGAGCCGCCCACCACCACCGCCGGAGACGATCGCCGCCCCCGCCGCCGGTACGCAGGCGAGCAACGCGAACGCGACCAGGGCGCCGAGCGCCCCTCGCAGCGCGCGTGCGCCTCGCAAGCTCGGTAACGTGAACGCCCGGCGTACCACTCACCCTTGTGATCGGGGATACACCTTCGCCGCCACATCGAACATTCGTCGAGCCAGCGAGCGGCGGCGCACGCCAAACCACCGCGTCCCGGCGACTACGCTGTGCATCGCGGGCCGGTAGCTCAGTTGGTTAGAGCAGCGGACTCATAATCCGTCGGTCCCAGGTTCGAGTCCTGGCCGGCCCATCAAAACCGCGCTGTCTCTCCTGGGCGACGGCCGGTCGTCTACGGCAGGCCTTGGATGATTTCGAGGAGTTCGGCGCGGTTGTATCCGTTTTGGCGTGCGAGTTGGACGAGTTCGATTGCTTTGGCGATGACGGTGCCCCGTTCCGCTGTGCCGGCGACCCGGATGGCGTGGCCGCGGCGGAACTCGAGGAGCTCTTCGTCGCGGAGTAGTCGGAGGGCGCGCAGGACGGTGTTGGTGTTGACGCCCATCACGGCGGCGAAGTCGCGTGCTGGGGGTAGGCGCTCGCCGGGTTTTGCTTCGCCGTCGGCGATCGCGCGTCGGATTTGTGCGGCGACTTGGTCGTGTAGAAGGGTGGGGTCTGAGCGGTCGATCTTGACATCCATCATGGTGCTAGTCATAGTAGCGCCTATGAGGTCTGTGTGGGCTGCTCGTATTCGCTTTGGAGTGATCGACGACGCGCGTTCGCACCAGCATCGGCGTCGCCGCCGGGCCTGCGTGGCGCTCGGCGCGGTCGTCCTCGCCGCGGTATGCGCCTACGTCGTGTTCGGCGGCGGTGGCGGTGGTGCGCGCTCTCCGGTGCCGTTTCAGGGTGCGGTGACCGGCGGCTTGCCGTCGTCCCCTGCCGGCGGCGCGCCGAGCTCGAGCTCGCTGGTGCCCGGCGCTTCGGTTAAGGAGATAAGCGCAACGGGTGGCTCCTACAGCGGCGCGCAGCTGCTCAAGTTCGCGCAGTGTGCGCGCGCGAACGGCGACCCCAACTTCCCCGACCCGACCTCGCAGGGCGCGTTCGTCGGGATCGTCCCGGGCTCGTCGGAGATCATGAGCGCGCAGCAGAACTGCGACAAGGACCTGCCCCACGCCACGCCCAGCCTCGCCCAGCAGCAGCTGTTCGTCAAAAAGGCGGTCGTCTACGCGCAGTGCATGCTCAGCCACGGCGTGCTCGACTTCCCCGACCCGACGAGCGGCGGCGACCTGGAGCTCAACTGGCGCCCTGGCACCGACCTCGACCCCTCATCACCGATCTTCCTGCGCGCGACCCGGACATGCACCAAGCCGCACGGCGCGCTACCAGGCGGACTGTGATGAGCGCCACGCCTGCAGCGGGAAAGACATTGAGCCCGTGAGCGCCGAGGGCGGCGCCTCAGGTGCTTCAACGGCCGAGCCGGGCGGCTGATCGCGGCTTGCGCTTCACGCGTCGTCGCCTTGCTGTCGTCGCGGCGCTGATCGTGGTTGTCGCGGTGGTGGTTGTCGCGTTCGCTGATCCGTTTGGCAGTGGCGGCGCCGGCGGCGGCGAGGTGAACGATGGCGGCACGAGCCTTCAGGCGATCACGCGCGGGGCGCTTTCCTCGCAGACGGAGACCTCAGGCACGCTCGGCTTCGCCGGCAGCTACTCGGTGATCAACGGCGCGTCGGGAACGTTGACCTGGCTGCCGTCGGTCGGTCAGATCATCCCCGAGGGCGGCGTGCTCTACCGCGTGGACGGGGCGCCGGTGATCCTGCTCAGCGGCAAGGTGCCGTTCTATCGCGCGCTGTCGGACGGGATGAGCGGCGCGGATGTCGAGCAGCTGAACCGCGACCTCGTCGGGCTGGGTTACGCGACGAGCGCGGAGCTGAGCCCGACGTCGGACGATTTCAGCGGCGCGACGGTTGACGCGCTGGAGTCGCTCCAGGACCACCTCGGCGTGACCGAGACGGGGACGCTCGCGCTCGGGCAGGCGGTCTTTCTGCCGGTACAGCGTCTGCGGATCACGAACGTCGCGGGAACGCTCGGCGGGGGCGCGGGGCAAGGCGCGCCGCTGTTGACGGGCAGCTCGGCTCGGCGTGTCGTCTCGATCGAGCTCGACGCGGCGGAGCAGACCGATGTCGCGGTCGGTGACCGGGTGACGATCACGCTGCCTGACAACGCGAACACGCCGGGCGTTGTGACGTCGATCGGGACTGTCGCGAGCGCCAGCCAGAACGGCGGCTCGCCGACAGTACCGGTGTCGGTCCGCCCGCTCGATCCTTCGGCAACCGGTTCGATCGACCAGGCGCCGGTCGATGTCGCGATCACGACTGGGAGTGTTAACAATGCGCTGGTCGTGCCGGTCGATGCGCTGCTCGCGCTTTCGGGGGGCGGTTATGCGGTCGAGGAGGTCTCGCCCGCTGGGCGCCACCAGCTCGTCGGTGTCTCGCTCGGCCTGTTCGACGACGCGAGCGGGATGGTCCAGGTGGGCGGTCCCGGGCTTGCGGTCGGGCAGCGCGTCGTGGTGCCGTCGCTGTGAGCCCCGCAGGCGCTGCACCCTCACGCGGTGTCGCGCCGCGTGCGGCAGGCTCCTCATCGCCGATGGCCGAGCGTGCCGATTGGCACGCGGTGGAGTCGCCGGTGCTCGAGCTCGAAGGCGTGAGCAAGGTCTACATGACCGAGCCCCCGGTGACCGCACTCGATCAGGTCAGCTTCAGCGTCGGCGCGGGCGAGCTGCTAGCTGTGGTCGGCCCGTCGGGCTCGGGCAAGTCGACGCTGCTGCACCTGATCGGGACGCTCGACCGGCCGAGCAGCGGCACCGTGCGGATCGATGGTGTCGATGTCGGCGGCCTCGATGATCGAGAGCTTGCGGCGTTGCGCGCGACGCGGATCGGTTTCGTCTTCCAGCAGTTCTTCCTCGCCGAGCACGAGAGCGCGCTCGAGAACGTCGCCGATGGGCTGCTCTATGCCGGCGTCGAGCCCGTGGAGCGGCGCGCGGCCGCCGCTAGCGCGCTGGCGCGCGTCGGGCTGGGCCCGCGAGCTGGCTTTCGCCCGACCCAGCTCTCAGGTGGTGAGCGCCAGCGTGTCGCGATTGCTCGCGCGCTCGTCGGTTCGCCGGCGATTGTGCTCGCCGATGAACCGACCGGGAACCTCGACAGCGCTTCGGGCGCCGGGGTGCTTGAGCTGCTCGAAGCACTCAACAAAGACGGTGCGACGATCGTTGTCATCACGCATGATCGGGAGATCGCGGCCAGGCTGCCGCGGCGGATCGAGATGCTCGACGGCCGCGTCGTCGCCGACACAACGCGGGCGCGGTGAGCGCCGCAAGCGCGAGCCCGCGTGGTGCCGCCACGCGCGGCACAGGCACCCAGGCCGTGCTGGCGCCGTCGAAGCTGCGGTTCGGCGATCTCGCGCGGCTCGCGAGCGTCGGCCTTCGGACGCGGCGGGTGCGCGCGGCGCTGTCAGCGCTCGGGATCGCGATCGGCGTCGCGGCGATCGTCGCGGTGCTCGGCCTCTCGGCATCTTCGCAGGCCGGGCTCTTGTCGGAGATCAGCCGGCTCGGGACGAACCTGCTCGATGTGACCAACGGCCAGACATTGTTCGGTCAGACCGCGGAGCTGCCCGACGCGGCGCCGGCAATGATCAAACGGATCGGCCCGATAACCCAGGTTCAGTACACCGGGTCGGTCAACGGCAACGTGTTCCGCAGCCCGCTGATCCCCTCGATCGACACCAACGCGATCTCGATCAGCGCCACCAGCCTCGGCTTGCCCGGCGCGGTCGGGACGAGCATCCGACAGGGCAGCTACCTGAACGCTGCAACCGAGCGCGAGCCGGTCGCCGTGCTCGGCGCCCAAGCCGCGCAACTCCTCGGGATCGACAGGGTGTTCGCCGGCGAGCGGATCTGGCTGGGCGGGATGTGGTTCTACGTCGCCGGGATCCTGCGCTCGGCGGTGCTCGCGCCGGAGATCGACAGCAGCGTCCTCGTCGGCTTCCCGGCCGCCGAGCGCTACCTCGACTTCGACGGCCACCCCTCCGAGATCTACGTTCGCACTCAGAACAGCCAGGTCGAGGCGGTCGACAACATCCTCGCCGCGACCGCAAACCCCGAGAGCCCGAGCAACGTCGACGTCAGCCAGCCCTCCGCAGCGCTCGTCGCAAGAGCCGACGCCCAGGGCGCGTTCAACGACCTGTTCCTCGGCCTCGCCGCCGTCGCGCTCTTGGTCGGCGCGGTCGGCGTCGCCAACATCATGATCATCGGCGTCCTCGAACGCCGCTCGGAGATCGGCCTGCGCCGCGCACTCGGCGCGACGAAGGCAAACATCCGCACCCAGTTCCTCAGCGAAGCGATCCTGCTCGCGCTACTCGGCGGCATCGTCGGTGTGCTCGCCGGCATCCTCGCCACCACGATCTACGCATCCACCAAAGGCTGGGCCGTGGTCATCCCGCCGCTCGCCTGGGGTGGTGGGCTCGCCGCCGCAATCGCAATCGGCGCGATCGCCGGACTAATCCCCGCCGTCCGCGCCGCGAACATGTCGCCAACCGAAGCGCTGCGAACGGTCTGAGGCGCACACGACTCGACGATCGCCGCATAAATCAGCTTGGCCATCTTCACTCCAATCGGTCGTTACGGTGCAGCCACGGCCGCCATTGAGCTGGTGGACCGGCCGAGGTAGCTGAGTGGGCCGGGATCGGCGACGTCAATCTCGTGAAAGCCAAGCCGGTCGTAGAAGGTTCGCGCACCTGTGTTCGCTGTCAGCATGCCGACGTGGACGGCTGGCGCGCCGCGTCGATGCGCCGCGGTCAGGAAGGCAGCGATGAGGCGTCTCCCGTGTCCGCAGCGCTGGAACGAAGGCAGCAGATCGATGTGCAGGTGAGCCGGGTAGCTCGCAAGCTCCGGCAGGATCATCCGTTCAGGGCGGTAATGAAGCGCGATCATGATGTCGTCGGGTTCGGTCGCCTCGCCCGATGGTTCGGGATAGTGGTGCGCCAACCGCGGAATCCACCGGTCGCGATAAGCGCCAACGAATGCCCGCGTGTCCGCCGTACCCACCACGTAGCCCACGACACCACTCCCCTCGGAATCCAAAACGAAGGCGAGGTCCGGATCGAGCAACAGGTAGGGACCGGCAAACAGATTGGGCATGAGTTCATCGCCACGGTAGATCCCCCGTGCGTCACCACCCGCATCGGCCGTGCGAACGCACACCTCGTACACCGCGCCCAGATCATCCGCCCGGTAGGGGCGGATCACCGTCTCGTTTGCTTCCGTGCTGCTCAAGGCTTGCGCCTCCTGACTCGTGCCTACTGTGGGCAGCGTCGGACCGCGCGAAGTCGCTTGGCGGGGCCGTTGCCGGGACCGCAGATCGTCGTGGCCTTTTGTCTGTCGCGAACACGAGCCCCACGGCGCTGAGGATGCCGGCCGCGAGTACCGTATCGCGGAGGCCAACGGCCTCGATGAGGAGGCCGCCGCCGAGCGCCCCCGTGCTGATGCCGACGTTTACTGCGGTGGAGGTAATCGCCGCCGCCAGGTCAATCCTCCCCGGCGCTAGCTCCAACACTTCGCCGCCCAGGGCGGTCGTCGGCTACGGCGCCGTCACGAACGTCGCCTACCGGCGGAGCTCGCCGACAGTCCGGGTTGGCCGTGGCGGAGTCAGGTGTAATCCGGCCCAACCGGCGTGTCGTCTGCGACGCGGCACGATCACCTGCGGAGTGTCGTAGACAGTTGGCAGCGCCGGGGGTTGGAAGATGGCAAGCTGGCTGGGCGTGGACGGGAAGGACATCGGTCGGCTCCTTGATCGGTTCTGGCCTGGATTTTGCGGTGCAACCCACGCAGCGGCGTGGGTCCGCTGCCGCGCGCCGTTTACGGAAATGCCGGCCGCGCTGGTCATTCCGATCGGTCTGCCAGCATGCCTCGGTTACCTGCTATCGCCGTAACACCAGCAACATACCATTCCCCTCGCCTCGTGTCAGCCTGTAAACTGCGTTTTGATGGAAACCCACGGTCACTTCAAACAGGTGCGACTGGTCGGGGGCAACCTGGCGCTCGACTTCGTGAACACCGAGACCGGGCCACACGACGGCCCGCCCGACGGCGACGCCCTGGAGAGCTACGAGGATCTCCTCAGCTGGAGCCGCCAGGTGGGTGCCATCGGCAATCCACAACTGAACGCGCTCGCCCTGGCGGCGCGCGAGGCTCCGACGGCAGCCGCATCGGCGCTGCGCGAGGCGGCGCGCCTGCGGTCGCAACTCTGGGAGCTCTTCGCTGCGCTAGCACGCAAGCAGGAACCAGACAACGGGCTGCTCGGCCTGCTCCGCGACGACGCGGCGAGATCCCTTGGCTACGCGAAGCTCGCGAGGACAGGCGAGAGCTACGCCTGGGACTGGTCCGACTGCACCAGCCTCAACGCTTCACTATGGCCGCTGGTGCAGGCCGCAATCGACCTCGTCCAATCGCGCTCGCTCAAAGATGTCAAGCAGTGCGCCGCATGCCGTTTCCTTTTCGTGGACACGAGCAAGAACGGGAGCCGGCGTTGGTGCAGCATGGAGGACTGCGGCAAGACGGCGAAGATGCGCCGGTACGTCGCCCGTCGCCAGGCCTCTCGCATGCCGGCACGGCCGGAATGACGCCGCCCCCACGGCCCGAGAACGCCTGAAAACACTGGAGAGCACGGCTTCGGCCGACACTTGCAAAGTACCGAGGTGCTACCTTGTAGCATCATGGATCGGATCGGCGTCAGAGAGCTTCGCCAGCACGCGAGCCGCTACCTCGCCCGGGTTGCGACCGGCGAGACGATTGAGGTGACCGATCGCGGCCGCCCGGTCGCCCTGCTGGTGCCCACTCCTGAGGATCCCTGGCAGGAGCTCGTCGCGAGCGGACAGGTCATCGCTGCCAGCGGTGGGGGCGACGTGACGGACGACGCGCCCATCGATTACGGCATCGATGCGTCGGCGCGGCTGGCCGCACTGCGCGCCGACGAGCGGTGAAGCTCTACCTCGACTCCTCAGCGCTGGTGAAGCTGGTCCAGCAGGAGTCAGAGTCCGGCGCCCTCCGAGGTTTGATACTGGACCACAAACCCGACACGCTCGTGACGAGCGCGCTCGCACGGGTTGAGGTCGTCCGCGCCGTGTGGGGCGGTGGCCACCGCGCGGTCGATCAGGCGCGTCGGCAACTCGCGCGTCTCGATCAGATTGTGCTGGGCGGCGCGTTGCTCGACCGCGCGGCAGGCTTGGCACCCCAGGTCCAGTTGCGAAGCCTCGATGCCATCCACCTCGCCGCCGCACAAACCGTCGGTGACGACCTGCGAGCGATCGTCACCTATGACCGTCGCATGGCCGATGCTGCCGGAGCCCTGGGCCTCGTGGTGCAGACGCCAGCGTGATGTGCGGATCCCTACTCGGCGTCGGGCTGCGTGGTTGCCGGGGGGTCGTTACGTGTCCATGCTGCGTGTGCGCCAGGCGCCGAGGGCGAGGAATATGGCGATCCACGCCACGATTACGAGTGTGGCGGTGGTCGCTGACATCGCGATTGTGTTGCCGCCGACCGACACCGGGCTGTAGTGCGCTATCGCTTGGGTGAGGACCAGCTTCCGGGCGCTGCCGAGTGCGCTGATGTGGGTGATCAGCGGGCTGGCGACGACTTGCCAGGCGATCAACGCGATGATCGCCGCCGGCTTCGATGTCGTTAGAGACGCGAGTCCTACGGCGACGACGCACAGCGCACCGGTGCCGAGGAACGTGAACGCGAGCCCATTGATGATCGTGCTGCTCGGGGGTGTCGGTAGACCGCCCGCGAAAGCGAATATGCCGAGGCTGAGCAGTAGATAGCCGAGCAGCATCACGATCCAGCACAGCGCCAGGGCGGCTGGTACACGGGAGGCAAACAGCGCCAGGCGCGAGCGGCCGGTGACGACGAGGTCGCGAAATACGCCGGCCGAGGCGTCCCCAGTGCCGGCTTCGACGCCGATCAGGATCGCGGCGAGCGGACCAAAGAACAGAGCGATCACGCGCAGGCCGTCTCTGAAGTTCTGTGCGCCCCCGGCGGGTCCGTATTTGTGAGGGTTGGAGGAGTGCTCGATCGCGGCGACCAGGAAGTAGATGATGATCGGTGCGAGTGCCAGGACGAGCGTCCAGATCAGCGTTCCCCGCTTCTTGCGCAGCTTGAGGAAGTCGGCGCGTGTCATCTGAGCGGCGATCGTGGCGTTCATGCCGGCACCTCCTGCTGTTCGCTCGGGGTCGGGGCGTCGAGCCTTGCCGTGACTTCCAGGAAGCGCTGCTCGAGCGTGTGCCGGACCGGCTCCAGACGCAGGACACCGACGCCGGCATGCACGAGGGCGGCGTTGATCTGCGCTGCCGTCTCGACGCCGCCGGTGAGCAGTACACGCAGACCTTCCTCGGAGCGGTGCGCGTCACGCACGAGGTCGAGCTGTGTCAGCGTGGAGAGCGCGAGCTCTGGGTCATCGACGCCGATCTCGAGCTCATGCGCGGCGCCTTTGCCGCCGCCGGCGAGTTCGGCGATCGGCCCCTGCATGACGACCTTTCCGCGGTCGATGATCGCCGCCGAGTCGCAGGTCTTCTCGACCTCGTCCAGCAGGTGTGAGGACAGGAACACGGTTCGTCCCTCTTGCTCGACGAGCTCGCGGATCATCAAGCGGAACTCCTGAATGCCACCGGGATCGAGGCCGTTGGTCGGCTCGTCAAGAATCAAGAGCTGCGGATCGGCGAGCAGGCATCGGGCCACGCCGAGCCGCTGGCGCATGCCCAGCGAGTATTTCTTGACCTTGTCCCCACCGCGGTCCGCAAGGCCGACCCGCGCCAAAGCCGGGGCGATCCGATCGCGCACCTCCGGGCCACGCACCGCTGCCACAATCCACAGGTTTTCGCGTCCGCTGAGCTGCGGGTGGAAGCGGGGCTCCTCGACGATCGCTCCGACGCGCTGCAGCGCGACAGCGCGCTCCGCCGGAATGGGGTGGCCAAGTAGCCGCGCGCTTCCGGCACTCGCCTGGGTGAGGCCGAGCAGCATGCGGATCATCGTCGTCTTGCCCGCCCCGTTGGGGCCGAGGAAACCAAAGGCGGAGCCGCGTGGGACGCGCAGATCGATCGCGTCGACCGCAACGCGATTACCGAAACGCTTTGTCAGACCCGACGTCTCGATCGCCGGCTCTGCGGCGCCATCCGATGTCGCCGCAGAGACCTCCTTACGTGTTGCCATCAAGCCCAATCATGTCGGTCTCCGCGGTCGCGGTGCGGACGCTACTGGTTACGGCGCGTCACCGAGTTACGACCGGGCCGTTCGCGGAGCGACCGCACGCCATCCGCGCCGCGTCGTGGTGACCGCCAGCGATGCTGCAACGAGCATGACGACGAGTTGCAGGACGAGCGAGATCGTCACGCTGGTGGGATGCAAAGGCCCATTCCCCGACGCGGCCAGGCCAGGGACATCGACCGACAGGGCGATCGCATAAAGAGCGGTGAACAGGGCGATCACGACCATGGCCGCGGTGATGATCGCGCCGCATCCGAATGCTAGGAATAGTCGCCGGCGTGCGACGGGCATGAGAAAGAGCACCCGGCGTGAGGCGATGACGCACACCGCGCCGCACACCAGCCCCGCCAGTCCCCACGCGATGAACGCAATTCCGCTCCCGGTCGTGGCCTGGGAGCGCTGGCCATGAGCAACCAGCCCGATTACGGTCGTCAGTCCCGCGAAGGTGATCACGGCCGCCACGGGCAGGCTCACCAACAGCCGCAGCCGCCGCTCGTGGCGCGCGCGAGCGAGCGCCACGACGACCAGTGGTAGCGCGCCGGCAACAAGGGCGAGCGACGCGACGATCGCAAGGATCTGAATCGCGGCGTGGGCGGACCCGAGCAAAGGATGGCCGTTTCCCGCCTTCGAAAATGGCGCGTCCTCGGTCGTGATGGCGAAGCCGGATCCGGCGGCCGCGAAGGCCACCCAGCACGCGAGCACGCCACTCATGCTCGCGCGCAACCGATCGTCGAGCTCGACTACGCCACCCAGGCTCGCCGGGGGCCGCAGGTGAGCAGCGAGCGCGCCGCGCAGCAGATCGAGCACGGTCCGCGAGCGCGGCGGCTCGTCATCCAGCAGCGCTCGCATCTCATCGCCGTACCGCCAGCGGAAGGCCAACGGATAGGTCAGCACTGCGAGCAGCGCCAAACGCCGCATCAGCGTGGGATCTCCGCGAGACGCAGACGCTCGAGCCCGCTCCGCGTCACCCGGTCAAGCGAGCGCAACTGCTCCTCGAGCGCAACACTGCCGGCGCCCGTCAACCGGTACGGCCGTCGGCGATCCTCTGCCGGCAACGCCTCGATCAGGCCGTTGCCCTCAAGTCGCGCGAGCGCGCCATAGAGCGTCCCAGGCCCCAACCGCACCCCGGAAAGCCCCTCCACATCCGTCGTGATCGCATATCCGTGCTTGGGACCCTCGGCGAGGCTCGTTAGCACCAGCAACCCGACATCTGTAGACCGCTCACTGATAGATCGCACAACGTAGTAATACCACATCGAGGCGACAGCCGAGCGGAGTCGGGGCGCCGTTCGCCACGCTGGCCGCGACGATTGTCAGCGCCGCTGGCTAGCGAGGACGCCGCGGCACGCGCTCCAGCGCGAGCGCGCAGGTCGGACATGCGGCAACGGCGCGTCTCGCATGCGCTTCGAGCTCTGGCGGGATCGGGCGTGGATCGAGGATCGGATAGCCCCACTCGTCGAGGGCGATCAGCTCCGGGAAAAGCTCCGCGCACATGCCGTGCGCGTCGCATTTGATCCAGTTGATGCGTAGCTCTAGAGGCACTGATCAGGCTGCGAAGCGTCGCGCGAGTGGGCTGGAGACGGGGAGGATGCGCCGTCGCGCGCATCCGTCGCAGATTCCGTGGCGGGCGTGATCGGCGAACTCCTCGGCGAACAGGCTGAGTGCGCTCGCGACGAGCTGGGCCACACCGTCGGGGTGCCCGCACGCCCCGCGGCCGCGGACCAGCGATGCCCAGCGCGCGAGTTGCTCCAGTGGAGCATCACCGGCGGTGCCGTGCTGGACGCCTTGCAGGGTCGCGGCGATCGCCGCGAGTCCGTTGATGCATGGCCCGCACTGTCCGGCGCTCTCCCCAGCCAGCCAGTCTGCGACGTGCGCCAGCTCCGCCACGACGCATGCTGAGGTCGGGAGGGCGACGACGATTCCGGCACCCAACGTGGCGCCGCTCGCCGCGAGCTGCGTGTCACTTAGGCCCAGCTGCAGGCCGAGCTCGGGATGGACCCATGTGCCCGCGTAGCCGCCGAGCAGGAATGCCTGCACCCGCGTGGTGACGCCGCCTGCGGCGCTGATGAGTGCGCTGAGCGGCGCCCCGCTCTCGATCTCATAGACGCCTGGATAGGCGATCGCGCCGCTGACACTGACGAGCCTCGAGCCCGGCTCCTCCGTCGTGCCGAGTTCGCGAAACCACGCCGCACCGTGACGCGCGATCAGCGCGATGTGGGCCAGCGTCTCGACGTTGTCCACGAGGGTCGGTCGTCCCCCGACGCCGCGTTCGAACACTCGCGGCGGAATCGCCGTCGGCTTGGCCGGGCCGCCGTTGAGGAAGTTGACGAGCGCATTCTCCTGGCCGCTCACATAACCGTGCGGGACGATTACAACGCGAACTCGCGGGCTGCCGCTCCTCAGATCGTGGCGCTCGGACAACGCGACCTCGACTGCGCGCTCGGCGTGCGTCGCGTGTTCGCCGACGGCGATCACGATGTCGCGCGCACCGACAGCACGGGCAGCCAGCAGCGCCCCATCGATCAGGAGGTGCGGCAGGCGCTCGAGGAGCAGGCGGTCCTTACTGCTCGCCGGGTCGCCCTCGCAGCCGTTGGCAACCACAACTGCGCGACCGCGCGCGCGAGCGACAGCTCGCAGCTTGATCGCGGTCGGGAACCCCGCGCCTCCTTGGCCTCGCAGGCCGGACTCGGTGAGTTCCAAGTCGAGCGCGTTGTCATGGCGGCTGCGCGAGAGGACGGGCATAGCGCCGTGGATCGCCTCGTGCTGGGCAAAGCTGATGAAGCCGTTCGCCGGTACTCCGGTGAGGATTCGCGGCAGAGTCGCGGTGCTCATCAGGCAGGCCGCTTCGAGTACACGCTGGCGCTGTCTTGTCTCGGCACGGGAACTCTTTCCTTCGATGGCGAGGAGCCGAGCGCCTGCGCCGGCGTTCCCGAGCGCTCCGCCCAGTCGTGACCGAGCGGGCCCTGGGGCAGCCAGAGCGCCAGGCCGCCCGCAAACACGACGGCGCCACCGAGCGCTGCGAGACGGAGTCCGAGCCTACTCGGCCACCCCACGATCGCCCGCGCACAGACGGCAACGAGGACCACGGCGAGGCACGCGAGGCTGATCGCGAGCATCCACGTGCTCTTGACGTCGCTCCCGGTGCCGAGGGTGTGTAACAGCGCGATCGGCCAGCAGGCGTACGCAAGCCAGTGCGTCGCGCGCCAGGTGCGATGACCGACGAACCGACGGGCGATGCTGGTCAGCACGAGCGCGACCAGGAGATCGAAGGCAACTGCACCGAGTCCGAGCCAGAACGGGCGGTAGCTGCCCACGAATGGCACGACAGCGTCGATCAGCGTGATCGAGACGAACGTATCGAGTACGGCGGTCACGATGTGCACGGCGAGAAAGACAACTGCGAGTAACGATGTGCTGCGGTGAGCGCCATCGATGAGGAAACGCGGCACGCGCTTGGTGGCGATGCGACCGACGTCGAGCACCCCAAGCGCGACGCTCGCAGTTAGCAACATCAGCGCGACGCTGCCGGTTGAGCGCGTGACGTACCAATAAACGCTCGGGCCGACTGTCACGCCCAGTGGGTCGCTCATGCGGCGCGGCCGCCGCTCTCCTCGCCCGACCCGAGTCCAGCCGGCGGGCGGGAGCAGCATGGCGGTGGCGTGTTCGGACCCATTCGCTAGGACACTCTGGTGACGACAGGGGTTTGCGCCACGACCGGGGTTTGCACCGCTGGTTGGGAGGCCGGCGCCGCCTGTTGCGTCCCGGCCGTGGCAGGCGATGTGGTGGCGGAGCTCGACGATGGCGTGGGCGCCTGGACGGTCGGTGTCGCCGTCGGCGTCGTCGTCGTGGCGGCCGTCTGCGGGGCGTGGCTTCGTGACCGCCGCGGAGCGGCGGCGGAGCTACGTCGGTGACGGGGTCGGGTCGTCAGGCCCTGGTCCGTCAAGGATGCGGAGTTGGCTGGCCGGGTAACGGAACGCCCTGGGAAGGCGTGCTGGGCGACGTCCGCCAGCAGTACTGTCAGCACGACGGTCGAGGCGATCAGCCAGCGGTCTACGCGCCGCATCCGAGCAAGAGCGATGTCACGACGATGCGGCGAGTGCCGGCGCATCAGGAGCTATGGACCGAATTGGTGGACGGACTCGGCGCTGACCCATGCCGCGAAGTCCGGCAGTAGTAGTAGCGCGAGAACGACCCCGCCGACGAGACCGCCGGCAAGCGCGATCCCGCGGCCGAGGCCCCCGTTCCGGTCGCCGCCTGAGAGCGAGCCGGCAGCTCCTCGCGGGCTGCGAGCCAGCAAATCGCTCATCTCCGGAATGTGTCCGAGGACGTGCACGGCGGTGACGGCAGCCCAAACGAAAAAGCTCGCCTTGTGGATCAGTTTGAGCGAGCCGCGGTCGCCCGGGCCAACGACCAGAAGCGCGACTCCGCTGGCTAGTACGACCAGCGTCGAGAGGATCACGAACGGTGCCAGTCCGCGCAGAGGCAGAGGCGGGGGACCTTTGCGCCTGTAGGGCGGATTGGATGTGTAGTAACGCACGAACCGGTACCCGGTGCTGCCCAGCTTGACCAACACCGGACCAATCAGCAGCAGCCCTACGAACAGATGCACCGAGATCAGCTGGTGCATGCGCAGGATCGTCACGCCGATCACCGCGAGCAGCACGATCAAGATCGCACCAGTCATCGCGGTCAATCGACCGTTGCCCTCGACCCCGCCGCCCAGAAGCCGCGATGGCCCGCTCGGGCCACCCTTGCCGCCAGCGTCGTGGAGTTCATCGGCGACGAGCGCCTTGCCTTGCTCGGCGGCCATCAGACGAGTGTTTGGGCGCCGACTAAAGAAGCGCTCAGAGCAGCATGAGAATCTTCTTGTCCAGCCGCCCGGCGCCGCGGCCGGGCCGGGCGCGGCGCCTATGATCAATCAATGATGCTGGGCAGGCCGCACGGCCCGGGCAGGCAGGCGTGCCCGAGCTGATCCTCGTGATCGAGGATGAGGCCGCGATCGTTGACTTTGTCGAGCGGGGCCTGCGCGGCGAGGGATTTACCGTCGCGTCCGCGAGCGACGGAATCGACGGTACCGCAAAGGCACTGGACGACCGCGTCGATCTCGTCGTACTCGACATGATGCTCCCGGGACGCAGTGGCTCGGAGGTGCTCGCGACGATCCGTGACGCGCGACCGACCTTGCCGGTGATCGTGCTGACAGCGCGCGGAGAGGTCGAGGATCGGGTTGCTGGCCTCGAAGCCGGAGCGGTCGACTATCTCGTCAAGCCGTTCGCGCTCGCCGAGCTGGTGGCACGGATCAAGGCGCAGTTACGCGTCGCGCTGCAGGCGCCCACCACGACCGCCCGCTCCGGCGACATCGAGCTCAACCTGATCACGCGCGAGGTCCGCCGAGGCGACCTGCAGGTGCGTCTCTCAACTATCGAGTTCGAGCTGCTCACCTATTTCGTCCACAACCGTGGCCGTGTGCTCTCGCGCGCGGAGCTGCTCAATACGGTGTGGGGCTACGACCACGACCCGGGCACCAACGTCGTCGATGTGTACGTTGGCTACCTGCGGCGCAAACTCAGCCAGGGGGAACGGCGCGCGCCGATCACGACGATTCGGTCTGTCGGCTACCGCCTCGACGATGCGGATTAGCTCGCCGCTGCGCTCGAGCCTGCGCTGGCGACTCACAGCGTGGGTGGCCGGGGTGATCGTGCTCTCGGCCGCAATCACGTTTGCCGTCGTCTACCGCGACACCGACCAGCAGCTGCGAAGCCAGGTAAACCGCGACGTCGGCGGCGACGCCAGCGAGCTCGCGCAGTCGCTGAGGTTGCTGAGCGGCGACAGCGCCCGCCAGATCGCTGCCGCGGCCGGAAGGTATGTCAACGCCCAGCCCTTCAGTGCCAGTTCGGCGTTGCTCTTCGTGCTCGTGCCCGGCGCACCGCCGCAGAGCAACCACCCGGAACTATTCGGCGTCGGTCATGCCGATGACGGTGAGACGGCCGCCCAGCAGGCGGCCGAGAACGCGCTCGGGCGAGCGCTCGCCTTGGCGCACCTCGGGTTCTCGACCCGCCTTGCTCCTGACGCCGGAGAGCTCCGCATAACCGAGCGAGCAGTCCGCGTCGGCCGGCTCACGGTCATCGCCGGCGCCGGCGAGCCGCTCGAAACTGTGACTCGCGCCGAGCACGGACTCGCACGCGCGTTCGTCCTCGCCGGGGGCATCGCGCTCGTCCTGGCGCTGTTTGCTTCCTATCTCGCCGGTGCCCGCGTGTCGGCGCCGCTACGACGGATGGCGGCAGTCGCAGCTCGTGTTGATGCCGGGGACCTCCTGCCGCGGATGACGACGTCGCCAGGGCGCAACGACGAGGTCCGAACGCTTGCCGACGCCTTCAACCACATGCTCGACCGGCTCGCCGACGACATCGCAGCGCAGCGCGGCTTCATCGCCGATGCCTCCCACGAGCTGCGAACACCACTCACCGTGATTCGCGGTCAGCTCGAGGTTCTCGCCGCACAGCCGAATCCCTCAGGCGAGGAGGTGCGCCGGGTGGAGCGGCTCGTTGCCGCCGAGATCTCGCGCACGAGCCGACTCGTAGACGACCTCCTGCTGCTCGCGCAGGCGGAGCGACCGGATTTCCTGCGAATCGACTCGATCGACCTTGAGCCCTACCTCAGCGATCTCTGGGACGGCTTGAGCCTCACGGCAGAGCGCCGCTTCGAGCTGGGCGACGTGCCTCCAGGCTCCCTGCTCGCCGACCCCGACCGTCTTGCGCAGGCGCTGCGCAACCTCGCACGCAACGCGATCGAGCACACTCGCGACGGCAGCGGCCTCGTACGCCTTGACGTCACGTCTCTCGCGTCCGATCGCGTGCGCTTCAGCGTCAGCGACGACGGCGACGGGATCCCCGCCGCCGAACGCGCGCGCGTGTTCGAGCGCTTCCATCGCACTGACCCCGCACGCACTCGGTCAGCCGGTGGCGCCGGCCTCGGGCTGGCGATCGTGCGCGCGATCGCCGAAGCGCACCGGGGCCACGTCGTCGCGCGCGAGACCGCCGACGGCCATGGGGCCCAGATCGATCTCGAGCTCCCGGGGTTCACGCCAGCGCCAGCCGCGCCACGAGCGCGCGAACGACGCGACCGCGCAGCGCGAGCGTAGCGGTGGGCCGAACGACCCTCGAACGCGCCGACGGACTGCTCGAACATTGCGAGGACGAGTGATTGCCGACGCGGCTGCCAGTCACGGCGACGCGACGACGGCCTCGCCCCCGGTGGAAACGGCCTCCGAGCCGCCGACGGACAGCGCCGGTGATGAAGACCGCCTCACGAGCCCGGTCGAGCTGCTCTGGGACCTCGTCTTCGTGTTCGCCATTACGCAGGTCACGACGCTGCTCTCACGCGACCTCTCGTGGGCCGGCCTTGGCCGCTCGATGCTGGTGCTCGCTCTCGTCTGGTGGGCGTGGTCGGCCTTCGTGTGGGCGGTAAACGCGCAAGACGCTGACTCGCCGACGCTCCGCGCAGCGCTGCTCCTCTCAACGCTGCTGATCTTCATCGTCGGTCTTGCGATCCCGCGCGCGTTCGGCAGCGCCGCAGTCCTGTTCGCCACGACCTACGCTGCTGTGCGCTTCGTACATCTGGCGCTGTACGCCGACGCCTCACGCCGTGGCAACGCCTCAAGGTCGGCGATTGCGGGCTTCGCAGTCACCGTCAGCGCGGGCATGGCGCTCCTGATCGTCGGATCGCTGCTCGGCGGAACCGCCCAGATCGCACTCTGGACCGCGGCAGCCGCGATCGACTACGCAGGCCCTGCCTGGCTGACCCGGGAACGCCTCCGCGGCATACAGCAGGTGGCGGTCGCGCATTTCTCCGAGCGGTATGGCCTGTTCATCATCATCTGCCTGGGCGAGTCGATCGTCGGCATCGGCCTCGGCGCCCGCAGTCGGACGATCTCGGCCGCGCTCGTCGCGAGCGTCACCGCAGGACTACTCATCACAATCGGCCTATGGTGGACCTACTTCCACCGCTTCGCGGCCGCCGCCACGCAACGGCTCCGCACCCACGCCGACCCGGTACTCGCTGCGGCCGACGCCTACAGCTACCTGCACCTCGTGCTCGTCGCCGGCATCATCGTGTTCGCGGTTGGCATGCGTGCGGCGGCCGGTCATCCCGCGCAGCCACTCGACGGCGGCGAGCGGCTGGCGCTGTGCGCCGGCGTCGCGCTGTATCTGATCGGGCACGTCGCAGTCCACCTGCGCATGCTCGGTAGCCTCGACTATGAGGGGCTCATCGGCGCAGCTGCGCTCCTCGCTGCCTGGGCACTCACCGGTCACGTTGCGGCCTGGTTCAACGCTTTGGCCGTTGCCGCGATCGTCGCCGTCCTGTGCGCACTCGAAATGCGCCCTGATAGGCGCCAGCTCGCGGCGGCCGGCGAATGACGGCGCAGCTGCCACAACAGCCAACTCTTCCTGCGCCAGCCGCCGGCTCAGGCGGCGCTGTCGCCGCTCGTCGTGCGGCCGTTCGTAGCGCCCGGTCCGAGGACGAACACCTCGACGGCGAGATCCGGGTCGATGTTGTTGGTGCTCATGAACCCGATGACCGGCCGGCCGGTCAGGCGCTCGATGTCATTGTCGAGCGATTCGTGCATCGCGCGCTGCAGGCTCTCGCGCAGCCTCAGCACGAGCTCCTGATCGCCGATTCGCACCAACTCGCGCTCGGCCCGCGTCAGCGTGTCCTCGACCACGACGAAGATCGTGTCCGCTCCGAGTGTTGTTCTGGCTCGGCTAGGCCCGCGGCCGCTGACCTCAGCCATGCGTCGTACGACGGCATTCGAGATCGCGGTCGCCAGCTGGCCGCCGGTCAAGCGTTGCTCAAGCAAGGCTTCTCCCTCGTTGTCCTTCTGCCCATAAAAGGCAGAAGGCCCTGCGCTCGGAAAAAGCTCGTTCCGCGGTCGCTCCGTCACCGGCAGGCATCGTGGTTGGCGCTGCGGCTGGTGCGGTCGCCCGCGGCAACTGCGTCTTAGCGGTGGGGCAAGGCCGACTGCGTCTTTCACACTACACCCGCAGCCCAACCGGCGCGCATCGGCATGCGCCAATATTCACGCTATGTCTGACGCTTCAAGCGATCCGCTTCGGCCCGGCGAACAGTGGCCTCGTGGCGATCGAGCGCGGCGAGCGAGGCGTCTGCGTCTGGGCATCACAGCCGGCGCCGTGGGCGTGCTGCTGATCTCCTGGAACGCGGTCGCGGTGCTCGGGAACAACGGCAAGGCGAGGCTCGGGAACGGACCGGGCGGTTCGATCGACATTAATGCTCCGGTGACCACGCGGCAGTCCTGACGCGTTGTCGGCGCTCGCGCTCAGCAGCAACGTATTCTGGATCACGGCCCGCGCGGCAGGCCTCGCGGCGTTGGTGCTCGTCAGCGCCTCTGTCGGCGTCGGCGTCGCGTTGAGCGGTCGGCTCGACACGTCGAGCGGGTCCGATCTCCGCATTGCTCACGAAGCGCTGTCGCTCGCGGCATTCGCGATGATCGCGCTGCATGTCCTGGCGCTGCTCGAGGACTCCTACTTCCACCCGAGCATCGCCGACATCGCAATCCCCGTCCAGCTCGACTACCGCGAGCCGTATATGGCGATCGGGATCATCGGCGGCTGGGGCACGATCCTGCTCGGCCTCTCCTACTACATCCGCGGTCTGATCGGCATCGCGCGCTGGAAGGTCTTGCACCGCCTGACCGGCGTCGCCTGGGTGCTCAGCGTGATCCACACGCTCGGCGAGGGCAGCGACAGCGGCGCCGCCTGGTTCATCGCCGTCGTCGTGCTGACGGTGCTGCCGACGGTGCTGCTGATCCTCGTGCGCCTCTCGAACAAGCGCCGTCCGCCGGCGCGCCTCCTACCGCTGGCTCGGTCTCTACTGCGTCCACGCGGGAGCGGCATGTAGACGGCTCGCAGCAAACGGCGAGCCGCGCGGCAACCGCCAGGCACTCGCTCAGTCGACGTGAACCCAGTACGCCGTCGACGGGGTGCCGGCGGGGTTTGTGACGAAGAGCATGTACCAGTCGGACGGTACGAGCCCCTCGTTGGTCGGGATGGTGACGAGGATCGAGTCACCGTCGCGGACGACGCTCAGTTCGATCGAGCGCTGGACCGTGTTCGTGACGTGTGTCGAGGCGCCTGGCGCGATGAGTCGCGCGCCCTGGATCAGGCTCGCGTTCGGTGTGCTGAACCGAACGGTCTCCCCGCGGGTGATCGCGCGCGGTCCGCCGGTGATCTTGGGGCGTGCGCCGTGGTAGAGGTACGGCGGGGAATAGATCTCGATGTCCTGCTGGAAGTAGCCCTGGATGCTGTCGGTCTTGTCGCCGAACAGGGGGTTACCGCCGAGCGTGATGATCCGTCCGTCGGGCAGTAGCAGCGCCTCGGAGTGATAGTCGCGGCCGATGGTCGGGCTGGCCAGCGCGCTGATCTTGTTCGTCGCTGGGTTGTAGATGTGGCAGGTGAGGATGTCCGAGCCGAGCTCGCCGCGGTAGTAGCGGGAGCCGCCGGTGATCAGCACCTTGTTGTCGGGCAGGATCACGACGCTCGGATAGCGCGTCGGCTCGGGCAGGCTGGGGCCCGGAGTCCAGTGCGGCTTCTTGTCGTTGAGGTCGACGATCGCCGTTCGTGCGGTCGCTTTGTTCGATTGTCCGACCCCGCCACCGCCGATGATCATGTACTTCTGTGCCTGCGCTGGCGGTAACAGCACGCTGGCGCTGGTCTCGGTGTCGTTCGGGTTCTTCAGTCCCAGGATGTCCGTAAAGCCGTTCGTCGTGAGGTTCCAGATGCCGGGGGTTCGACCGACCGTCGCCGACCCATACCCGGCGTTGCTACCGCTGAAAAAGAGGTTCCCGTCCGGCATCAGGAACAGCGCCGGGTAGGTGGGGAATACGCGTGTGAGCTTCGGGGTCAGCGTCCACTTCTTCGTCGCCTCCGAGAAGATCTCGGTCTGGCCCTGGATCATCTGCCCAAATTCGTTGAGCCCTGACACGGCGAGCACCTCGCCGTTCTTAAGGCCAACGAGCGATGGGTACCAGCGTGCGATGTTGAGGTTGCTCACGTGCTCGTAGCTCTCGGTCGCCGGGTTGAAGATGTAGGACTTGTGCGAGCCCCAGAACGTCTGCTGGGTCATGTTGAGCGTGTTCGTCACGCCATAGAAGTTCTGCGCATCGACCGGATAGTGGCCGAGGATCCTGAACTGCGTCAGTTCCTTGATATCTGCCCGCTTGCCTCTTTTGATCGCATGGACCCAGGTAGGGGTTTGGCTCTCGGTGACGGTCGTGACCCTGCGCCGGCCGACCCGCCGGGTTCGCTTGATCGCCGGATTGATCGTGACCCCTACCGTCGTCACGTACATCAGGCCGGTCGGGGACTCGAGCTTTGTCCCGGCGGGCACCTTGAAGGGCAGACCGTTCGGCGACTGGTCGTCGAGCAGCAACACGCCGGCGGCCCGCTTCACGGCGGTTGCGAGGACCTCGTAGCGGGCGGTGCCGCCGGCGATCAGCAGCTTCCCGTCGGGTAGGAACGTGTGGCCGGAGCAGAACAGATCGCTGGGCGTGTGGATCAGCTTGAACGTGTTGTTCGCCGGGTTGTAGATCATCGACTTGAAGCGCCCCGCCCTGAAGTTCCCGAGGTTGTTCCCCGAGCCCGCGACGATCAACACCTTGCCGGTGTAGAGCAGCGCCGAATGGATCGCGTTGATCTTGTACTTGGCCTCGAGGTGAAGGGTTACCCAGTGGCCGTATTTCACCTTGTAGGCCTTGGTGTTGATGACGTAGTTGTGAATCACGCCAGCGGCGACCGACACGATCACCGGGCCGTTGACCGCAAGCAGGATTGTCGTGAGCACGAGCCCAACGATGTTCTTGTGGATGCGGCCTCGGGGGCGTCGCCGCGGACTCATCACGCCGCCTCGGTCCTCGCCTCAGTGCTGGCGACGAGCGGGTGCGCTGGGCTTTCCAACGCCTGCCGACCCCGTCGCGGCCTCGTGCTCCTCGCGAGTCTGAGACGGGTGACACGTGCCCTCAGGCAGTCCACGCGCCACATCGCGATCGGCACGAGACAGACAACGAGCGAGAGTAGTGACCACACGGCCATCCAAGGGTTGACGTGGCCGCGCAGCCCAGCAATGACGAAGCCGGGGATGATCGGCGCAGCCCAGAGGAAGTGGAGCCGGAACGTGTGCATGCTGTCGCGGCTCGCGGCGTCGCCCTTCGGGGTCACGGCAAACGCGGTCCGTCGGCGCCGTAGCCCGGCGAACAGGGCTGCCGCGTAGATCGGCGCTGACAGCGCCGAGATGAACAGCCCGTTCAACCCCGGCGAGCCCTCCTCCTCATGTGGGCTGATGCTGTGCCGGCGATTCCAGAAGTACAACCCGATCTGCAGGGCGGCGCCATCGAAATAGAGGAGCAACCACAGATGCGGTGACACGGTCAGTCCGCCCACTCCGAGAACGAGATAGATGAGGCCACTCATGACACCCAGCATCCACGCGAGCCCCGACGCCGGGTAGTAGGTCAGCAGCTGCGCATAATGAATCGCGCGGCGCGGTCCCAACCGCAGCACGGACCGTGGAAATTGGACGAGGATCACCTCGATGGCGCCGAGTGCCCACCGGCCCTGCTGGATGAAGTAGTCGGTGAAGGTCGTCGGGCCTTCCCCGACAGCCAAAAGGTCGGGTGTGTACACCGAGCGGAAGCGGTGGCCGGTCTTTGGATTGCGCGTCGAATGCACGGCGATGCTCGTGGCCAGGTCCTCGGTGACCGAGTCCTTCAGTCCTCCGATCGCAACCAGCGCCTCGATCCGCATCGCATTGTTCGTGCCCACGAGCATTGGAATCCCTCCAGCGTTTGAAGCCCGTTGCAGCAGCGACTGGAACACGAACTGCTGGGACTCGCCGCACCTGGCGATGAACTGATCGGAATTGCCGTAGACCTGCGGACCGACGACGTAGGCGACATCGGGATCGCGAAAGTAGCCCAAGAGTCGCTCTGCCATGCTCGCGATCGGCACGTGATCGGAATCCACCGATACGAGAAAATCGTAGTTAACACCTTGCGAGAAGAGCCATGCGTTGTAGTTTCCGTGCTTGGTGCGCGCCTTGAATGGTCCGGCTGGCTGATTCCAGCGTTCGATTCCGTGGCGGCTGAAGTGCCGCACACCGAGCGCGCTGCAGGTCGCCTTCACCTCGGGATCGTCGCCCTCGTCCAGCAACCAGACGTCGATCGGTCCGTCATGGCGAACCCGCAGAGCCGCCTCGAGCGTTCGCCGGACCATCGCGATCGGCTCCTGACTCGGCACGATCGTTGTGATGAAGGCGACGCGCGTCCCCCGCTGTGGCCACACCGGCACGGGGTCTCTCGCGAGCAGCGAGGCTCGGCAGATGATCCACATGCTGATGACGGCGAATAGGCCGATGGCGGCGGTGTTAAAGAGCATCACCATCGAGGCCACGCGCAACCACCCGTGGTGCAGGTAGAACTGCCAGTGGCTCGGGAGCATCATCAGCCACACGAAGAAGCTGGTGATGCATACGAGCGCGATCACGACGAACATGGTTGTCCTGATCGGGCGCAATCCGCCGAGGCGCCTGTACTGCACGCGGTAGTTGCCGTCGTCGCCCGGGTTGGTTAGCTCACCTGAGAGGACACTGAAGCGGGCGTAGTCATAGCGGGCCCCCGGACCGTCGAACGACCGCCTGCCGCCGTCCTCGTTTGGCCTGCCGCCGTCCTCGTTTGTGTCCGCAGCCGGCGCGGCCGGGAGCACCCAACTGCGGGCGCTGGCAGGCCTTAGCGGCATGGTTACATAATTCTGGCGGTCTTGTTGCAAAGGTCTTTGGACAACTGTCTAAGGTGATTGGTCAGCGCGTCGACACCCCCGTCAGACGGCGCCTACGGCTGCACTCGGAGGCGACTGAGGAGGCGTGTGCGCTGGGCGTGCGCCTCATCGGCCGTGCCACCGCGACGAGCATAGGTGCTGGTGAAAACACGATGGCGTAGTGATCCCCACTTACGGGTGGGTAACTTTGTCACCAGGTGCGCGGGCTGACGGGCACTTGCTGACAAAGTGGTGAAAAAACTACCCAGTTGGACAGCGGAAACGGCTCCGCGACCACCGCGCCGATCCTTCGCGCGCTATCGATGCTCCACGCCAACGACAGCGCGGGCTCGGTCGCGTGCAGCGCGCGCGAGGCTCGCAGAGGTGTTGGGCTTTTCACCTTCACGGTGGGCGAGCTCGAGCCGTCAGCCGCTCGGCGCCGTAGATCGCGATCGGCAGGAGACAGACGAGCAGCGAGAGCGCCGACCACACGTACATCCAGGAGTTGGTGTTCGGTGCAGCACGGCGAAGACAAATGCGGCGACGATCGCCGCAGCCCACAGCAGGTGGCGACGGAAGGTGCTCAGGTTGTCGTGACTCGACGCATCGCCTTTGGGGGTGACGACGAAGGCGGTGCGACGACGCAGCAGAGCTGCGAACAGCGCGGAGACGTAGATCGGGACGGTGAGCGCCGAGATGAACATCCCCGCAACTCCGGACGAGCCGCTGTCCTCATGCGGGCTCACGTTGTGACGGCGATTGCAGAAGTAGAGCCCCACCTGCAGCGCGGAGTTGCCGCAATAAAGAAACAGCCGCAGCCGGAACGACACGGTGATGCTGCTCGTGCCGAGCGTGAGGTAGGTGATGCCGCTAGTGACGCCGAGCATCCAAGCGATCGCCGCGGTCGGGTGATGGGCCATCAGCAGGGCGTAATGGAGCGCTCGGCGCGGCCCGAGCCCCCACAGCGCCCGCGGGAGGTGGCGCATGACCGCCTCGTTGGCGCCGAGTCACCAGCGGACTGTTGTCGGTGAACGTCCCCGGCCGCTCACCGCAGGATGTGATCGCTGCGCTCCACACCAGCCGGCCAGTTCGCAGGCGCTTTTTGCGCCGCATCCGTCGCGGTGAATACGGCGACCGAGGCGGAGCGTTCGCCGCCAACCGCTGAGAGCGCCCCACAACCGAGCGCCGCTGGCTTCGGCCTACGACTTCGTGGCCCGCTCTGGCTCGACCGCGGCTATCCTGCGTGACCGGGCTGGCGCGTCGCGGAGACGTGGCCCATGCACCTCCCGGCCTTGTGATGCGAAGGCGCGCTTCAATCCACGCCGGACTGCTTCTCACGACCGCGACGGTGATCGCGCTGATGACAGCCGGGTGCGGCTCCCAGGCTCCGAGCAAGCCGGGCAAGGTCGCTGCGAAGCCAAAGCTACGGGCGAATCCAAACGATCCGCTCTCCACGCGCTCGTTCTACGTCGATGACGTGTCGGCGAAGCTCGATGCCGAGCAGCTGCGCACCGCGGGACAATCGACGGAGGCCCGCGCGATGGCGAGCCTCGCCGCCGAGCCGACCGCGACATGGCTGACCGGGCAAAGCAACGTGCGCGCCGTCGTGAGCGCGCTGACCGGCCGTGCCAGTGCCGCCGGGAAGAGCGCGCTGCTCGTCGCCTACGACATTCCCGGTCGCGACTGCGGCGGCTACTCGGCGGGTGGCGCGCCGTCAGCTGCTGCGTACAGGCGCTGGATCACGGAGTTTGCGACCGGAATCGGCGATCGGGCCGCGACCGTGATCGTCGAACCGGACGCGATCGCGGAGTCGCTCACGTCCGCGTGCACGGCGACGCCGATGATCGCCGAGCGTCTCCCGCTGCTGCGCTTCGCCGTACAAACGCTGAGGGCGCAGCCGAACACGACGGTCTATCTCGACGCCGGTAACCCCGGCTGGATCAGGCCGGCAACCAGGCTCGTGCCGTCGCTGCGGGCGGCCGGAATCGCCGAAGCGAACGGCTTTGCCCTCAACGTGGCGAACTTCTACAAGACGAGCGTCGTGACCGCCTACGGCCAGACGCTCTCCCGGGCGCTTCACGGCAAGCACTTCGTGATCGACACGAGTCGTAACGGCGACGGCGCACCGCCCTCGTCGGGCCCCGGACTCGCCTGGTGCAACCCGCCCGGCAGGGCGCTGGGGCATCCTCCGACGACGGATACAGGCAACCCGGTCGTTGATGCCTACCTCTGGATCAAGACCCCAGGCGACAGCGATGGGACGTGCAATCGAGGCGATCCGCCGGCGGGTCAGTGGATGGAGCAGTACGCGCTCGGGCTCGCCCTCCGCAGCTCGCTGGCGCACTGAGGAGCAACCAGACGAGCGGAGACTCGGGCTTCACGGCTGGCGTGGCAGTCGGGGCGATTGCTTTCACGCCGATAAAGCAGCCGCCGTCCGCGCTCGACGGCAGTCACGACAGAGCACACTTCAGCTCGGACGGCTCTTGGAAGCCGGCCAGGGACGCTGCACGCCCAGCAGGCCGGGTGCTCGCGGTCCGGCTCAGAACGCTGCGTTACTCGCCAGGCCGAGCGCGTAGCTCGTCCACCACGTCCCGGCGCCCGGGCCGCCGTTACAGGTGCCGTCCGATTGGCCGGGGTCCTTGATCCAGAGGTAGGCATCGATCTGCGAGTTGCCGGTGTTCGCCGTTGGCGGGGCCCCGAGGCCGCGGCCCGGTGGGTTGCACCAGGTGTCGCCCGGTCCCTGGCCGTTGCGGCTCGTGTCGATGACGAAGTGCGATGTGTTGCCCAGGGCGCTGTTGATCGCCTCGCCGTAGGCGGTCTCGGAGGCGGTCGTGTCGAAGTTGGAGACGTTGAGCGAGAAGCCGCGGGCCTTGGCGATGCCTGCCTGCTGAAGCCGCGAGGCCATCGTCGCCGCCGACTGCCAGGTCGCGTTGCCCGAGTCCAGATAAACCGCGGCGAGCGGGTCCGTGGTCAGGGTGTCAACAGCGTAGTTGAGCAGCTGGTAGTAGCTCGTCTGCTCGCTCGAGCTCAAGCACGAGAGCTCCGGTAGGGCGTCGGGCTCGACGATCACGATGGCTCGGCGGCCCGCGAGGCCGGCAACCATCCCATTAATGAACGTCTCGTAAGCCGCCGGGCTCGAAGCCCCGCCGGCCGAGTAGCCGCCGCAGTCGAGCCAGGGCAGGTCATAAGCCACGATCACCGGCTCCGCACCGGTCGCTGCCGCGGCGCTGACCCACGAACCGACATCGGCTTGGGGGTTGCTGGTCCAGTCACCGAACCACTCTGCCTCCGGCTGCCCGGCGATCTTGTTGAGCAGCGCCGCGTTTGCGGTCTGTCCGGCAGCTGTGGCCTGCTGCATCGCCTGCACAGCGTCTGAGTTCGGATCGACGTAAAGCTTTTGTCCCGCGATCGGATCCCCCGACGGAGTGACAACCGGCACCGCTACGCTCGGCGTTGCCTGCCCGCTCGTTCCCGAAGTCGTCGGGTGCGGCTTCTTGAGCGCCGGGTAGCGGATCAGCACCTTCGTCGACCAGTGCGCGCCCTTGACCTTTGCCCTGACGCGGAAAGCGACAGTCCGCCCGGCGTGGTCGTGCGTATCGACGTGGGTGCCCTTCACCACGTAGTACACATCGATGTGCTTCTTCTTGCCGTGCTTGACGACCTCGCGGATCACATAGGTCGATACCCCGTGGAGCGCTGACCACGTCAGCGTCATGCCCTTGCGACTCAGTTTGGGTGCCCGGCGGTCGACGCCGTGGTGGCGCTTGCCTGCGTGCTTGTGGTGGCGCTTGCCGGCGTGGTGGCCGTGACCTTTGTTCGAGGTCTGCGCCAGGCCCGCCGAGAGCAGGGGCGAGCTGACGAGCAAAGCCGGCGGCGCTGCGGCATCGGCGATCGCGGCGCTGCCCGCGCCACACACGAGAAGGACGGCCAGCGCGAGTGCCCCAACGCGCAGCGAGCGCACGCTGAACAGAGCGCGTCGTGCTACGTGGCTTCGGCTCGCTGCGGCCGCTTTACGCATCAGATTCAATTCGGCTGCCCCCGCCGCGTCGCTCCGATGGACACACGCAAAGACCTCGCGCGCCGGCGCAAGAACATGCGCCCAGCGATCTAGTCGGCAGACCCCAACCGCAACTGAAGTACGTGCACGGGCATCGATCACCCGTCGAACCCGCGTGAACCAGCGCACATGCTCAAGCACCTCTCAGGGTGGCTTGCATAAACCGCCTCGTCTTCGCTGCCTACCGAGTTAGCTGACGGGCTCGCGCTAAACGACAGCGCTACTCGTGGCTACGCACGAGATTCGCCCCAACCTTCTGGGTCCCCGGTCCCCTGGCACCGAGCCAGGGATTCGGCAAGTCGGCGCACGCTAGCATCCGGCCGAGACCGAGTTGTCATAAAGCTGCACAGATTTACGGAAATTGCGGCTTTATGAGGGCTCTGCGTCGAGCCAGCCGCCCCGCTCGCCGCAGGTTCGCGCCACTCCGGACCCCAAAACGGCGGCGGCTCAACTCGCGGCCAGGATAGGGACGTCATGCACGACCTGGCTCGGCTTGAACGTCGAGGGGTAGATCGTGACGATCTCGCCCTTGCCGGTGATGCCGTAGACGAGCGCCGTGTGCGCGACGAGCGCCGGATCGGCCACTTCGCGCCGGGACCCGATGCCCCACGCCTGCCAGACCGCCGCGAGCGCGCTCGCGGACCCGATCAGATACTTCATCTTGCCGGTCATGCCATGAACCGCCAGGAATTGCGCGACCGTGGCCGGCGTATCGCCCCGAGGGTCGACCGACACGGCGATGATCTGCACCTGGGCCCGCTCGGCGGCCGACATCTCCCCGAGCGCGGTGTGGAGCTTGGAGGTCATCAGCGGGCAGAGGTCCGGGCAGTGCGTGTAGAGGAACGTGACGAGCACGGCCTTGCCGCGGTAGCTCCCGATGTTGACCGGCCCCCCGAGGTAGTTCCGTAGCGCGAGCGCCGGCACCTGCTTGGGATTCCCGACCGCGAGGCCCGCGTAGGCCGAGGTCTGCGTCGCTAGGGAGCCGCCCGGGGCTCGTGGTCCCGATGAGCCGCTGTGGATCAGCCGCGAGGAGACCACGCCGACGATCGCCAGCAGCAGCACGAGGTTTATGAGATCCCGCCGCCCCAGCGTCATACCGCGTCGGGCATGCCGCGGCGGGGTTTGATCGGACTCGATCATGACTCCCAGCAGTATCGGCTCCCCCAACCCGAGCCATAAGAACCACACGACGCGCCGCAGCCGGCCCTACGCGCTCGACACGCCCCCCAGCGCCCGGCCCCCACCGGGGCGCCAACCATCGATCACAACGCTCGCACCCATCAGCACCGCCACGCCCACGGGGCAGAGCAGCCAGGGAATCCCATTGAGCGCCGCCGGGTAGAGGATCTGCTCTTTTCCGCCGGCGGCGTCGAACAGCAGATGGGCGCAGTTGACGGCGAACACCGACCACGCGGCGATCCAGCGACTGCGCCGCCCGTCCCCGCGCCCGGCCGCCCGCGACAGCGCCGGCCACACGACGAGCGTCACTAGCGCCAGCAATAGCACGAAACCCAGCGAGTGCGTCTCCGGTCGCCCGCCCCGGAGCGTCTCGAGCGCGTGCGGGCTGATGCTCCCCGCCGCGACGACATGGTCGAGGTCGAGCACCGATCCGCCGACGAACGCGAGCAGCCCATAGCCGATCCGCTGCCGCGAATGCCAGACGATCGGCGCCACCACGAGCACGCCGATGACCCCGTGGATGAAGACCGCCCAGATCGCCGAGGCCAGCGGATGGTTCGTGTCCGAGAGGAACGGCCACTCGGGGTAGGAGCTCAAGCGGAACCTGGCATCGCGCGAGCGGCCGACCCTAGCTCGCCCACCGGCTGCCGTCAATTTCGGGGGATTCTGGGGCGGCGCGCGTCTCGCGGCCGCGTCACTTCACGAAGTGAGCGCTCGCTCGTGGTCTCGCATCGCTCGCCGCGGCCGTCGCCGCTGCCAGCCCCGCCAGGTGGCTCTGCAAGCCGACGCCGTAGGCGGTCGGCGTCCCGCCGTAGTTGACGATCAAAGCCGGACCGCCGCTACAGCTCCAGCCGCTGTCGGTCGCATCCCATGCCCAGCCGAGGTAGGAGACGCCATGGGCGTCGGCCCAGTTCATGTAGGCGAGCGAGTAGCTGTCGCCACAGTCGTTTTCGCCGAACTCGCCGGTCACGACCGGCGTCTTCGCGGCCAGCGGAGCGATCTCCTGATCCCAGCACGCCGCGTCGTTGCAGCCCGTGAAGCTGTAGGTGTGAAAGGAGACGACCAGCTGGTGGTCGGGGTCCTGGGGCTCGTACTGCGCCCACTGGCTCTCATCGCCCGCATAGCCGATGCCGCCGAGCATCAGCGGGTTGCGCGCGCCGCTCGAGCGCACCGCGTCGACGAGCTGCTGCATGCCGGCGGTGAGATAGGTCACATTGTGGCCGGCGGTGTCCTTGAACTGCGTTGAGCAGCCGTTCTCCCAGCACGGCCACGAGCTGACGAACGGCTCGTTGTAGAGGTCGAACAGCACGGCCCGGTCGCCGGCGAAGGTATGCCCGACCGAGCGCCAGAACGCCGGTGCATGGCTCGCGTCCGCCATTGGCCACTGCTCGTTCGCGAGGATCCTCCCCGGCGCCGCCCAGTGCAGGTCGAGGATCACGTAGAGGCCGGCGGCGTTGAGCGAGTCGACGTAGCGCTTGACTCTGAGGCGGTACTGCGCACCGCCCAGGCGCGGATTGACGCCGTTGATCCCAAGCCAGCAGTCCTCGTTCAGCGGCAGTCGCACGACGTTCACGTGCCACGAGGTCATCGCCGCGATCGACGCGGCATTCGTCGGTCCGGCGAAGACGGTCGTGGTGGTCTGGCTGATGCAGTTGTACTCGCCACTGGAGCGGTTGACGCCGAGCAGGCGGACCGTCGTGCCCCCGAGCGTCGTCAGATGGTTACCCGTCACCTCGATCCCGGCTCCAGCCGCCGGGGCAGCCTGCGCAGCCGAGGTGCACAGCAGCGCGGCCGCCATCAGCACGCTCGCTAGCGCAGCTCCGCAGGTCAATCGGCTCGGAAATCTCAAAGGCGTGCTCTCTGGTGCAGCCTAGAGGCCCAGTGTCGTGCAGGCATGGGGATATTTGCGCATTGGCCATCGCCTGTGCCCAGGCCGCTGTCACTGCCAGATCGCGCGCTACGCGTCTCCGTTGCCATAGGCTGGCCTAGCCGATGCTTGCAACCGGAGTGTCGCTGAACGGTGCTCGCTGCCCCGAGCGCTCATGTCTCGTGCGAATCAGGCGGCACTCCACGCATGACCTAAACCAATGACCGAGGCACGGTCCAGACTCCTACGGTGTTGCTTATGCATTCGGAGAGGATGTCGAAGAGGCGCAGCGCGGCCCTGGTGGTTGGGCCGCCCTCGGGCCGTCTCGCATTCCGGCAGCGCGTAATACTGCGCGACGTGAACCAGACCGCTCGCGTCTGCCCGTACCTACACGGCCCGGAGGTTCTCGCGTCTACAGTCACGAGGCCTTCTGCAGCCCGGTCCGCCGCTCGCGTACACTTCGTATCGTCGTTGGAACGGCGTCGCTCGGGGATGGGCGCGCACACCTTCCAGGCACCTCGCGACAGCTGCGCTCCCCGGGGGATCTTGCATGGCGGTTGAACGCCTGCCGTCAACATTGGTCGACGAACGCATGGCGGACTGGTTGCGGCCGTTCATTGTGGATCTCGCCGGCGAGCGTATCGGACGCCTCCGGCGGAGTGTCGAGACGCTGCGCGAGGCGCTCTCCCTTGGGAACGCGGTCGACGCGGTTGCCTATGCCTACGGCGACAAGGATGCCGGCGAGCGGATCATCGAGACCGTGCGAGTCGCGATGCGCAACACCGGCGCTGCCTACACAGCCGCGGTGAGCGACGCCGAACCGCCGGTTCTCGTCGCCGCCGCGCTCGCCGATCATTTGGCGGTCAAGCCCGACAGCGAGCTCTCGACTCTGATTTCGTTGCTGGCTCTGTCGGCGGACTGGTGCGGCCGCCGAGCCGCGATCGAGGGCATGAGGCTGGCCGACTACGCGGCACGTCAGTTGGCTTACCGCTCGGCGATAACGCGACGCACGGCGCAGCTGACCACCTCGCCGTCGGCAAGCGAGTTCGTTCAACGCGCGTTGCGGTCGCTCGAGGCTGCGACACAAGACGCTGCGCATGGATTGCATGAGGCGAGGCGCGGCAGCGAGTTCGCGACGTTCGCTGACATCCTGATTGCGCTGGCGGCGAGGGTCGATGAGCTCGCCGCCCGGAGTGAATCCGAGCGTGCCGTCCTGCGCGAGCAGTTGCGTCAACAGACCTGGGTGTCGCAGTCCTGGTGCGAAACCGCAGAGGCGGAGTGGAGAGATGTTGCGTCGGAGGCGCGTCCGATCATCGCGGCGGTTGAGCTTGCGGAGCGCACTTGGGGTACTACGCCCGCGGCGGGCGCCGAAGCTCTGCTCGGTAGCATCCTCGCCACCGCGTCAGCCGGCTCAGGCGTCGATCCGATCGCTGCGGTCGCTGCCGCCGGGCCGTACGTTGCCGACCGCCTGCAGGTCGCTCCGCACCCGTTTCTGTTTCCGCTCGCCGCTGAGCTGGCGCGCTGGCGTGAACTCGAAGCAGATAGAGAGGAGCCGCGGTGGCGCCCCCCGGAGGGTGGCCTAGCGGACGCCGGGCAGGAGGAGACCGCCATCGCCATGCAGGCCTACCGCGAGGTAATCGCGTTGCGGCTACTCGGACATGACTGACGAGTCACAGCAAGATGGCTCGGAGGTCAGGCTCGCCGTGGACGACGCAGTTACGCCTCTGCTCGGCAGCGAACTGCTGAACGCCGAGGAGGCAGGTCAGCTGCTCACGAGCAGTCCGGGCCGGGTGGTGGTTTGGATGGGTGAGCGAGGCAGCGGCAAGACCACGCTAACCGCGCGCCTCTATGAGCGGCAGCGCCTCCCAGGCGAGGACGCGACGTTCGCTGGCTCGCGGACGCTGCTGGCTTTCGAGGCGCTGCTCTCCCAGCGCCTCCCCGTGGCGGGCGTCTCCCCAACTTTGGCGGACCAGTCGATCCGCGCGGCCGATGAACGCAACATCCATCACCTAGCGCTCATCCAAGGGGAGGAGCGCGTGAACCTGCTTCTCGCGGACCTCCCGGGCGCGCTCTTCCGGGCGATTGCCGACAACCAGCTCGCCCTGTCGTCGATCCCGCTCGTGCGTCGTGCCGACAAGCTCGTGCTGATCGTCGACGGCGGTCGCCTGCGCGACCCGGCTACGCGCGCTTCCGTGCTGACCCGCGTGCGCCAGCTGCTCGAGCGTCTGGCCGCCGACGACCTCCCGCACCCCGACTCCGACCTTGCGCTCGTGGTCACCAAGTGGGACCTCGTTGTCGAGGACGCGGAAACGCTTGCCTACTGGCAGGCGCGTGAGCATCAGCTCGCGGCGAATGTCCGTGAGCTGCATGCCGACGCCGAGCACGTGCGCGTCGCGGCCGGCGCCCCGGCCAGCTTTCCTCAAGATGACGGCGTTGGCGCGCTGCGCTCATGGCTCCTAGCCCCGCCCGGGGCGACGCCCGACCCGCCGGTCGAGACCCAGGAATGGCCGGACGATGCGCCGGAGCAGACGCGAGGTCTGCGCAGGCGTCGGACATGAGGTTCGTCCTCCTCGGCGAACAGGCGACGGGGAAGAGCTCCCTGCTCGTCGCGTTATACGGTGCGCTGGTCAACCGTCGAGCCGGCGACGTGCGCATCGTGCGCACGGTAGACGACGTCGAGTTTCTGTCCCGTGGACTGCTCGCGTTCGGCCGCCAGGAGAGCCTGCGCCGGACGGAGGTCGACAGCGACGCGAGCCTGATCGTCGAGCTGGCAAGGGGGGATCAAGTCGTCAGCCTCGATATTCCGGACCGCTCGGGAGAGTTGCTCAAGCACATGCTCGACGCACGCGTATGGGACCCCGATCTTCTCGCGCAGATCCGATCTGCAGCAGGGGCGATGCTGTTCCTTCGGGCCGACCTGCTGGCCCCAGGAAAGGCGGGTCCGAAGGCGGATTTTGACTCGGTTCTCTCCACCGAGCCTGCCGGCCCGACCGAGCCCGCCGAGCCCGACGAGTCCGCGGAAACCGCCGAGAGCGAAACCGCCGAGCTGGGTTGGCACCCTGGGCTGATGCCGGCCGATGCGCGCGCCGTCGATTTGCTGCAGTCGCTACTGGATCAACGCTCGCGGCCGCTACCCCTCGCGATCATTGTCTCAGCGTGGGATCGCGTGTCGCCGTCGCCGTCTCCCACGGCCTGGCTATCGGAGCACGTGACGCTTCTCGATCAGTACCTCGCGAGCAACGCCGATCGCCTCCCGCACGCCGTGTTTGGGGTGTCGGCGCAGGGCGGAGACTTCGCGACGGGCCTGCCATCACAGCTCATTGGCGAAGACCCCTGGGACCGCGCATACCTGGTCGACTCCGACGGCGTGCGCGATACCTTGTTATCACCGATTGTGTGGCTGCTGGACGCCGCGATGTAGCCGAGCCCGCGAGGCAATAAATGAACGCTGTAGATCAGCTGCTGTTCGGCTACCGCGACGGACATCAGCTGATCGCGGCATCACGCTCGCTCTCGCCGCGACAGCAACGCGACGTCCTGCCGCATCTCGACGCAAGCTTCGACCACGCCGACGCTCAGCAGCTTGTCGGCATCGGCGTTCCGTCGCTCGACGGCTATCTGCTCGCACGGATCTGGCCGGCTCCCGAGCTCCCTCGCCCCGGAGCGGTGTGGGCGCACGCGCTCCTGCTGAGCACTGACCAGTTGGTTCGCATTCGCTTGGGCGGTCTGCTCGGGCTGCTGCGCCGACCGCTCAACGATCAGTTCGAGTGCTACAGCTCTGCGCTGCCGCTGCCAGAGGGAATCGAGCACACAGCGCCGCCGCTGCTCACGCGTGCATTGAACTGGGCTCTACAGTCCGCCGGTGATAGCCCGGTGATCGTTCTCTGGGACTCCCCGGACGAGGCCGAGACGGCCCTGGTCTCGATGCTCGACGCGTCCCCCGCGGCGGATCGCATGGTCCTGAGTTTCCGGACTCGCGAGCGTGCGCGCCCGAGCTCGCCCTACCGCATTCAGGTGGCTGCGGCTGTTGCCGGGCCGCTCGGTGACGCGCGCGACCTCGTGTTCGATCCGCGTCACCCGCCACAGGCGTCGCGGAAGCCGAGCGCAAGCTGAGCAATCTCAGCCGCGTCTCGCTCGGCGTAATAGCGATGCGCCACCACCAGTCGGCCACTCTCGCATTTCGACCATCGGGCGGGGGGGAATGTTGCTCCCGTCGAGGATTGCGGCGGGCACGGCGCGCGTCAGCCAGTCGGCGAGCGACTCGAGGTCCGCGTCGGCGAGCTCGGCGGCCATGCCCGGCGGGCGCTGCACGGCGTCGTGCGCATCTGAGGCAACATTGTGGACCAGCCCGTAGCGCACCAGCTGCTCGGCAAACCGCTGTACCGCTGCGCCGAAGCGCCCGACAAGTGACCCGGCCGTGAGCGAGCAAAGCGCGCCGGCGGCGATCGACGCCTCGAGGATCTGCGGGTCGCGTTGGAAGGCAGCACAGCGCTCGGGATGTGCGATGACGACGCCGTAGCCCTTGCGCTCGAAGGTGGCGACGAGGAGATCGACGCCGCTCACGACCGACGTGAACGGCGGCTCGAGCAGCAGCCAGCGCCGGCCGCCGAGCGTCAGCCGCGAAAGGTCCCGGTCGTTCAGTTCCGCGGCCATCGTCATTTCTATCTCGGCTCCCGCCCTCACTTTGAGTGGCACACCGGCGGCCAGCAAGCTGGCGTTGACGAGGCCGACGAGCCGCGCGATCGTCGCCGCGTCGTTGCGGTACTCCCACGAAACGTGAGGAGTTGCCACGATTGTCCGGGTGCCGGCAGCAACCGCGGCTTTCGCGATCGCGAGCGAGTCCTCCATGGTCTGCGGACCGTCATCGATCCCCGGAAGGATGTGGCAATGCAGGTCAATCACGGGACTTCGGAGACTATTCTGCACCCCCACGTACGGCTCGCACATGTGGTGGCGATCCAAGCGTCAAGCTGCCGATTGGCGCAACGTGCGCCGGGGAACTTAGACCGCGGGCCAAGCCGTCCCCACGGTCCGGTATACATAATCCCGTGGACAAGCGCGCTCGCCAGGCGCGCCATGCCTAGAACCCAGTAGCTGGAGATGACGATTCGCGACGGGCAGTCGCGCAACCGCCGCAAAGAGAGACGTTTCTTGGCGCACTGGGAGGTTTTTTCCCAAGCGGAGCGAAGGCTGGGACATGTCTCGCGCAGAGAAGCCCACGACGGGGAAGGTAGCCCGTGCTCGGAGGTTGCCGTTCCCACGCGCCGAGGCTTACGGTCTCCGGCACGGCGCCTGGGTGTCGGGCCAGCTCGACACACCGCTCGCGGAGTCACACGCCGCCCAGTACGACCTCGAGAGCGTCGCGCTAGGTGCCGTTCGGGGGCGTGAGCACGCTTATCGCCGGGCGCTGGCTCTGGCCGATGGCTGCGCGGCCGCGTGCTCAGTGCTCCTCTCGATGGCAGCGATCGGCGGCTACGGCTTGAGGCCTGCGTTCCTCATCGTGGTGCCCGTGATCGTGATCGTGTCAAAGATCGAGGGGCTCTACGACCATGACGAATTGGTGATCCGCAAGTCGACGCTTGACGAGTTCCCGCGGTTGCTGAACCTCGCGACGCTGATCGCGCTGCTGATCTGGCTTGCCCGCCATTACGTCGTGATCGGCGCCCCGACTACGGTCCTGCTCCTCGCCCTCTGGGGTCTGCTGATCGCGATGCTCTTTGTTTTCAGGGCGATCGGTCGTCGTGTGGCCGCCCGATTCTCCTCAGTCGAGCGCTGCCTCTTCGTCGGTAGCTCGATCGTGTACCAGCGTCTTCAGGCAAAGCTCGAGCACGACCGCAGCGTCGTGCTCGTCGGGTCAGTCGGTCTTCAGGACGTCACGACGGATGTTCTGAAGCTTCGCTCACTCACGCAGCAGCTCGCAGTCCATCGGATCATCATCGCGACATCCGGCGGCACTGACCCCGACGCGACGATGGAGCTCGTTCGTGGGGCTAAGACAACCGGTCTGCGGGTCAGCATCCTGCCGAACGTCCTGGCGGCAGTGGGGAGCTCGGTGGCGTTTGACGATCTGGGGGGAATGCCACTGCTCGGCGTGCCACGATTCGGCTTGAGCCGCTCCTCGAAGTACACGAAGCGGGCACTGGACATATTCGGCGCAACCGTCGGGCTCGTACTCATGGCGCCTCTCATGCTCGTCACAAGTGTCCTGATCAAGGTCGATTCGTCAGGGCCGGTCCTCTTTCGCCAGACCCGTGTCGGTCGCAATGGCGCACCATTTCAGATGCTCAAGTTCCGCACCATGGTCGATCACGCTGACACCTTGAAGGCCGAGTTGTACGAACAGAACGAGGCCTCCGGACTGTTCAAGATCGCCGATGACCCGCGCATCACACGCGTTGGTCGCTTCCTCCGACGGCTGAGCCTCGACGAGGCGCCGCAGCTGCTCAACGTCATACGCGGCAGCATGAGCCTGGTGGGACCACGCCCGCTCATTCTGGACGAGGACAAGCGGATCACCGGCTTTGACCGCCGTCGGCTGCATCTGACGCCCGGCATCACCGGTCGCTGGCAGATCCTTGGCTCGGCCCGCATCCCGCTCGCCGAGATGGTCAAGATCGACTATCTCTACGTCGCCAACTGGTCGCTGTGGGAAGACATCAAGATTCTTGTGCAGACGCTCGGTTTCGTGGCGTCCCGACGTGGCTTGTGACGGCTGCGTTACAGCCTGCAGTTGTGACCCGCAGCCCTTGCGAGCGTGGCAGCGGCCTGCCATCTGGCGAGCTTGGGCGAATCCGCCCAGCCGGCCGTCAACCGCCGGGTAGCATCCCGCGCCCTGAGTTTGACAAGCGCGCGGCTCATCAGCCGACAACGCCAGTCATCCTTACGGGGACGCGGCCGGCGGGTTCAATCTCGTGGAGCACCTCTCGGACGAGCGAATGGACGGACATGCGTCATAAACCCATCGAATGCGATGCGCCGCGGCGCATCGGGCGGACCAGCAGCCGCGCTCGCGCCGGAGCGAGCGTGCACTGCGTTCTTCGAGGCGTCGCAGGAGGGCGATGAGCGCACCGACAATCGCCCCGACTACACAGCCCAGCGCTGATGCCGCGCTCGAGCCGCCGTCGCTCGGGCGCGTTGCGATTGTGCACGACTATCTCAACCAGCGTGGCGGCGCCGAGAAGGTGGTGCTCGCGATGTCCGACATGTGGCCGCAGGCGCCGATCTACACCTCGCTCTACCGGCCCGAGTCAACGTTCGATGAGTTTCGCGGGCGCGACATCCGCACAAGCTTCGTCGACCGAATCCCCGTGGACCGCGGCTTTCGCAATCTCTTTCCCCTGTACCCACCGGCCTTCAGGTCATTTGGCGAGATCGACGCCGATGTGGTCATAGCGAGCTCCAGCGGGTGGGCGCACATGGCGCGTGCGGTCGCAGGCGCCATGTCCGTCGTGTACTGCTACACCCCCGCACGGTGGCTATACCGCCACGACTACATGAATACCGGCGGTCGACCAGCCCGGCGACAGTCACTGCTCACGCCCCTCGTCGGCGGCCTGAGATGGTTCGATATAAGGGCGGCACATCGAGCCCACGCCTACATCTCAATCAGTGAGACTGTTCGCGAACGCGTGCGCCGTGTGTACGGTCTCGACGCACCGGTCGTCTACCCGCCCGTTGACACCGAGCGCGTGCAGGTGCTCCCACGCGGCGAGCGGTTGTTGGTGATATCGCGACTTCTGCCCTACAAGCGCGTCGATCTAATCGTCGCGGCAGCGCGGCGGCTCGGCCTCGGACTGGACATCGTCGGCGGCGGCCCGCTGCTCGACGATCTGCGACGTAGCGCCGGCCCCGCGACGAAGTTCCACGGGGCCACAGCGGAGAGCAGCATCGTGCAGCTACTCGAGACGTGCTCGGCGGTGTGCGTGGCCGGCGAAGAGGACTTCGGCATCGTTGCCGTCGAAGCACAGGCAGCGGGAAAGCCCGTCGTCGCCTACGCTCGCGGCGGGGCGCGTGAAACAGTCGTGGACGGAGTCACGGGAGTCCTGTTCGACGAGCAGACAACCGCGTGCGTCGCCGATGCCATCGCTGCGTGCGAAAGACTCACGACCCCGCCCGACCGCATGGCTGCCAACGCTGCGAGATTCTCGAAGCGCGCCTTCGCCGAGGGGATGGCGCGTGAGCTGGCGGCGGCGCGACGGCGCTTCAACCCAAGCTCGACGGGTGCTATGGCGGTGTCGGCATGAGTCGCAATGAAGGCACCGGACCACCCGCGGGTGACACCGGGAGATCGCAAGAAGGACAGCTCGATCTGCGCGCATACGCGCGCCCGATATGGCGTTGGAAGTGGCTCGTACTGCTGATGGTGATCCTTGCAGCCGGCGGCGCGTACGCGCTGACCCGGCGCGAGGCCAAGACATACGAGTCAGCGTCACTCGTGTACGTACAGAACGCGGATCCCGCGGCGTCGGTCGGTGGCCAGGCTTCTTCCGGCACCGCCACGCAGGAATTGCAGGACATTGCGACGCTCTTCACGGGCCAGGCGATCACCGCAACGGTCTACCAGAAGCTCCACCTCCCAATCGGCTCTGCCGGCACGGTCGTGGTCTCGCCTTCTTCGAGCTCAGACTTCATTACCGTGACGGCAACTAGTCACTCCCCCGGGTTGGCGGCGCGTCTCGCCAACACGTATGTGCGTGTGTTTTTCGCCTCGCAGGCGAACTCCGTGCGGACCGCCGCTCTGGCCGCCGCCCACGCGGCTCACGCGACGCTTCATACCATCCCGTCGACGAGTGCGTCGAACCAAGCTGAACGAGCCACCCTCGAAGCACAGATCGCCGACTACAAGGCGCAGGCGCGCAACCCCTCCTCAGGCGCCCAGGTGATCGACACGGCGGCAGTGCCTGCGGTTCCAATCTCGCCCAAGCCGGAGCGCGACGCCATCTTTGCAGGCCTGATCGGCCTATTGCTGGGAATTGGACTGGCGTTTGTTCTCGATCTTGCCGATCGGCGCCTGATCCGCGTCTCCTCGGTTCAATCGATTTACGATCGATCCGTCCTCGCGGTCATACCGCACGTCTCCAATCCGGCCCCCAAGGTCAAGGGCTCCATTTCGACACCGCCCGAGTTCGTTGAGGTGATGCGCAGTCTCCGCGTCAACCTGCGACTTTCGGCGGCCAACCGCCCGCTCAACAGTGTGATGGTTACCAGCGGCCTGCCATCGGAGGGCAAATCGACGGTCGTGCGCGGTTTGGCCCTTGCCTACGCCGAGGCTGGGGAGCGCGTGCTGGTCGTTGACGGCGACCTCCGGCGACCCAGCCTCGCGAGGCTTTTCAACATCAAGCCGGACCTCGGCCTCGTGCAGGTCCTGCGAGGCGAGCTGGCTCCGGGGGAGGCTGCGATGACGGTGTTTGGGACGCGGCCGTCATCATCCAACGGGTCGGCTGGTCAAACATCACCTTCTGGCGATCTACGGGCACACGGATCGATCGATGTGATCGCTCACGGCGGGAAGGTGGACAATCCTGCTGCGCTCATTTCATCGAGCGCAATGACCAGCTTGCTCGCCAAGGCGGCGCAAGTATACGGAATCGTGATTGTCGACACGTCGCCAGTTCTGACAGTTAGTGATGCCGTGCCTTTGCTGAGTGAAGTATCCGCGGTGCTGTTCGTGGCGCGCCTCGGCATGACCACGCGCGAGGCGGCCGAGCGACTCGCGGAGCTTGGCGAGCGCGTGCCGAAGATGAACCTCGCAGGTGTGGTCGTCAACGACATGCGTGGCCGCTACGTCGATGAGGGCTTTAGCTTCTACAGTAAATACGGCTACGACTACTCCCGACGAAAGGCTTAGCCGACTGGTGGCCCGGGTGCGGGCGCGCCTGGTCCACGTGATGGTCATCGGCCCTGGGCTGCCGTTCGCCCCTGCGCACGCGGTGCCGACGTAATGCGTGCGGCAATCGTCAGGCGGCGTGTCCCGGTGATGCTGCCCAGCAGCCTCGTCGGCTTGCTGATCGGCGTAGCCGCGGCCACTTTTCTCGCTGCGGTCGCGCTTCGGTCAACACGCGACGTGATCCATCTAGGGGCACCGGTGCTGCTGTGCGGGGTTGCGGCCTGGATGTTCTTCAGTGAGCGCTACGAGTGGACCCTTGCGGTACTCGTGGTGTATCTCGGCTTGCTCGACGGCTTCCTCAAGCTGTCGACGGGATCGACCGTGGCGACGCTCGGCCGTGACGTCCTGCTCTACGCGATTGCTGGCGGTGCGTTCGTGCGCGTGGTCCTGAGGCGCCGACCGCTGGAGAGTCCGCCGCTCATGCTTGGCGTCATCGCGTGGGTGGTGATCTGCCTGGTCCAGGTTCTCAATCCGGTCGTGCCGTCGATCAGCCACGCATTTGCGGGCGTCCGCCAGCACATCGAGTTCGTGCCGCTGTTCTTCTTGGGCTACGCGGTAATGCGAAGTGAGCGGCGACTTATGGGACTGTTCTGGTTGCTCATCATCGTCGCGGCGGTTAACGGGATCGTGAGCCTCGTGCAGAGCAGCCTGACTCCGGCAGAGTTGGCGGCCTGGGGCCCCGGGTATGCCAGTGAGGTGTTTGGCACGGCAACTCAGACCGGACGGACATTCCTCGATTCAGCGACTGGCGTGACGCATGTCCGTCCTCCGGCGCTCGGGTCGGATTTCGGCTTCGGAGGCATCGTAGGGGCGATGGCCCTGCCGGGTGCCCTCGCGATCGCCATGGCCGGAGGGAAGTCCCGTCGTTACATTCCATTTCTCGGCGTCTGCGTGGTTCTCGCCGTGGTGGGTGTCGTGACGTCGCAGTCGCGTACCGCTGTGTTGTCCGCGGCTATTGCGGTCATGGCCTTTCTTTTGTTGACCGTGACCTCTCGACGTGGACTCACTGCGATCGTCGTCGCAGCGCTGCTCACGCTCGTCACTTATTTCGGCCTTACAACTGTGTTTGGAGGCGTGACGTCGGGCCCGAATCGCTACAGCAGTATTGCCCCGACCAAAGTGATCTCGACGGCAGTCGCCGCGCGGCAAGGTACCGTGGCGCTGATACCGACCTATCTCGTCGACTATCCGCTCGGGGACGGGATCGGCTCCGTCGGGCCGGCGGGCGGAAGCTCCGTGGGTGGTGCCGTGAGCAGTAATGGTCTTGATGCGGAGAGCGAACCAACCTTCCTCATCATCGAACTCGGCATTCCCGGTCTGCTCATCATGTATGCGCTGCTCCTCTGGGGCATGAGGATGGGAGTTAGTCTCCGAGTGCTCGCTGAGCGCCGACTCCAGGTCGCGTTGGCGGCGCTTGCGGCCGTATTCATCGCTGTGTGCGTCGGCGGCTTCGTGGGCGCTAACACCGCCAACTCGCCAACCTCACCGTTCATATGGCTGGCACTCGGTACATTCGCGTATTGGGGCTCCGAGATGCGACGCTGTCGCTTGGCGACCCGTTCCCGCCGTCTCCGCACGACTCTCGCGGCGCGATAGATGTTGCGGCGCGTGGTCGGAAGTGTGGACCGCGGACGCCCAAAAGCTCGGCCTGCTCGCGGGGGCGCTCGGACGCAACCGCGTCGTGCCAGTGTGGTTGGTAGTTGAAGCGTCGTAGCTAGAGGGCTTGTGCGGCAAGCCACACGCTCATCTGCGGTGCGCATGTCACGCGCGCCCCGATCAGGCGCGCGAGCTGCCAAGCGAAACTCCGAGGCGAATAGTAAGGTGAGGTACCCTCGTAGAACCGGCGAAAATTGCCGAGGTCACTGGCGGCGCAGTCGCTCTTCAGGGAGCGGATTGTCACTCCGCGTTCGACCCAGCCGAGGTTCTTTGTGGTCCGGCGCGCTGCTGGAGACATGCTGTGCAACCATGATGGCTCACCAAACAGAACCCAGCCGCTTGGTGCAAGGTGATTCGCGATGCGGTTGAGCACCGTTGCCTGACGGGTAGTGTGGTGCAGGGCATCGAACACGAGAATCGCGTCGAAACGCCGTTTCAGCTCCAGGGTGTCCATGTCCGCGACGACGAATTCAGCCTGCACGCCCATGCGCTCCGCACGAGCAACGGCGATCTCGATGGTCGCTGGTGCGATGTCAACGCCAGTTGCCCTGTAGCCAGACTCAGCAAGAAACAGCGTCGTCCATCCGACGCCAACGCCGACGTCGAGGATCGTCGCGCCCTCCGGAATGCCGAGTGCGTTCAGGGCGAATGTGATCGTCTGCCACTTGCCCCAGTACTCATGCCCCCAAGGCTCACCGAACGGCTTACGAAGGCCCTTGATCTCGTGCCGGCTGGCTTCAGCAGTAGCTATCTCGGCGAGCTTGTTCGGCTCCAGAGCACTTGGCGGTGTGGACATCGGGCTGACCTCCTGTAGCGGGATCGCGGTCGGAGGGGAAGCTATCGGACCGGCACCGTCGCGCAGCCTCTGCCGGGACCAGGATCTAGACCACGACCCCAGGCTGCTGCTGCGGGCTGATGTCGCTCGCAAGGCAGGCTCGTGGGCGTCGTCCAGCTCGTGGTTGGCGCTGCGCCGTTTTCTCGGGCAACGCGCCCTTGGCGCGTCTGCATGTCAGGATCGGTTGCCGCGGGAGCCAGACTTGGTCTATTTGCCATGCGCCAGCAACTCGAGAACTCGGCACTGTGGTCTTTGTGCGTGACGTAAGACCGCGGCCGGCGCCGATATACCTGCTGTACCGCGATACGGAGGGCAGGATCGACGGAATCGGCGACTATTGCGAAAGGCTGGGGTCCGCGCTTCGCGCGGCTGGTGCTGACGCCCACGCAGTGACGTGGCGCTCTCGGGGCATCGACGTGAGCGAGGGGACCGTGATACTTCAGTACAACCCATTTGCGTTCGGCCGGTGGGGGTTCGCTCCTCGGCTCCCGTTTGAGATGGCCTCGCTAAGGCGGCGACGCCCGTATGTCCGTCAAGTTGTGATGGTGCACGAACCGTTCGTCGCGATCGATTCTGTGAGGTCGCTCGTCATGGGCATTTGGCAGCGCTTCCAACTGCGTGCAGTTCTTTCCAGTGTGGACGGCGTGATGGTGTCCACATCGTCGTGGGCAGGCCTGCTGCCTGCGCACTGCCATCCAATCGCAGCTCCGGTTGGCTCCAACCTTCCGGACCGTCGCGAGCGGCGCGACGTTACGCGGCGTGCACTGGGAGTCGATTCCGAAACGCTCGTGCTCGCAACGTTCGGTACCGACCATCCGTCACGTCTGTTGGACCACGTGGTGGCCGCGGCAAACGCTGTGGCGGCTCGGTCGGAACAGGTAATACTGCTCTACCTGGGAGTTGGTACTAGCACTCTCGATGGGCTTGACCCCGCGATATCGGTGCATCGTCCCGGTCGGCAGTCGGTCGACGAATTAGCGGAAGCATTGAGTGCAGCGGATATATATCTCGCCGCACTCTCCGACGGGCTGTCAACGCGCCGGACGACCCTGATGGCAGCGCTGCAGCATGCACTCCCGATCGTAGGCACCTACGGGCCGCTCACGGAGCCGGACCTCCGCGCTGAGAATGACGCAATCCGCTGGACGCCGACCGGAGATCCAAAACGGTTCGCAGACGCTTCTCTAGACCTCGCCGGCGATGCTGCGCTGAGGCAGCGACGCGGAGCGGCCGCACGAGCACTCTATGAACGGCGCTTCTCGTGGGAGCTGATCGCTCAGAGCGTGCTCGCCGCGCTGCGGCCGCAAGCGTGATTCGCTCCACGATCGCTCACTCGCTAAGCACCCCGCCCGGTAATGCAGGCGGAGCCGGGCTTGGCAGGCACGCGCACGGGTTGGCGAGTCACGCAAGCGCAATCAGCCAGCGGTTGAAGCCGATCGGCCGGTACTCCGGATAAAAGCGCCGCCACCGAGCGTTGCGAATGATGTCGACGGTATAGCCGCGTGCGAGCAGAAGGTCGTTGCACTCCGACTCCAAGTACTCGCTGTGTGTCTCCACAATCACGCATCGAGGATGCCCCGGAATGAGGCGTAAGACGTCACGTTCAGCCCCGTCGACATCGATCTTCACAAACTCGGGCTCTGGATAGTTATCCGGCCGATAGTAGTCCTGAACCAGCGTGATCCGAGCTGCAAGCGACGGGTTGAGCTCGAGGTTCCGCACGAAACTGGTGACAGCGGTTGGCTCCGGCTCAAACGCGATAACGGTCGCCCCAAGCCGCGCGTATATGAGAGACGTTAGGCCGTCGGCAGCGCCCACGTCGAATGCGCAGACACCGGGCCGGACATGCTTGGAGTAGGCGCGGCTCAGCTCCATCTCGTAAAGCCCGAACTCGCGCTGCAGGTCGTGCCTTCGGTTTAGTAGCGCGACGACGCCGCGACCAGGTCCGGCCTTGACGCGTTGCGGACTCGCAACGTCGTCGAAAAGCAAGGGCTTCACGGCCGACTTGACTCGGTGTTGGATGTTCATGACGAGCCTGGTCAAGTCTGAAGTTCCTCCGCCGCTCGGCGCCGGGCCGGCGTCGACTGGGACAGGGGTAGGCGAACCGCGGCGTGGCTGGCAGATGATGACGCCAGGCGTGGCGTCGACGATAGCCGCGGAGAGCGATTGGGGGTAGTGGGTCGCGGATAGACTGCCGCCGTGGCACGAATCGCCGTCATCGTACTGGCGTACGACCGTCCCCAGCTTCTCACCGAGGCACTCCAGAGCGTTGCGCGGCAGACGCGAGCACCGTCGGAGGTCATCGTCATCGATGACTGCTCACCACAACCGCTGGAGCCAGCGGTGAGCATTCCAGCGGCCTTCCCGCTTCGCTTTGTCCGCCAGGCGACCAACCAGGGGCCAGCGTGCGCTGCGCGTCGGGGGCTTGAGGAGACGGACGCCGAAATGATCGCGTTCCTAAATGACGATGATCTCTGGGAGCCGGGGTTTCTCGAGCGCCTCGGCGCTGAGCTGGATGCCCATCCCGAAGCAGCGGTCGCCTTCTGCGATCATGGTGTGATCGACGCTACCGGGACTCCTGATCGCGCGCATGGGGACCGGATGACGGCTAAATTTAAGCGTGACCGTCTCCCCGGCGGCCTCGTGGAGGACTTGCCACGCGTGGCCCTCATTGACCAGGCCATGGCGGGCGCGTCGTTCTCAGTGACAAGGCGACGCGAACTCGACCCGCGCATCATCGCCTCCGGCGGCGAGGTATGGGATTACTTCGTGTGTCTCTGTGCCTGTCGCTCTGGACGGCCGGGCGTGTACGTGAATCAGCGACTAGGGGACTACAGGCTGTCACCTGGTGGTGTCACAGCGAACTGGGCCGATCCTCAGCGGCGAGTAGCCGCCACTGCAAGACGAATCGCAGCCGCGAGGCTGATCGTGAGGAGTCCGGGTCTGCGCTCCATCCAGCGCGAGCAGCGCCGACTCGTTTGGACGATGTCCCTCCGCGGTGTGGTGCTCTCGCTTCAAACTCGCAGCTTCAGCGGCGCGTGCCGCGGTATTACCCAGATCGCGCAGGCGATCTGGGCCCCGCTCCGCGAGGGAGCTGCTTGCGAAAAATAGGGCCTCAGGGCCTGCGAGGTCGGTCAGCTAGCATCAACCAGCGTGGAGAGACCACAGAGCGTCCCGTGGTGGTCCGTAACGCCTCCGGCGTTGTGAGCGGGCCTGACGCTGTATCGCCGCGTCCTGATCTGAACATCGCCTTCGTCACTCGGCGCGCGTGGCCTTCAGTCGGCGGCGTGGAGTCGCTCCTCCGTCATGTCGCGTTGGCACTAGCCGAGAAACACCGCGTGACGATCCTCGCGTTACGGATCGACGATGGTCCGTCTACTCGTGTGGACGAGGCGTTTGTGAGGACTCCCGGTTTCGAGTCGTTCAGCGACGGGCCCGTGCGAGTCGTTCCAGTGACGGCGCCTCGGCTACGCAAGGCGATGCTTTTCCCGCTTGTGACGCAGTTTGCGCCGATAACCGGACGGTTTGCTTATGGCCGAAGTCGATTGTTGACCGGGTGGTGGTACTCCCGAGTCGTCGGTCCCGTCATCGCGCGGCAACTCGATGGCGTCGACGTGGTGCACGCCTTTGTCTGTGATCAACTGGCCTGGGCCGCTGTGGCTGCGGCCCGCAGCGTACGGCTACCGGTCGTTGTCACTCCGTTCGCGCATCCCGGTCAGTGGGGCGAGGATCCGGCGTCTGCGCACGCGTACCGTGCGGCCGACCGTGTCGTGGCCCTGCTCGATGATGATGCTGCGACGTATCGCCGCCTCGGGGTCGAGGAGTCCGCGATCCGGATAATTCCGGTTTGCAGTCCGGGGGCAGCCGCGGGGGTCGGCCAACGCATTCGCGACCGACACGCCATCACTGGTCCGCTCGTCGTCTTCCTCGGTTCACGCCGCGGATACAAAGGTCACGACATCCTTGCGGCAGCGATTCCGATCGTTGCTCGCGCGCGGGACGACGTAACGTTCGCGTTTGTGGGCCCGGGAGAGTCGATGGCAGTCGCCGATGTTAAGCGTGTAATCGACGTGGGTCGCGTGAGCGACGAGGAAAAGTACGACTGGCTGGCTGCAGCGGACCTGCTTTGCCTTCCGTCGCTCGGTGAGATCTTTCCGGTCGCGATTTTGGAGGCATGGAGCGTAGGCACGCCTGCGCTCGTCTCGGACATCCCGCCGCTGATCGAGCTCGTGAACAAGGCTGGCGGCGGCCAAGCTGCTGCGCGCACCCCGGAAGCCATGGCCTCCGCCATCGTCAGCCTGCTAGCAAACCCGGCTACACCCGGCGCGATGGGTGAACGCGGGAGGCGCTGGTGGCACGCCCACGCTACTCCCAGCGCGGTTGCTGCTCAGCACGCCGAGGTCTACGCCGAACTGACATCGGGAAGCAACGCGGGGCGGTGACGCGAGCCGTCGTACTAGGAGCGAGCGGATTCCTCGGAAGCTGGGTAGCCCGCGCACTCGTATCGCTTGACATCCCAGTCATCACAGTCGGCCGGAGGACATCGGACGAGACTCGTCGGCTCGACGTTGAAGCTGACATCCTCGATCTCGACCTCGTCGGTATCTGCGACGACGCGGACGTGATCTTTGACCTGGCCGGAACTGGTGACGTTCCGCGATCACTAAGCGAGCCTGCTGTCGACCTCCGCGCGAACCTGCAGACGACCGTTGCCGTGCTCGATGCGGCACGCCGAGCGACGGATCCTCCCCGGGTTGTCCTGGTGTCCTCCGCGGCCGTTTACGGGGAAAGCGTCACCGTGCCGATGGCCGAAGACCACCCTCTCCTGCCGATCTCACCTTACGGCGTGTCGAAACTGGCCGCCGAGCACTACCTCAGGGTCTTTCATCGACTATATGGCTTGCGCGGAATAGCAGTACGTCCGTTCTCCGTGTATGGGCCGGGCCAGCGAAAGCTCGTCGTGTATGACCTGCTGAAGCGCATTGTCGATGGTGAAAGACCGTTGCGAATCTTGGCTCCTGCGGACGTGACGCGGGACTTCGTGTACGTCGAAGACGTCGCGGCGGCGATTGTGGCGCTGGCGCGCGACGCGCCCGCCAAAGGCGAGGCCTACAACCTGGCATCCGGCCACGCAACGTCGCTTCGAGAGCTCGCCGATGCGCTTCTTGTTGCCAGCGGTGTTGCGAGTGCGGCGGTGTTTGTGGGCGATCAGGATCCTGGGAACCCAGCTCATTGGTGCGGCGACACATCCAAGGCAGCGTCGCTCGGCGTTACTCTCGACACTACACTCGCGCGCGGTCTGGCAAAGACGGTTCAATGGATCGCGATGTGACGGAGAGGAGCGAAGGCAACTTGACGATCTCGATCGCTATGGCAACATACAATGGCGAAGCGTTCATCGAGCAGCAACTCTCAAGTATCGCAGAGCAGACATATGCGCCAAGTGAACTGGTCATCTCTGACGATGGTTCCAGCGATCGTACGGTCAACATTCTGACCGCCTTCGCGCATGAGGCGCCATGGCCGGTTCGCATTCAACGTCGTGCGAGCAGGCTCGGGTACAGTGAGAACTTCATCCACACGGTGTCCCGCTGCCAGTGCGAGATCGTAGCGCTCGCCGATCAAGACGACGTGTGGATGCCGAACAAGGTCGACCGGTGCGTGCAGGAGTTCCGAGCCGCACCACACGTGGCGCTCGTGCACCACGCCAGCGCAGTGATCGCGCCGAGTGGAGTGCGCACGGACGAGACACTCGGTCCGGCCAGGACACGTGTGGTCCCGCACTTACAGGTGCGAACGTACGTGGCCCCACTCGGGCATGCACTGGTGTTCAAGCGTAGATTGGCGACCGGCGCGAATTCGGCGCGACGGCCGCAGTCTCGTATGGGGGGTGGTCTCATGACACATGACGAGTGGATCCACTTCTTAGGCTTCTGTGCCGGGCCTGTCGCCGAGCTCGCTGAGCCTCTGGTCCTGCACCGCCGCCATGATGCCAACACATCGATTGTGAGGAGAGATGGCCTCGGGGCCCGCATTGGGCGAGTCGACCCGCAGCGGCACCGAGATCAGCTTCGCTATGCGTCCAGCTGCGACCAGGAAAACGCGGAGTTCGTGGCAAGTATGATGCGAGCCGAAGATACGGCTGACATCGCCGGGCCCCTCGGGGAGGCATCAGTATTCTTTCGCGCGCGTAGTGAGCTCTTGGCGTCGCGCGCTGCGTTGTCGTCGCTCGGTCGTGGCCGGAGAACAGCTGGAGTAGTGCGCCTGCTGCTTAAGGGCGCATATCGTGTAGGCGCACCATTGGGGCCGCGCGCTCTTATGCGTGATATGGCCGGAATGATTGAACGTCGAGTGGAGGACGAACCGGATGAGTGACGTCGATGACGCCGGAGAGCGAGTCGACCTGACACGAGAAGATTTCGATCGCGCCGCCGACACATTCCGCGGAGCGCCTCATCAACATGTCTTGCGCGAGCATCTCGAGCGCTATCGGTGGGTACGGGAGCGTGTTTCAGGTCGTGTGCTGGATGTTGCTTGCGGCACAGGATATGGGACCGGATATCTTAGTGAGACCTGCGAGGCGGTTGGATTCGACCGAGATCCAACCGCTTTGGCACGGGCGGCTGTCAGAGCTCCGGCCGCAGAATTCATTCAAGGTGACTTACCGCACCTGCCTTTCGAGGATGCGTCGTTCGATTTCGCCGTCTCGTTCGAGACGATTGAGCATGTTGATGATGACCTTACGTTCCTCAGGCAATTGAGGCGAGTCGTACGACCGAATGGGGGAGTCGTTGTCTCTTCCCCGGTTCGGGAGCGACCGTATCTGGTGCGCCCGCCAAATCAGTGGCACGTTCGCGAGTACACGCCATCCGAACTCGAGAGCGCTCTGCGGAAGACCGGCTTCGTTCCCGTCGGCTGTTTCGGCCAGGGCATCAGATCGTCGAGATTCGCCGCGGTTCAAGCGGAGCGGGTGCTGTACCGGCTTCCGCAGTTGTGTCGACCGGGTCGATGGTGGGATCGTATGATTCATGGCAACGATGAAGTAGAGGTGGTTCGGGCTAAACGGCGGCCGAAAATCGTGATCTTCATCTGTCGCACTAACGAATGATGAGCACGGCGGAACGCGATTGGGCGGTAGTGGTTGACCATTACGCGACGGTGGCGATCGCGGTGGCGGCGCGCGGGATGGACCAATTGCTCACGAAACCTCAGAGCAGCAGTCGAGCAATGGGGCTAAGCGACGGCCGACTAGCCTCGGTCCGCGGTTAGGGCGTTGAGGGTCGGTTTGAGGGTGCTCGGCGGATGGTCTGGTCGAGGTGGCCCTTGAGTCCCTCGCGGTCGGCGAGGCGTCGAAGGTCTAGGACGCGCGACTCGACCCCGATGATTTCAGTCTGTGACAATCGGCGGCGGATGGTGACTTGGTCGTCGTTTTCAACGATGCCGCGACCACAGTGTCGTCAACGTGCGCAGCGAAGAGCCAAACGCGTCGTTACCACATCCAGCTTGAAAGGTGCGAACGGGACCGTGGGCAAGATGCCGGCGTAGCCCGTGTGCATCGGTCGAGCCCGAATGAAGCGCCCTAAATGAGCAGCGCGCGCTAACCAAATGGTACGGACGAGGAAGTCAGACATTGGGGGCAAGCCTATCCATCTATCCGCCGTGTGGGCTTGCGGTTCAGCGACAAACCATCCACCAGCAGTTGTGCGTGCACTCGTCGGTAGCCCAGGCTGGGCGCTTCAGAGACATCGCTCGGGGTGCGTCGCGGAGCGGTACGTCACCTCCGGCGACACAAACGTCCCGACGCAGCGTCGAGCGATGCTGCAGAGCGAGTGAGTGTTGCATCGGCGCGGACAAGCCGCGCGTGCCGTGGAGCGTCCTTGGCGGTGCACGGCTTGTGCGGCCGAAACCGGAGCAGTGTAAGCAGGTGCCTGGTGTGCCGTGCGGCGCGGCCGATTGCCGCGGCCGTTCACCAACCGGCAAGGCGCAAGACGCGCTGCGTCCAGCGAATACGCGGCTGCAGCGAGCGAGCCTGTGTGCGGGCCAGCCAACGGAACACGCAACGTTCCATTCGAGAGCGCGGATCGGCTATCAGTGTCGCCGGGACAGACCGTCCGAGCGCGCGCGCGCGCTTCTCCCACCCACCGTCCCAAAGGTCGACTCGGCGGAAGCGTTCGGCGCCATGCTGTCGAAGGAGGTCAATCACGCGCTCGTCTGTCGGGTAGGCATCCTGCGGAGCGACTGCTAACAAATCAATGTGGCCATCTGAAGTATAGCTAGCGAACCACTCCTCGCGGACACAGTGCCGCTCCGTCGGCGAGATGGCGTCCATATGGTGGTACTGGCGATAGATTTGGATCGGTCGCTTTCTGGGATGCTCGATGCGCTCCTGTGCTTGATACCAGCGCTGCTTCGCTCGCATCCGTTCCCAGTCGAGGTATTGAAGGTGGATGACCTTCGGCCCGTCGAGGTCGACGGTTGCGCCGGCTGTGCTGTGCGGTAGGCGCGGACCGTGCATGTCGTGTGCGCTAAAAGGCGAGCCGTCATCCACAAACATAAACTCGAGCCGCGCCGCGGGAATCCATGCGCGAGGCTCATTAGGTAGCACATTTATCCATCGCATCCGCGCCAGGGTACCCGGTGGAGCGATGAGGAACTCACGCATTTGGTCATCGTGCCAGGCGTCTGACGCGATGAACTCATCAGCGTCGAGGGCGACGAGGACCCGCGGTCCAGGGACTAAAGTACGAGCGGCGTCGACGAGGGTAGCTCGATGGATCTGGTAGCTCGGCTGTGGCACCCGTGTGAGGTGAACCTTGGGGAACCGCTGCGCAATCTGCGCCGACCCGTCGTCGGAGGCATGGTCCAGAACGACAATGGCGTCGGCCCACATCGATGCAGCACGTAAGAACCGATCTAGCACCCAAGCTTCGTTGCGAACCGGCGTGAGGCATACGAGTTTCCGATCGCGTTCGGTCATGTGGCCATACCTCCGAAGCGGGAGCGCAGTAAAGATGCACGCCTAGTGGAAGAGCCGGCGGTACGACGGCTGTAACTCCACTTGTGCGTCGGGCGAGCGCTGACCAATTACACGCGCGGGATTTCCGGCCACCACGGTCCACGGCTCAATCATGCCATGGACGACGGCACCGGCGGCGACAACGGCACCCTCGCCGACGTCGGTCCCGGGTAGGACGATCGCACGCGATGCGATCCATACTCGGTCACCGATCACAGTGGCTTGGGTCCGGCCCTCGAAGGTGGGTGAATGCACATCGTGACCAGCCGTGAAAAGGGCAGCTTCGGGAGAGATGTTTACGCTTCCGCCAATATCGAGCGGTCCCCGGCCATCGAGCGTGACGCCTCGATTGACAATTGTGTGAGCTCCGACCGAGATGCCACCCTTTGTGGTGAGGCGAACGCCTCTCTCCAGCACTGCACCGGACGCAAGTGAGTTGCGAGCAACGTTTCGGAACGTCCACTCCCGCAGGCGGTGCATAGGGATGCGCAAAAGGCCGTTCACGGCCACGATATAGATGTCAAAGGCGCGGGCACGGAGTTGCATTCGTCATCCGGGGTTGCGAGAGGGCACGGTACTTCTAGGCCGTACGATACTGCGATGACGTCCTCTCTAGGCCGACGCGCGGCACCCCCCAGCCAGGTGATCGCGGTCGCACCGTTTTCCACGGGAGCTGCAGGGGGCGGTCCGCGGATAATGCGATCGCTGCTCGCCGAGGCGCCCGTGGCGGTCCTCGCGGTGGCGACATCTCCGCGCCTCGGTGCGCAGACGGCTTGCGTGCCGGAGGTGCACATGCCAATCCGCCCCTCGCTCGGGCGCCTTGAGACTACTCGCGCGTTTAAGGCGCTTGGGGTATTCGATGTCGCGATGCTCGAGTCGCTCTCGCGGCGGTTGACCAGACTTGGGGAAGGACAAGCGGGGACAAGCCCGCGCGTGCGCGCAGGCTCCTTTCACGCGATTCCTCACAGCGTGGATTTCGTTGCGGTTCAGCGTGCCGCTGACCGGCTGGGACTGCCGATGTTTTTGAGCTTGCACGACGATCCAGGATACGCACTGCGGGACCGAGCAGAACGTGCGTACGCGCTTCGACACCTTGGGGCGGCATGGCTCGGGGCCCGTGAGCGGTTTGTCATCTCGGAGGACATGGGCCTAGAAATGTGCCGTCGCTACGGAGATCAGGCGTACGTGATCGTGACGGATGGACTCGACCCAGTCCGCCCGCTGCCGCGCACTGTTACTCCGGGCAGGTTATCGGTGTACTTTATGGGCGCAGCACACATTCCGTACGACGGGAACTTTCAGTGTTTGGTGGCTGCCCTGGAGCAGATGCGCGACCGTGGCATTGACGCGAGGCTCGTTACGCGCGCGGGCCACTTTCCGTTTCGATTGAAATCGCGTACTGTGCCGATCGAGCACCGTCCCTGGGCGCCGCAGTCCGATGTCGAACGCGATTTCGATGACGTCGATCTTGCTTACATGCCGCTGCCGTTTGGCCCTGAACACGCGGACTTCGTGCGATGCAGCCTGTCGACCAAGATGGTGACGTATCTCGGCAGCGGCGTGCCAGTGCTCTTTCACGGACCGAAGCAGTCTGCGGCCGGCAATCTGCTACGTCAGGCCGGGGCCGCCTTCGAAGCCGACTCGCTCGACGCTCGCGCACTCTGTGAGATCCTCGCATTCGACCGTGATCGAGGGATCGCCATAGTCGAGAATGCGCTCCGTCTCGCGCGCGCGCGCTTCCGCCTCGCCGACATTCGCACACGGTTTTGGGCCCCGATTCTTGCGGCTGAGGACGGACGAGACCACCGGCATGGGTGACAGAGGCCCGACGCGTTGGCGCGCTGGTAGTGAGTTCCCGCGCATCACGATTGTCAGCGCATGTTTCGACCAGGAGCGCTTCACAGGTGTGGGAGGACCTGCCGTACGGATCAAGCTGAACGCGCCCGGGGTAATCGACTGGTCGCGCGCGGCTTTCGACGGCTCCCATGTATGTGCCCTTTTGGCGGGGCTCCTGACGGGGCCATCCCCGGTTGGCCGTGCGCGCACGGGCTCCAAGCACATCTGCTCGTCGACGCAACGGGGATCCCGCTCGCGGTTGCCCTGGCCGGCGGCAACCGCAACGACATCACCCAGCCTCCGCCGCTCCTGGACGATCTTCGCGCTCCCCCGGTTGCCGGAGCAAGCACAGACGGCCGCGCCAAAAGCCCGACCAGGTTCTTGCCGATCGTGGCTACGACTTCGACACGCACCGCCGCCTGCTGCGGGTCGGGGGCATCAAACCCGTGATCGCGCGCCGCGGCAGCCGGCACGGCTCAGGCCTCGGCCGCCACGGCTGGTCGTCGAACGCGGCTTCGCGTCCCTACACAACTTCCGCCGCCTCAGGATGCGCCACGAGCGCTCGCCCGCACTACACCCGCGCTACTCGTCCTCGCCTGCTCAATGCTTTGCGGGCGACGTCTCAACTCATTATGAAAGCTCCTGTAAGTCGGTCTGACAGTCCACGGGCCGTGTCGCGCCGATGCGCGTTGACGTGGGTTTGTCCGCTACCACATCCCGTGTTCGTCTTCCATGCAGGCGGCAGCGAGGCGGCAGCGGGAAAAGGGCGTAGCCGCGGTTGAGCTGGCGAGCGGCCGTACGGTTCCTCAGACTCAGGCGTGATACTGCCGAGGCCAACACGACCTGAAAGTGATCAACGCAGATCCCGCGAAAAAGCGTGCAGCCAGAATGGGGCGGTGCTCGCGGAGCGAGCGCCGAATCGCAACACGAGCTGTGTGCCAGTTGAGCTGGTGGTCGCAGAAGCGCCAAGCCGCCTTGACGATTGCCCGGTGCTCAGGTGTAAGGCGGCCGACGTCCCGCCATCGGTTGTGAAGCTTGATGAGCTGCGCGGCCTGGTGTTCCGGTTCCGCAGTCGACTGACTGGAATGGCGCCGGTGACGCACGAGGCGCTCCGGGATGTGTTCGACTCGCCCGTGCAGCGCGAGTCGGAGAAAGAGATCAGTGTCCTCAAACACTTGCCCGAATCCCTCATCCCAACCTCCGACCGCACTAAACGCCAAACGACGCATGATTGAGGACGACGGAATTATGCCGGCAAGAGCGAGAATCGACTCAAACGGTGTTTCGCGTTCCGTGTCTCGAAGGACGCGCACGCCCCAGCGATCCGCCACGTAGCGGGGGTGCATGCCCGGTGTGCCGGGCAGGGTCTGTCCATGCTCGTCAATGTAGCTAACCAAGCTATGAACCATGGTAAGCCGTGGATCGCCGTCGAGCCGAGAGACCGATCGTTCGAGCATCGTCGGCTCGAGCTCATCGTCGCCGTCAAGAAAAAGAACGTAGGGACTCGCCGGTGAGACCTCTACGAGGCCCGCATTCCGGGCGTGACCAACGCCTCTGTTCTGTGTCTCAAGAACAGAAATACGCGGGTCGCGTTGCGCTGTGGCGTGCGCAACAGCGCTAGAGCCGTCGGTGCTGCCGTCATTTACGATGATTGCCTCCCACCGCGACTCCGTTTGTGCGCGGAGGCTGTCGACCGTCGACTCAAGAAAGCGCTCCTGATTGAAGCACGGAATAACGATTGTGACGACGGGTTGATCCACGCTTAGATCTTGGTGGAGATCCACTCCGAAAAGCGGGGAGCGCTTGAGAACAATGTCTCCATGTGGACAGCAGCGTCTTGCCAAGCTCGCAGCTCAACGAGCGCACTCTCCGAATCAAGGTCGCGGCTCCGCGTTTGTCGCCGTGCCGCAATGGCCGCGGCCGCGAACCGTGACGTGCGCACGATTCGCCGAGGGTATGTCGGTAGCCGCTGGCCGAGATTGCGTTGCCGTGTCGCGCCGACCGCGATCTGGAACACCTTGCTGCGGACGGCATCGAAAGAAAGGCGTGTCACATCGAGCCAATGATTAACGACGGCCCGCGGCTCGTAAAGAACGGTGTGCCTATCGGCGATCCGGTCGAACAGCTCCCACTCGTCATGACCGATGGAGGCGTGACCGGTATGACGGAAGCGGGGATCGAACGGGTTGCGGGGAAGGATGGCCGAACGAAACGCCATGTTCGCGCCTACAGGGGAGCGGCCACGCACAACCCGGAACGGTTCGGTACCCTCGTCCCAGAGCGTGATCGCGCGATAAAGCTCTTCGCCGTCGGCCATCCACACTGGCCGCGTCCCTCCTTCCAGGCGAGGAATGACACGGCCGCCGACAGCCCCAACCTCTGGCTCGGCAAATGCCGAGGCTAACGCATCGATCCAGCCCGGTTCAACCGTCACGTCATCATCGGTAAACAGGATGATGTCGCCACGTGCGACGCCGATGCCCAGGTCTAACGCCCGGCATTTTCCGGACTTCGCGAGACTTAGTGCCGTGACTTTGTGCGCTGCCAGCACGTCAGCTGTGTGGTCGGTTGACCCGTTGTCGACCACGATGATCTCGCGGGTGGTCTGCGACGGATCACACTCGATCGACGTGAGACAACGGTCCAAGTGGTCGGCACGACTACGCGTCGCTATCAGAATTGTGGCGAGCACGATCGAAGGATCGCACGTCGCCAATCAGACGGCTCCCCGACACCGCGGCCGCGTGTTGCTGGTACTGGGTCAGTTTGCTCGGCCCACTGCGGACGGACTGTTTCGAGTGGTCGTGGTGTGAGTGCGGGCGAACCAGTCGTATCGCCCACTGCGCGAACTCGTCGCCTTCCACAATGGTCCGCCACTCGCCAGAAGCACAAGCTTCCCGCACTGCCTTAGAGACTCCAGCGTGCGTGTGCGTCGCATCGTCATGCCAGTCGTCGCCGAGGAGAAGCCCACCCGGCTTGATCTTGTGAGACAGCATCGCCAGCTCGGCAACGGTTTGACCGTAGGTGTGGGATGTATCGAGATAGGCCCAATCAAAGTGCCGGTCAGGAAAGCTGGCGAGCACCTCTAAGTCGTGGCCGACATGCAATATCGCATTAGGGGCAGCCTCTTGTGCCTCATCGTGGGCTTGGCGCGTCCCTAGTCGTCCGTAATCGGTGTACGCACCCCAGTCTGGATACCGCTCGCCGTACAGAGCCCACCAGCCATCGATCAAGTGCATCTCGGCGGGCCGGGTGATGCGCACGATGTGGGAAGCGAACTCGCCGCGAAATACGCCGATCTCGGCGCAGACTGCGCCTTTCGGTGCGCGGCGCAGGATGTGCTCGCGACCGTTTGGGCGGAGCCCGAAACGTATCGCAACTCTGTGACGTACGCTCCTAACCTTCTGAAGCACGAGCGAGATCATGCTGGCATTCAGTGTAGACGGCGCCGCCGTCGTACGACACTTAGCCCCGGGTAGGCGATACTTCGGCGCAACTCGTCGAGGATGCCGCCCCCGCGCTACGACCTCCCCGTTGCTGATCTCAAACAGCTCGCCGTACGGCTAGTAAAGACCGCAGCCGAGGGCAGGCCCACGGTCCAAGCGCGTGTGCCGGCTCAATAACGCGGTATCGCTCGATGTACGGCACGGGACTCCTACTCTGCTCAAGACTCAGGACAAACCCCTGGGAGAGGATCGAGACCAGCATCGCGGTTATGGCGGCCGAGGAACTCGCGGCGCGTGACGCTCGCGGAATGCACGAGCGAAGCTATCTCTGGGACTGCGGGTCGGGCTTGGTTGCGAGGTATCGCTGTCGCCACGCTATGAACGCTGGTCCGGCAACAAGGAATCCGTCGTCCAATAGCTCGTTGGTGTCGGTGAGGAGTCGTGCGGACTGCTGTCGCAGGATGATCTCCTTGGCCTGACGGAGTCCGTCCCGGTAGCGGTTGTATTCGCGGGTCGTGTAGGTTCCGTAGCGACCAGTGGCCACGGCCTCCGCCACCTTGGTAGCGAACGTCTCGACGAAAGGATAGTGAAGCAACACCGCGGTAAAGTCGGCGACCGTTGCTCCCGTGACGTGGTGCCAGTCCACGAACAGGCCTATGTCTGGCGCGATCTTGACGAGGCATGCCTTGCTGAGTCCGTTGTTGGTGCCGAACACCTGCTCTCGGATGCCGCCCCAATGCATCCTCACCTGTGGGTTCGCCAGCCGCGAGTAGATGTAGTCAGTCTTACGAATCGCGGACACATCGTAGAATGTGTACGCGTCGCGCAACCGATCGGCTGGTTGGCTGCGCACCGAGGCCAGTGGCCCGTCGGCGAACATGTCAAGCATCTGCGCAACGACTGCGGTGTATTGCCGCCGGTCAAGGTAGGCGAGGATCGCGCGGAGTGGCACGTCCCCGGATCGGGGGTAATCGAAAAGCTCGTCGATGTCAACACAGAGACTCCATCGACCCATAGAGAACCGTCGAACGAGATAGCGCTTCATCAGATTCTCGTAGTGCGCATAGGAACGGCTAGTCCGGAGGAGCGTAACGTTCGGGTAGGCAGCTGCGATCGCGGCGGTTCCGTCCGTCGAGTCGTTCAGGAGCAGAATGACATGCTTCACGCCGAGCGTGAAGTGATGTTCGAGAAACGATCGAACGTGAAGCTCTCCATTGCGGACGACGCATATGGCGATGACCTCCTCGCCGCCGCACGCGATCCTCCTCGGTCCGTGGACATGACGGACTGTCAGCCGCAGCGCCGCCCAACGCAGTCTTTCCCTAAGACGGCCAAATGTCGGACGTGCACGGCGCAGGTTCCCGATGATTCTTCGTAGTCCATGTCGCGCACGCGAGATCACGCCGAAAGCTGGCGCGGGATCGGACGCCGCGGTCGAGACTCATCGCGTGAACGCGTGGCACGAGTTCCAAGTCCAGCTACGGGACTAGGCGCGCGCGAGAAACGCAACATTTCCGCCAGAAACGCCTAAATCGAGCACAAACTCGTGGGTCATCAACTTCATCAACATCCGCTGTGTCGCGTCGTCGCCAGCGACCTGAGGATGTGTTTCGACGCAGATCGCACGCACGTGATCAGGGAGGGTCAGATCACCCAGGAGCGCGGCTTCGCCACCCTCGATATCAACCACGAGATAGGTGGGCTTAAGCCGAGAAAGTTCACCTTGGAACGACCGTTGCGCTACACGTCTCGTCGCGCCCTCAATCATCGGCGATCGCGCTGATCGCCAGAACTCGCCCTCGTCAACCTGGAACTCCACAACGTCCTCGTGGTCGCCGAGTACCGCGTTGATTATCGTGGGGCTGACGCCATTGAGGCGACAATTGGTGGCCGCGAGTTCAGCTAGCTCGGCGATCGCCTCGTACGCAACCACATTCTCGGAGCCAACGATCTGCGATGCGCATGCGGTAATGAAACCGAGGCCGGCGCCCAGTTCAAGGACGCGATCACTAGGCCTCAGGGTCTGCTCGAGAATTCGCCGCTCCGTGTCCTCGTACCAGCCGCGGTAGATGTAGGCGTGGATCGGCGGTGTGACCCAACGGTCATCGAGCTGCAACTCTATGCCGCCCAGGGTGACTCGCGCAGGCTTCGTCGCGAGCCTGTACCGGGCGCGAAGGTCGGCGCGTATGAGCCGGGCGATCGTTCTCCACGACGGCGACGGTGGACGTTCCACGAGGCGATGGTAGCCATCCCGTGGGCTGCTCCGTGGCTCGTAGCGTTGCAGGTGGTCTAGATGCCTTCGCTGATCCGGTCGAGGAACCTTTCGACGTTTCCTCGCGCGTGATGGCCTTGTCGCCGGGGATGTCTCATCGGTACTGAGGACTTCAGCCCGTTTGCGCGTCTGTTAGCGAACCCGGGCGTACCCAGCGATGCTCTGGTGATACGGTAGCGACCGTAAGCATCAGTGACTCTCGCGTTCAGCGCGCCGACTTCGATGTGGCCGCTGCGGAGGCATCGCGTGAGCATGTTCGCGTCACTGTCATCGCGAGACAGACGAGCAGGTTGTCCCGCCGGACACTCAGGCGCCGGGTAGGATGATCTCGGCATGAACTCGGAGCTAAACCGGACTTCCCGCAGCGCGGGCGTTGGGACCGTTACCGACGGCTTGCGTTGCAGCGAATGTATTGATGCCAGCTGATGCCGGTGCCGTTGTGGTCGTGCCGACGCGGAACCAAGCCGATAGCTTGGATCGGTGTCTGACGGCGCTTACCGCGGACTCTTCTCACGTGTCCCGCGAGATTGTGGTTGTAGATAACGGCTCGAGCGACCGCACCGCCGAGGTGGTCGCTTCCCACGCTTTGACATCGCACCTTCAGGTGCGGCGTATCTGGGAGCCGCATACGGGTCAGAGCCGTGCACGGAACGTAGGCATGGCTCAGTCGGCCGCGCCGCTGATCTTGTTCACGGATGACGATGTAACTGTGCACGACGGATGGGCGGACGCTCTTTGCGGTGCGTTGTTGAGCCCAGCTGTCGTCGCTGCTGGCGGGAGAGTGTTGCCCGCGTGGAGCGGAACGCCACCAAAGTGGCTAATTGATGGTCCGCAACAGGCCAATGCCGCACTTGAGGACTACGGCAGTGTGAGTTTTGCGTGTGGTCCAAGCCGCCTGCCGTTTGGGGCAAATCTTGGCTTCCGACGCGCGGCGCTCGACTCGTTTCGTCAACCGTTCGATGAGCGGCTTGGGCATCGGGGTCGGGTGGCTATGGGTCATGAGGAGTGGCACCTGCTCAAGCAGCTCCGTAACGCAGGGGAGGTGCGCTATGAAGCTGCAGCCGTCGTCGATCACCACGTCTCCGCCTCGCGCATGGACTACAAGACCATCCGTCGCCGGATGTGGCAGCTTGGATTTGGGCTCGCCCGCTCACAATGGCTGCTTGGGGAGTCCCAGCCTGCGTGGCCGCGCGTGGCGGTGCGAACCGTCAGGATCGGACGCCAGGCGGCGCGCAACCGTGCTTTATATACAGCCGCCGGTGGCCCGACCTCAGGTGATGCAGCCTGGGCTGACTTTTCTTCGCACTTCTGGTGGGGATACCAGGTCGAGATGCTCACAGGTCGCTCTCGCTGGCTGGCCGACCGCCTAGCTGAGCGAATGCTGGGCTAACCCAGATCCGACGTGGGCGCTCAGCGAAGTACCGCAGTCGTGGTGCGAGTGCGCAACGCGTTAGCGCTCTGAGCGCGCTCCTTCCCTAGCGTTATCGCGCGAGCGATGCAGCGACCCCATTGCTCAGAAGGAGGTACCGCCGCGAGCGAGCTCCGTTGCGTGCCGGTAATAGGCGTTGCCTTGCTTCAGATTCTCTACTGTATCGAAGGCTTCCAGCTTTCCATCTGCGACCACCATAACGCGGTCACAGATGTCAAGCGTCGACATGCGATGCGCAACAATAAAGAGCGTTACCTCGCTCTTTAGTCCGCGCAGTGACTGCTGTAAGAGATTCTCCGACTGGGGATCGAGTGAGCTCGTGGGCTCATCAAGTACGAGGACCTCGGGTTCTGCAGCGAGTGCGCGCGCGATGCAGATTCGCTGCTGCTGGCCACCGGATACGGCATCGGCGCGGGGGCCGATGAGCGTGTCGTATCCGTGTGACCATGTCAGGATGTCGTCGTGTATGCGCGCGAGACGCGCGGCCCGTTCGACGGCGGCGTGGTCAAGTGGCCGGAAGTAGCAAATGTTGTCCGCGACGGACGCATGCATCAAGCGAGGCTCCTGCGGAACATAGGCGAACCGTGCGGTCCAGTCGCTACTTGAAAACTGCTCCACGGGCACGTCGTTGACGAGATAGCGACCCTCGTCTTGGGCCCTGAGACCAAGGAGAAGCTGAACTAGCGTCGATTTGCCTGCGCCTGAGGGGCCGACAATGCCGACCGTCTCGCCTTCTGCCACATCGAAGGTGATCGTCGACAGCACGCGCCTGTTCGGTACGTACGCGTACGAGACCGACTCGAAGGCTAGCTTCCGCACGTGCGTCAGTTGTCGGCTCCCCGTGACAGGCACGCTGGCCAGGTAGTGTCGCTGCGTCCCCAGGACACGGTCGACGTACGGCCAGGTCTGACGTACGCCGAGGTACGACCCCTGCACCTGCTGCCCGTACGACCCTGCGCGCACAAGAAGCAGAACGACCGCCCCAAGCGACGCCACGTGACCTGCGTTGGCAGCATGCAATAGCGCGAGCCCTGCAACGACGATCAGATACACCACGCTCTGGTAGACGTTGGGGACAAGGCGGCCGAGCAACTGCGTGCGGAAGTAGAGACCCCGCATTTGTTCTACGAGCTGATCGATGCGCTGACGCTGCGCTGTTCCAACCCCGAATACCTGGGTCTCCTCGGCGAGCCGTCCCGCCTCGCCCACGCCGCTTGCGAAGTTCATGCCCGCTTGGGACAGTCCGCGGGCGCGACGAGCCGCGAGCTGGTTCAACGGCCGCAGAACTACAAACAAGAGAATCGCAAGAACCAAGACACCGGCTGCCGCCACTGCATTGAGCAGCAGCGCCGTGAACACGAGCGTAGCTAGCGTGAGAACTGACGAGATCAACCCCGTTGCCGCCACTGAGCCCTGAGACGCTTGCCATACCTGATTGCTCAAGAGCTCTTGTAGGTGTCCCTCGAGAGCGCTTGCTTTCTCCGCCCATGACGCCCGCGTGAAGGCCGCGAATGTGTCTCGTTGTAACTTCGCAGCAGTGATGGTGACGATTCGCGCTGGCAGAATTGACAGTGGCACCTGGAGGAGAAGCCGGACTACGGCGAGACCGAATGTGACGGCGAGCATGATCGTGATCGACTCGTTCAAGTGCAGCGGTCCGATTGCGGTGTCCACGCGGCGTGCTCCGTCGACCAGGGCCGCCGCGGCCTGGGCAACAGACGCGAGAATCGCAGCCTCGATAAGCCCGGCGACCACGCTGGCGACCATGAGGGTCGATACGCGCCAGTAACTGTCGCCGAGGAGAAGGCGGAACCGGGCCACCGCAGACAAGCGGGTGGACGGTTCGATCGAGCTAGCTGTCCGAGACGTCACGCGAAAGCATCGGCGCAGTCCTTGCGCCACATGAGGATGGAAGAGATCGCGTACGGATCCTATCCAGAGGCGGTCCGTTTCGACGACTTTGAGACGTCACGGTTCGTCGTCGCTAAGTCGCGTGGCGACGCCAGGGCACCACGAAATCTTGGGTATCGAGCACACTACGAGCTGACTATGCTCGAATCGTCGCATAAAGTGCGCGGTGTAGCTCGACCACCGAGCGCCATGAGCGTGCCGCCGCAGCAGATCGCGCTTCCGCGCCCATGCGTGCAAGCGCTTGGCGATCGGATGCAAGTCGCTGAAGATGCAGGGAGATCGATGCCGCATCGCGCTCTATGAAGCAACCACTCACTGAGTCTTGGATCAGGTCGACGATTCCGTTTACTGGGGTGGCAAGCACGGCCAGACCACCGGCTGCGGCCTCAATTGCTACGAGCGGGTCCGCCTCGTAGGCCGTGGGCAACACAAGTAGGTCGGCGGCTTGAAAAATTGGCGCGGTGTCAGCAACTTGCCCGAGGAAGTAAGTACGGTCGGCGACTCCCGATCGTTTGGCACGCGCGACGTAGTGCTTTTGATCGCCGGCACCGGCGATTAAGAGAATCCACTGAGGTGACTCCGCCAGGGCGTCGATCGCGACCGCGAGTCCTTTACGCTCCCAGTCGCCGCCGACGAATAGCGCCACAAGAGCGTCGTTAGTTAGGCCCAGCTTGGACCGGGTGTCAGCCCGGCCGTCGGCGCTCGGCGAGAACCGGTCAACGTCTACGCCATTCGGGATGACGACGACGGCGTCTGCGATCGCTGGGTAGTAGGCACGAAGCTCGTCGGCGACGCCGCGCGACACCGCCACCACAGTAGAGACGCGACTTGGCCGGTAGCAGAAGCTCTCCCCGATGCGTGACATTGCTGCGGCAATCCGTGCATGCAGCCGAAACAACGGCCAGCCTCGGCTCGTTCGCAGGCCACCGCCTTTGGATTGGAAGCCGCGGTGGCAGAAGTGCACCGACACGATGTCGACCCGGTTCGGCACGATTGCTCCTGTTGCCTGCACAAGACCATCGCGATGTCGACGAACCAGCATTCCTGCCGCAATGAAGAACCAAGGGTATGCGACCACAAATGGGCGCCTGGGGCCGGGTACGCGGTGAAAGGCGACGTCGATGCCTTGTAGATCGCAGGTCCGGGCGATGACGGTTACGCGATCGCCTGCGGCGGCAAGGCCCTTGATCAGCTCGAGGAGCACCCGCTCCATGCCACCATTGGGGCCGACGTCGTTTGCGACGATCGTGACGGACGTCACGCCGGTTACTTTCTAAGAACGGAGCGGTAGAGCGACATGAGCGCTGCTTCCGATGCGCCGGAGGAGAACTGCTGGGCGCGGACGCGCGCGTTGGCGACGAGATGTTTACGAAGGGCAATATCCGTCCTCAGCCGCCGCAGCGCTTCCGCCAGCGCATCGACGTCTCCCGCCGGATAGAGGAGTCCGTCTAGGCCGTCCGTCAGGATCTCACTTGGTCCGCCGCCTGCCGCTGCGATGACCGGGACGCCGGCAAGCATCGCCTCGACGATGACCTGCCCAAATGGCTCGGGCACGGTAGATGCATGTACGCACACGCTCATGGCGGTTAGCTCGGCCCAGACGTTCTCGCGAAAGCCGCGGAATTCGACGCGGTCGGCTATTCCGAGTCTCCGCGTGAGCTCGCGCAGCTCGACGCCGTAATTCGCTTCGGCGTCTCCGAACATCGCGTCACCGACGAGCACCGCGGCCTCAGTGCCGCCGCCGAATGCTTGCGCAAACGCCTCGAGAAACACGTGCTGACCCTTCCACGGTGCCACTCGGCCGATCATCCCGGCGACGAACGGCCGGTCACTTGCCGCCGTGACTCGCGTCGGCGGCTGGGTGATCGGATCGTGGATAACCGAATAGATCACCCGCGTGCGCTCCGGCGCCGACGGCAAGGTTCTCTTGGTCGCCTGCGAATTCGCCACGACGCCGTCAGGGAGGGTTGCGATCAGGGCGCGGATGAGCGGTACCGCTGGGCGTGGGAGATAGTCCGGCGCGATGCGATCACGGACGTGCCACACCGCGGGCACCCTGGCGAGGCGGGCAGCCAGTGAGCCGTAAATTCCCGCCTTCAGCGTATTCGTGTGGACGAGGTCGGGCCGGATCGCTCGCAGCCGACGAGCCAGTCGGAATGTGTATGTCGTGGTATCGAGGAAGGCGATAATCGGCACACGTCCAACGGCGACCCGATCCTTGCGCAGATCCCTCGTGCGCTCACGCATCGGCAGCACCTCGACCGACACGCCCGAGGCCAGCAGTCGCGCCACGAGCGGCCCATCCTCGGCCAGGATGACGTGGGCGTCAACGTCATCGAGCGCGTCGATCAGTCTCGCGAGCGCGATCTCCCCTCCGGACAGCTGCGCGACATGTCCGACGTAGACCACGCGGAGCTTCTGCGGGCCCTCGCCTAACAGACCGGTGTACAGCGCTCGGTGGCGCTCAGCGACGAGGTTCCAGCTGTGTCGCGTGGCCCATTCGCGTGTCACGTAGCGATCGGGGAGCTCGCCTCTCTCGGCCGCAACGAGCCTTTCTGCCAGCGCGTCGGGGTCGCCCGGCGTAACGATCAGGCTTGCGTCCAGTCCCGCCAGCGCTTCGGGGAGGCCGCCGACGCGTGTCGCGATCGTCGGTGTGCCAGCGGCGGCCGCCTCGAGGACGACGAGACCGAAGCCTTCGCAGGAGAGAGAGGGAACGACGTTCACGTCGGCAGCCCGGTAGAGATTCGCGAGCTCCTCGTCACTGATCCTTCCGAGCAACCTGACCGTCTCGGCGAGGCCGCTCGCCGCGACCTGTTCGCTGAGCGCGCCGCTCATCTTGCCAGTGCCGGCAATCAGGAGGTGGGGGGGTCGTGCGCTCGTGTCGTCGCCGTCGGCAGCGAGCAGCTGGGCCCAGGCCGTGAGCAGCAGGCTGAGTCCCATCCGAGGCACCAGACGCCGCGCGCAACACACGACGAACGCGCTCGCGGGCAACGACAGCCGCTCACGCGCCGTGACTCGGTCGCCGGGGGCAAAGCGGTCGAGATCGACCCCCGGAGCGAGGACCTTGACGCGCCATGGAGAAACGCCGTAGCGCTCGACCAGCACCTGCTTGAAGGCGCCCGTAAGCGTTACCGCGAGCGTCGCACGCCTATAGACGTAGCGCTCGAGAGCTCTTCGCAGCCTCAGCCGCCAGCTCGAGGCGTCTCCGCTCTCGACATTCTCGTCAGCCCATGGACCTTGAAAGTGAACGACAAGCGGCTTGCCGCGAAAGGCACCCAGCAGCAGGGGCAGGAAGGCGTAGAGCGCGAAGTGCGCATCGACGATCGACGCGCCTCGGGCCTCCTTGCGGATCACGCGGGTCAGCGCCCACAGCCGGATCGCAAGCGGCCGACCGTGTGCGGAAACCGTGCGAACCCGGTCGCTGTCGGCGAGTCCTTGCCCGCCTACGACCACGGCCCGCGCTGCGGGCAGATATTCGAAGAGCTCACGGAAATAGCGATTGAGACCGCCGGTCTGCTCAGGGAACCAGCCCAAGCCGATCATCAGCACGTTGAACGGCTCCGGCTCGCGTCGGGGCGACTGTGTCATGGGATACTCGGGCCGTGTCGTTGGGCGACCGAGAGCGCACAATGCATGCTAGGACTGCTCAGTCGCGCTATCCGCGCCGGGAGCCTGTGAGGATAACGGCCGTACGTGTTGCGAGCCGGAACAGCGTTCGCCGCCGCGCGCCGTCTTGCTGGCCGGGCAGGAGCCGCAGCCGCGGCACGGCGATCGAGTAGTGGTGGATCGCGAGAACCAGCCGCTGAGTCGTGCGCCGGCGGACGTCGCGAATGCTGCGGACGATCACGCGGTCTACGCGTTCGGCGTGAAGATCACTGGGCTGCCTGCTCTGCCGGCCTCGCCTGAGCCGCCTCGAGCCGGCTCCCCGCGCACGGTTGCGCTCCGGACCGTGCCGAAAGCCGACATCGATGCGCGCTGGCAGGCTCGAGCGAGCCGGCGTCTAATTGACCGCCGCTGGCCGGACGGGCGACTGTTTCTCGCTATTGATGAGGACCACCGAGTCGGGTATCGGATCGACGCGCCCGAGATCGGCGTACATCTGGTGAACGCCACGGGTACCGAGGTGCTGTTGCCCGAGCCCGAGGGACCGGACTGGTTCTGGCAGCGGCTCTTGTTCGCCCAGACGCTTCCGATCGCGGCGACGTTGCAGGGGCTCGCTCTCTTTCACGCGAGCGCGGTGCGTATCGGGGACCAGGCGGTGGCGGTGGCGGCGCCCTCGGGAACCGGCAAGAGCTCCACTGCCGCGCACCTCGTCGCACAGGGCGCCGAGTTCTTCACCGACGACGTGTTGGCTGTGGATCTCGTTGCGAACAAGCTGCTGGCGTTCGCTGGGCCACGGTTCACCAACATCGAGGAGCACGAGGTTCGCGCCGTCGAGGCCGACCGACGCGAGGCCCTCGGGCGGCTGCTCGGCGAGAGCAGCAAGCAGCATCATCTTCCACCGCCGGTCTCTGAGACGAGCTTGCCCCTCGCGGCGCTCTACCTGCTGCAGCGAGAGCGCGATGTGGACGAGATCCGTGTGGAGGAGTTCGATCGCTCAGGGACAGGCGCGCTCCTTGCCAGTGCGTTTATCCCGCACCTCTGCACGGAGGAGCGTCTCGCGCAGCATCTTGAGCTGTGCGGCCTGATGGCTAGCTCAGGCCAGGTCTACAGGCTTCGGGCGCCGCTCAGGGGTTCGGCTGCGGCTGTCGCGACGGCTGTGATCGACGACGCGCGGCGGCGACTGCCGCGTGATCGTTAAGATCCCGCTGCCCAGCCCCTGCTGGGTGTCGAGGATGAGCGCCGCCGCCTCTTTGCGAGTGTGAACGCCCAGGCGCCGGAACGCCGAAAAGAGATGGCTCTTGACCGTGCTTTCGGCGACGAACAGCTGGTCGGCGATCTCGCGGTTACTGAAGCCCAGGACCACGAGGGCAAGGATCTGCTTTTCGCGCTTGGTCAGTACGGGCTTGGCGATCGCGGTTCGCAGGGAAATGGGGACGACCAGCTGACCGGCGGCTACGGCCATGGCGGTCGCTGCGATCGCTCCCAGATCCTGGGCAAACACGACCCCGGCTGCGCCGGCGGCCAATGCCCGCCGGGCCTCGGCGCTGTCACGTCCGGGTACAACGGCGACGCAGCGCGCGAGGTTCCCCCGCGCTGCGCCACGGGTCAGCTGCCGAGCGTCGCACACGAGCACCTCGCGCGAGTCCTCGGGCAACGCATCGTCGCGAGGGCCTACAACTGTCGTCCCCGCGTGCCGCAGGAATCGCACCGCCTCGGCGCGAATGCCTAGATCTTCGATCCAGACGCGTACCTCGAGAAGCGTCTCGCCGTTGCCGCCGTTCACGGAACGCACCCCGGCAGTATCACGGGGTGAACTACAACGGTCAATATTGCGCCGGGGAGCTGCGAAACGCAATCAGACCCCGGGCGACGACTACCTACCCGGAGTAGCCGAGGTGTCCAGTCGTACCGAGCGGGACGTCGGAAAGGTCGTTCGCGGAGCTCGTCGCCGTGACCTCGGCAAGAGTGCCGTAGTCGACGATCGCCGGAGCGACGTACTCGTTCTTTTCGTCGTTGGGGGTCTCTTCGTTCCTATCCATCGCTGTCTCCTTTGTCGGTGACCCGACAGGCAATGTAGCGGCTATGGATGCCCGCGGAGGCTGAAAAAAGGCTGAATACTGTGGCACCCGCCGGCTGCTCATCAGAGCTCGGTGTACCGTCCAGCGGGGGGCTCGTGCGCGTCGATGAAGTCCTGACAGAACCCAGCATCCTCGAGCGAGCGAATCGCGATCTCGCCCGTCAGGCCTAGCCACATTGCTAGGACCCAAAACTTCCAGCCCGCTTGGCCGATTGGCGTCGGGCGCTGCATCGCCTCGAGCATCCAGTCTCGATCGACGTACTCGTATATGCGAGCGTCGGACCGCTGGAGCAGCAGACGGATTGCGGCGAGATCCGGCCCGCTCAGGGTTTGGTGGTAGAAGGGTCGCAGGCTGCTCTTCTTCACTTCAAGGCGCACGCTGTCCGGCAGGTCACCGGCGACGCTCTCACGGGCAAGGGACCGATTGATGCCCCCGTAGGCGAGCTCGGGGGGCATCTGCAGCGAAAGCTCCACGAGATCAACATCGAGGAGTGGCGGACGCATCCGTAGGCCCAGGTCGCGGCCGCGATGACCGATGTACTCCGTGAGCCCGCCGCGCAGCGTCGTCAGCTGGTGAGCGCGGTAGCGCCACCACAGCGGACCTTCGCCAGTCTGCGTCCAAGCTAGGTGATCGTCGTTCTCCAGGAACATCTCCAGGCGGTCGCGTCGTAACCAGGCGGGCAGATGGCGGGCGGGATCACCTCGGAGGCGCAGCCGATGCTCCAGTGCCGAGGGGAGGAGCGGACGCACCGCGTACTCGCGCAGGTAACTCCACAGCTCGCTTCGAGGCGGCAGTCCGGCTTGGTCTGGCAGCGTCGCAAGCAGCCGCATCGCCGCGCGCAGGTGACCACCGCGAACGCGATCGGCTATCAAATAGGGGCTGAAGCCGAACAACTCATCGCCACCCTGACCGTCGAGCATCCCGCGCACGCCGTCGTGAGCCGCGCGCTCGAGGAGGGGGCGCTCGAGCAGGTACCCAGGCCCGGCGCATGGAATGCCCCAATCGCGTTGATACGCCATGATCAGGCGAACGTTGCCGACGGGCTGTACGTGGAGTAGGTGATTCGGCAGCCCACGCGCGACGACGAGATCTCGCACTCGCGCGGACTCGTCGATCGCGGGATCTTCTGGAAAGCCTGCGGAATACGTTCGCAGTTGATCGGGCGTCTCGCGTTCGCTCGCCGCGACCCCGGTCACCGCGGACGAGTCAAAGCCGCCGCTGAGAATCACCCCCGTCGTTTCCCCTGGTGTGGTCCGGCTTCGCACGGCCTGCACCAGCGCCGAGCGCATCTGATCGACCAACTCGGCGCGTGACGCGCGCAGCGGCTCGCGGTAGACCGGTTGCCACCAGCGGCGCAGCGTGATGCCGCCGTGCTCGAAGACGATCGCATGGGCTCCCGGAAGACGCTCAACGCCACGAGCAAACGTCTCGGCTCCCGGCGCGAAGCGGCAAGCAAGCCACGTAATCGCCTTGACAGGGTCCACCTCGGGCGGACTGGGAAGCGTGCGCAGCAGCGTGCGCATGCTCGTGGCGGCGATCAGCCGACCATCGGCGCGCCATACGTACCACGGTTGCACCGCGAAGTGGTCCGTAGCGAGCAAACCGCGACGCCGAGCCGGGTCCCAGACGACGATCGCGAACGTTCCACGCAGGCGCGCGAGCGCTTCCAGATCCCAGGCACTGTAGGCCAGCGCCACAAGCTCAACGGACTCTGTGCCAGGGCTGACGCGTAACGCGCGGCATAGCTCGGAGCGGTTGAACAGCTCACCTTCGAGTGCACAAAGTAACGTGCCCGCCGCGCCGGTCTGCACGGGCGGCGTATACGCGAGTTGAAACGCCTCGGCGCGAATGATCTCGGGTTCGATCGGCGCAAAGGCGTCGGCGAGAAGCGCGTCGTCGACGCGTCCGCTGGGATCGAAGCTGACCGCGATCAACGTCGAAGCTCTCTGCCGTAAGCGGGTCTCGCGAGGAAGCTCAGCCGCATCGGTTGCGGAACGAGCCGCCGGCCGGGCGTCAGCGTCGCTGAGGCGCGCGGCGGAATCAGGGCCCCGACGGAGAAGCCTCGATCAGGCCACGAGCAAGCAACTCGCGGCACAGCGTGTCGAGGTCAGCGCCGATCTGCGCCCGCGGACGGCGGTATTCGTTTGACAGCTGGCTCGCTGCGGCGCCGATGTCACCGAGCTCGTCCAGGACCTTGAGCATCCGGCCGGCCGTCGGGTTGAGACCGTGGTAGATGCCCGTATTGAGATTGAGGACCACGGTCTCGGCGGCAAAGTCGCGGTAGACCACGTGCTGGGGCACGCGGACCGCGGTCGGCAGTTCTGCGAGTGGGATTTCGGACGCTTTCATGGTCGCCAGCGGCACCGCATCACGCCGGGAGCGCACGACAGTGTCGAATTTCAACTTGGCCAGCGATAGTCCTCGGCACGCAACGCACAAGCCTAGAGCGACGAGCGAACCTCGTTGCGGAGCTTTTGTCCCCAAACACGTTGATATCGGCAACTTTGTGGGGACTCGAAGTAGTCAGCAGATGATCGCCGCTGCCGTGGCCCGGCGCTAGAATCGCGCCTTGGCAAGCGAACCGCTGATGCAGTTCCTGCGGTTGACCGCGGGAGCGCCTCGTCAGAGAGCGATCGACGCCGCGACTGTCGAAGCAGCGGTCAAGTTCGCATCTACAAGTATCACCGCCGTATTGCTGAAAGGTCCCGTTACGGTTCAATGGCTTTACGGTGACGGGGAGCCGCGCTGGTACGCCGACTGTGACCTCCTTCTGTCCGAGGCCGAGCTCGATCCGGCCGGAGCGGTACTGACCAGTCTCGACTACTCCCGCCGTCCGCGTGCTCCCGAGGACCCGGCATTGCTCGCCGACGAGCACTCAGTCGTGTGGTTCCGCGAGCGAGACGAGATGGAGATCGAGCTGCACTGGACACTGGTGGGGCTCGAGGCCTCGCATCAATCGACGTGGGAGACCCTGTCCCGCGAGACGCTACCGATCACCGTCAACGACCTGCAGATGCAGAGCCTAGGCGAGCCTGGGCGGGCGCTTCACCTAGCGTTGCATCTGGCGCAGCACGGGACCACGATGCACCAGGCCGTCGAGGATCTCAGGCGAGGCATCGCGCTACTCAGCTTCGATGTCTGGACCGCCGCGCGCGAACTCAGCGCCCGGCTCGGCGGCGACGCCGCGTTCGCCGCGGGCTTACGCGCCTGTCCGGGAGGCGACGAGCTAGCCGGGCGGCTGCAGCTGCCGCCGGCGACGCTGTACTGGACGTTGCGGGCTCAGGGAGCACCGCGCGGCGCGTTGCGTTTGCACATGCTCACGGACGCCGCCGGATGGCGCGAGCGGTGGGAGATCCTCGGCAACGGCCTTTCGCGCTATCGAGAGTTCAGCGAGGAGCGACGGCAACTGAGTGGCTTGTCTCGTATCCGCGCGAGCGTCACGGACCTGGTCGCCGCGCTGCGCGCGGTCGCGCGCTCACGCTAGGCGCCGTGCGGCCGCGAGCACATCAAAGTTCGGCGAATCGCTGGTAGTCGGCCGATCCCGGCGGCAGAAGCGCCACGCCGTCATGCTCGACCCACGCATGGCCGCCGAAGTCGGGCTCCGCACGCGCGGCGATCACGACGATGCTTTGGAGGGAGCGGCGCGCCAGCAGCTTGTCGAGCACCAGTGAGCGCACCAGACAGCGGTTGTCGGTCGGGAGGAAGGTCAGGGTCCTCGCGACCGCTCGTGCGAGCTGCCGGGCCAGCGGATAGTCGCTACGTCGGTTGTTGACATTGCCGCGAAGTTGCCCCACGACCGTTTGGATGTCCGCCCGGCGCATCCGCCAGCGGACGACCGTGTACGCGCCGAGGATCTCCACGACGAGGCTCAGCTTGTCGGTTCTGGTGAGCGGCGTCAGTCGCTCCGCATCCGTGGCGCTCACCGGTGGCTGCCGCTGCTCCGTCACCGTCAATACTCGATCAGCGTGCCGCGAGCACGGCAGACCTTGAGCGCGGTTGAGATCGAGAGGATCGACACGGGCAGCAGCACGACGGCGAATGCGGCCAGCTTCACCGCGGCGAGTGACGCTGAGCCCGAGATGGCCGCTCCGACGAGCTCGTGGCGGGTCAACTCGAGCGCCGGCGTGAGCGGCTGCACGTTGGATATCCAGCGCAGCGCGGACGGCAGGACCGATACGGGGAAGAACGATCCGCCGGCGAGCGCCAGCCCGCTGATCAGGAACGTGGCGGCGCTGCCGGCCTGCTTGACGATCAGCACAGCGCTCGCAAGGAGGAACGCAAACGGAAGAAACGCGAGCAAGCCAAGCAGGACGACCGGAACCACGAGCGGCACCGTCGGCCAGTGCAGCGGGAGCCCGAACAACAGGGCCGCGATCGCGAGGGTGATCGTCACCATCACGGTCGCCAGGGCCATCGGGAAGAGCGACAGCGCGACGATGCTGCCGAGCGGCCCGTACGGCGAGACGACCATGCGCTCGAAGGTCCCGGTCACGAGCTCTGCGCGTACGCCCGTTGGAACCGCGTGGAGGGTCGCGGTGAGAATCTGCATCGCGGCGAGGCCGACGATCACGTAGGCGAAGTAGGCGTCGTGGCTAGCGAACTGGGGCGCCGACACCAGTCGCGACACGTAGTAGAAGAGCGTCACCGCGAACAGCGTCGAGAACACCTGCGAGACGAAACGCAGGCGGTAGCTCAGAAAGAGCTGGAAGTCGCGGCGCATCACCGCGAGCGCTGCCGCGACGTTGAGCCGGGCGCCGCTCACGACTGCGTGAGCTGGCCGGAGACGAGCCGCAGCCGCCGCTCGATAGGGGCACCGGGGCCGTCGCCGCCCGGCGAGCACCACAGCGCCGTGCCGCCGCTCCGCTTGTGTTCCTCGACAGCCGCGAGGAGCACAGCGCAGCCTTCGTCATCGAGGCTGTTCGACGGTTCGTCGAGCAGCACCAGCTTTGGTCGATGCAGGAAGGTCAACGCGATCCGCACGCGCTGGCGCTGGCCCATCGACATGCGGTCCATGCGACGCCCGGCGAACTCCTCGAGCTCGAAGCGAGTGAGCGCCTCCTCGACGTAGGCGGCTCGGTGGCTCACTGCCACGAGCGCCAGGCGCGCCCAGTAATCGAGGTTCTGGCGGACCGTCATCCGCGCGTAGAGACCCGAGCTGCCAGCGGTCAGGAGTCCAATGCGCTGCTGGTAGGCACGCCGCGAGGTCTGCGACTCGAGGCCGCAAACGCCGATGCGCCCTGCGTTCGGGGCGATGATGCCGGCGATGATCCGCAGCAGCGTCGTCTTCCCGGCGCCGTTGTCACCGGTCAGCCAGGCAAGCTCACCGGCGGGGAGCTCGAGATCGATGTCGCACAGCACGGGCTTGTCCTGGCGCGGCCAGCGCTTCGTCACCGAGCTGACAAGTAGCACTGGACCCTCTTGCCCGCTGGCTGGCGTGGTCGCCGGTGGCGGGGTCACGAGTTCGATCGGGGCAGACCACCGGTTCACGAGCGTCCGCGCCGCTCCGGACTCGAACGCCCCCGCGGCGAAGGCGCAGGCGTGCGTGCTCCGATCATCGCCCGCACAACTATACGAGGCCAATCGAACGGCCGGCTTGGCAGAGTCGGCCGTTTCGCCCCGCTGGCGGGCGGAAATCGCGCCGCTAACATCTCACGCTCGTGCCGACCGCGATCGTCACCGGCTCCGGCGGCCTCATCGGTTCTGAAGCGGTCGCCTACTTCGCGCGCGCCGGATTTGATGTCGTCGGTTTGGACAACGACATGCGCGCCTATTTCTTCGGGGTGGAAGCGTCAACCGCACGGCGGACCGCGGAGCTCGAGCGCGACCTGGGCGACTCATTCCGCGCTCTGAACATCGATGTTCGCGACGAAGACGCCGTGGCGTCGGCGTTCCGCGAGCATGCCCGGTCGATCGAGCTCGTGATCCACACGGCAGCACAGCCGTCACACGACTGGGCGGCGCGCGAGCCGCACACGGACTTCGCGGTGAATGCGAGCGGCACGCTGAACCTGCTTGAAGCGACGCGTCGTCACTGTCCGGCTGCGACGTTCATCTTCACCTCGACCAACAAGGTCTACGGCGACCGGCCGAACGACCTGCCGCTGGTCGAGCTGGAGACGCGTCTCGAGCTTCCACCTGACCACCCGTGGTACGACGGCATCACGCTCGAGATGCCCGTCGATCGCTGTACGCACAGCCTGTTCGGTGTGAGCAAGTTGGCGGCCGATCTACTCGTACAGGAGTACGGCCGGTACTTCGACATGCCGACCACCTCGTTTCGCGGTGGCTGCCTCACCGGACCGCAGCACGCAGGCGCACAGCTGCACGGCTTTCTTGCCTACCTGATGAAGTGCACGGTCACCGGCCAGCCATACACCGTCTTTGGCTATGGCGGCAAGCAGGTGCGCGACAACATCCACGCGGTCGACGTCGTGCGTGCCTTTCACGAGGTTCACCGTGCGCCCAAGGCCGCGGCGGTCTACAACCTCGGCGGCGGACGCGAGAGCAACGTGTCGATGCTCGAGGCGATCGCCATGTGCGAGACGATCGCCGGGCGGCCGCTCGACTACGAGTTGAGCGACGCCGCGCGGATCGGCGATCACCGTTGGTGGATCAGCGACCTCGGGGCCTTCCGCGATGACTATCCGGCCTGGTCGCTCAGCTACGGCGTACCCGACGTGCTCCGCGAGATTCACGACCTGAACGCGGATCGGTGGCTCGCTCAAGCCGCCTTATAGCGACCGCGGCACACCGGGCTCGCAACCGCCAGCCGCTCCTTTGCGAGGCCGCCCGCGCTGGCGCTCTGACAGTAGTGGTGACAAGGTCACCGGGACCCCCGCCCCGCTCGCTCCAGTCACGCCGCACCCTGCCGCGAGCCGCCGATCCTGCCCAAAGGCGGCCACGCCCGGCAACACGTCGAGAACCTTGCGCGCGATGACAGTCAGATTCGTGCGTGCGCTACCGCTGGCGCTCGCAGCCGGGCTCGTCTCCTACGGCCTGCTCATCGGTGCTGGAGCGCTCGGCGTCCTGATTCTCGCCGTCGTAGCGGTCCTGGCCGGCTTGCTGGCTTATTGGGCGCGACGGGCAGACCCGGCAACGCGAGGCGTGATGGGCCGAACCGCGATCAACGCGCTGCTGTGTGTGCCCGCGCTGCTCGTCGTCTTCTTCAGCTTCAGCTCGGGCGGCTTCTTCCCGGACTCCGTAGCGATCGGCGCGTTGGCGGTCGCCGGCCTGTTCCTGATCCGCTTGGGAGTTGCCGCGCGCCCGCTTCGTACATTCGGTCCGGGGGCGTTGGTGGTGCTGGTCGGTCTGTTCGGGCTGGCTGGCTGGGCGCTGCTCTCGCAGCTGTGGTCCCACGCTCCGGGCCGCGCGACGGTCGCCTTCGACCGCGATCTCCTCTATGCGCTGACGTTCGCGTTGTTTGCCTCTGTCGGGCGCACACGAGTGCGGCTGGCATGGGCGCTGCGGGGCGTCGTCTTCGCCATGACCTTTGTCGCAGCCATGGCGCTGCTCTCGCGCGTGGCACCCAGCCTACTTCCGACCACGCCGGTTCCCCAGACCGACGGCCGGCTCGCGTATCCGCTGACCTACTGGAACGCCCTCGGCGTATTTTGCGCTGTCGCCGCGGTGCTCTGCCTGCATCTCGCGGCGAGCGACACGCGGCGCGACGTCCGCGTTGCCAGCACTGCCGCCCTGCCCGTGATCGGCGTAACCCTGCTGCTGACCTACTCGCGAGGTGGGCTTGGCGCCGCTGCGATCGGTCTGATCATGTACGCGATCCTCGGCCGACCGCGCGGGCTGATCTCGGCGCTGATCGCCGCCGGGCCCGCGACCGCGATCGCAATGAAGGTCGCCTACGACCAGACGCTGCTGTCGAGTGCTCAGCCGACGGTGCCGGCCGCCGTCCACCAGGGCCACCACTTGGCGCTCGTCGTGCTGGCGTGCGTTGTGCTCGCCATCGTCCTGCGGACGCTCCTGCTTCCTCTCGATCGTCTGTTCGAGGGTGAGCGCTCGCCGATCGACCGGCACCAGAAGGCGCTCAGAGGATTCGCGCTCGGCGTCGCGGCCGCCGCCATCGTGGCCGCGCTGGTGCTTGGGGCACCGGCGGCGATCGCGAATCGATGGGACCAGTTCGTGGATCAACAGGCGCCGGCGCCCGCGCTGCTGCGCGATCGGCTTTCTAGCACTTCGAACGATGGGCGCATCCCGCTCTGGAAAGTCGCGATGGACACCTTCGACGCGCACCCGCTCGACGGCACGGGCGCCGACACCTACGAGATCGCTTGGTTCGAGGACCGGCCCAACCAGGGACTCTTCGTCAACGCCCATTCGCTCTACATCGAGACGCTCTCTGATCTGGGCCTTGTTGGCCTGGCGTGCGTGTTGCTGTTCGTGCTCGGTACGCTGGTCGGCCTTGCGCCGCTGCGCCGCGGACGCGACCGCGCGGTCTACGCCGTACTGTTCGGCGCTGGCGTCGCCTGGGCGCTGCACGCCGGGGTCGACTGGGACTGGCAGATGCCGGCCGTGTCGTTGTGGTTCGCCGCCCTCGGGGGTCTCGCGCTTGGGCGGCCGGATTGGCGTGCCGGAAGCGCGATGACGGCGGCTGCAACAGTGCGGGTCTTCATCGTCGCCGCGGCAGTCGTTGCCGTCGCCGTGGCTCCCAGCCTCGTGCTTGGGTCGCAGGTCCGGCTGAACGAAGCCACGGCCGCGTACGCGTCGGGCAATTGCGTGCGGGCCGACCACTTCGCTCGTGGCTCGCTCGAGATTCTCGGCACGCGCGCGGAACCGTGGCAGATCGAGGCTCTGTGCGCCGTTCGCGACGACCAGTTCCGCCGCGCCGAAGCTGACTTGCGCGCCGGCCTTGCCGTGGACCCGAATGACTGGGAACTGCAATCGGCGCTTGCTGCGGCAACCGCAGCAGCCGGCTCGGACGCCCGCGCCGAGGCGGCCTCGGCGCGGCGACTCGATCCCAACGACCCCAGAATCGCCGCCCTCGCGCACGCGGTCGCTGCCGGGCCATCGGCTAGGTCGCGCCGCGCCGGGAGGGCGTTCCTGTCCCAGCAAACCCTGATCGCTTTCGGATGAGCCGGAGTCCTGCCACCGAGGCTCTCGACCGCCTCTACCGGGAGCACGCCGCTGGACTGCTGGGCTTCCTCACCTACCAGACCGGTGACTCGGCACTGGCCGAGGACATCGTCGCCGACACGTTCGAGCGGGTGCTGAGTGCGCGCAGCGCCTGGCGCGGCGAAGCCGGCGAGAAGACGTGGCTCTATGCAATTGCGATGAATCGCCTGCGCGACCTGGCTCGCCGACGGGGAGCCGAGTCACGCGCGGCGGAACGCGTCACGGCGACGACCGGCGCGGTTGACGTCATCCGGGCTGTAGAAGATCGCGATCTCCTGCAGCGCGCACTCCAGACGCTCTCCGAGGACGAGCGAGCGGTGCTGGCGCTGCGCTTCGGCGGGGACCTGACGCTGAGTGAGATCGCCGACCTCTTGGAGGAGCGCCAGAGCACCATCGAGGGCCGGCTGTACCGAGGCCTGCGGCGGCTGCACGACGCCGCGAGCTAGACGCTCCCAGAGAAAGTTTTCCCCGGACGGTCAGAAACTGCACCGCTCGTGCGTCTAATGGTTGATGAGTCGATACGACAACCAACTCCCCGAAGACCTTCGCGGCATCGCCGAGCGGCTTACGGCTGCACGCGTCACGCCGAGCGAGTTCGAGCTCGACGCGCTGCGCCAGCGCGTGCACAGCCGTGCGCAACGTAACGCGGGGGAGGAGCGGTGGAATCGCAGCGCGACCGCGGCGAGGATGAACCTCGCCGGCGGCGCACTCACGGTTGGACTCGTGCTCGCCTCAGGCACCGGGGTCGCGGTCGCCGGCGGAACGACTGGGACGATCGGCTGGTTTGGTGGCGGCGGTATCCGGAACGCTGCGCTGTGCGAGAACGACGCCCCGTGGACCAACAGCTACAGCTACAAGCCCAAGGCGAAAAACCCGCTGACCGTGACCCTCACGTGGAGCGGCATCACGCTCAAGGTTGCCATCAAGTACACGGGCACGTACACGTATCAGTTCGCAGGCGGACCGGTGCACACGGCGTTTGGACCCATCAGCGTGACCGCGCCGAGCGGTGCGAAGTCTCTGACGATCGTCGCGAACGGCCAGACCGAGACGATCGCGATCACCTATTAGCCGACCGTAGTCGTCACGACAGACCTCGCCGCCGGCGCGCATCGGCGGCCTCGTCTACTTTGCCTGCGCGACGCACTGCCTTACCTCGACATCGGGCCTCCCGGCGCTTAACGGTTTCGGGAAAACCGGGCCTGTCGGCTTGCTCCCAGGCGGCGGTCCTGCTCGGCACGCTGCGTTCGCAACTCATGCTGACGCACATGCCGCGCGCGAGTCACCGGTCCGCCGGCTGCCATGACCGGCTCTGATATAGTTTTAGATATCAGCGATCCTGGGACTCTTGTACATGACCTACGCCTTCGGCTTGGCCTCAGCCAGCGCTCGCTAGCTCGCCGTGCGGGCACGACGCAGGCTGCCGTAAGCCGGATCGAGTCAGGACAGACGATGCCGACCTGGGAAACGGTGCGTTCCCTGCTGCTCGCGATGGGATATGCACCGGACCTCGAAGCGCGGCGGCTGAATGGGAGATGGGATGCGCTCCACCTCGCGGGCCTGCACGCGCGAGCGCCTGCTGAACGGCTCGCACTCGCCCTTTCGGCGAATCGGCTCGCCGGACGGCTGAGGGAGGCCGGGCATGTCGCCCAGCAACGAGCCTGACACCTCGCTGGACGCAGAGCAGATTCTGCGCACGCTAGCCAACCACCGCGTCGACTACGTGCTCGTCGGGGGCCTTGCGGTTCAGGTCCACGGCCACGTGCGCACGACCTTCGACGTCGATGTCCTACCGCGCCCCGAGCGCGCGAACCTCGCGCAACTCGCGGACGCGCTGAACGAGCTCGACGCGCGCGTGTTGAATCCAGGCAGCGAGGACCTGCCGATCGACGCGGCGATGCTGCCGCGGGCGACCTTGTGGCAGTTCGAGACGCGCCACGGCGCGATCGACGTGATTCACGACGCGCCAGGCGCGCCCGCCTACGACGAGCTTCGCGGACGCGCGCTCGAGATCGACCTCGGCGGCCTCGCGCTCGCCGTCGCCGGGCGTGACGATCTCATCAGCATGAAGCGGGCCAGCGCCCGGCCGGTGGACCTCGACGATCTCGCGGCGCTGACCGAGCCCCAGCATCGGCAACGCGAGACGGAAGCCACAGCCGGCGAGGAGACCACTGACGCCGAGCTTCGCGCACAGTTGATCGACCGCTTCCCTACCGGAGGAGGGCTCGATGCCGGCGCCGCGGCCGAGGTTCGCGAGCGCGGCTGGACTCATTGAGCGGCAACGTAGGAGTGTTCCACGCGGACTTGCTGGGTCTTAGCTCAGTGCCCCATCACGTCCGAGTCGTCCGTGAACGCCTCGCCGCGGTCGAGCGCTGAGAGCGCCGCAACTTCCTCGTCGCTCAGCTCGAAGTCGTACACGTCGATGTTCTCGACCATCCGCTGCGGGTTGGCGGCCTTCGGCACGACGCTGAGGCCGAGCTGGATGTGCCAGCGCACGACGACCTGCGCGGCCGACTTGTTGTGGCGCTCGGCGATCTCGACGATCACGGGCTCGCGTAGCAGCTCGCGGCCGAGGCCGAGCAGGCTCCAGGACTGCGTGACGATGCCGTGCTCGGCGTGGTAGGCACGCGCTTCGTCGCGGGTCGTGTAGGGGCTGAGCTGGATCTGGTTGACGTCGGGGGCGATGCCGGACTCGGCGATCACGCGGTCGAGGTGCGCGGGCTTGAAGTTGGAGGCGCCGATCGCGCGCACACGCCCGTCCTCGAGCAGCTTCGCGAGACCGCGGACCGCGTCGACGTAGCGGTCCTGGCGCGGCAACGGCCAGTGGATCATGAAGAGGTCGATGTAATCGACGCCGAGGCGCTTCGTCGCGGCGGTCCACGCGTCCGCCACCCCCTCGATGCCGTGCCACTCGCCGTTCAGCTTCGTCGTGAGGAACAGCTCCTCGCGCGACACACCGCAGGCCCGCAGCCCGCGGCCGACGCCCTCCTCGTTGCCGTAGGCGTAGGCGGTGTCAAACAGCCGGTAGCCCACCTCGGTGGCGGTTACGATCGCACGCTCGGCCTCTTTGTTTGACATCGGCCACGTGCCGAGGCCGAGTTGCGGCATCTGCGCCCCGTGGCGGAGCACCATCGACGGCGCTGATCCCGACGTCATGCGCTGTGTACGGTCGGCCGGTCCGGCGGGGCGGAAAGGCGCATCGGGACCACGAAGCCAGGCTATCGGAACCCGTGGCCCTCCCCGGCACACCGTTCCGTGGCGGGCCACTACGCTTGGCCGCGATGGCTGCCCGGCCGCACATCGCGGCTCGCAGGCAGAGCCAGGCCGCGGCCGAACGTACACTTGCGGGATGCCAGCCGAGCCAGTCCACGGTGCTGGGGCGACCGCCGCTCGGGATAGCAGCGTTTCAAGCCGGCTGATCGCGGCGCGGCTTCGCCACGGAGCAGCGGCGGCAGGGTGGTCTTCGGTGCTGCCGCTGCGGCCGTTTAGCGTCGCGCGCTGGTTGGACGGCGATGCTGGGCACCTTCATCGCGCTGGCGATCTGACCAACGTTCCGATCAGCTCTCACCGTCACCTGGGTGGCCGGATCGTCGTTGTCGTCAAGCGGACGTTACGGCGGTTACTGTTTCCGCTGCTGGACGTCCAGACGAGCGTGAACGCAGCGAACGCGCGCGTGGTCACGTTTATGCTGCAGCAGCTGGCCGCGCAGGCGCGGCACGTGGAGGAGCTCGAACGGCAGGTGGCAGAGTTGCGTGCGGAGCGCGAGCTTTGATTCGGGGGTCTGCCGTCGTTGGCGGCATCTCGCAGTGAGGGTCGTGGTCGCGAGCACGTTTGTGCCGTTTGTGGAGGGCGGCTCACAGCAGATCGTGGGCGACCTCGGGGATGCGCTGCGCGCTCGGGGGCATGAGGTTGACACAGTGGCCATTCCGACCCGCTCGAGTTGGGACGTTCTCTTGGACGAGGCGCTGGCGATGCGGTTGCTGGAGGTGGACCGCGGATCGGATGTGCTGATCGCGATTCGGCCACCGAGCCACGCGCTGCGGCACCCGAACAAGCGATTGTGGTTCATTCACCATCACCGCGCCGCCTACGACCTGTGGGGCACGCAGTGGCACGATTTCCCGGCCGGACCGGAGGGCCTGGCGGTGCGCGATGCCGTGCGTCGCTACGACGACCTGTACCTGGCCGAGGCGCAGCGGATCTTCACTATCTCCCGAACTGTCGCCGACCGGCTGCAGACATTCAACGGCGTCGACGCGGATGTGCTGTACCCGCCGCTCGGACATCCCGAGCGCTTCTTCTGGGAGGAGCCAGAGGACTACGTCTTTTATCCCAGCCGGATCGTTTCGCACAAACGGCAGCTGCTTGCCATCGAGGCAGCAAGCCATCTGGCGTCCGATGCGCGCATCGTGATCGCCGGTGAGCCTGATAGTTCCGGCGAAGCCGAGCTGCTCGCCTCGGTAATACGCGAGCGGCGGCTGGAGCGCCGTGTGACGTTGATGCCGAGGTGGATCAGTGAGAGCGAGAAGGCGGAGCTGATCGCGCGCAGCCTTGCGGTCCTCTACGTTCCGTATGACGAGGACTCCTGCGGCTACGTCACGCTCGAGGCGTCGCACGCGCGCAAGGCGGTGATCACATGCACCGATTCCGGGGGCGTGCTGGAGCTCGTGCGTGACGGTGAGAACGGGCTCGTGGTCGATCCGAACGGGCCGTCAGTGGCGGCCGCGATCGACCGGCTACGAGGCGATCCGAAGTGGGCGACCAGCCTAGGCGCTCGCGCGCGGGATGCGCTCGCTGAGAAGAACGCCAGCTGGGACCGTGTGGTCGATGGCCTGACCTCGTGAAGATCGCTGTGGTCGACAGTCAGAGGCTGTTCGCGTCGCAGCGCGACGCGTGGCTCGCGGGGCGGCTGACCGAGGCGCTGCGCGAGCACGGCCACCTGGCGGAGCTCGTGCAGATCCCATTCAGCGACGCGCGAACGCACACGGTCGTCGATCAGATGCTCGCCGTCCGGCTCGTCCACATCAAGAACGTGGAGCGCGTGATCGGGCTCGGGTTTCCCGCCTACTTCCTCGCCCACGACCACAAGATCGTCTGGGTGCTGCGCGAGTTTCGTCAGGCCTATGACCTGTGGGGCACACCGAGCCAGGCCCTGCCGAACACGCCGCTTGGTCGCTCAGTACGCACGGCGGTGCTGGCCGCAGAGCACGCCTATCTCAGCGAGGCGCGACGGATCTACGCCCGCTCGGCAAGCGCTGGCCAGCGGCTGAGCGACTACATCGGCCTCTCATCGAATGTGCTGCTGCCGCCGCTGCGAGACCCTGACCTGTTTCGCTGCGACGCTTACGGCGACTACGTGCTGGCGATCGGGCCGATCCGCGCGGATCGACGCCAGCTGCTCGCGTTGGAGGCGATCGGACTCGCGCAGAGCGCCACGCGCCTTGTGATCGCGGGGTTGCCCGAGCGCGCGGACGATCTGCTCGCCATGCGAACCCGCATCGTGCAGCTGGGTATCGAGGATCGTGTCGTGCTGATCGCCGAACAGCTCCCTGATCTCGAGCGTGCGCGTCTGCTCGCCGGGTGTAGCGCAGTGCTCTGCCTTGGAGACCCGGACGGGCGACTCACCCAGGAGGCATGCCGGTCGCGCAAGGCGACGATCGCCTTCACGAACGGTCCCGTCGTAGCGGAGCTCGTTAGCGACCACCTCACCGGACGCGTAGTCTCGTCGGTCGCCGACCTAGCGCGCACGATCGACGAGCTGATCGACGATCCCGCCCTGCCTGAGCGCTACGGCGGGGCCGCGTTGGACCGCCTGCACGAGGCCGGCATCTCGTGGGAGCGCGTGGTGGGGGAGCTCACCGGGTGAGGATCGCGTGGTTCACGCCGTTTGCGACCCGGAGCGCCATCGGCGAGTTCGGCCGTCACGTCACCGCAGCCCTCGCCGCGCACGCCGACGTCGACATCTGGACGGCCGATCAGGCACCACTGCACCAGTCCGACCTGCGAATCATCCACTTCAACGGAGCCGAGGATCTCGACGGGGCACGCGCTGACTACGACGCGCTTGTGTACAACATGGGGAACTACCTCGCGTTTCACGGCGAGATCCACGCTGTCTCACAGCGGCATCCCGGAATCGTGATCCTGCACGACCGTGTGCTCCATCACATGTTCAGCGTCATGTGGCAGAGCGCCCCGGAGTCGGTCGACGTGACCTACGTCTCGCGGATGGCGACCTACTATGGCGCTGCCGGCGAGACTGTTGCGCGCGAGTCGGTTACCGGCGTGAACCAACCGGTGTGGGAGCGGGACGATGAGGTCGTGAAGTACCCGCTCGACGAGGAGGCCTTGCAACACGCGCTAGGCGCTGTAACACACGCGCAGGACCATGCCCGTTACCTGCGGGACCGTTGGTTCGGCCCAGTGCGAGCGTTGGCGCTCCCTGTCTATCGCGACGTGCTCGCCACGGCGGCGCAGAAGCGCTTCCAGGATGAGCGTCGTGCTGACGGTCGCATCCAGCTCACGTCGATCGGCCACGTCATCCCGAACAAGAATGTCGGCAGCGTCATCGAAATGCTTGCGGCCGACGCGGAACTGGCCACGATGGTGCACTACACGATCGTAGGCTCGCTCGATGCCGGCAGCGTCTACGTGGAGCAGCTCGAGAGACTCCTGCGGGCCGCTCCCGAGCTCAGCGTCGACATACTCGGATGGCGCGAGACCGACGAGCTCGACCAGCTGATGGCGGCCACGGACGTATTCGTCAACTTGCGCCAGCCGGTGATGGAGAGTGGGTCGGCATCCCTGGCGCGCGAGCTCGCGTTCGGCCGGGCAGTGCTGTGTTTCGACCAGGGCTACTTCAGCGAACTTCCGCCTGACGCCGTGGCACGCGTCCCGAGCGGCGACTTCGACGCTGCCGCAGCGGCCCTTCGGCGCCTGGTGTTGGATGCCGACCACCGTCGCGAGATCGGCGCAAACGCACTGCGCCTAGCGGGCGACCTAGGCGAGGACCACTACGCGCAGGCGCTGATCGAGTTCATTGACGAGGTCCAGCGCGCGACACCCGCGCTGATGCTGCTGGATCGAGTTGCCTGCGAGCTTGGGAAGATGCGCGCCGACCCGAGTCTGACGGTCTTCGACACGATCGCGAGCGACTTTGGACGGATCCTCACACCATGAACCGGGAGCGCCGGACACGCTCACGGCGACACCACCGGACCTCGGGCGGTGGCCGGCCGGCGCCCTTTTCTCGCGCAACCGCCCGGCTGACACGCGACGATGTCGCACAGGTCGCCCCACGCGACTGGGCGCCCTCACATGCCCGAGCATCGACCAAACGTCCAGAGGGGCTGTGTGCTCGGGATGACCGTAGGGGAAGTTATTGCCCTTCTTGGTCCGATTCCGCCGCTTTTGCGTTAACACTTCTTAGGTGGACCACTGTTCGAGCCCCGAACTCCCCGTAAGGCGAACGCCCGCGACGGCTTCGGCCGGCTTGCCGAGCGCACGCCGTCATCCGCACACGATAGAACAGCCCCTGATGAGGACCCTATGAGCGCCCTCGACGAGGCAACGGCCGGCGACGCGGAGCACCCGCGCGCGGCGCACAACATGCAGAGCCCGAGGATCAGCGTCGTGATCCCGACGCTCAACGAGGCGAGCAACCTCCCGCACGTCCTCACGCGCCTGCCCGACATCGTTGATGAGGTGGTGCTCGTTGACGGGCACTCGATCGATGACACGATCGCGGTTGCCCAGATGATCCGGCCCGACATTCGCATCGTGCTGCAGGTCGAGACGGGCAAGGGCAACGCGCTCGCCTGCGGCTTTGCTGCCGCGACCGGCGACATCATCGTGATGATCGACGCCGATGGCTCAAACGATCCGGCGGAGATCCCGCGGTTTGTCGACGCGCTGCTCGCCGGCAACGACTTCGCGAAAGGCTCGCGCTTCACCGACGGCGGGCACAGTCACGACATCACGCCACTGCGCTCCGGCGGGAACCGGGTGCTCGGATTTGCGGTCAACGTGCTCTTTCGCACGCACTACACGGACCTCTGTTACGGCTACAACGCCTTTTGGCGGCATTGCCTGCCGGACATGAACGTCACCTGCACGGGCTTCGAGGTGGAGACCCTCATCAACGTTCGCGTAGCGCGAGCCGGGCTTTCCGTCGCAGAGGTGCCGTCGGTTGAGCACAAGCGGCTCCATGGCGAGAGCAACCTCCACGCCGTGCGCGACGGGTTTCGCGTGCTGCGCGCGATCCTCGGCGAGCGGCTTTCGCGCCGGCACATCCCGGTCGATCCGGACGCCTGGCACCCGATGTTCCACGAGCCTCAGGCGCCGCCCTCGGGGTGGGTGCTGCGCATCGCCAGTGATGACTGACGATGCGGTGGTGTCTGGCGAGCATCCGGCGGCGGTGGTCGTTCCGATCTTTCTCTATCACTCGGTCTCAGATGTCCCGGCTGCTGGACAGGAGGCCTTCACGGTCACGCCGGCGCGCTTCGCCGAGCACGTCGAGGCGATCGCGGCCTCGGGTCGCGTCGGGCTGACGATCTCGGAGTACGCGCGCGCCCTGCGCGGCGAGCGCGCACTCCCAGCTCGGGCGGTCGCGGTCACCTTCGACGACGGCTTCGCGGATACCCTGGCGGCGGTTGAGGCGCTGCGCGCGCGAGGTCTCACGAGCACCGTCTACATCACCTCGAGCCGGCTCGACGACGCGTCCGGGATCACCAGCCCGGCTACGCGCGAGATCGCCGCGAGCGGTGCTGAGATCGGCGCCCACTCCGTTACGCATCCCCATCTCGATGAGCTGCCGCTGGCGGCGGTGGTGGAGGAGATAGGGGAGGGCAAGCACGCGCTCGAGCAGCGTCTGGAGCTGTCGATCGCCACGTTCGCCTACCCCCACGGCGCTCACGACCAACACGTGCGGGGAGCGGTGATCGACGCCGGCTTCCGCTCGGCGGTGGCCGTCAAGAACGCGCTTTCGCACAGTCACGACGACCCGTTCGCGCTCGCAAGGATCACGATCATGGGCGACACCCCGATCAGTACCGTGCTCGCGGCGCTCGACGGGCGTGGTGCCCCGATCGCCTGGAGCGGCGAGCGCTACCGGACGCGCGCCTTCCGCGAATACCGCCGGCTGCGGCGCCGGGCGCGGGGCGTCAGCCGCCGGCCGACGTCAGTAGACACCGCCGAGCGATGAGGCTCGAGGACCCAGCCGCGGGCGTGCTGCGCGCGCCGGCTGCGGTGCGCCTGGTCGACCTCGCAAGCGCTGAGGACCTGCTCCTCCAACGGGCCGGGAGGCCTTATGCGAGCGCCTACCTTGTCGGTACGCGGGGCGGGCGCCCGGTCGCCGCGAGGATGCTCGACCTCGACGCCGCCGGCGTGGTCAGCGCCGAGGAGATCGGCCGGCTGTTCGCCGACGTGCCGGTCGAGCTGCCGGCGAGCGCTGCGCCGATCGAGCTGCCAAGCGTGAGCGTCGTCGTCACCACATGCGGCAAGGACGGCTCGGTCAGCCAGGCGGTGGCATCGGTCCTCGAATGCGAGCCGGGCCCGTTCGAGGTGATCGTCGTCGAGAACCGGCCCCGCAACTCGACCGTGCCAGCGACCATCGAGCGGCGCTTCGGCTCAGACGCGCGCGTCCGCTGTGTCATGGAGTCGCGGGTCGGGCTCTCGCACGCCCGCAACGCGGGCCTCGCGGTCGCGACCGGCGAGGCTGTTGCCTTCACCGACGACGACGTGCTCGTCGACCGCAACTGGATCGGCGGGCTGGCTCGCGGCTTCGCCGGCGAGCGCGGTGTGGGTTGCGTGACGGGCCTGATCCTTCCCGCCGACCTCGAGACGCCGTCGCAGGTGCAGGTCGAGCAGTTCGCGGGCTTCGGCAAGGGCTGGCAGCGTCGCGTCTTTCACATCAGCAATCCGACTTCGGTGCTGTTCCCGTTCGCCGCCGGCGAGTTCGGCTCCGGCGCCTGCACCGCTCTTCGGCGCGACGTCGCGATCAAGCTCGGCGGCTTTGCGGGCGAGCTCGGCGCGGGAACGCCGGCGCGCGGCGGCGAGGACCTCGACCTTTACGTGCGCGTGCTGCTCGCGGGGCATTCGATTATCTACGACCCGGCGGCGATCCTCTGGCATCGCCATCCGGACCACCCGCAGCACCTCCGCAGCGAGATATTCAGCTACGGCGTCGGCCTCTCGGCGATGATGACCAAGCAGCTGGTGGACGGCCACTCGCGGGCGATCCTGGCGCGCGCGCCGGCGGCCGTGCGCTTCCTGCGCGACCCCGAGTCGCGCAAGAACGTCCGCAAGGGGAGCGCCTACCCGAAGGAGTTCGACTGGATCGAACGGGCTGGCTTCGCGGCCGGCCCGTTCGCCTACCTGGCAAGCCGCCGCGCGGAGCGGCGTTTGCCCGCTCGACCTGTGATCACTCGCGCCGACGGGGGCGGATCGTCGTGATGCGGGTGCTCGCGTAGGCGAGCGTCGTCACGCCGAGGCCGGTCGCGATCGCGCCCGCTCGGGCGAGTCCGCCCGCATCGCCCTTGAGCGCCTGCGCGATTCCGCGCGCTACGGCTCGCGGTAGCACCGAGCGGGCATAGACGCGCTCCGATTCAAGACCGTCGGCGGGGCCTGTAACGCCGGCCAGGACCGCCTTGGCGCGGCCCTCGACGCGACAGCGTCGTATGAAGTAGCGCCACGTCGCGCGCTCGGCGCTCACGACGTGGCGGACGCGGGCCTCCGGCCGGTATACCCAGTAGCGACCGGGGTGCGACGCGGTCGTGCGGATCCCAAACTCGGTCTCCTCGGCCGTGCCGTAGAGCCCCTTGCGGCCGTCGGTTCGACCGAGCCGGGAGTCGAACGCGCCCGCGCTCGCGAGTACGCTCGCCCAGACCGACATATTGGCGCCGATCGCGTTGCGGATGCGCGTGGTCTTGACCGGCATCCCGGCATAGGTGCAGCCGACGACCCAGTTGAACTCGGCCGGAAACCAGCGCGGCGGCGGCTCGCGCCACAACGGGTCGATTAGGCCTCCGACGCCAAGCACGTTGGGGTCCTCGTAGGCCGCCAGGAGCTGCTCGAGCCAGTCGCCGTCGGCGATCGCGTCGTCATCGAGGAAGACCAGGATCGCTCCGCTCGCGTGGTCGGCCCCGGTCTGGCGAGCGCCGGAGAGGCCCGACGGGTGCGTGTTCATCAGTACCGAAGCGCCGCTCAGGCGCTCATCGGCGCGGCGCTTCAGATCAGCGTCCCCGTCGATCACGACGATCACCTCGTGTGCCGGCAGGGTCTGGTTCTGTGCGGAGGCGACCGCGCGCTCGAGGTCGTCCCAGCGCGCCAGCGTGTAGCTGCAGATGATCACCGTGATCGTGTCGTCGCGGCTGTCCTGCGGCGCTGTGTCGGTGTCCTCCACCGACCCCACAGTAGCGTCCGCTCCCGCCGCATCAGCCCTGAGCGCTCATGGCTCCACTGCCAATCGGAGCTCGCCGTGCCGAACCTCGAACGTCCGTCCAGCGCCCCGCCGGCAAGGCGATTCTCGTCGAGAGGACTATGAGTTGGCCGCGCGAAAGCCCATCATGAGCCCATGGCTTCCACACTCCTCGAGCGGACCCCGTGCTTCCTGCGCCACACCTGCCTTGGTAGCGAGGCCATCTATGAAGTGCTCGAAGAGGATGGGGAGACGGTCACGGCGGCGGTCGTCCGCGCCCCCGGACTCGCGGCAGGAATGCGGGTGCGCCTGATGGCTCGCGCCGCCCAGGCGATGGAGCAACTCGACCCCGACGCTGGCGTACACCGCGTCCGGCGCTTTGTCCCGCCGGCCTCGTCCGGTAGAGACGCCCTGAGCGACCGCGTCTCGGCCGCCATCGGCCGCCGCGGCGCTTTCCGCTCGAACTAACCCACTCCTCGCGTCGTCGAAGGGCGCGTGCTCGCCGCCCGATGGCAACGCAGCGTGACCTCGCTCAGCTGCTCCTGGATCGCTTGGGTGTGCGTTCCTACCAGAGGCGGGTAAGCGCGTAGGCGTCGAAGATTGCGTCGGCGGAAACGATTGTGGCGTTTTCGCAGATTGCCTGGGCTGCGAGCAGTCGGTCAAACGGGTCGTTGTGGATCGGCGGGAGGCCGCGTACGGCCCAGGCGTGAACGGCTGTGACTGGCAGTGGCTCGAATGCGAACTCGTCGAGACGTTCGAGCAGATCCTCAGGGGCCCGCAGTTTGCCTAGCGCGCTCTTGATTGCCGCCTCCCAAACGCACACTGCGCTGACCAGCACGCGGGTGCGCTCGTCCTCGATCGCCGGCCGCGCACCAGCAAGGCGCTCGTCCCCCGCGAGCAGCCAGAACAGCGCGTGCGTGTCGAGCAGGAGGCTCAGCTGAAGTGCTCGACGAACTCCGCTGGAAGCTCGTCAAAGTCATCGGCCAGCTCAACCTGGCCACGCAGCACCCCGAAGGCGTGCGCGACGGGACGACGGCGCGGCAACGCCACCAATCGCGCCACAGGCCGGCCGGAGCGTTGAATGATGATCTCCTCACCACCCTCAGCAAGATCCACCAGCCGCGACAGCTGGCTCTTGGCTTCATGCATTCCAACTCGCACCACCGCCCACACAATAGCACGGCCTTAGCTAGAACGGACCCACTCACACGGGTTCCGCTCGGAGAACGTCGCCATAAGCTTCGTGTTGGCCGAGCGTCTGGAGCGCTCGGACGGAGGCGTCATCTCGGGAGCACAGCTGTTGCGGGAGATGGGCTTCCCCGAACTGGCTGAAGAATTGCCTGAATGAGCTGCCAGGTCTCTGTTCTTGACGAGGTCAGAGACCGCGCATCGGTGAGCCCGTGCGGTCGCGCTATAACCTGCGCAATCTCATCGGGCGCCGCAAGGTGTCTTTTGACAGGGAAGGATGGGAGGACAAGCGGCGCTTCAGGCTCGTCTTTCGCAACGAGCCTGACGACGGAAGCGTGGCCAAGGTGACAGTGCTGGCAATCGCCCGTCGTGATCAGCTTGAGGCATATAGGACAGCCGCATCCAGGCTTGGAGCGGGGAGGCGCTCTGCCCAGGAGCGGCGGCCGCAGTAGGCCATACCGCCGCGAGGAGTGACGTTGGGGGCTGCGAGCCGGTGACGGCGGCCCTGGGCGGGCGCAGCGCCTCTCAGTGGTAGACGCGGACCCAGTCGACGAGCATCTTCGCAGGGAAGCTGGCTCCCGGACACGTTCTTGGCGGCGCCACCGGATTGCCGCTGTCACATGGCCAGCCGCCGACCGCGAGGTCGAGGATGATCGAGTACGCCCGGGACTCGTTGAAGGCCCAAGTCGAGCCTCCGACGAGGCTGTTTGGCGTCGCCGATGCGTACTCGACGCCGTCGATCGTCCAGACGATCGAGTTTGGACTCCAGATCACCGCGTAGGTGTGGTAGGCCGCCGAGAGGTCTCCGAGGGCGGTCGTGCTCGTCTCGAACTGCTGGTAGTTGCCGCCGTCCGTGTCCGGCGTGATCGGTCCGTGGAGGGTGAAGATCGCGTAATCCGGGTCGGTACCGAACGCCGGCGATTCGAGGATGTCAATCTCGCCTGAGCACGGCCACGAGCAGCCCGACGACGCTTCGCCATTGAGCCAGAAGGCCGAGCACAGCCCCTGGCCCGGCGGGAGCTGAATCCTTGCTTCGACGGCGCCGTAGGGGAACGACGTCACGGGCGTCGACTCGATCTGGGCCGAGGTGTAGGAGCCGTTGTTGTCGAGGGCGGTGATGACGAGCTGGCCCTGGCCGTTCTGCTGGACGTTCGCGGGGTTCGTCGTGTTGCTATTCAGCGTGTCGTTGCCGCACTGGCCCTGGCCGGTCGCGACGGTCCAGTTCGCGGAGCTGGGGGCGCTACCGGATGCCCCGCTGAACTCGTCGTCCAAGACGAGGTTCGTGTAGGGGTTGGGGTACTGCGCCGGCCCGAAGCTCGGCGGCGAGGTCGCGGGCGGCGTCGGAGTTGGCGCCGGCGTCGGCGGAGTCGTGGCAGCTTCAGACTTGAGGGTCATCGCAAGAGCCACGGCCGGCTGCGGGCTGACCGCCCGCGCCGTCAGCTTCGCGGGCATTCGGTTGACCGTCAGGTTGTAGTCGAGCATGGCCGTCCGCGAGCGAACACGCAACCGCCGTTTCGAGGCACCGGAGAGGTAGATCGTGACGCTCTCGCCCGGTTTGCGGGCGCGGACGCTGAGGACGACGAGGTAGCGCCCCGATGATGTGACCGGTTTGCTCACGCTGCTCGTCACGAGGCTCGCCTGCGCGCTACGAGCGGCAGGACGAGCAGAGGCGAGCGCGGCAGAAGCGCCAGCCGCGGCTAAAATCGCAACAACGGTGATGCCGCGACGGATCAATCTCCGCTGCTCCTCCTCCTTGGACCGACGGGGACTTGGACGTTTGGCCTAATCGTTCCGTCCACAGCTACGTTCGCGTGATGCGCGCACGAAAACTGCCGACCGCGCGTCGAAGCATAGCGGGGGCTAATTTGTTGCAAGTGGCGGTTTTCTACCCAGGCGCTCGTACTAGACGAACGACGTAGGACTGGTTTCAGAATCAGGGTGCGTCGGGGCGGTCTGGGTGCACCCTCGGGGCACAGGCAAACTGGGCGACGGAGAGCGCCGCAGCAGGTAGCAATGGCTACCTGCAAAGTGCCGGGTGGCGATCCAGCGCCGCGACCAGGCCGAATCCGGGGGGTGCCAGTCACTCTAAAACCAGTTCTTAGAGCGATTGCCAGCACGGAGCCGTGCCGAAGCTGTTTCCGGCCCGGCGTTGCAGCTCAGAGCTTTGCGGCGACCAGTGTGTCCTGGTCGCCGAGCCCCGAGTCGGTCGGCCAGTGTCCGGCTCGGCCACACCACGCGCCGACGTAGAAGTCGGGCTCGCCGGACAGCCCGCTCTTGACGTAGAGCTCGCGGATGTAGGGCTCGTCGTAGGCGACGGCAAGCTCGGGGACTTTGGGGCTGATCACCCAATGGGGAACCACGTGATGCTTGAAGCGCATCCCGCTGGCAGGCGAGTCCATCAGTTGGTGGGACTCGGGCGTGATGAGGAAGTAGGAGGCAAAGACGCGACCGCCCTGCTTGAGCACCCGCCCGATCTCGCCGATGTACTGCTCGACCTCGGCCGGCAACATGTGCGTGAAAACCGATATGAGCACGATGACGTCGAACGTCTGATCCTCGTAGGGAAGGCGGTAATCGGACGCCTTCAGCGTGCCCTTGGGGTTGTATTCCTTGTTGTAGACGTCAGCCAGCGTGAAGTGGACGTTGTCGTGCGGGCCTGAGATGTGCTGCTTGCACCACGCGATGCCCTCGGGAACGATGTCGATTCCCTCATAGCTGCCGTCCGCATCGAGAAAGCGCGAGGCGGGCACGGCGAGGCGGCCGACGCCGCAGCCGATGTCGAGGATATGGGATGACGCGGTCAGCCCGGCGGTGTCGCGGAGCGCATCCAAGAGCGCCTCGCCGCTGGCGGCGAAGTCGTGGACGGCTCCGGTGAACGTCCCGGCTTTTGGCGGCAGGTCGGTGTTGCGGCGGCCGAGCAGGCGGTCAGCAAGGTCGACCGGCGCTAGGTACACCTTGCGCAGGAACCAGCGCAGCTGGCGCGGCAGCGCCGGCAGCAGGACACTCGTGAACCATCGCTGTGTCAGGAGCCACATCCGCAGGCGCTCCACTGCAGACACGGCGAGCGCGAGCGGCTTCTTCATAGCGTTCGCCACAGGCCGTAACGTACCGTGGTCTCCCGTCGGACCGATCGCAGCGGCTCCGCCACCTTGCTCATGAGTGCTGCCACACGCGCACGTAGTCGACGCGCATCGTCGCCGGGGCCGCGAGCGGCCCACCGTAGGCGCTGTCGGCGGCGAGATCGAGGATCAGGTACATCGGCGCGCTGGTGATGGCGGTAGTGATCGTGCCAACGACTGTGCCGTCGTAGTAATAGGTCACGCTTCCCGGCTCCCAGTCGGCGCCGTAGGTGTGCCAGCCGCCGGTGTAGCTCGACCCGGCGGCGCAGCCGCCCGGCGCCCCCTGCGGGTCGTGGAAATGCCAGCAGGCCTGTCCGCCGAGGCCCTCGACGACGTCGAGCTCGCCGTCGGTCGGCCAGGACTGTCCATCGGCCCAGATCCCCGGCCAGTCGTTGATCGTGCTCGTGCCTGGGAGCCAGGCCCGGACCTCGGCGTAGCCGTAGGTGTAGCTGAACTTGCCCGCGGTGCTGATGAGGCCCGACGCATAGGGGCGCGTCTGCCCGCCGCAGCTCTCGGTCTTGGCGATCAGGTTGAAGTCGAGCTCGCCGCCACCTTCGACAACCTGTGCCGGGTCATAGCACTCGAGCTCCTCCGAATTCGCCGGCGCGGTGATACCCGAGCCATACCAGCCGGTCGACCACTCGGACGTGTCGAGGCTCGAGCCATCGAACTCATCGTCGAACACCTGATGCCAGCTCGCCGGATCTCCCGGCGGCCCGGGGGCGCCGGCAGGAGCGGGCGCGGGAGGTTTCGTCACCACCGCTGCCGTCGTTACGGCCGTGTCAGCGCCGGCGCTGCCGGTCGCACCAGCGGTGGTCCCCGCGGCGGTGCCCTTTTGCCCGACGTCAAGCGAGTGCAGCCGGCGGGCGCGTACCGACAGGTGCAGCGTCGCGTAGCGGTCGGCCACGTGAATTGCGAGCGCGCGACCGCGGATCGTGGCGTGGAGGCTCAGCTGCGAGCGATTGCGCCGTCCGCCGACGCCGACGTTGCTGACGCGGCTGCCGACCCGGAGTTTCGCGAGGCTCCGTCGACTCGGCCCGTTGGTGATCGTCACGCGAACGCCGTAGACGCCGGGAGCCGGCACCCGCAGGACCACCGCGGCGGAGCCGGCTGCGCGCGACACCGGCGCCGGCCGCTGAGCGCTCGCAGTGGCCGAAACGATCGAGCTCGCAAGCGCGCACGCCGACAGGGCGCCTAAGGCGCTCTTGCAAAACCTCACATGAGTACCCTCGGCGTCGGCGACGCCGAGTTGCAATGGCCCTGGACGAACGTACGATGCCTGGGTGCGCTGAGCGCCCCGCAGCGTTCGCTACCCCGAGCCGATCTTCAGTAGACGCCGACGCACTCGGTAATGCCCAGACGGTCATTCCGCGCGCCGGCTACGTCAAGTCCGATGACGGACCTCCAAAGGTGAGCGGTGACGCCGGCCGGCAGGACCGTCGTCATGCGGGCCGCGGTCGTGGCAGGCTGGTCGTCGCGCTCGTGCTGGTGCTCGTCGCGGGCGGCGTGCTCGCGGCTATCGCGTCGCGGTCGCTTCCCCCGCCCGTGCCAAACGGCGATCCGGGGAACTGGCACGTCATCTTCGACGACGGCTTCAACGGCACCAGCCTCGACCGGGCGCACTGGTCGACGGGCTGGTTCGGCTCAGGCGTCACCTGGCCGGTGAATCCGAACGCTCCGGAGTGCTTCGACCCGCGTCGCGTCTCGGTCGGCGGTGGCTCGCTTAACGTCAGCGTGGCGATCAAGCCCGAGGTCTGCGAGGCTAAAACGCGGCGCTACTCCGCCGGGATCGTGACCAGCAACGGGAAGTTCTCCTACACCTACGGATTCGCCCAGATCCGGGCTCGGGTGGCCGTCTCCCGATCCGGCGTGGTCTACGACTGGCCGAGTTTCTGGACCGCCGGACAGGACTGGCCGGCCGATGGCGAGGACGACATCGCCGAGGGATTGCACGGCCAGCTTTGCTGGCACTTCCACTCCCCGCTGGGCGCCCGCGGCAACTGCGACACGATGCCGGTGACAGCGGGCTGGCACACCTTCGGCTCCGACTGGGAGCCGGGGAGCGTGACCTACTGCTACGACGGTCGTCGCGTCGGCCGGATCATCCACGGCGTCACGTCGGCGCCGATGTACCTGATCCTCGGCATCGGGGCCGATCCGCAGTACGGCGGCCCGAGCCGCGCAGCGACATTCCGCGTCGACTACGTCCGGGTATGGCAGCATCCATGACGCGCCACGCCGTGGCCCGGCTCGGCGCCGTCCGCATCAGCCTCGTCGGCGCCTGAGCGCACTGGGGAGAGATTTCCCCAGTCAGATCTGCCAACCTCACCACGCCCGGGGTGCCCAACTTGCCCGAGTCGGCCAGGCCCTCCTCGCTAATGTCGGCGCCGCATAGCTTGAATTGCGTCGCACCACCGGAACATTCGTCCAGTGGCGCGGTTTAAGCCCGAACACGTGGAAGAACCGAGAGGAGATCCAGCATGAAGCTGTCAACCCGGATATCTGTGGCACGAGGGGTGGCCCGAGGGGGCGGCCGCAGATCGGCGGGCTTGACGGCCCTCGTCGCCGCGTTCGCGCTGTCGCTGGCTTTCGCCGGCGCGGCTCAGGCGAGCACGACGACCTGGAGCGCTGCGCAAAGCCTCGACACGAACGGCGGCACGATGCTCAGCGACTCGTGCGCGTCGACGACCCAGTGCACCGGCATCGACTTCAACGGGCAGGAGGTGACGTTCAACCCACGGTCGCCCGGCACGCCGACACCGGTCGACGTTGACGGCATTTATCTGCTGCGAGCGGTGTCGTGCCCGACGACCGGCGTGTGCGCCGCGGTAGACGACCACGGCTACGCGGTCAGCTTCGATCCGGCCAACGGAAACGTCATCGCCGGTCCCACCGCGATCGACCAGTACAACACCTTCTACGGCATCTCGTGTCCGTCGGCGCAGACCGCCCAGTGCACGGCTCTCGCCCGCAACGGCGTCGAGATCACGTTCAACCCCCAAAACATGGACATCATCAACAAAGCGAGCACCGGCCTATCCGGCGCCGAGCGGCTATCGTGCCCGGCTGCGGGCCCTACGGGCCAGTGCACCGCCGTCGACGACCAGGGCAACGAGGTGACGTTCAACCCGTCGACCGCGACGGGCACGCTGACGCCCATCAAGATCGACACGGCTGCGGATAATGCCCTTTACGTCGTGTCCTGCCCGACGACGGGCCAGTGCACCGCGATTGACAGCGGCGGAGACGAGGTCACATTCAATCCGACCTCGCCAGACACTCCCGCGGCGCCCACGGCTTACGAGATCAACCTCGCGAGCAACTACCCCGACGATCCGGCGAGCCCTACGACGATCGACCTGTACGCCGTGTCGTGCTTTGACGCGGCCGATTGCACAGCTGTCGACCGCCAAGGGCATGAGATCAGCTTCGATCCAAACGCGGGGGGCGCTCCGACCGACGTGACCCGTGCCGGCGTCGACAACGAGCCACTCCACAGCGTGTCGTGCCCTGCGGCGGGTCAGTGCACGGCGGTCGACAACACCGGCGGAGAGACCACGTTCTACCCGCCGTCTACGGCCACTGCGAGTGCCAGCGCGGCCGCCCCGGACAACGCGTTCAGGGGCGTCTCGTGCTCCTCGACGACGCAATGCACCGGGGTCGACATCGCTGGGCAGACGATGACGTTCGACCCGGCGAGCGGAGCGATCCTCAATGCCGCCTTCCAGTTCGACCTCAACAACGTGCCCGAGGCGGTCGCCTGCGTGTCGACGACTCTCTGCACGGCGGTCGATTGGGCGGGCGACGCATTCGACTACAACCCGACCGACCCGGCGGGCTACGTCGAGATCCCGCTCGCTGTCGGCGCCGACCTCGGCGCGGTCCTGGATGACGTGGTCTGTCCCACGACGGGCCAGTGCACCGCTGTCGACTCAAACGGCGATGAGATCACCTACAACCCGCAGTCGAACACGGCGCAGGCGCCTGTCAACGTGGACGCGGAGGCGAACTTCCCGAACTTCCTCGAGGGCGTCGCCTGTCCCGCAGCCAACCAGTGCACGGCGATCGACGCCTACGGCCGCGCGATTACATTCAACCCGACAAACGGCGGCGTCACGAACGCGGCCACGATCCAAGGCGGAGATGCGCTGAACGGCGTGGCTTGCCCCTCGACGACGCAGTGCACCGCGGTCGACGCGAACGGGAACGCGTTGACGTTCAACCCGACTACGGGAAGCGTCGCGCCGACCGACAACATCGATCCGTATGCGCTCGACACGGTCGCCTGCCCGACTACCGGGCTCTGCTACGCCGGCGATCAGGCGGGCAATGCGGTCCAGTTCAACCCCAATGGAGTCGGCGGAACGCCCCAGTCGATCGGCGGCATGGGATCGCTCGAAGCCATCACGTGCACCTCGGCGCAGCAATGCGTTGCAGTCGACAACGACGGCCAGGAGGCAGAGGGCACGAATCCAATCCCGCTGCCGCCAGTGCCGGTCGACTCGACGGTGCCGACGATCACCGGCGCGACGACGCTAGGGCAGACGCTGACCGAAGCCCACGGCAGCTGGACGAACGCTCCGACCGGCTACGCCTATCAGTGGTTCGACTGCGACGCGTCCGGCAACAACTGCAGCGCGATCGCAGGAGCGACCGGCCAGACCCACACGCTCACGGCCACCGATGTCGGCCACACGATCAGGGTTACCGAGACCGCGAGTAACGCGGGCGGTACGGGAACCGCAGCGCTCTCAGCCATCACAGCGATGATCGCTGCGCCTGCTGTGACCGCATCGCTACCGGCACCGCCGATCGCGAAACTGCTCAAGGAGCTGATCAGCTCGAAGCACCACGACGCCACGTTCCACTTCACGGCGAGCGGGGACACGACGAGCTACGAATGCGCACTCGTGCGCAAGCCGACGCGCAAACACGCGAAGACACCGGCGCCCAAGTACGCGAAGTGCGGCGGCCTGAGCAAGAAGTACTCGAAGCTCAAGAAGGGCAAGTACGTGTTCTACGTGCGGGCGATCGGCCCGGGCGGGAACGGCACGGCGATCTACCACTTCAGGATCTACTAGCCGGCCGGCGGCGCGCGGCTCCTTCATTGGGCCGCGCGCCGCCGCCAGCGTTGGTAGCGCGCCACGGCGCCGCAGCGAGCGGCGTCCAGAGTCGGAGCGCGGGTAGCCGCCTGGTCCCCGCCGCCGCGATGCGATCTGTCGCGCCGGCAGCCACGCCAGGCCCAACCAGCGGCGCCGGGCCGTGAGGCCAGTAAATTCGGATGCGGCCAGCGAAGGCGGCTTGAGCAGACCGTCGCGCACCAACTGAGCGACCAACGCCTGGAGCAAGCCAAGCACCCCGCAGGGTGGTTTCTTTACCGCCTATGCCGCGTCCCGCCCGCGCTATCTTGCCTAACAGGAAGCACGAGCCGCGTGTGCCGCGACCGGCCGGAATGCTCGTGCTACGTAAACTTCCAAAAGCCCTGAGCAGTCTGGAGCTGCAGGTGACATGAGCGTCAGCGAAGGGACATCGTGAGCGTGCAGGTTCACGCCGGTGGCAGCGCTGCGAACGCGCTTGAAAGCGAGGAGGCGCAGCTCGCCGTCAACACTCGCACCTGGGGCGCCGGCGGACTGCTGCGCTGGTACAAGCACCGCAAGCTGCACCCGGCTGAGGCGGCGCTGTTCGAACGGCACCGCGAAGCGCTGTCCGGACGCGTCCTCGAGCTCGGCTGCGGCGGCGGTCGCCTGACGCGGCACCTCGTCGCGACCGCCAGGGAGCTGCACGGCATCGACATCGCCGCGGACATGGTCGCCTACTGCCAACGCAGCTACCCCACAGCGACCTTCAGCCAGGGGGATATGCGCGACCTCTCGGCGTTTGCGTCGGAGGACTTCGATGCGGTCGTCGCGGGTGCCAACGTGCTCGACGTCTTGGGCGATCACGCGCGTGCGAGCCTGCTCGATGAGCTACACAGGCTCCTGCGCCCGAACGGCCTGCTGATCTTCTCCTCACACAATCTCGCCTGCGCGCCGCTGCTCGCAGGACCGACACACAAGCTCTCGAAGCATCCGGTCCGCTTCACCAACCGCGTCGTCCGGCTGCCGCGCAGCGTCGCGAACCACCGACGACTCGTCGCGTTGCAGCACTTCGGGCCCGACTACGCGATCCTCAACGACGAGGCGCACGACTATTCACTCTTGCACTACTACATCGGACGCGACGACGAGGAGCGTCAGCTCGCGCGACACAACTTCGAACTGGTGGAATGTCTGGCGCTCGACGGCACAACGGTGGCGCCAGGGGAGTCTGCCTTCGGCTGTCACGAGCTGCACTATGCTGCAATCCGTTCCGAGGCTCGCAAGGCGTAGATGACGGTGTTCGCTGCTCCGAATAGGCCACGGCTGCCGGCCGGCTTCGCCGTCGGCCTCGACCTCGCGTCGATTGAGGACGTGCAACGGTCAATCAACGCCCATGCCGACCGATACCTTCATCGTGTGTACACAAGGCGCGAGCTGGACGACTGTCGCAACGCGGACGGCACGCCTAACGCGCGTCGTCTCGCGGCGCGCTTTGCGGCAAAGGAGTCGACGATGAAGGCGTTGCGCGTGGCGGACGAGGCTCTGCCGTGGCGGTCGATCGGCGTGCGCTCGGACGGCTTTGGCCGCCCGTCGATCGAGCTCACCGGTCGCGCCGAGGAGCTCGCATACCGTCGCGGCGTCAGCGCTCTCGACGTGAGCCTCACGCACGAGGGTCCGTTCGCTGCAGCGGTCGTCGTCGCCCAGTTCGGCGGTGCGCGTTGAGCGCCGAGACGAACACCGCGATCCGCGAGGTGCTGCGCGAGCACGCCCGCCTGCCGGTCGACGTCGACACGCTGAGCGACGACGCCGACCTGTTCACCGCCGGCATGACCTCGCACGCCAGCGTGAATCTGATGCTCGCGCTCGAAGACGCGTTCGACATCGAGTTTCCCGACCGCATGCTGACGCGCTCGGTGTTCGAGAGCATCGGCGCCATCACGGGTGCGATCGACGAGATCGCGGTGCAGAACGGCCAGGCGGCATGAGCGTCGTCGTCGACGCCGAGCGGGAGCTGCTCGACGAGATCAGGCGTATCGCCGGCGAGGTGGCAGCGCCGGTAGCCGACGAGGTCGACCGCGACTCACGCTTTCCGATCGAGGCGCTCGACGCGCTGCGCAGTGCCGGCGCGCTGTCGGCCGCGGTGCCTGACGCGCTCGGCGGCCCGGGCGCCTCGCTGGAGGCGATCGCGCGTTGTTGCTATGAGCTCGCGCGCGGGTGCAGCTCCACCGCGATGGTCTTCGCGATGCACCAGATTCAGGTGATGACGATCGCGCGTCACCTCGATGGCTCGCCGTGGTACGAGGGCTATCTGCGCGACCTGCACCGCGAACAGCGGCTGATCGCGTCGGCCACCTCCGAGGTCGGTACGGGCGGGGACATGGCCCGATCGATCGCTGCCGTGACCCCCTCCGAAGCAGGCGAGCTGGAGTTCGAGAAGCAGGCGCCCACGGTGAGCTACGGGGCGCACGCCGACGACCTTTTGACGACGCTGCGACGTGCACCTGACGCCGAGTCTGGCGACCAGGTACTCGTGCTCACGCGTTCCGATCAGATGACGCTCGAGCCGGCCGGCGCCTGGGACACGCTCGGAATGCGCGGCACTTGCTCGCCTGGATTTGTCGTGCGCGGGAAGTTCGGGCCGGAGCAGGTGCTGCAGGTGCCGTTCTCCGACGTCATGAACCAGTCGATCGTGCCGCTGTCGCACATCCTCTGGTCTCACGTGTGGCTCGGGATCGCCACCGAGGCGTTCGAGCGCGCGCGGGCGTTCGTACGGGCCAGCGCACGGCAGAAGCCGGGGGAGCCGGTGCCGGCGGCCCGCCGGCTCTCGGAGGTGATGGCCGAGCTGGCCCTGTTGCGCGGGGAGGTCTCACAGGCCCTCGCGGACTTCATCGCATTCGACACTGACCCGGGACGCGAGCGTCTGATGACGATGGCGAGCGTGCTGCGCTTCAACAACCTCAAGCTGGCGGCTTCCGAACAGACGCCGCGAGTGTGTGGTGGCGCATTGGAGGCGATCGGGATCCTTGGATACAAGAACGACACCCCCTACAGCGTCGGACGGCACCTCCGCGACGCGCTTTCGGCGCGCCTGATGGTCGCCAACGAGCGCCTTCTCGCTACCGACGCGACGCTGCTGGCGATCGCAAAGGAGGCCTGATGACCGAGGTCCTCCCTGCCAGCACAGACCAGGCGGAGTTCGCCGCCGAGCTGTTCGAGCGCGAGATCCTGATCGAGAGCGGCGTCCCTGGGCTCTACGGCCGCGGCGCCGTGTTCGAGCAGATCCGCACCGGCTTTGACGCGCTCGTGACCAAGGCTGCCGCGCCCGAGGGGCCCGAGACGTTGCGCTTCCCGCCGCTGCTGCCGCGCCGCCAGCTAGAGTCGAGCGGATACCTGCACTCTTTTCCACACCTCGCCGGCAGCGTCTTCGGCTTCGAGGGGAGCGAGGAGGACGCACTCGCGCAGGACACCTGCGCGAGTGCTCACGAGGACTGGAGCGAGTACCAGACGATGAGCGAGCTGGCGCTCGTGCCCGCAGCCTGCTACCCGGTCTACCCGGCCGTCGCGCGTCGCGGCGCCGTTCCGTCCGGCGGTTTCTTCGTCGATGCCGGCGGGGCGTGGGTATTCCGCCACGAGCCCTCGGAGGATCCCGCGCGGATGCAGACCTTCCACCAGCGCGAGCTCGTTCGCATCGGATCGCCCGACGAGGTCCTCGAGTGGCGCGACACCTGGCGCGAGCGCGGCCTCGGACTGCTGCGCGGCCTCGGACTCGCAGCTGACGTCGACCGTGCCGCCGACCCGTTCTTCGGGCGCGGCGGGCGGATGCTCGCCGCCAATCAGCGCAAGCAGGAGCTGAAGTACGAGCTGCTCGTCCAGATCGCCGGCCCCGAGCCGACGGCAGTGACGTCGTTCAACTACCACCAGGAGCATTTCGCCCAGAAGTACGGGCTCGTACTCGAGGACGGCTCGACGGCTCACACAGCCTGCCTCGGATTCGGCCAGGAACGCATCACGCTCGCGCTGCTGCGCACGCACGGCTTTGAACCTTCGAGCTGGCCGGAGGAGGTTCGCAGGGAGCTGTGGCCCAGTTGAGCACCGCACATCGCAGCACCGCCTACCGCAGCCTCTTCGGCCTCGAGGCGAGCACCTATCAGCCGCACGCGGTGCACGGCGCCGGACGTTCCTACCCCGAGACGAACTGCTACACGGACATCATCATCGAGCTGCTCCATGCTCGTGGCGATGAGCCGCTGGCGGCTCTCGGCTATCTCGTACGCAGCGACTTCGAGGGCGACCAGTTCACGTTCTTCAAGCCGCCGCCGGAGGATCTCGAGAGGCTGTTCGGGATCGACATCCACGAGATGCAGCCCTATCGCCCACTGCCGACACAGATCGCCGAGCAGATCGACGCCGGCCGGACGATCATCGTCGAGCTCGACTCATTCCACCTGCCCGACACGGCCGCGACGGCCTACGCTCGCGCGCACGTCAAGAGCTCGGCGATCGCCGAGGCGATCGACGCCGATGAATGCTTCCTGCGCTACTTCCACAACGCCGGGCTCTACGAACTAGAGGGCGACGACTATCGCGGCGTCTTTCGCCTCGACGGCGAGCCTGCGCCGGACATCCTGCCGCCGTATGCGGAGATCGTCCGCTTCGACGCCGGCCCGCGGCTGCAGGGCGAGGAGCTGCGCGCCGCCTCGCGCGAGCTGCTGCACCACCACCTGCGCCAGCGCCCTCGAAGCGACCCGTTCGCGCGATTTGGCGAGCAGCTCGAGCACGAGCTGCCGGCGCTGCTCGCGGGCGATCTCGAGGCCTACCACGCGTATGCCTTCGCGTCGGTGCGCATGATCGGCGCCGCGTTCGAGCTGGCCGCAAGCCACGCCGAATGGCTGCTCGGCAAGGACGCCGCGGAGTCCACCGAGGCGATGCAGGCGATCATCGACAATTGCAAGGTCCTGAGCTTCCGCCTGGCCCGCCGGCGCGAGTTCGAGCCGGCTCCGGTCATCGAGAGCCTCAGCGCCTCATGGTCGCGGGCTCTCGACACGCTTGCGGAGGTCGTCGGATAGCCACCCCGGAGACGCTCGCAACGGCGCGTGGCTGGCCGCCTCGTGTCAGCGTCGAAGGACACGAGGTGACCGCGCTGGACGCGGGCTGGGCGCTGGCGGCGTGCGAACCCGGTGCGTGCGCCGAGCCGAGCGGCATCGGCTCGCTCGATTGGCTTGGCGCACACGTCCCCGGAACGGTCGCCGATGCGCTCCGTGACGCCGGGCGCGCGACCGACGCGATCGACGAGCGCGACTGGTGGTTTCGCACGCGTTTTGAGGCGGCGCCGGTGCGCGACGGCGAAGAGATCGTGCTGGTCCTGGACGGCCTCGCAACGGTCGCCGAGGTCTACCTGAACGGGGTCCTCGTGCTGAGCAGCGAGTCGATGTTCGCGCGCTCGCAGGTCGACGTCAGCGGGCAGCTCGCCGGCGAGAACGAGCTCGTCATCTGCTGCCGCGCACTGGCCCCGTTGCTGGCCGAGAGCCGCCGCCCGCGCCAGCGCTGGCGTCAACGGGTGGTCGCCGACGCCACGTTGCGGTTCTATCGCACGATGCTGATCGGCCGCGCGGCCGGGTTCGCCCCCGGCCCGCCGGTGATTGGCCCGTGGCGTCCGGTGCGCCTCGAACGGCGCCGGCGGTTGGCCGTCGACGCGGTTGAGCTGCGCCCGCGTATCGAGGACGGGGCCGGCGTGCTGGCCGCCGCGATCGAGCTGCGAGTGCTCGGCGGGGAGGCGCTCGAGGCGGTCGAGCTGGCGATCAGCGACAGCGGTGGTGTGCAGCGAGCCGAGCTCCAGTGCCGTCGATCGCCCGACAGCGTGAGTGCGAGCGGCGAGGTCCGAGTGCCCTCCGTCGCGCGCTGGTGGCCCCACACCCACGGGGACCCGGCGCTCTACGACGTCACGATCACCGCGACCGTGGCCGGCGCGGCGATCACGATCGACGCCGGTCGCGTCGGCTTTCGCGAGCTGGGCGGAGGCGAGGATCTCGAAGCCTGCGGCTTACAGCTCGTGGTCAACGGCACGCCGGTATTCGCGCGCGGCGCAGTGTGGATGGCGCTCGAGGCTGCCGGGCCGGCGCCGTCGGCCGCGGATCTGCGATCCGCGCTCGAGCTGGTCCGTGCCGGCGGGATGAACATGCTGCGTATCCCCGGCACCGGCGCCTACGAGTCGCCGACCTTCCACGACCTCTGCGACGAGCTCGGCATTCTCGTCTGGCAGGACTTCATGTTCGCCAACCTCGACTATCCCGAATCCGATCCGCCGTTCATGGAGGCGGTCGAGCGCGAAGTGGACGGTGTGCTGCGCGATCTCGGCGGCAGGGCAAGCCTCACCGCGCTGTGTGGCTCGAGCGAGGTCGCCCAGCAGGTCGCGATGGTCGGCCTCGATCCGGCGCTCGCGAGCGGCCCGCTGTTTGGCGAGCGACTACCGCGGCTCGTCGCCGACGCTGATCTGGACGCCGTCTACGTGCCGTCGGCGCCGTGGGGCGGTGCGATGCCGTTTCGCCCCGACCGCGGGATCGCGAGCTACTTCGGCGTCGGCGGCTACCGCCGGCCACTCGAGGACGCCCGCCGCGCGAACGTCCTGTTCGCCGCCGAATGCCTGGCGATCGCGAACGTGCCGGACGAGGCGATCGTCGCGCAGATCGCGCCGGAGCTGTCGGGTGCGACTGTCGTTTCGGACGTTCGCTGGAAGGGGTCGGCGCCACGCGACCCCGGCGCCACCTGGGACTTCCACGACGTGCGCGACCACTACCTTGGCGTGCTCTTCGCCGTCGAGCCGGAGGAGTTGCGGGCCAGCGACCCCGAGCGCTATCTCGAGCTGTCGCGCGCGGTCAGCGGCGAGGTCATGGCGGAGGTCTTCGGCGAGTGGCGGCGGGGCGATGCGCGCTGCGGCGGCGGGATCGTCCTGTGCCTGCGCGATCTGCGCCCCGGTGCCGGCTGGGGCGTGCTCGACAGTCGCGGCGAGCCGAAGGTCGTCTACCACCACCTGCGCCGCGTGCTTGCGCCGCGGGCGGTCTGGAGCACCGACGACGGCCAGTCGGGGATCGTCGCCCACGTCGCCAACGACGATCCGAGGGAGCTGCGCGCCAACCTGCGTATCAATCTCTATCGCGACCAGGAGCTCTCGGTCGGCGAGGTCGTCGAGCCGATCGTGCTGGCGCCACACAGCGAGCGCGCGTATGACGTCGAGGGCCTGCTCGGCCGCTTCGTCGACATCTCCTGGGCCTACCGCTTCGGCCCGCCTGCGCAGGACGTCGTGGCGCTGAGCCTCGAGCGCGAGCAGGACGGCGTCAGCGAGCTGATCTCACAGGCCTTCCGCCTGCCGGCCGGCCGCCCGAGCGTCCGCGAACCGGCGTCAGAGCTGGGGCTCGTTGCGGCACTCGAGCAGAGCGATCGCCAGCAAGCCGTCATCCGCGTCGAGTCGCAACGCTTCGCCTACGGGGTGCGGATCCATTGCCCGGGCTTTCGCGCCGCCGACAACGCCTTCTCGATCGAGCCGGGTGGCCTGCGGCGCGTCGAGCTGACCCGCGTCGCCGCGGACGGCGAGGCGTCAGGCGCGACGCTCAGCGCGCTCAACCTCGCCGGCCGGGTCGCGCTACGGTGAATGAAAGCGGCGTCACGAGCGCCGGCAGACGTCCCGCTGACGCAGGCAGTGGTGTCCCGAAACGAGCGGAGTTTGCGAGCAAGCGCGCCGAGCGGTGTAAAAAGTTGCCCGTTGAAATAAGGCGAACCCGTCATTATCCTGGCATTGTTATTGAGTTTTCTCAGCGTCGCGGTGATGGAACCGCTATCGGCGCTCGCATCATTTCAGCGCTCGGGCCCCGACTCGCTCAAGAAGCTCGTAAAGAGCACGATGACCGTATGAGAACCGGATGAGCTCAACCAACGGCAAGAACGGAAATCAGGGCGTCAGCGCGATCAACGGCGTGAGCGCCAGCAACGGCCCGGCGGGCGCTACCCGCCCGCAGCAGCCTGTCTATCTGCAGCTCGAGCCGGATCCGGTGTTCGCTGTGCTGCACGCTCCCAGCGGCGCGCACCGGCGGGTCGGCGTGGTCCTCTGTGCGCCGTTCGGCTGGGAGGAGATCTGCGCTCATCGCAGCTTCCTGCGCTGGGCGGAAGCTTTCGCCGACGCCGGCTTCCCGGCGCTTCGCTTCGACCTTCCCGGCAGCGGCGAGAGCGCCGGATCGCCGCGAGATCCGCAGCGACTGGACACATGGACGAAGGCGGTGGACGCCGCCGCGAGCTGGCTGAAGAGCGCCGGCGACTGCGACCGGGTCGTCGCTGTCGGAGTCGGGCTCGGCGGCATGCTTGCCTACCTCGCGGTCACGGAAGGCGCGGCCGTCGATGACCTCGTGCTGTGGTCGGTGCCGGCCAAGGGCGATGCGATCGTGCGCGAGCTGCGAGCGATGGCGAGGCTCGCCGCGGATCAAGCAGAGCGTCCGGCCGAGCTCGAGAGTCCCGCGCCGGAAGCCGGCGAGCTCGAAGTCTGGGGATTCCTGCTGTCAGGCGAGACCGCCACCGCGCTCAAGAGCGTTGACCTGACCGAGCGCGAGATACCGGGCGCTCCCGGGCGCCGGGTGCTGCTCATGGGTCGCGACCAGAGCGCCCCCGATCCGCGTCTGCTCGCGCACCTCGAGCAATCGGGCGCCAGCGTGACGAGCTCCCCCGGACCGGGGTATGAGCCGATGGTGCGCCAGCCGAAGATTGCGGAGGTGCCTTACAAGACGTTTGGCATCGTGACCTCCTGGCTGAAGGCCTCAGGGGACGGCGAGCAGAGCGTGCCGGTAAAGCCCACGCATCACGTTCTGAGCGCCGATCACATGGACATCGACGTTCACGACGCGAGCATTCGCGAGTCGCCGTTCGAGCTCGATACCCCGGGGGGGACGGTCCGCGGTGTGCTCGTGGAGCCGCTCCGTGCGGGCGGCGAGTCCGCTCCGCTCTGCGGCGTGCTGCTCAATTCGGGAGCCGTGCGCCGCGTCGGGATGAACCGCATCTGGGTCGAGACGTCACGCCGCTGGGCTGCTCGTGGCGTGCCGACGCTGCGGCTCGACCTGCCGGGACTCGGCGACTCCGACGGCGACGAGCGGGCCTACGCGCACCCCGACGCCTTCTACCGCACAGAGTTCGTAGCCTTTGTCGTCGCGGCGCTCGACGCGCTCGAGGCGCGCGGTCTTCCCGGCGGATTTGTGCTCTCGGGCCTCTGCGCCGGGGCTTACTGGAGCTTCCAGACGGCGCTCGCCGACGAGCGCGTGCACGGGACGGTGATGCTGAACCTCTACCGCTTCTCCACCGCGAGCGAGCTTGACGCCGGACGGATCGGGCGGCGCGCGCGGCAGCTGCACCGTAGCGGCGTGCTCTGGAGCACGATGCGCGACGCCGTCGCCGACGGGACGATCACGAGAATGCTCCGGGCGATCGCGCGGAACCCGCAGAAGCTCTTGAACCGCGAGGCCGAGCCTGAGATGTCGAGTGCGCTCCACGCCGAGATGGCGCAGCTGGGGGAGCGCGGCGTCGCGCGGACGCTGCTGATGAGCCTTGGTGAGCCGATCGCGCAGGACATCATCGACGCCGGCCTTGACGAGACCGAGCCGTGGCCGGGCGTCACCTTCGAGCGGATTCCGATCCGCGATCATGGCTTCCGTCCGGTCTGGGCCCAGCAGTTCGTCAACGACGCCCTCGACCGTGGCCTCGACCGCGCGATCAGCGCGGCCGGCGAGCGGCTCGCGGCAGCGTCCTAGGCCTACTGGTCGCTCGCTGCGCGCTGCGGCACCGGCGAGTTGACGTCAGGCGGGGGCGACAGCGGATCGGCGTGCACGTGTGGGCGCACGATCATCGTCGTCAGCCGTCGCGTCGCCGGGACCCCGAGCCGCACGGCGACCGCGAGCGCCGGCAGCGGGTCGTCGACGGAGCTCCACGCTCGCTTGGTCCGTGGCCTGAACGCCGTGCCATTCGCGCCGGCGCTCCGGTGCGCGCCCGACATCTGCCTGTAGGCGAGCGCCGCTGGGGCAGCGAGGTGCTCGATGACGAACCGTCGTCCCTCGACCTGCGGCAGCGTCGGCCTGGCACGGCCGGTCAGGTCGAGGTGGAGCGCCCGCACGACGTCGACCCCGTCCTCGGTCTCGAACATCTGAAACTGGGCGCCGATACGCGGGTTGAAGTCGAGCAGGCGAAACACGCCGTCGCGAGCGTCGAGCCGCCAGTCCAGGTCCGCGATCCCGCGAAAGCCGACGGCGCTGCAGAACTCGACCGCACGATTCGCCAGATCGCCGTTCCACACCGATCGCGCGACCGCCGTCACGCCCGCGTGCGGCGGCCACGATCGCAGCTTGATGCCCGTGAACACCACCCTGGACTCGGGCTCGTTGCCGACGTAGATGTGCACGATCCAGTCCTCGGCGTAGTCGCGGTTCAGGTACTCCTGGACAACGACGCTCGGCATCGACGGCCATCTCGCTGCGAGGTGCTCCAACTCAGCCATGTCGCTCACCAAGGTCGTACTCGCGACCGCCGGCTTGGTCAGACGCAGCCACGCCTGGTCGTTCTTCAAGACGACGGGGAAGCCGATTTCGGCGGCCATCGTACGGAGCTCCTCGACCGAGTACGGCGTCAGACAGCGCGGTGCTGCAACGCCGTGGCTGGCGCAAAGCTCGGCGAGCCCGGACTTGCTCGCCAGCTCGCGTGGCAGCCCCGGTGCGACGTCTCGGAGGATGAAGCGCCGCTCGAGCACGTCGGCGTGCTCGGCCACGAGTAGCGCCGCCTCGTCATCGGTCGGGACGAGCACCGCGCGCTTGCCGATCCTTTCGCCGAGCCTCATGACGCCCGCCAACAGCTCCCCGGCATCCTCCGCACCGGTCGTCGGCCAGACGAGCGCCCGCTTCAGGTGGCGCGAGAGCGCCGTCGGCGTGAATCGGTCCTCGGTGACCGCATAAACGTCGATGCCGAGGCTTCCCAGCGAGCGGACAGCCCCGACGCTGCCGTGGTGGATCGGGTAGTGGCCGACCTTCAGGAGCAGCGTCGGAACGTCTCGATCGACGTCGCGGGCGACGCTTTGCCTTTGCCCGCGACGTTGTGCCGTGGCTGGAAGGACGGGAGTCAAAGCTCCCACTGAACCGGAGGCGTTCGGACGGGTCGTCAGGCGTTGCATGTGGCGCGCACGGGCGCGTGAGGTTGGGCAATCGCTAGCCTACGCCAGTTATGGTCGCACAATGCGGGAATTCCCGATCCGCCCAGCTGTCGTGAGCGAACCGCGACTCGTTGTAGTGATCGGCGCCGGCCCTTACGGGCTCGCGGTCGCCGCCCATCTCCGTGAGCGTGGCGTCGCCGTCCGCACTTTCGGCGAGACGATGTCGAGCTGGCGCACGCGGATGCCGATCGGGATGTTCCTCAAGTCGACTGCCAGCGCCTCGAACATTGCCTCGTCGCGGCCGGGGAACACCCTCGTCGACTACTGCACCGCCACGGGGGTCACGCCCTACGTCGGTCACCGGCCGATCGCGGTCGATGACTTCATCGGCTACGGAGACTGGTTCCAGAGCCGGCTCGTTCCCGAGCTCGAGGTCAAGCAGGTCGTGCGAGTAGCGCCGTCGGCGGGTGGATTCGACGTCATCCTGGATTCGGGCGAGGAGCTGGGCGCAAGAGCCGTCGTCGTCGCCAGCGGGTTCGTCCAGTTCGCCTATGTGCCCTCCGAGCTGGTGACGATCTCGCCGGATGGACCGTCTGCGGCTGGAGCGCTCTCGCACAGCGGGCAGCTGCACGATCTGTCGTCGTTCGCGGGCCGCACTGTCGCGGTCATCGGCGGTGGGCAGTCCGCGCTCGAAACGGCCGCGTTGCTGCACGAGACCGGGGCAGAGGTACGCGTGCTGGTTCGTCGGGACCGCGTGATCTTCGGCGAGCAGCCGGCCGATCTCGAGCACCAGGGGCGTGGGACATTGTTGAAGCCGGAGTCTCACCTGGGGCCTGGCTGGTCGCACTTCGCGCTCTCCCAGATGCCCGGATCGGTGCGCTACCTGCGGCTGCGCCAGCGGCTTTGGCTTGTCGCCAACATCCTCGGCCCGTCCGGAGCCTGGTGGCTTCGCGAGCGCGTCCTTGGGCGGTTCCCGGTGGATGTCGGTGAGCGTGTCGTCGGCGCGTCCGTAGACGGCGGACGCGTCGTACTCAACGTCAGCGGCCCTGAAGGCGGCCACGAGTTGAGCGTCGACCACGTAGTTGCCGCCACTGGCTACCGCGTGTCGCTTGACCGGCTCGCGTTCCTGACGCCTGAGCTGCAGGCCATGATCGCCACCCTCGCGGGCTGGCCGCGTCTGGCGCCGTCGTTCGGATCGTCAGTACCGGGCCTGTACTTCACCGGTCTCGCCGCCGCAGCAACGTTTGGCCCTCTGATGCGCTTCGTTGCCGGCTCGCAGTTCGCCGCGCGGCGGATCAGCGCCGCTCTGGCTCGCTGAACCCGCCAGCCACGGCCGCCGCCTAGCGCGGT
>PKXY01000021.1 GCA_003132505.1 Solirubrobacterales bacterium
CGGTCGGTGCATGCACCGACCGGGGCCTCGGCGCATGCGCCGAGGCCTAGCCACCCAGGCGGGTGCGCATCACCGCGATCGCCTCGGGGTTCGAGTCGACGAGCACATAGCGGCGGCCGAGCTCGGCGGCGACCGCTCCGAGCGTCCCCGAGCCGGCGAAGAAGTCGAGGCACCAGCCGCCGGGCGCTGAGGAGGCGGCGACGATCCGGCGCAGCACGCCCTCGGGCTTCTGGGTCGGGTAGCCGGTGCGCTCGCTGCCGTTCGTCGGCACGATCGTGTGCCACCAGGTGTCGGTCGGACGCTTGCCGCGCGCCGCCTGCTCGGCGCTCACGAGACCCGGGGCCATGTAGGGCTCGCGCTCGACGGCCTGCGCGTCGAATTGGTAGCGCTGTGGGTCGCGGACGTAGACGAGGATCGTGTCGTGCTTGGCCGGCCAGCGGCGCGCCGGCTTGGCGCCGTAGTCGTAGGCCCAGATGATCTCGTTGAGGAAGCACTCGCGGCCGAAGATCTCGTCGAGCGCGACCTTGACGTAGTGCGCCTCGCGGTAGTCGAGGTGGACGTAGAGCGTGCCCTCGCCGGCGAGCAGCTCGCGCGCGCGCTCGAGCTTCGGTGCGAGAAACGTCGGGTAGTTCTCGAAGCTGTCGGCGTATGACATGTCGCTGACGGCGGTGGCGGCGTAGCGGCGGCCGCCGAACCCGCGGCGGACGGCGGTCTCGTCGCGCGCGACGGTGATGCGGCGGGCGCGCCGGGTCGCACCGGTGTTGAACGGCGGGTCGATGTAGATCAAATCGAACGCGCCCGCCGGCAGGCGGGGCAGCACCAGCTCGGCGTCGGCCTCGATCACGAGGTCGTCGTCGAGCTCGATCTGATCGTCGAGGTCGGCCGAGGTGAGCAAGCGCATGCGCTGCGAGCGTAGGGCGCGGCGGGTGGTCGTGCGCGCTGGCTAACCTACGATCGAGATGAGCGAGCGGGTCCTCTGGCGTGCGATGGTCGTGCTCGGCGTGATCGGCCTGGGCGTCGCGATCTATTTGACGGTGGTCCACTACGGCCACCTGACGGTGCTCTGTGCTGCGAAGAACAACCCTTGCGCACAGGTTCAGTCGTCGATCTACTCGCACGTCCTCGGGATCCCGGTGGCCCTGCTGGGCCTGATCGGCTACGTCCTGATCCTCGCTTCGCTGCTGACGCCGGCCAGCGAGCTGAGCCGCGCAGCGACGCTCGGCGTGACGCTGTTCGGCTTCGTCTTCAGCGGCTATCTGACCTACCGCGAGGTCTTCACGCTGAAGGAGATCTGCGAGTGGTGCGTTTCGAGCGCGGTGCTGATGACGCTGCTGCTGATCGGAGCGGCGATCCGCTACCTGCGCGGCGGGGCGCCGTCGCCGGTCGGCGGCGGCTCGTAGCCCGCGACCGGCGGCAGGTCCCAGCCGCCCGTGTCGCCGCGGTAGAGATCGCCGCCGTGGAGCAGCATCGGCAGCGTGCGGGCGATGATCCGCAGGTCGAGCGCCAGCGAGCGGTGCTCGATGTAGTAGAGATCGAGCTCAATCCGCTGACCCCACGGCAGCGCGGCACGCCCGTTGACCTGCGCCCAGCCGGTGATCCCGGGACGGATCGCGAGGCGGCCGAGCTGGCGCTCGCTGTAGACGGCGACCTGCTCGGGCACCGTCGGCCGCGGGCCGATCAGCGACATCTCGCCGCGCAGGACGTTCCAGAGGTTCGGCAGCTCGTCAAGCGAGGTCCGCCGCAGCAGCGCGCCGACGCGCGTGATCCGTGGATCGCCGGCGTCGACCCAGAGCCCGGCGCCAAGCCGCTCGGCGCCCGCGACCATCGTGCGCAGCTTGAGCACGTCGAACTCGGCGCCGTCGCGCCCGACGCGCCGCTGGCGGTAGATCACGCCGCCGCGCGACTCGATCGCGATCGCGATCGCGGCGAGTAGAACGAGTGGCGATGCGAGCGCCAGCGCGGTTGCGGAGGCGGCGACGTCGATCGCGCGGCGGATCAACGCGTTCCCTCCGGAGCTTCCCACCAGGTTGGCGTCTCGCGGGTCAGGTAGTCCCACAGGCCCAGCGTGATCGCGGCGTTCATCGCGACGTAGTAGCGGGCCACGCGGAGGATGCGAACGCGCGCGATGCCGGAGAGTGCCGCAGCGAGGAGCAGCGCGAGCTGAAGGCCGAAGCAGACGTCGTAGACGGCGCCACGGCCGAGCAGCAGGGCGTTCGTCACGAAGGCGATCACGTGAAGGGCGCTCGCGCCGTAGCGGAGGACGCGGTGGCTGAGGATCATCAGGCTGTAGCGCAGTCCGTAGCCGGCCGGTGAGAGCATGCCGCCGCGCAGGACCGTGACCCAGACGTGGCTCATGAAGCGGCGCTTGCGCGAGAATTCACCGCCGATCGAGGGAACCATCTTCTCGACGGCGAGCGCTTCCGACACGTACACCGCTCGCAGGCCCTGCTTGACCATGTGGAACGGCAGGTAGATGTCGTGATCCATCCGGGGATCGATCACGAGGTAGGCGGCGCGGCGCGTCGCATGGATGCCGCCGTTGCCGGCGGTGACCGAGCGCACCCGCGACTCGAGCGTGCGCACCGCCATCTCGTAGCGCCAGTAGAGCCCCTCCTGGTTATCGGCCCGCGGGCCCTCGCCGGCCTGGACGAAGCGGACCTGGCCACAGGCGTAGCCGACCTGCGGATCGGCGAACGCCTCAGCGAGCCGCGCGAGCGAATCGCGCTCGAGCGCGACGTTGGCGTCGGAGAAGACGAGCAGTTCGCCGCTCGATGCCGCCACGCCGGCGTCGAGCGCGGGGATCTTGCCGCGGCGATCGAGGTCGAGCACCACGTCGGCCCCGGCTTCGCGCGCGCAGGCGGCCGTGGCGTCGCTGCATCCGTCGGCGCAGACGATCAGCTCGAGGCGATCGCGCGGCCAGTCGAGCGTCAGCGCGTTTGCCACCTTGGCGGCGATCACAGACTCCTCGTTGTGCGCCGCGACGATCAGCGAGACGCTCGGCGGGCTTGCGACGCCGGCCGCCTTCGGGGCGTCTGGCGTCAGTCGCGCCAGGACGAGCAGCACGAGCGGATAGCCGAGCTGTGCGTAGACGAGCAGGCCGGCACTGGCCCAGAAGATCACCTCGACGGCGGTCACGCAGCGATTCTCCCGCACCGCCGAGGCGCTGGTCGCCAACTTGCGGGCTTATCCCAGCCAAAGCTCCGTGACTAGACTGCCCGAGGTGGCAAGCCGGAAAGAGCAGAAAGAGGCTGCGCGCCGGGCGCGCGAGCAGCGCGTCGCGGCGATGAAGGCCTCGCAGTCGCGGCGCAACCGCACCTACCTGCTCGGTGGCGTCCTCGCGGTCGTGATCGCTGCCGCCGCGGTGCTGATCCTCGTCAGTTCCTCGGGCAATGGCGGCGGCGCGGGAAGCGTGCTGACGCCGAAGGCGAACGAGGAGTACTACACCCCGACACAGGCAAAGGCGGACGCCAAGCAACTGCTCAACGGCATCCCCGAGAACGGCAACGTGCTCGGCGACCCGAACGCGCCGGTGACGATCACCGAGTACGGCGACCTCGTCTGCAGCACCTGCGACGAGTTTGCCGTCACATCCGAGCCATTGCTGATCGCCGACGACGTGCGCGACGGCAAGGCGAAGCTCGTCTACCGGGCGACCGAGACATCGAGCGGCTACGCAAACGGCAGCGAGTTCGTGAACACGCAGGTCGCAGCGCGGGCGGCCGGCCTGCAGCAGAAGGAGTGGTACTTCCTCATCATTCTCTACGACGAGCAGCCGCACCTCATCAACGGCCAGTCCGCCGAGACCGAGAAGTACGTCACGACCGCCTATCTCCAGAATCGCGCGGCACAGGTTCCCGGCCTCAACCTGATCAAGTGGCAGGAGAATCTGGTCAACCCGACGCTGATCAACGACGTACACGCGGATCTCACAGCCGCCAACCAGCTCGGCGTCGAGACCACGCCGACGGTCTTCGTCAAGGGTCCGAAGGGCAACATCTGGTGGGACAAGGGACAGGACACTCTGCCGACCACGAACACGGCACTCAGTCAGCTCCAGTCGCTGGTCAAGCGGGTCAGCTGACGAGCGTCGCGTAGAGCGCCGCGGTCTGTGAGGCGACGCGCTCCCACGAAGCGGCGCCCGCGGCAAGAGCACTGGCGGCGGCGGCGAGGCGCTCGCGCTCGCCGGCGGCGGCGAGCAGCTCGACAAGCGCGGCGTGGAGCGCCGGCGCGTCAGCGGGCGGAACCAGACGCGCGGCACCGGCCTGCGCAACCTCGCCAAAGCCGCCGACGTCGCTGGCCAGGATCGGCGTGGCGAACCCGAGCGCCGTTGCAAGCACGCCCGACTGCTCGATCTCGCGGTAGGGCAGCACGACGAGATCGGCGCGGCGAAAGCACGCCGCGAGCTCGAGGTCGCTGACGTAGCGCGGCACCCAGCGGACGCCCGCACCGGCGCTCGCGCGCAGCCGCGAGACGTCGAAGCGGGGACGGCCGACGACCCACAACTCGGCGTCCGCGATGCCGTTCCAGGCCTCGAGCAGGACGTCGAGGCCCTTGTAGGGGCGGAGTAGGCCGAAGTAGAGCACGACGGGCATCGTGGTTGGGGTGAGCTCGGGCGGAAGTGGCGCCTGCGGCAGCTGTGCGAGGTGGGCGAATGCGCCGTGGGGGATCACGTGGACCCGCGCCGGGTCGAGGCATGCGTCGTCGATCAAGCGCGCGCGACCTGCCTGCGAGTGGGCAATGACGGCATCGAACTCCCCGTAGAGGCGCCGCTGAGCGCCGTGCGAGCCGGCGACGCGCTCGCGGGGCAGGATGTCGTGGGCGGTGATCACCAGCGGCCGCCCGCGCGGGAGCAGATGCCGGTCGACCCCTGGCAGGGGCAGCCACTGGAAGTGCACCACGTCGGCCTCACGCGCGGCGGCGCGGTAGCGCAGCATGTTCGGAACGTGCTCGGCAAGGCGGACCGCGCGCCGTGCGCGGCCGGCACCGCCGGCAGCGCGATAGAAGAGCTCGCGCCGCACGTAGCCGGCCGGTTCCGGCACGAGACCGTAGGCAAAGCGGCTCGTTATGAGCTCCACGTCGACGCCACAGGCTGCGAGCGCAGCGCAGAGCGCGTGGTCGTAGGCCGGCGTGTAGGCCGGCGGATCGACGACGTGAACCCTCACAGGCTCGACAATACGCGCGTGGCCGTCGAGATCTCCTACTGCGTGTGCAATACCGAGGGTCGCTCGATGCTGCTGCGCAGCATTGCCGCCGTCGGAGCCGAGCGAGAGGTTGTGCCGTTCGAGACCGAGGTGCTGGTTCTTGACAATGGCTCGGACGATGGATCGGCCGAGGCCGTGCGGGACCTCGGCGGGGACATCGAGCTGATTGAGATCGCAGAGCGTAGGAGCAAGGCGGTCAATGACAGCGAGCTGATGGAGCGCTCGCGCGGACGCTACTGCCTGCTGTTGAACGAGGACTCGGAGCTCTTGCCGGGTGCCAGCACGGCGCTTCGCGCCGCGCTGGAGGCCGATCCGCGCGCGGCTTGCGCCGTGGCCGTGCTGAAGCGGCCGGATGGGTTGGTTCAGCCTTCAGCCTGGCGGTTCCCGGGCGTTGGGAGCGCGCTTGCGCAGGCGCTCTTCCTGCATCGCTGGCTCGTGGTGCAGAGCAAGGGCTCGGCTGTGCGGCGGGTTGACTGGGGACAGTCGGCGGCGCTGCTGGTCCGCCGTGAGGCGGCTGAGCAGGTCGGCTGGATGGACGGCGCGTTCTTCGTCTACTCGGACGAGGTCGACTTCCAGAGGCGGCTTGCCGACGGCGGCTGGCGCGCGCTCTACGTGCCGCAGGCCGAGGCGATCCACCACGAGCAGCTTTCGACCGACGCCGTGCCCGAGCGGCGGATCGTCGAGCTCGCGCGCGGTCGCGACCGCTACATGCGAAAGCACCACGGCCGCGTCGCGGCGATGACCGTGCGCGGCCTGATCGCGTGGAGCTATCTGCTGCGGATGCTCGCAGCACCGGTGCTGCCGGGCCACGACTGGCGCCGCTACCGCCGCGACGTCACCGCGACCCTCTGGCCGTCCCGCGGCGAGGGGCTGTCGGAGGCAGCCGCCGCGCGCAACAAACGAGCGGCACGCGGCTGACTAAGCTCCGAGGAGAGGCGCCGTCCCCGCGCCGGCAGTGGCGACTGCATGGAGGATCTATGAAGGCAGTTCAGTTCGATCGATTCGGCGGACCCGAGGTTCTCGAGCTCCGCGACGTCCCGCGACCCGCGCCGGAGGCCGGCGAGGTGCTCATTGCGGTGAAGGCGGCGGCGATCAATCCGGGTGAGATCGCGATCAGGGAAGGCCTCCTCGAGTCGCGCTGGCCAACGCAGCTTCCCAGTGGGGAGGGCAGCGACCTGGCCGGCGTCGTCGAGAAGCTCGGTGAGGGCGAGAGCGAGTTCGCGATCGGCGACGAGGTGTGCGGCTGGACCGATCGACGGTGCAGTCACGCCGAGCTCGCCGCGGCGCCGACGCGCCAGCTCGCCGCCAAGCCGCCCGACGTCCCGTGGGAGGTCGCCGGGTCGCTCTTCGTCGCGCCGTTCGCGGCGTATGCGTCGGTCAGGGCGGTCGCGCTCGAGCCCGGCGAGGTCGTCGCCGTGTCGGCCGCCGCCGGTGGCGTCGGCTCGGTCGCCGTGCAGCTCGCGCTTCGCGCGGGCGCGACGGTGATCGGGCTCGCGAGCGAGCGCAACCATGCCTGGCTACGTGACAAGGGCGTGATTCCCCTCGCCTACGGCGACGGGCAGGCGGAGCGGGTCCGCGCGGCGAGCGACGGACAGCTCGACGCCTTCATCGACACCTTCGGCGGCGGCTACGTCGATCTCGCGATCGAGCTCGGCGTCTCGCCGCAGCGCATCAACACGATCGCCGACTTTGCCGCCATCGAGCGGCTCGGCGTGCACGGCGAGGGATCGATGTTGGTCGCGAACGTGGGGGTCCTGCGCGAGATCGTCGGACTCATCGCCGCGGGCGAGCTCGAGATCCCGATCGAGCGCACGTTCCCGCTCGCCGAGGTCCAGGAGGCCTACCGCGAGCTGGCCAAGCGCACGACGCGCGGCAAGATCGTGTTGCTCCCCTAGAGGCTGTCTGACACCGCCACGCGCGTCTGGCGGCGGCGGCGGCTCCTCGTCGGCGAGGCACGGACGGAGGTCGAGCATCCCGGCGCGAGGCTAGCCGGACGACGGCGCCGCGCTCGCGTAGCGCTCGAAAATCGCCGCGGCGGGCTTCGCGGCGTAGTCGTTGAACAGCAGGCCGTAGTGGGCGAAGAAGCCGGGGTCCGGGTTTGGCGTGCCGGGCTCGTAGTCGCGCTGGTTGAACCAGAACGCCGCCTGCACAAATGACAGGGCTGGGCTCTCGAGCGCTTGATAGGCCTCCGCGACATCCGTCGCCTGGGCCTCAAGGCTCGGATAGTAGTCGCCGTTTGGCGCCGCGTTGCCGGGCCAGCCGAACTCGGTGAGCCACATGCGCGGCTGACCGTAGCCGTGCGCCGTGAACTCCTGCTCGTAGGCCTCCAGCTGCGCCGCCCAGTTTTCCTTGCGCCAGACCGGCCCGGCGGGAAAGTGGGTCCAGCCGAGGTCGTCGGGCGAGAGCGACGGCGGATAGCGGTAGGCGTGCAGCGCCACGAGGTCGAATGCGATCTGCCCATGAAGATCGTCCAGGACCTGTTGCGTGTAGGGCAGCACGGCGATGCCACTGGGCGAGCCGTCCTCGATGCCGAAGTCGGCGACGCCGGCGAACATCAACTTGTCCTGCGGGTCGGTCGCCTGGAACACCCGGTACTCGGTCTCGAGCAGTGTCGCGTACTGCGCGGGGTCGACGCCGCCCGCCCACATCGAGGTGTGGTTCGGCTCGACCCAGGACTCGTAGTAGACGACGCGACCGGCGAAATGGAGCAGCAGCTTGCGCACGTAGGCGGCGTAGACGCTGAGATCGTGGGGGCTGGTCGGTGGACAGTGGACCGGATCGGACGGTGCCGGCACGACCGAGCACGCGCCGCGGATGCCGCCGAGTGAGATCACGACCCCCAGCCCCAGGCGGAGCGCGCGGTCGACCTCGGAGTCGAGCTGCGCGAAGCTGACCCGGCCGCGCGAGTACTTGACCGAGTCGCCGGTGAAGTGAACCCAGCGCGCTCCCAGCCGCTTCGCGGTCGGCAGGTCGCGGGAGAGGCGCGCCTGACTCGTGTCATACGTGCCGGTGTTGATCCCGAAGAGGCTCGGCGCGGGCTCTTGACCGGCGCTCAGCGGCGCGAGCTCGTCACTCGGCGCAGCGGCCGTCGCGCCGTTCGCGACCACCAACACCAACGCGCCGAGACCGGCGATCGCGGCGAGCCGCAGCCGGTTGAGCACCTTTTCATGCTAGCGGCGCGGCGGGGCTAGGGGACCGCGCGCCGGCGAATGATTGACCCCACGAGGGCGCCGGCGCGCGCCAGCTCGGTCGCGTTGAAGAAGCCGGCTCCGCGCAGTAGCGGGAAGATCAGGCACCAGGCCGCGCCGCGAAGCAGGAAGCCGACGAGTCCATGGGTCGGTAGCAGCAGGTCGCCGGCCACAGACACCACGCCGAAGACGGCGACGAGGCGCGCGAGCCGGCCCCACTCGAAGCTGACGCTGAAGAGGTCGCGCGTCAGCAGGTAGATGACGACGATCATCGCCGCGTACGCGACGACGAGCGCGATCCCGGCGCCGGCGATGCCAAGCGGTGGGACCAGCAGGACAAGGCACAGCACGTTGACCGCAAGACCGACAAACGCGGCCGGCAGGTTGCGGCGCGTGCGCCGAGCGCGGCCCGAGATCACGATGAAGATCAGGTAGAGGCCGTAGAGCGACCATCCGAGCGCGAGCCACGGGATCGCCTCGTAGGCCGTGTAGTAGCTGTGGTAGAGGATGCGAACGCCCCAGCGGGCGAACAGCGTCACGCCGGCTACCACGATGCCGGTAGCGAGCACGTAGTAGGTCGTGACCATCGAGTAGAGGCGCGCGGCAACCGCGTCGTCCTCGACCGAGTAGGCGAGCGGCGGCCAGGCGTACTGGAAGCCGCGCACGAAGATGAAGACGACCGTCGCGAGCTTCGCGGCGATCGAGTAGATGCCGGCTGCACCCTTGGAGTAGGCGTCGAGCAGGTACCAGCGGTCAGCCACCTGGAGCGCGTAGACGCTGGCGTCGGCGGGCACTGTGGGAAGCCCGAAGTTCAGCATCTTGCGCACGGCGAGAGGTGGTGCCCCAGGCCGCCGACGGAGCCCCGCGATCAGCCGCCTGCGCTCGGTCCACAACAGCCCAAGCAGGATCAGCGTCGAAGCTATGTAGTTGCCGGCGAGCAGACCGCGCGCCTCGTCGTGGCGGAAGACGACGAGGTAGACCATCAACGGAATCGTCAGCGACACATCGGCCAACGAGGCCTTCATATAGGCGCGCTTACGTTCGTCTGCGCGCAGCAGCGCGTATGCGATCTCGAGATTCGTGAACGCCCAGATCCCGAGCATCGCGATCTCGAAGAGCGTCGTTGTGTGCGGACCAAGCATCACCTTCGAGAGCGTCGGCGCCAGGAGCACACCGGCCAGCGCGGCGACCGTCGTCGTGAACAACGAGAGCCCGACTGCGGCAGCGGCGATGCGGTCGCGGCGCTCGGTGTCTGCGTCGTCGTAGTAGAAGCGGATGAACGCTTCGCCGACGCCCAGGCGCAGTACGATCGACAGCAGGATCACGGCGGTCAGCAGCGCTTCCGCGTAGCCGTACTGGGTGGTCGTTACGTAGCGCGTGTAGAGCGGCAGCGTGAATAGCGCCGCGCCCTTCGAGAGGAGGTCGCCCGCCTGGTAGGCCAGTCCCGCGCTGGCGAGGCGCTTCAGGTAGGTGAGCATCTCAGCCCGGCTCAGGCCGCGCGCTCGCGGCGCCGGCGAGCGCGCTGCCAACCGCGAGCAGCACCCAGGTGGCTGGATCCTCGAGAAAGTCCGCGTAGAACAGCGTGTGCACGGCGAGCCCGGTGAACGCGGCAGCGATCGCGAGGCGCGCAACCCAGTCTGCGCGATCGGTCCGCGTGAGCACACCGCCGCCGTACAGCTCCCAGAAGCACGCGGCCAGCAGTGCGACATAGACCGCGAGTCCGACGATCCCCTGCTCGGCAGCGATCGTCACCGGAGTCGTGTGCGAGTCGCTTGTCGTCGGCGCGGAGAACGGCAGCTGCTTGGCGATCTCGAAGCCATTCCGCCGTCGCGGAATGTGCGCCTTGTACTCGGTCGAGAACGAGCCCGAGCCGTAGCCAAGCAGCGGTCGCGCCTTGAACAGGTCGAGGCCGCCGCTCACCAGCGACGAACGCCCGCTCGTCAAGAAGCTGGCCGAATTCCCGCTACCGAGCGCGTATGCCACCGCGCCCCCAGCGCCGACAACGACGACAACGCTCACGACGATCGCCGCGCGCCGGCCCCAGGTGGCAAGCGCCACAACGGCAAGGCCGACGAGGAGCGCGGCCATGCTCGATTGCGAGAGGCTGAACAGCAGACCGACCCACATCAGTGCGAGCCCGCCGGCAGCAGCCACCAGAACCCGCGGCCGGCGCTCGAACAGCATCACGACGCTGAGCAGGATCATCGTCAGCGCGAGAAAGCGCCCGTACACGTTCGGGTCGTAGAAGAGAGAGTTGATACGGACGAAGTACGCATCCTGGTCGAGGCCGCGGTTGAGGATCAGGTGGCTGCCGTCGGCGAGCTCGCCGAGCCCGACGACCACGAACACGGCGGCGAGTGCGAGCAATACGAGCAGGCACCGCCGTAGCAGCTGGGCGGTCCAGGTGATGCGCGCCAGCAGGAAGAAGAGCAGCGCGAACGGGACGTAGAAGAATCCGACATTCTCGACCGCCTTGACCACTCCCAAGTCCGGCGAGTAGGTGGTCTGCAGCGCGTAGAGGACGAGGACGGCCGCGAGAAGCTGCGGGAGCCGGCTTCGCCGGCTGTCCTCGGTGGGCGCCTCAGGCGCTCGATTCCAGTTGCGGACGACGAAGACGAGTCCGCCGGCTGCGATGACGGCGTACAGGGGAAGGAGGAGTCCGCTGGAAACGGAGCCAAGCGGAATGCGAAAGGGCAGGGCTCCGACGCCCAGCAACGGGAGCAACTGCTCGTGCCGGTTGATCAAGTGGGCGAGCGTGGCCACCACGACGAGGATCACCAGGACGACAGCGACTCCACGGAGCGGGTGGTGGTGCAGGGTGGCGAGCTTGTGGTTGTTCCAGAGCGCAAGCGCCAGCAGCGCGGGTGTGGCGATCAGCGTCGCTGCCACGACGGCGGCGCGAGCGCGCGGCGCCGGCCTCGCCGGCCTGAAAGCGAGAAGCGCGCCGGCGAGGATCGCGACGACGATCAGCCCGCCCTTCTCGAGGGCGAGCGTGAGCGTCGTTGTTGCCAGCAGCGGGTCGAAGCTCATCGCGTGCCATAGCTGACATGGAAGGCGACCTGCGGGAGCGGCGTCGTGCGGTCGAGATGGTCGAAGTGCACCTGGACGATGTAGGTGCCTGTAGGCGCGAGGGCCCCATTGAGGGTGGTGCCTGGCCAGCTGAACGTCTCGGTCCGGTAGCTCGCCAGCGGATAGTCGCGCGCGATGACGGCGACCACACGTCCTGTTTCCTTCGAGACGATCGTAATCGTCAGTTCGTCCCGATAGAAGCTGGTAAACGAGAACGACGCGGGCGCGTTCCTGGGATCGAATGCGCCGCTGCTCGGATGCCAGATCTCGTTTGTATTGACGAGCGGTTGCTCGTGCTTGAGGTGCTGGGCGATCAGCAGCGCGCCGACCGCCGCCAGCGCGAGCAGCGCTAACGCGATCCGTGCAAGTGGAGCGGCGACCGCAGAGTCACCGGACTCACTGCGGGTGCTTGACACCGATCGTGACTACGACCTGCGGGTGGGTTCCCGCGGCGCTCGCCGCGGCGTCGTTCGCGCTCGTGACCGGCACAACGCGCGCCAGGCTGATCCGCAGCCTGTTGGCCACCTCGTCGGCCGCGACCTTTTTGCCTTTCGTGTAGCCAACGGTCGTCGTCGCGGCGGTCTGGCTCGGTGCATCCGCCACGCCGCCCTTGGCGAAGCCGTCGCCGACCAGTTTCGCGGACAGCTGACCGGCCAAACCGGTTGTCGTCGTCCCGTTGAGCACTGCGACCGTGATACTCGACGGCGCGGGCGCCGTGTGCGTCGCGCTCGAGGTCGCCGACGCGGGCGGCGAACTCGAACCAGCCGAGGCAGGCGACTTTCCCTTCGGGCCGCCGCCGGAACCCAGCAGCACGACGACGATGACGATCGCCGCGAGGGCGAGAACGATTCCGCCCAGCGCGAGGCGCCGGCCTGGCGGCATTGCCCCCGGTAGGCGCCCATCCCATCGGGGAAGATGCCGCAGGTGCCGAGGCGATTCGTCCGCTCGATCCTGATCGGCGCCGCCGTGCGACATACGCGTGACCGGCGCCGGTGGCAGCCGAACGGCGCCCGTGCCAGCCGGCCGAGCCGGGTATGGAGCCGGCGGGGCGGGCGGCGGTGGCGTCGCGAGCACCGCGGCATCGGTCGCGTCCTGATCCTCGAGCTGCAGCGTCCGCTCGGGAATCGGGGTGGCAAGCAGGGGGACCGCTGCCGAGGAGCCCTCCACCTCGTCCGCATCGTCAGCGGGCGCACCCTCTACCTCCCCCACTTCGTCAGCGCCCGCGCCTACCTCGGCGGCGCCTGGCGCAGGCGGCCCGCCAACCGCCGGCGGTGGCTCGGTTGGGTCCGGCGGGGGGGCCACCGTGGGCACGCTCTCGAAGACGAACTCGCTCTCGCCGACGCGAATGCGGTCGCCGTTGCTCAGAACCGCTGGGGCGCTCAGTTGGGCGCCGTTCAGGAAGGTGCCATTGGTCGAGCCGAGATCCTCCACCGACACATCGTCACCGTCGGGGGCGACGCGCGCGTGACGCCCCGATACGAGCGGATCGGAGAGCCGGATCGAAACGCCCTTGGCGCGCCCGATCACCAGTCCCTCGCCGACGTCGTGGGCGCTCCCGGGCTCCCGCTCGCCAACGCTGTCGGCGACCAGGCGCGGCGTCTGCGCTGCGGGCTCTGGCGGCGAAGCCTCGTCGAGGCCGTCCGGCTCGTTGACGGTTGTCGCGTCAGGAGCGCTGGGCGTCGCCACGCCACCGGGCATGACCACCGTCCCGACCGCAGCGCCGGCGCCGGGCAGCGGCACGCGCCGAACTCCCTCGACCGTCGTTGCGAGCAATGGCGTCGCCGGGGTCGAAGCGACGCCCGTGGCGAGCGGTCCCGGCGAAACCGGTGCTGGCGCGGGCCCGCGCCGTGGAGGTGGAGCAGGAACGCCAGCCCGTGCGGGCGCCGGAGCGCGCGGGCGCTGCGCCTCGTGCTCGATCCATTCGCGCAGTCGCTTAAGCTCGCGGGCTTGGGCGAAATAGAGCAGCGCAAGCAACGCCAGCGCCACAACCGCGGCGAGCCCGGCGTAGGACCCGAGCGTTTTGATGCCGCCGTTGATCGAGAGCGCTATCACGGACAGGTGGGCCACGACCGCCGCCAGTCTAAGGCCCAGCCGCGGGCGGCTGCTCCCCGCGCATCGACGTCATCTGTGTGACCTTCTCGGCGAGCCCTTCTGCGTCGCCCTCGAGCACCAGCAGCGAGATCTCGTCGAACATCGCCTCGACGGCCTCGTTCTCAAGCGGGCCACGCTCCGCGATCCAAATCTTGTCGGCGTCTGTCAGCTGCCGGCGCTCGAACGGGTTGAACAGCTCCTCGTGGAGCTTTTCTCCTGGACGCGACCCGATGATGTCGATCGCGATGTCGCGCTCCGGCTCGAGCCCGGACAGCTCGATCATCTGGCGCGCCAGGCCCATGATCGAGACGGGCTCGCCCATGTCGAGCACAAAGATCTCGCCCCCCTCACCGAGCGATCCCGAGCGGATCACGAGCTGGACGGCCTCCGGGATCGTCATGAAGAAGCGAGTCATTCGCGCGTCGGTCACGGTCACGGGACCGCCGGCGGCGATCTGCCGGCGGAAGATCGGGACGACGCTGCCCGAGGACCCGAGGACGTTGCCGAAGCGGACAGCCATGAAGCGCGTCCCGGCAAAGCGGCGTTGGGCGACCTCGACCGCACACTCGGCGAGAGCCTTTGAGGCTCCCATCACCGTCGAGGGCGACACGGCCTTGTCGCTCGAAATCAGGACAAACGCCGCGGCGCCCAGGTCGCCCGCAACCGTCGCGACGACACGCGTTCCGATCGCGTTGTTGTGGATCGCCTCGAGCGGGTTGCGCTCGAGCAGGCTGACGTGTTTGTAGGCGGCGGCGTGAAAGACAAACTGGGGGCGATGCTCGCCGAACACCTCGCGCATCCGCTCCTCCTCCTTGACGTCGGCCAGCACCGGCGCAAGCAGGTCGGGCTGGACGTGACGATCCTCGAGCAGCTCGCGCTGAATCGCGAAGATGTTGTCCTCGGCGTGGTCGATGAGGACGAGTCGCCGCGGACCGACGCGCGTGATCTGGCGGCACAGCTCCGCGCCGATCGAGCCGCCGGCGCCGGTCACGACCACCACCGCGTCGCGCAGGTAGGCGCCGACCCGCTCGAGCTCCATCAGGACGGGCTCGCGGCCGAGCACGTCCTCGACGCGCACATCGCGCACCTGGCGCGCCAGCTCGACCGAGCCTCGCAGCAGCTCGAACACTGTCGGCAGCGTCCGAACCGGAATCCCGCGCTCACGGCAGGTCGTCACGACGCGCATGCGGAGCGCCCCGGGGGCCGACGGTATCGCGATGATCACCTCGTCCGGCTCGGCGTCGTCGAGGATCCGCGGCAGGTCGCGCGTTGTGCCGCGGACGCGTACTCCGTCGACGCGCAGTCGACGCTTGAGCGGATCGTCGTCGACGAACCCGACGGGGGTGAGGCCGAGCTCGCCATTTCGCAGCAGCTCGCGCAGGACGAGCCGGCCGCCGTCCCCAGCCCCGACGATCAGCACCGCGCGGGCGTCTTTGCGCGCGCGAAAGCCCCGCAGGCGGCGGTCGTGAGCGCTGCGTGCGAGCAAGCGCGCACCGCCGAGGAACAGCAGTGCGAGCAGGAAGTAGAGGACGATCGTGCCGTTCGGCAGCTTGAGCGTGCCATAGGGCCGCACCACCTCGACCACGGCCACCAGCAGGACCGTGTCGACGACCAGCAGCCGCAGCAGGTTCTCGATGTCGCGCTGCGTCGCATAGCGCCAGCGCCGCCGGTAGACGCCGGCCACGGCGAGCAGCACCGCCGTGCCGAGCACGACCCACACCACGGTGCGGTCGAACAAGGTGCCGTACTGGCCGCGCAGGCGGTCAAGGCGAAGCCAGAACGCGAGGAAGTAGGCGAGCGCGACCAGACCGGCGTCGACCGCGAGCTGGGGCAACGAATGGCGGTGGAGCGGGAAGGTCGCCGAACGGAGCCTCCGGCGCATCCAATCGATCATAGGGGAGTGCCGGACGACGACTGACGGTCCTCGCCGCTCTACTCCTCGACCTGCTTGGCGCTCAGCAGGAGCTCCGTTATCAACGCAGGGTCGCGACACGTGCGCTTGGTGGCGGCGGGGGGCCGCTTGCCGAGCTCGATCTGGTCGGGTGAGGTGAGCTTGCGCAGCCGGCCTTCTTTGATCAGCTGCTCGTCGACGGCGCCGAGGCGGCCTTCAAAGGTCGTGAAGACCGGCGTGCCGAGAGCGACGGCCTCGCGGTTCATCGTGCCGCCGGCGCTGATCACGAGATCGGCGTGGTAGATCAGCGACTGGGCGTCGATCGCATGGCCGGGAACGATGAAGCCGCCGTCGGCGAGCAGCTCGCGGCGCTGGTCGTCCGTGCGCGGCAGGACGACCGTCTGCGCCCCGCGCAGCCGGTCGAGGATCGCGGGCAGTAGGTCGTTGTCGAAGCGGTGGTAGAGCGACACGTCGGGCGGTGTGCGGACGACGACGATCGGCGCGGCGCGGTCGAGGCCCAGCTCGTCGAGGACGCCGTCGCTCGGCTCGAAGTCGGACAGGTAGTACTCCTCCTTGAGGCCCGGATAGCGGCGGAGCTTGGCGCTTGCGCCGTAGCGATCCAGTCGTCGGGGTGGGATCGCATCCGGCACGACGACCGCACGCGCCAGGCGGCAGTTGATGTTGTGCTGAACGCTCGCCCACTCGTAGTCGAACATCGTCGCCGAGGGGATGCGCAGCAGCGCCGCCGCGATCGAGATGTCGTTCGAGCCGTGACCGATCGCGAGGTCGAAGCGGCGTCGCCGCGCCCAGCGCGTCAGCTCCCACGAGCGCGAGACGAGTCCGGCCGCCTTGTCCGCGACGCGTCCGCCGCGATGGCGTCCGATGACCGTTGCTGCGAGGCCCAACCGCTCGCACAGCTCCACGGTCTGGGCGAAATCGCGTGCGGTCACATCGACGTCGTGCCCGCCGCGGCGCAACCGTTCGACCACCGGTCGCAGCACCAGCGGGTGCGGGCTGTTCGTCAGATCGACCCAGATTCGCATGGCGAGCACGCTACCCTTCGCCGGCCGTGTACGAGTTTGCCTCCGTCACCAATTCGCTCGTCAACCTGGTGACGCATATCGTCACGGACCTAGGCCTCCCCGGGATCTATCTGCTGCTCGTCGCCGGGTCGAGCGGCATTCCGGTCTCCTCTGAGGCGGTGATGCTGTTCGCGGGTTTCGATGTCTACCGGGGGCATTTCGGCATGTTCGACATCATCGCCGTCGGAATCGCCGGTGATTTGAGCGGCGCGACGATCGCCTATCTGATCGGCTACGTCGGCAGGATGGAGCTCGTGCGCCGCCACGGCAAGAAGCTCCATCTGACGCCCGAGCGGATGGACCGAGCCGAGCGCTGGTTCGCGCGCCGGGGTGCTGTCGCGGTCTTTGTCTCGCGGATGCTGCCGCTGATCCGCGCCTACACATCGTTCCCGGCCGGGGCCGCGCGCATGCGCTACCCGAAGTTCATCCTCCTGAGCCTCGCTGGCGGCCTGCCGTGGATCGCCGCCTGGGCGATCCTCGGACGGGAGCTCGGCTCGTCCTACCACTCAGTGCAGAGCCAGCTTCACTACGTCGACATCGCGGCGCTCGTCGTGATCGTCGCCGCGATCGTCTACCTCGTGCAGCGGCGCTGGCGTCGGCCGCGAGCGCGCCCCGGTGAGGCAGCCTGAGGGGGCGCAGCTGCCGCTGCGCCACGCCGTCCTCCTCGGGCTGCTGCACGGACCGAGCGAGCTGCTGCCGATCTCCTCGTCCGGCCATACCGCGCTCGTCCCCTGGCTGCGCGGCTGGCGCTACGAGGACCTCGACCCCGCTACCCGCAAGCGCTTCGAGGTTGCCCTCCACTGCGGCGTCGTCCTCGCCCTCCGTAGTGATGTCGTGCGCTCGCTTGCCAGCCTGCGCGGACGGAGGCTCCTGCTCGGCGCCCTCGCGTCTGTGCCGGCCGCGATCGCTGGCCTCGCGCTCGAGCGTCCGATCGAGCGGCGGCTGGGCAAGCCCGCGAGCATTGCGGCCGGCCTGCTGGCCGGTTCCCTCGCGATGTTGGCGGCGGAGGCACTGGGGAGCGGGACGCGGCGCGCCGCGGATGCCGGCCCGCACGATGGGCTAGCGCTGGGACTCGCACAGAGCCTGGCCCTGGTTCCCGGCGTGTCGCGCAGCGGTGCAGCGCTGGTGGCAGCGCGCAGCCGGGGATTTGCTCCCGACGCCGCACAGGAGCTCGCCTTTGACGTCGGGGTACCCGTCACGATCGGCGCGATCACGCTGAAGCTGCGTGAGCTGAAGAGCGCTGAGCCGGCGGAGCTCGGGGTGCTCGCGGCGGGCGCGATGGCGTCCTATGTCTCGACGCTCGCAACCGCGTCACTGGCTCGGCGCAGCCACTCGCTCGTTCCCTACGCTGCCTACCGCGCCGGCTTGGCGGGCATCGTGCTCCGGCGGCTTCGTAAGAATGGTAGGTCGTGATCGACGCCTACGCCGCCGCCGGGGTTGACACGAGCCAAGCGAACCGAGGCGTCAGCGCTGTTGTCGACGTGCTGCGCCAGATCGACATCGGCCGCCCGTCGCGATCGGTGCTCGCGAGCGGTCACTTCGCGAGCGTGCTCGAGATAGCTCCGGGACTCGGGCTGGCGCTCTCGACCGATGGCGTCGGCTCGAAGCTGATCGTCGCTGAGACCACGGGCCGCCTCGATACCGTCGGCATCGACTGCGTGGCGATGAACGTGAACGACATCGTCTGCGTCGGTGCCGAGCCGATCGCGATGCTCGACTACATCGCTGTCGAACAGGCCGACCCGGCAGCGCTCGAGCAAATCGGTGTCGGGTTGCGTCGCGGAGCGGAGCTCGCCGGCATCGAGATCCCTGGTGGCGAGCTTGCGATCCTGCCCGACCTGATCCGCGGGCATCCCTCGCCGCACGGGATCGAACTGTCGGGTGCCGGCGTCGGGACCGTGGCCCTCGATCGGATCGTTACCGGCGAGCTGTGCGCTCCCGGCGACGCGCTGGTCGGCTTGCCGTCGAGCGGCCTGCACTCAAACGGCTTCACCTTGGCGCGCGCAGTGCTCGGAGAATTCGAGCACCTTGATGCCCGCCCGGAGATCCTCGGTGGCGTGAGCGTCGCCGATGCACTGCTGGAGCCGACCGTGATCTATGTCAAAGCGGTGCTTGCTCTGCTCCGCAGCCCGGTCGCCGTCCACGGCCTCGCGCACATCACCGGCGACGGCCTGCTCAACCTGCGCCGGCTCAATCGAGGCGTCGGCTTCGAGATCGACTCACCGCTCGACGTTCCGGGAGTCTGCGCGCTGATCTGCGAGCGCGGCGCCATCGAGCCGAAGCAGGCCTACCAGCACTTCAACATGGGTTGCGGCTTCGCCGTCGTCGTCGCCGCAGGCGAGGCTGCACAAGCGACCGAGCTGCTGGCCGACTTCCATCCCGGCACGCGCACGATCGGCCACGTCACCGAGCGCCCGGCCGTCATCTCGCTGCCAACTCTCGCCATCACCCTCTAGCGCCCCTGAGCACGCTTCGGCCCACGCAGCAAGCGACGGCGCACGGCGACCCGCGCCGCCAGCTGTCGACGCTTCGCACCCGCCAGCGGCCCTCCTGGGCGTGGAGGGCCAGACTGCTATGTCCTGATGGCTCCTCCCGATCGCAGCGACGTTCCTCAGCCCGACCCCGACCCAGCGGCCCGACGACCGTTGGGAGGTCGCTACCGCCTCGAGCGGGCGCTCGGCAGCGGGGGCAGCGCCACCGTATGGATCGCCTTCGACACAGTGCTTGAGCGGCGCGTAGCGGTCAAGATCCTGGCCCAGGGTCTCGCCGGCGAGCCCGACAAGCTGGAGCGCTTTCGACGCGAGGCCCGCGCGCTGGCAAAGCTCGGGCATCCGCACATCGTCACCGTGATCGACGTCGGTGAGGAGGCGGGAACACCGTTCATCGTGCTCGAGTACATCGCGGGCGAGACGCTGAAGGAGCGCCTTCGGCGCGTTGGGCGCCTGCCGGTGGACGAGGCGATTGCCTACGCGATCGAGGTGGCGCGAGCGCTGGCCGCTGCGCACGAGCGCGGCATCGTGCATCGCGACGTCAAGGCTCAGAACATCCTGCTCGCTCCGGACGGCGGTGCCAAGCTGACCGACTTCGGCATCGCGCGCAGTGGCGCCGATGTCGCTCTGACGCAGGGCGGCCGCGTCCTCGGAACGACCGATTACGTCTCCCCCGAGCAGGCGCTCGGCCACGAGGTCAATGGCCAGTCCGACCTCTACTCGCTCGGCATCGTCCTCTATGAGGCGCTGACCGGTGCGGTCCCGTTCACCGGCTCGTCCCAGCTCGCGGTGGCAACGATGCACGTGCGAGCCCAGATCCCGGACGTACAGCGCTCGCGCCCCGAGGTGTCGGCGACGCTCGCCGCGGTCGTCGACCACGCGACGGCCAAGCGCCCGGAGCGCCGCTACCCCGACGCTCGCACGATGATCGCCGAGCTCGAGCGCGCGCTGGCGATCGAGACCGCCCGCGCCGGCGACGCGACGGGCGCTGCGCACGCGGTGCTGCGCACGCTGCCGGCCAGCGATCGCAGCCGCGTGCCGCTGCGAGTGCGCCATCCGCACTCGATCGGCTTGACCGCGGCGGTCGTCGCACTCGTCCTCGCCGCCGTCGCCGCGTTCGCCCTCGCCAATATCCATGGAAACGCGCAGCGTCATGCGCCGCTGCGCGAGGTGGCGGTCGCGCTCACCGGCGCCGGCGTGACGTCGTACAACCCGTTCGGGACGAACGGCGCCGACAACCCGAGTGAGGCACGGCTGGCGATTGGCGCCGGGTCCGCGCAGGGGTGGTCCACCAACCGCTACGCCGACGGCGACCTGCGCAAGCCGGGAGTCGGCATCTACATCACGCTGCCAGCCGCGGTCGCCGCCAACCGGCTGACCCTGGTGACGAGCACCCCTGGGTTCGACATGCAGGTGTGGGCGACCGACAGAATCGAACCGGCCCCGCACGCCAAGACGCTCGCCGACCTCGGCTGGACCCTGCTCGGTCAGCGCGACGACGTCGGGCCGAGCGCCACCATCGCCCTCGAGCACCCGGGTACGCCCTACACGCACTACCTCGCCTGGATCACGCGGCTCGAGCCGGTCGCGCCCGGCACTCGGGTCGCGGCGAGCCTCGCCAACCTCAGGCTGCTCCGCGGCTAGGCCTTGCTGCGCGCGCGCTCGAGCGCGAGGCGGCAGAGCTCGTCGACCAGCGCCGGATAGGGGAGGCCGTCGGCGTCCCAGAGCTTCGCGTAGACGCTCGTCGGGGTGAAGCCGGGCATCGTGTTCAGCTCGTTGACCACCACCTCGTCGCCGTCAACGAAGAAGTCGACGCGGGCGAGATCGGCGCAGCCGCAGAGCTCGAAGACCGCCAGCGCGAGGCTTTGCACAGCGGCGAGCACAGGCGCCGAAACGCGCGCCGGCACGATCAGCTCCATGCCGCCAGGCTCGTACTTGGCTGAGTAGTCATAGAAGGCGGATTGAAGGACGATCTCGCCGGGCTGCGAGGCGCGCGGCGAGTCGCCTCCGAGCACGGAGCACTCGACCTCGGTCCCGCTCGCCGCCGCCTCGACGATCGCCAGCTCGTCGTGCTCAAACGCAGCCTCGAGCGCGGCGATCAGCTCGAGCCCGCCTTCGTCGACCCGCGTGATGCCGACCGACGAACCGAGCCGTGCGGGCTTGACGAACACCGGCAGGCCGAGCGGCGCGAGCGTCTCGAGGACCCGCTCTCGCGACTCCGCGAAGCGCCGGCGCGCGATCGCTCGAGAATCGACCTGGGCAACCGCCTCGGCGGCCATCAGCTGCTTGAAGCGGACCTTGTCGATGCAGAGCGCCGAGCTCGCGACGCCCGAGCCGACGTAGGGCACGTCGAGGCACTCGAGGAGGCCCTGGACGACCCCGTCCTCGCCGAACGGCCCGTGAAGGGCTGGAAACACCACGTCGCATGCGAGCAGGCCCGCGGCGGGCGTCAGCGACAGCTCGCTACCGTTGGACAGCCAGCGTCCGTCACGCGTGATCTCGACGGCAACGACCCTGTGACCAGCCGCTTCGAGCCCGTCGCGGACCGACGCAGCGGACGCGAGTGAGACCTCGTGCTCGTCCGAGCGGCCGCCGCCGAGGACCGCGACGCGCACTAGGTCGAGCCAGACACGCCTGTTGTGCCGCTGTTGCCGCTACTCGCCGAGTAGTTGCCGATCTCGAGCGCCACGACGGCCCCCCGCTTGATCATTGAGTTGGGCGCCGGCGTCTCGCTGATCACGAGGCCGTTGTCGGCCGAGTTCGGCGTCGGCTCCACGGACGTCTCGGGGGTCAGGCCGGCCGCCTGGATCGTCGCCACCGCGGCCTGCTCGCTGTCCCCTTGGACATCCGGCACCGCGATCCGCGTCGAGGGCTCGGCAACGTCGAGCGTGATCGTTGATCCCTGGGGAGCCTTGGCGGTGCTGGGAGATTCTGCGAGCACCTGCCCCGCCGTCAGGCTCGACGAGACGCGCTGCTTCTTGACCTTGAAGCCGTCGGCGAGCAGGATGTCCTGGGCGTTCGGGTACTGAAGGTTGACGACGTTGACCAGGTTCACCAACGGTGCACCGCTCGAGACCGTCAGCGCTACGACGCTGCCAGGGCCGGCGGTGCTGCCCGCCGCGGGGCTCGTCGAGATCACCTCGCCCTTCTTCACGCTGGCCGAGGGCTGTGATGTCTCGTCGTAGCGGAAGCCCTCGAGGCGCAGCGAGCGCTTGGCCTGCGCCGCAGGCTCGCCTGTCACGTACGGCACGGTCCTCTGCCCCGGGCCGCTCGAGACATAGATCGCAACCGTATCGCCCTTGGAGATGACTGTGCCCGCGGGCGGAGTCTGGGCGTACACGATTCCCGGCGTGACGCCCGACGGATGGAAGGTTGGCACGATGTTGAAGCCGGACAGCTTCGCCCCGGCCTGTACCTGGGTCAGGCCGATCACCTTCGGTACCGTCTCGCGCTTGGGCACGAGCAGCAAGACCAGCGCGACGATCGCCGCCGCGGCGAGCACGGCGCCAAACAGCGCCCACGGCCACGCCGGGCCGCCGCGACGCTGGCGCGGCGGCAAGCCGGGACCGATGATGCTCGTCGCCGTCGAGTCCCAATACCCGGGATCGGCGGGGACGACCTCGGCCGGCAGCAGCGTCTGGGTGCCCTGAGCGGCACCCGTCGCGAGCGGCACCGGGAGCATCATCGGGGCGAACGTCGCGGTGCGACTTCCGTCCTCGGATCGCAGCCGCTCGCGCTCCCCGGCCAGCGCGGCAAGAAACTCGTCGGCGTCGGCGAACCGGTTTGCGGGGTCCTTGGCGAGCGCCCGGAGGACGATCGCGTCGAGGTTCGGCGAGATCGACGAGACGAGCCCGCTCGGCGGGCGCGGCGGCTCGGACAGGTGGCGCAGCGCGATCGCCACGACCGACTCGCCTTCGAACGGCACCGTGCCGGTCAGCAGCTCGTAGAGCAGGATGCCGATTGCGTAGAGGTCGCTGCTCGGCCCAACCGCCTCGCCCTGCGCCTGCTCCGGGGAGAGGTAGCGCGCGGTACCCATTATCGAGCCGGTCTGCGTGATCTCGGAGCTGCCGGCTCGCGCTATGCCGAAGTCGGTGACCTTGACGCGGCCCTCGTCGTCGACGAGCACGTTGTGCGGTTTGAGGTCGCGGTGCACGACGCCGCGCTTGTGCGCAAAGCGCGCCGCGCGCAGCACCTGCTCGGTCAGCTCGATCGCGCGTTCGGGCGTCAGCGGAGCTTCCTCGCGGACGATCTGGTCGAGCGAGCGGCCCTCCAGCAACTCCATCGCGATGTAGTAGGTGCCGTTCCACTCACCGCGGTCGTAGACGCTGACGATGTTGGCGTGCGAGAGCGAGGCCGCACTCGAGGCCTCGCGCCGGAAGCGCTCAACGAACTCGGCGTCCTGCGCAAAGCGCTCGTGCAGCAGCTTGACGGCGACGCGCCGTCCCAGCTGGAGGTCCTCGGCGCAGTAGACGTCGGCCATGCCGCCCGAGCCGACGCGGGAGACGACGCGGTAGCGCTCGTCGATGATCGTGCCGGCTGTGATCTGGAACGTCATCGGGCTCCCACGAGAGACTGTAAGACCTCCCGAGCGATCGGGGCTGCGGCTGAGGCGCCGTAGTCGTAGGTCTTCTCGACGACGACCGCAACCGCGATGTCCTTGCCGGGCGCGAACGCGATGAACCACGCGTCGTTGGGAGAGTTGGTGCTGTTGCCGAGCTCGGCCGTCCCGGTCTTGCCGGCGATCGGCTTGATGTCGAAACCGGCCAGTGCCGCCTCGGCTGTTCCATCCTGAACCACGTCTTCCATCATCGTGGTAACGGCGGTCGCCGTAGAAGGTTTCATCACCGTGCTGAACAGCGTCGGCGTGGTGCGCCGGACCGTCACGCCGTCCGCGTTGACGACCTTCTGCGTCAGGTACGGCCGCATCAGCTTGCCGCCGTTGGCGACCGCGGAAGCGACCATCACCATCTGCAGCGGCGTGACGGTCAACTGACCCTCGCCGATACCGACGAGCGGAACGTCGGAGTCGGCGACCGGCACGAGGTCTCCCTTGTTGTCGCGCACACCGCTCGGCGTGAGCTCGTCGCTCGGCAGGTCGATCGGCGGATCCTGGTAGTAGCCGAGCCGGCCCATGTACCTGGCGAGAATCGCCGATCCGAGTCCTTGAGCGACGTTCGCGTAAACCGTGTTGACCGATTGCGTCAGCGCTTCGGTCAGCGTGATGTAACCGTAGCTGAGGTTTTCGTCGTTATTGAGTGGGATGCCCTCAAAGGTCTGGGGGGACTTGCCGTCGACGAGCGTTTCCGGTGTGAACTTACCGGTGTCGATCGCGGCGATCGCCGTCACGACCTTCTGGATCGAGCCGGGGTCGTCCTGTGCCTCACTCACGCGATCGAACTCCGATCCGCCCTGTGACTTGGTCGGGACGCCGTTGGGGTCGTAGGTCGGGACGCTCGCAAACACCCGAATCGCGCCGCTGCTCGGGGTGATCGCCACGACAGCGCCCGTCAGGTGGGTTGCCGCGAGTCCTTGGAGCGCCACGCTCTGGGCCGTCGGATCGAGCGTCGTGTAGACGCTGTCGCCGCCAGTCTGGTGACCCTCCAGCTGGTCCACGATCGATTCGTGATCTAGCGGCGTGCCGGCGAGCAAGCTGTTGTCGTAGGCCTCGAGGCCAACCGAGCCCTGGTTGGGAAACGAGAAGCCAATCGGATTTGCGAACTGGGCGCCGAAGGGGTAGCGGCGCACGTAACTGCCGCCCCCACCGCGAACCGAGTCGGCGAGCACGGACCCGTTGGCAGCGTAGATCGGTCCGCGTTGGATGTCTTGGGTCTCGAGCAGCGTGCGCGCGTTGAGCTTGTTGTCCTGGAGCGCGGAGGCGTCGAACACGGACCAGCGCGAGGTGTAGGCAACGAGCGCTCCGAACATGACGAGCACGAGGATGAAGAGACGGGCAATCGGTCGATTCACTGGCCTTGGACCTGGCCGAGCTCGAGCGCACGGACGAGACTCGATGCGCCGGCCTGCGAGCGCAGCTCGTTGTTGAACAGGCGCTTGCGCTCAAACTGGCTCAGCTCGGCAGTGGTCACGCCGGACACGAAGTACTCGGTGTAGAGATTGACTCCGAACGGCAGGCTGAACGGCAGGCCGTTGTAGATCGTCACCTGCCCCTCACGATCGGCGCTGATGAAATAGATGGCCTGCGCCGCCAGCAGCAGGCCAAGTGCGACCACGCCGACGGCTGTGAGCGCCGCGAGCGCGGCACCAAATCGCCGGCTGCGGCGGCGGCGGGTACGGCCGGATCGGGTCGAGCCGACGACGGGCATACGCGGCGCGATGCGCCGACGCCCGCGCGGAGACCGTGGCGGTCGCGTGTAGTAGCCATCGCGGAGCGTCTGCGGGGCCACCGGCCCGCCCGGCATCTCATCGCGCACGCCCGTCGCCGCAGGAGCGGGCACAACCAGCGGTTCCGTGGGCGGCCCGGCGGCTGCGCGACTACGGCGTCGCGTCGCGGTCGGCTGGCGTGCCGCCCCGCCATCCACCTCCTCGAGGCGGAACAGGATCACGGTGATGTTGTCGCGACCGCCGGCCTTGTTTGCGGCGGCGATCAACTCGCGCCCGGCGGCGTCGAGCGTACAGCTCTTGGCGATGATCCGCTCGATCTCGCTCTCCTGGACCATCGAGGTCAGGCCGTCGCTGCAGAGCAGATAGACGTCGCCGTCGATCCCCTCGAGGGTGATCATGTCGACGTCGACGTCAGGCTCGGGACCGAGGGCACGCGTGATGATCGAGCGCTGCGGGTGCTCCTCGGCCTCGGCCTCCGTCAGCTGGCCCTGGCGGATCAGCTCCTCGACGAGAGAATGGTCATGGGTCAGCCGCTCGAGCTGTCCGTCGTGGAAGCGGTAGGCGCGGCTATCGCCCACATGCGCAATGGAGATCTCGCTCGGACCGACGTACGCAGCGGTGAGCGTGGTGCCCATCCCCGTCAGCTCGGCGTCGTCTTGTGCCCGCGCGTGGATCTCGGCGTTGGCCTCCCCGGCGCGAGCGGCGAGGCGCTCAGCCGGGTCGGCCGCCTCGTCGATGTCGAGGCCATCGGCGAACAGTTCGATCGCAATGCGCGACGCAACCTCGCCGGCCTGGGCGCCGCCCATCCCGTCGGCGACGACGAACAGCGGCGCACGTTCCAGGAACGCATCTTCGTTGCCGCGGCGTTGGCGCCCGGTGTCGGAATGTGAGAATTGCTCAGCGACGCGCAGCATCAGCCGTCCTCATAAGTGAACTCGCTGTCGCCGATTCTGACGCGATCGCCGTTGTGCAGCGGCGCGACGCCGGCCAGCAGCTCCTCGTTGAGATAGGTGCCGTTGGTCGACCCGAGGTCCTCGAGCATCACGACGCCACCCTGCAGGACGATCCGTGCGTGACGCGAGGACGCAAAGGGATCGTTGAGCCGTATCTCTGCTGCGTCGCCACGGCCCAATACGGCGCCGGCGTCGATGTCATAGATCATGCCCGCCGCGTGACCCGGCGCGCGTTCGACGACCAGCCGCGGCGCGCGCTGCGCCACGACCCCGCCGGCACTGGCCGAGTACATGCCGGTCCCGTCCTCGCCCGGGGCGCTGACGCTGCGCGGAGCCCGCAGGTCGCGCGTCGCGCTCCATGCGACCCACAGGAGGAACAGGTAGAGAACGCCAAGGAAGCCGAGCTTGAGAGCTACCGAGACTGGTTGTAGGGTCGACACGACTGTGATTTTCGGGTAAACCGTGCGCCGGGCGCAGTGCGGTTCAGTTGACCTCGAAGTTCAGCTCGCTGGAGCCGATCTCGATGACGTCGCCGTCCGTGAGCAGAGTTGGCACGCCGATCGTGGAAGCATTGAGGCGCACCCCGTTGGTCGAGCTGAGATCGACGAGCACCCAGCCTGCTTCGTCGCGGACGATCTCGGCGTGCCGGCGCGAGACGTCAGTCGAGGAAAGCACGACGTCGGCGTCGGGACTACGGCCGATCACTGCACCGTGCGGACCGATCACGTGGCGCGAGCCGCCGACCGAGAGGTAGGCCTGCCCGACCTCCGGACCGCGGCCACGCGCACCGACCGGCGCGGCTTGGCGCTCGTCTGGCGAGCGGCGCTCCTGTCGCACGAGGTGCGCCTCGATGCCGCATTCACCGAGTGCTAGCCGGCGATCTGTGCGGAGCTCGATCAGGGGCTGCGAGGCCAGCGCCAGGCGTTCAGCGCGCGCGTGCTCGAGCAGATAGGCGGACAGCTCTTCGACGAGTCCCTGCTCGATCGGCGCGAGCTGGCGGCGATCCTCGGGTGAGAGCCAGACGATGTACTCGTTGGGCACGTATGTGCTCGAGAGCAATGACCGCCGGTGTGAGTCCATCTCGCGAGCAAGCCGGCGGGCGAGCTCGACCGGCCGAATCTCGCTGCGGAAGGCGCGACCGAACGCCCCCTCGACGAGGCCGGCGATTCTGTTCTCGAGGTTGCGTAGGACGCTCATGTTCACGGACGGCGGCGGAGAGATCCTCGGCGGCCGCGTTCGCGGTACGCGAGGATGCTACGTCACGCCAGAGCGAGCCGGGACGCGCAGGCGAGCGCGCCGCAGGCTTAGCGCCACGGCGAGGGCGAGCAGCGCGGCGGCGAGCGGAAGCGGCGGCTGCGGTGCGCCGATGCGGTGGGCGAGGACGAGGCCGGCGACGATCAGAGCCGCAGCCCAGGCCGCCGCGCGGCACGCGCGAGGGAAACCCGCCGAGCCACGCAGGACCCATGGCAGAACTAGTGCTGCGAGAGCCCATAGGGCTGCAGGCGCGAGCCGCCCGGGCGTGCAGAGGGGCTCAACCACGTGCGTGAACGCGCCGCCGACCGAGCCGTCCCAGCCGGCCCGGGGTCGCGCACCGCTCACCGCCCCCAGCAACAGCCGGTGCCCGCTCAGCGCCTCGGTCAGCGCAACCCACCAGTATCCGACGGCGCCGAGCGCGGCGCGCCTCCAGGGCGAGCTTCCGCCGGCCCGCGCGGCGAGCGCGGGAAACGCCGCGGCGACACCGGCGAGACCGAGCAGCGGCGCCAGCGCTGGCAGCGACCACATCCAGGGGTCGCGCGCAATCAGGAAGGGGACTGGCGCAAGAGCGACGGCGAGCAGCAGCGCCGTTCCCAGCTGGCCCGCGATTGCCATGCTGGCGAGCGCCGCGAATGCCAGGGTCAGCCAGGCGGCGCGGGGGGCAAACGCGCCGGCGACAAGCGCGATCGACGCGACGGCGAAGACCGTGCTCTCGGTGTGCGGACCGAGCACCGACGACAGCGCCGCGGCGCTCAACGCCGCAAGACCCGCTCCGGCGATCAGCCGCTTCGCGCGCCCGGTCAGCTCGGTCGGTCGCGTGGAGGCCGGCTGGCGAAGCGTGGTGGCGCGCCGTGCCGCGCCACCGGCCAGCGACGCGAGCGCGTCACGCAGGTCGCCGAGGCTTCCGCGCTCGGCCGGGTCGATAGACAAAGCGCGATCGATCGCCCGGACCAGCCGGCGGGGCAGGTCGGGCCGTTTTTCCGCCAGCGGGGAGATACCTTCGCTGAGCAACTTGACCGTCGCGACCGCGGTCGCGCCGCGCAGGGGGTTCTCTCCAGCGAAACCCTCGTACAGCGTCAGCGCGAGCGCGTAGAGGTCGGTTGCGGGTGACGCCTGTCTGCCGTCGGCTTGTTCCGGCGCCATGTAGGCGAGCGTGCCGACAACGTCGCCGGTCCGCGTCAGCGGCTGCTCGCCAGCAATCTGAGCGACGCCAAAGTCCGTCAGCTTCGCATGGGCTCCGGTTTCGCCCGCGTCGACCGCGATGATCACGTTCTGGGGCTTTACGTCGCGATGGATCACACCGCGCGCGTGCGCGTGTGCGAGCGCGTCGGCGAGCGCAACGCCGATTGCGATCAGCTCACGGTCGCGCAGCCGCCCAGCGGCGTAGCGCTTGGCGAGCGAAGCTCCGCGCACGATCTCGCTGACGAGGTAGTAGGCGTCGTGATCTGAGAGCGCCTCGTGGAAGGCGACGATCGCCGGGTGCGACAGCCGCGCGGCGGCCAGCGCCTCGCGATCGATTCGGCGATGGTCGTCGTGCTTCGCATCGTGCGCGCACGCGATCCGCTTCAGAGCAACCGTCCGCTGCAGACGCTCGTCATAGGCCTCCCAGACCGTGCCGTGACCGCCTGACCCGAGCGGCTCGATCAGGCGAAAGCGCCCGAGCACGAGCTCGTCGCGCGGGGTCGCGGGGCGGGCGTGCGACGGCGCTCCCGCCGCACGGGGGACGGTGTTCACCCGCGCGCCTTCGCGCGAGGACAGGGTGTTTCCTGCCGACGGAGCGGGCGCATTCCTGCCAGCGGAGCGCAATGATCGCAAACTTGCACGGACCGCGTAAAACGCGCCGGTCCGCAATAGTGAGGGCCGCCAAGCCCCTGCAAGGAGCGATGTTGTCGTTCTTCGACGAGGGTGATGAGCCCCGTACAGCAATCGAGTCCCCCGCCCCGCGACGGCGCCCGGGCCGAAGGTCGCCTTCAAGCGCGCCACCGCCGGCCGATGAGCGCACCGTTCTCGCGCGGCGCGCCGGCGCGCTCGGCATCGCCGCCGTGGTGATCGCGATCCTCGTGTTCGGGACCAGGGCGTACCTCTCGAGCCAGAACACCCAGGCACTGAAGAATTACAACGCGGAGGTCACGACGCTCGTCCAGAACGAGCAGACCGCTGTCGCGCAGCCATTCTTCACCTCGCTTGACGGCGCGGCCGGAACCTCCGGCCAGCAGCTCGGAATGCTGCAGGGAGACATCTACCAGGACTACTACACGGCCAAGCAGGACGCCGAGACCGCTGCCGGCTGGAGCGTCCCCTCGGCGGTCGCCGGCGCACAACAGGACTTACTGCTCGTGCTCGACCTCCGCGCCGAGGCGATCATCAAGGTCTATCAGCAGCTTGAAGGCGCGCTCAACGGCGGCTCACTCAGCGCGATCAGGAAGATCGCGGGCGCAATGGACATGATCAACGCGTCGGACGTGCTCTACTCGGTCCGCGTCCAGCCGCTGATCGAACAGGCACTGGTGAACGACGGCATCCAGGTCAACGGTGTCGGCGCCGGCGGCGTGAGCCTGGGGGGCGAGAACGTCGTGTCCAGCCAGTTTTTGCCGAACCAGTCGTGGACGATCTCCGGCTACGTGCAGGGGAGGATCCTCGGTAGCACGACACCGCAACTGGGCGGCACGCTCAGCGCCGGCACGCACGGACACAAGATCATCAGCGTGATGGCCGGCAGCACGGTGCTCACGCCCGCGCCCGGCTCGAGCACCATCAACTCGATCTCCTACGCAAAGGACCTGCAGTACACCGTGTCGTTCGAGAACGACGGCGAGAACGACCAGTTCGACGTCATAACCAAGCTCACTCTCTCGTCCGCTTCGACTCCGACGCTGACCACCCAGACCTCGACCCGCGAGACCCAGCCCGGCCAGACCTACTCAGCGACGCTCGCCTTCCAGACTGCGCCGATCGAGAACACGACGCTGCGGCTCACGGCCACGATCGAGCGTGTACAGGGCGAGAAGAGCATCGCCAACAACACGCTGACGTTCCTCGTGGACTTCACAAACTCCTAGCTGCGACGCTTCATGACGTGCCGCCGGCAGCGGTCGGTACGGTTCCGGTGTGCTTCTCGCCGCCACGTCGGCCATCGACATCGTCTCGGTCGCGGCGGCCGCGGCCGCAGTCCTTGCCCTCGCTGGGTGTGTTTGGCTGGCGCTCCGCCTGCGAGCGCTCCGTGCGGCGCAGCGCGCCGTGCTGGGTGAGCGAGAGTCGACCGACGTGGTGGCATACGTCGTCCGCCTCGAAGAGGACCTGACATTGCTACGTGACTATCTCGACGACGCCGCGGCGCGACTCGACAGCCGTCTGCGCCGAGCCGAAGCGCGACTCGACGGGGCGATCGTCCACCGGGCACTGGTGCGCTACGACGCCTACGGCGAGATGTCGGGGCGCCAGTCGCTGTCGCTCGCCCTGCTCGACGCCTCCCGCTCGGGCGTGGTGCTGTCCTCGATCCTCCACCGCGACCAGGCGCGGATCTACGTCAAGCAGGTCCAGGCCGGCGAGAGCGAGCTGAAGCTGTCACCCGAAGAGGAGGAGGCGTTGCGCCTCGCCCTCGCTCAGGACGCCTGAGCGCCCGCCACAGTGGGCATTCGGATCGCCTTCCTCGGACCCGAGGGCACCTTCAGTCATCAGGCGCTGCGCGACGCGGAGCCGCCCGAGGGGGCCGAGGCCGTCGCAATGACCACGCTTTATGGCACGGCGATGGCGGTCCACGAGGGCGCTGTGGACGTGGCGCTGGTGCCGATCGAGAACGCGATCGAGGGGTCGGTCGATGTGACGCTGGACACGCTTGCGAGCGACGCCGACAAGGTCACGATCATCGGTGAGACGGTGCAGCGGATCCGCAACTGCCTGATCAGCGCTGCGCCGATCGACCTCGAGGAGATAAAGACGGTGCACTCACACCCGCAGGCGAGCGGCCAGTGCGCAAGGTTCCTGCGCTCGCAGCTGCCGGCCGCGACGATCGTCGCGGCGAGCTCGACGGCGGAGGCAGTTCGAGCGGTCGCTGCCACAAACGACCCCAGCCAGGCCGCGCTCGGCAACCGCCTAGCTGCGGAGCTCTACAGCGCGCACATTCTTCGCGCGGACGTCGACGACGAGCCGGACAACGTCACGCGCTTCGTCTGGCTGGCCAAGACGGAGCGGGCGGGCGAGCTGCGTGGCTTGTTCGAGCGGGGCGAGTCCACGAAGACCTCGATCGTGTTCTGGGGTGGTGGCGACGCGGCGGCGGGCTGGCTCGTGAGCTGCCTCGCCGAGCTGTCGGAGCGCGACATCAACCTGACGCGGATCGAGTCGCGGCCGCGGCGCATCGGCCTCGGCCACTACATGTTCTTCGCCGATCTCGAAGGCGCGTCCAGCGACGCACCACTCGCCGCCGCGATCGACGGCCTGCGCGATCGCTGCCAGGAAGTCCGAGTCCTCGGCTCCTACCACACGCCCTAGGCTCAGGCCCAGACCCAGCGCCACAAGCGCCGAGGAGGAGCGCCTCGCGCGTAGCGCGCCCGCGACGACGCCATATAGACTCGCGCGAGGCGCATGTCAGCCGTGCTACCACTCCCGCCAACAAGGTCCACGTCGCCCGATGAGCACCGGCGACGTGGGCGTGAGGGTGGCCGGGTGCTCGTCTTGAACGCGACCTACGAGCCGATCAACGTCTGCACGGTGCGCCGCGCGATCGTGCTGATGCTGAAGGCCAAGGCCGAGGTGCTGGAAGAAGCCGAGTGGTCACTGCACGCCGAGCGCTTTGCGCTGGCGCGGCCGTTCGTGATCCGCCTGACGAACTATGTTCGCGTGCCGCGCGACGCGCACCGGCGCAAGATCACCCGGCGGGCGGTCTTTGCTCGCGACGACTGGACGTGTCAGTACTGCGGCTCCCGCGGGAATCTGACGGTCGACCACGTGATCCCTCGCTCGAAGGGTGGCGCATCGAGCTGGGACAACATCGTCGCCTCGTGCGCGCCGTGCAATCGCCGCAAGGCCGACCGCACGCCGGTCCAGTCGGGGATGCACCCAGCACGCGCACCGCACCAGCCGCACGCCGAGATCTTCATCCGCGTATCCAGTCCGACGATCCCGCCGGCTTGGCGGGCATACCTTCCTGTCGCGGCCTGAGCCGCGAGTCCGTCTCCGCGTCCATAGACGCAGAGAGGGCGCCCCGTGGGACGCCCTCTCGCTGGACTAGATCCGACAGGCCGCTGCGCGCTACACCAGCTCGCCGGGGGGACAAAGTCCGGCAGCCTGTGAGACGGTGGTCCGGGTTGGATTCCGCTAAGCGGGTCCAGCCGATTGCTCCGACCTAGCGGCCGGCCACCTCCAGAGTCCCGCAAGTACTGTCAACCAATTGAGGACCACCTCCTTTCTCTGGTCCCAGCAGAGTAGCGAACCGCCCTGACGGCCGGTTCGCCCAGGCGGGGCGGACCTATTTGCTCCCGTTGTCGCTCGGAACGGCACCGTTCTCGGCCGCGATCTCCTCAGGTCCGGTGTCGGCGACGAGAGCGATCGCGCTGACGGTATCGTCGTCCTTGAGGTTCATCAGCCGGACGCCCTGAGCCGCACGACCGTAGCGGTTGATTCCGCGCACGCCGGTGCGCTGCACCATCCCGCCGTGACTGATGAAGACGAGCTCCTCGTGCTCGCGCACCACGAGCGCGCCGGCGAGCGCCCCCTTGTTTTCGGTCAGCTCGATCGTCTTGACGCCCATCGTGCCGCGCCCCTTGCGGGGGTAGTCGCTGAGCGCGGTCCGCTTGCCGTAGCCGTTCTCGGTCACGACCAGGAGCTCCTGCTCATCGCTTGCGACGTCCATCGTAAGAACGCGGTTGCCGGGCTGTGAGACGTTCATGCCCTTCATTCCGGACGTGTCGCGACCCATCGCGCGCACGTCCGATTCACGCATCCGGACGGCCTTGCCCGAGCGCGACACCATCAGGATGTCGTCCTCGCCGCTTGTGCGGCGCACCGCAACGAGCTCGTCGTCGTCGCGGATCTTGATCGCGATGATCCCATCGGCGTTGATCGGGGTGTTGTAGGCCGCGAACTCCGTCTTCTTGACGATTCCGCCGCGCGTCGCGAACAGCAGGTAGCGGCCCTCGCTGTAGTCGCGCGTTGCGAGCACCGACTGGACGCGCTCGCCCTCGCGAAGCGGCAGGATATTGACGAGCGCGCGGCCTTTTGCGGTGCGCGAGGCCTCGGGCAGGTCATAGACCTTCGAGCGGTAGACCTTCCCGCGATTGGTGAAGAACAGCAGGTAGTCGTGCGTCGAGCAGATGAACAGGTGCTCGATGAAGTCTCCGTCCTTCATGTCCATGCCGCTGACGCCGCGACCGCCGCGATGCTGCTGGCGGTAGGTGTCGAGCGGCAGCGACTTGATGTAACCGGTGCGCGTGATCGCAATCACCATCTGCTGGTCGGCGATCAGGTCCTCGATGTCGATCTCGCCCTCGGCGTGCGAGATCTCGGTGCGCCGCTCGTCGCCGAAACGCTCGCGAATCTCGATCAGCTCTTCCTTGATCAGCGCGAGCACGCGAAGTTCGTCGCCGAGGATCGTCCGCAGCTCGCCGATACGCTCGAGCGTGTCGGCGTGCTCCTGCTTGATCTGGCCCGACTCGAGCGCCGTGAGCTGCGAGAGACGCAGGTCAAGCACCGCTTGAGCCTGGATGACGCTGAGCTTGAAACGCGCGATCAGCTGCTCTCGCGCGTTCTCGCGATCCTTGGCGGCGCGGATCAGCGCGATCACGGCGTCGAGGTTCTCGATCGCGATCAGGAGGCCCTCGAGAATGTGGGCGCGAGCCTCGCGCTGGGACAGTTCGTGCTTGGAGCGGCGCACAACGACCTCGCGCTGATGCTCGACGTAATGATGGATGACTTCCCGCAGCGACAGCGTGCGCGGGACGCCGTCGACGAGCGCGACCATGTTGACGCCGAACGTTGTCTGCATCGAGGTGTGCTTGTAGAGCTTGTTCAGCACGACCTTCGGAATCACGTCGCGCTTCAGCTCGATGACCAGGCGCATGCCGCGCTTGTCGGACTCGTCGCGGAGATCCGAGATCTCGGTGATCCGCTTGTCCTCAACGAGCTCCTTGATCTTCACCATCAGCCCGTTGTCGCCGCCCTTCTTGACCATGTAGGGCAGCTCGGTGACGACGATCGCCTCCTTGCCGTGGCTCAGCGGCTCCGTGTGGGCGCGCGCCTGCACGCGGATGCGTCCGCGGCCGGTCTCATAAGCATCCTTGATCCCTGAGCGTCCGAGGATGATTCCGGCGGTCGGGAAGTCCGGACCCTTGACGTGTGTTGTTAGCTCCTCGACGGTGATCTGCGGCTGCTCGATATAGGCGACCGTCGCGTCGATAACCTCGCGCAGGTTGTGCGGCGGAATGTTCGTCGCCATGCCGACCGCGATGCCCTGGGAGCCGTTGACGAGCAGGTTCGGGAAACGCGCAGGAAGCACCAGCGGCTCCTGCTCGCTGCCGTCGTAATTCGGCGCGAAGTCGACGGTGTCCATGTCGAGGTCGCGCAGCATCTCCATCGCGAGGCGCGTGAGCTGCGCCTCCGTGTAGCGCATCGCGGCCGCCGGGTCGTCGTCGACCGAGCCGAAGTTGCCCTGGCCGTCGACCAGCGGATAGCGCATCGAGAAGTCCTGAGCGAGGCGCACCAGCGTGTCGTAGATCGCCGAGTCGCCGTGGGGGTGGTACTTGCCCATCACCTCACCGACGATGCGCGAGCATTTCGCCTTCGAACGCGTCGGGCCGAGGCCCAGCTCGCGCATGCCATACAGGACGCGGCGATGCACCGGTTTGAGGCCGTCGCGGACGTCGGGCAGCGCCCGCGAGACGATCACCGACATCGCGTAGTCGAGGAACGCGGTGCGCATCTCGTCCTCGATCGCGCGCGGCTCTATGTTGCCGCCGGTCAGCACGTCACCCGCCATACCCGTCACCTCCTAGACATCGAGGTTCGCGACCAGTCGGGCGTTGGTCTCGATGAAGTCGCGGCGCGGCTCGACCTGATCGCCCATCAACATCGAGAAGACGCGATCAGCCTTGACGGCGTCGTCGATCGTCACCTGGGCCAGCGTTCGCGACTGCGGGTCCATCGTCGTACTCGCCAACTGGTCGGCGTTCATCTCGCCGAGGCCCTTGAAGCGCGAGACGTCCTCGCCTTTCTGGGAGATCGTCAGCACCGCCGCGCGCAGCCCGTCGAAGCTGCCGGCGCTCCCGCGCTGCTCGCCGAGGCGGACGTCGAATGGGGCCTGGCCGGCGAACTCGCTGAGCGCGGCGTGCGCAGCCAGCAGCTGGCGGTAGTCCTTTGACTCGAACAGCGCCGGGTTCAGCCGGTGCGTCCGCGCGAAGCCGGTGGTCTTCTCCGTCACGCGGACCACGAGATCCTGATCGGCGCTGTCGAGCACCTCCGCGTGGTGGGTGCCGGCACCGTTGCGCGCGGCGAGCAGCTTGACGACGTCGGCAGTGTTTTCGGCGCCATTGTCGAGAATCCCCGCCTCGCTGAGCAGGTGCAGCGCATCCGAGCCGTGAACCGCGCGAAGTGACGAGGAGAGGCCCTCGTACTGGCGCACCTGACGGACGAGCTTTTGCCAGCGCGCCTCGGTCAGCTTCAGCTGCTTGCCGGTTCCGTCGCTGATCTCAAAGCTCTCGAGCTTGTCGTAGAGGAGGATCTCCTCGAGGTCGGCCTCATTCTCGATGTAGCGCTCGCGTTTGCCCTGCTTGAGCTTGTAGAGCGGCGGCTTCGCGATGTAGACGTAGCCGGCCTCGATCAACTCCTGCATCTCCCGGAACAGCAGCGTCAGGATCAGCGTGCGGATGTGGGCACCGTCAACATCCGCGTCGCACATCAGGATCACCTTGTGGTAGCGGGCGTTCTCGATGTTGAAATCGTCGCGCACCCCGGTACCGATCGCCGTGATCAGCGCCTGGATCTCGGCGTTCTGAAGCACCTTGTCGATGCGACTCTTCTCGACGTTGAGGATCTTCCCGCGCAGCGGGAGCACCGCCTGCGTGTTGCGGTCGCGGCCCTGCTTTGCCGAGCCTCCCGCGGAGTCGCCCTCGACCACGAAGAGCTCGGCGAGGGAGGGGTCCTTTACCGAGCAGTCCGCGAGCTTGCCTGGCAGATGGGTGTTCTCGAGGGCGGACTTGCGCCGGATCAGGTCGCGGGCGCTGCGGGCGGCCTCACGGGCACGCGCAGCCGAAACGGACTTGGTGATCACGGCGCGCGCGTCCTGCGGGTTCTCTTCGAGGAACTCGGCGAGCCCGGCGTTGACGACCGATTCGACGAACCCAGCCATTCCGGGGTTGCCGAGCTTGGTCTTCGTCTGCCCCTCGAACTGTGGGTCGGCAAGCTTGGCCGAGATCACCGCCGTGAGACCCTCGCGCACGTCCTCGCCCGAGAGATTCTCGTCCTTCTCGCGCAGCAGGCCTTGGTCGCGCGCGTATTTGTTGATCGTCCGGGTCAACGCCGAGCGGAAGCCGGAGAGGTGGCTGCCGCCCTCGTGCGTGTTGATGTTGTTGGCGAACGAGAAGATCGACTCCTGGTAGGAGGAGTTCCACTGCATCGCGACCTCCACCGCACCCTCGCCGCTCTCGCCCGAGAAGTAGACGATCTTCTTGCCGACCGGCTCCTTGTTCTTGTTGAGGTAGGAGACGAAATCCTCGATCCCGCCGTCGTAGCAGAACTCGACCTCCTGCCCGGCGCCGCGCTCGTCGGAGAGCGAGATCTTCAGGCCACGCGTCAAGAACGCGGTCTCGCGCAGCCGCTCCTCCAGCGTGCCAAAGCTGAAGTCGACCGCTTCAAAGATCTCGGCGTCCGGGAGGAACGTGATCGTCGTCCCGGTCGGCTCGCCGCGCTTCAGCGCCCGGCCGCGCTCCTGCGCGCCCTGCGGGACGCCGCGGGCGTACTCCTGTGTCCAGACGTAACCATCGCGACGGACCTCCACGATCAGCCGCTCCGACAGCGCGTTGACGACCGAGACACCGACGCCGTGCAGCCCGCCCGAGACCTTGTAGCCGCCGCCATCGCCGAACTTCCCGCCGGCGTGCAGCGTCGTCAGCACGACCTCGAGGGCCGGCCGGCCCTCCTTCTCCATCACCGAAACGGGAATGCCGCGGCCGTCGTCAACGACCGTGACCGAGTTGTCGGCGCCGATCGATACCGACACCGCCGAGCAGAAGCCGGCCAGCGCCTCGTCCACAGAGTTGTCCACAACCTCGTATACGAGATGGTGAAGTCCTCGCTCCCCCGTCGACCCGATGTACATCCCGGGACGCTTGCGAACCGCTTCCAGCCCTTCGAGGACGGTGATGTCTTGCGCGTCGTAGTCGGCTGCGGTCCGCTTGTCGATCTTGGCCAAAGGCCCTCCAATGACGTGAGAAAGCCCCGGGCGCCGGTCCTACATCGCCGGTCCGGGGCGGCTCTCGATAGTTGACAGAACAATAGCACATCGCACCCCCCGAAGCCAGCGCTGGGGGGCCTTAAAATACCTGCAAATCGCGGCAATCAGCGGTCTCTGCGCGGCCCTTTCGCGCCATCCGCTCGAACCCGTACCGCGCGCACCACATCGCGGCCGATCGCAGCGTTCAGCGAGCTCACGAGGGAGGGGCCCATCAGCTCGAGCTCGGACGCCCAGACGGCGTCGTCGCAGGCGATTTGAAGGACGCCATCACGCTCGCCCACCGGTCGTGCGCCGCGCGCGATCGCCTCTCCGACGACGCTCGCCCACAGTCGCTGAACCGAGCCGAGCGTGCTCGCCGGCTCGAGGCGCTCGTTCAGCGCGCCGAGCGCCTCGCCAATTGGCCGCGGTGCGGCGCGTCTGCTCACCTCGCGGCGCTCCGCACCAGGTCGGCGACTGCGATCTGCGCGACGGCGCCGCTGTCAGCCCCGGGCACGTGCTCGAGCTCCGTGGTCGTGACGACGCTCTGTCCAAAGCTCGCCAGCGTTTCGACGAGCCGGGCGCGACGGTCGGAGTCGAGCTCGCTCATCACGTCGTCGAGCAGCATCAGCGGTGGCCGCGAGCGCTCGGCCGCCAGCGCGTCGCGCTCGGCAAGCAGCAGCGCGAGGAGGACAAGCCGCTGCTCGCCCTGCGAGCCATAGGTCCGCAGGTCGCGCCCGTCGCGGCGTACGACCAGGTCGTCGCGGTGCGGACCGTGCGTCGTGTAGCCGCGCGCGAGGTCGACCGGTAGCGCTGCTGCGATCTCCTCGGCGAGTTGCTCCGGCGTGGTCGCGCGCGAGCGGGCGCGGTAGGCGAGTCGCACGAGCCCACCGAGGCCGAGGGCTTCGGCGTGACTGGCGAAGCCCTCGGCCACGAGGGCAGTCGCGAGGGACCGATTGGCCGAGAGCTCGATGCCAAGTCGCGCGAGCTCGACGTCCCACGGTCGCAGCGCGGCCGCGTCGACGCGGCCACCGCGGATGCGCGTCAGCAGTGCGTTGCGCTGCGCAAGCGCTTCGCCGTAGCCGCGCCGCGTCGCCGCGCGGGTCGGCCACAACGCCGTGACGAGCTGATCGACGTGGGCGCGGCGGAGCTGCGGGACGCCTTTAACGAGCTCGAGCCGGTCCGGTGAGAAGACGCTGACGAGTGGGCGCTGCGGTGCGTCGAGCAGGCGCTCGATCGGCGCTCCGTCGACCGACAGGCGCTTTGGCTCGCCCGGACTGAAGCCTACGGCGAGCTCGTGGCGACCGTCGTCATCGCTGGCCTCGACGACGACGCGGGTAGCCGACGCACCGAAGCGCACAAGCTCACGCTCGTTGGCCGTGCGGAAGGACCGAGCGGTGCAGCCGAAGTAGAGCGCTTCCAGGAGGTTTGTCTTGCCGGCGCCGTTGGCGCCGTGGACTACGGTCAGCCCCTCACCAAGGTGGGCTTCCGCGGCCTCGTAGGAGCGGAAGTCGCGCACGCGCAGGCGCTCGACCCGCATGGCGACTCACGTGCCCAGCCGGATCGGCATGACCAGGTAGACGAAACCGCTGCCGTCAGCAGACTCGATCAGACCCGGTCGCAGCGGGCTGCTCAGCTTGATCACGATCTGCTGAGACTCGACGCTCTCGAGCCCGTCGCGCAGGAACTCCGGATTGAAGCCGATCTCAAATGGTTCGCCGTCGAAGTCGAGCGGGAGCGTCTCGTGGGCTTCGCCGACGTCCGGAGTCTGGGCCGAGACGCGCAGCTCGCCGGCGCTGAAACCAAGACGGAGCGGGGCGTTCTTCTGTGCGAGCAGGCTGATCCGCCGGACTACGTCGGCAAGTTCCTCGCGGGTGAGAAGCAGCTCGTGCTCGGCGCTCTCGGGCAGTAATTGCTGGAAGTTGGGGAACTGGCCGTCGATCAGCCGCGAGGAAAGCATCGCGTCGCTCGCGGCGCCGTCACCGCCGGCGAGCGTGAAGACGATCTGGTTATCCAGGCGCGCTACCGCGATCTGCTCAGCGGCGGTCTGCTGGGCAATGCGCGCAAGCTCCTGAAGGGCTCGCGCTGGTACGTTCGCCTCGAATGGCGTCGCGACCGGCTCGGCCAGCTGCGTCGTCTTGACGCTCAAGCGGTACGAGTCCGTAGCGACCATGCGTAGCGAGGACTCGGATGCGGAGACGAGGATTCCAGTCAGCACGGGGCGCGTGTCGTCGCGCGAAGCCGAGCGCGCGACACGAGCAACGGTGTCGATGAACGCCGCCGCGTCAAGCATCACGCTGACCGCCGGGGACTCCGGGAGATGTGGGAAGTCCTCGCTGCGCAGCGTGCGTAGATCGAACACTGCTGTCCCGGAAACGAGCGTGACGGCCTGGGCGGCCGCCCGCAGTTCCAGCGCGACCTGCGCACTCGGGAGGGCGCGCATGATGTCGAGCAGCAACCGCGCCGGTAGCACCGCTGCTCCGGGCGATGTGTCCTCTGCTGGAACGCGGAGACGCAGGCCAACCTCCATGTCCGTCGCCCGCAACTCGAGCATGTCGGTAGACACGTCAAGCTGGACTCCGGACAGCGCCTGCACTGCGCTCCGTGAGCTTGCAACCCGCGCGGCGGTCTGAAGCTCGTTCAGGAAAACGGCAGTTGAGAGAGTGGCTTTCATCCGGCTCTGACTGGCTTTCTCGTAGTTGTAGATCTTGTGCGCTTGTGGACTGGTCGGGCCATGCTCTCACTTTGCGGGGACGATCCCGAATAGGCGCTGTGCATAAGTCCGTCCGCCGCTGTGTGCAACGCTACGACGATAGCTTGGCCGTCAGCGCTTCGACGTCGGCAAGCGCCCGCGCGTTCGTGGTGATCTCGCCTGCTACGCGACGGCAGGCGTGCAGCACCGTCGTGTGGTCGCGATTGGCGAACTCCCGGCCGATCTGTGGCAGCGAGTGGTCGGTCAGCTCGCGCGCCAGGTACATCGCGGCCTGCCGTGCCCAGGCGACATCCGCCGCGCGTGAGCGCGACAGTAGGGCAGAACGTTCTACCCCAAAGTGTGCACACGCAACGGCTTGGATGCGCGGTACGTCGACTTCGGCGTGCGCTTTGGTCGCAAAGCCCTGACGCGCGAGCACGTCGGCCGCGAGGCTCGCGTCGAGTGGGCGACGCTCTAGCGAGCCGAGAGCCACCACGCGGATCAGTGCGCCCTCGAGGGCGCGCACGTTCGTCGTGACGCCGTCAGCGATCACGCCGAGCGCCTCGTCGGTGATGCGGACCCCGTCGTAGGTCGCGCGCTTGCGGAGAATCGCCAGTCGCGTCCCCCGGTCGGGCCGCGTGATGTCGGTGACAAGGCCACCGGCGAAGCGCTCACGCAGTCGCTCCTCGATACCCGCGAGGTCGGCCGGGAGGCGATCTGAGCTGACGACGAGCTGGCTGCCCAATTCGTGCAGCGCGTTGAAGGTGTGGAACAGCTCCTCTTCGCTGCGCGCTTTACGCTCGAGGAACTGGACGTCGTCGATCAAGAGCACGTCGACGCCGCGGAAGCGGGATTTGAAGCGCTCGGTGTCGCGTGAGGCGAGCGCTGCGAGAAACGAGTTCGTGAACTCCTCGGCTGTCGAGCAGCGCACGCTCAGCCCGCCCCCGAAGGCGCGAACATAGTTCGCGATCGCGTGAAGGAGGTGCGTCTTGCCGAGTCCTGGCGGTCCATAGATGAAGAGAGGGTTGTAAGCCTGTCCGGGCAGCTCGGCGACCGCAAGCGCCGCGGCGTGTGCGAGGTGGTTGGACTCCCCGATCACAAACTGCTCAAAGGTGTATTTGGGGTTTGGGTCGCTTGCCGCGGTGGGCAGCTCGGGAGGCGCTTGCGCCGGAGCGAGCCGATTCGCGGCTCGCTCCGTGTCCGCCTCGACCGCGACGGTCACCTCGCGGCCCAGCACGGCGGCACTCGCCTCACGCAGTGCGCCGCCGTAGCGCGACGAGGCCCAGGCCGAGATCTCGACCGGCCCGGCCAGCACGAGCGTGTCACCGTCGAGCCCGACGCACCGCAGCGGCGCAAGCCAGAGACCGTAGGTCCGCTCACCAACGCGGTCGCGGAGCGCGACCTGGATGTCCTGCCACGACTGTTCGATGTTGGACGCCACGCCGCGCGCGTACCTCCCACGGAGGGTTGGCTTCGAAGCTTCGGAGGGGGAATCGACGATCCCCGGAGCGGGCGAATATAGCAACGCAACTTTGGTGAGCCGGCAGGCCAAAACGCATTTGGCGAGAAAAACGGTGGATGGCGCAACGGGCAGAAGTGGGTGGTTCGCCCGCTATACTCGCAAGCGGTTGCGGCACGCGCTCGAGCGCCCGCGCCGTCAGGCAATGAAGCGCACCTACCAGCCGAAGAAGCGCAAGCGCGCCCGTACGCATGGGTTCCGTAGCCGCATGCGCACGCGCGCCGGACAGCTGACGCTGAAGCGCCGCCGCGCCAAGGGGCGCAAGCAGCTCACAGTCTAGTGACCGAGGCTAGGCACGCCGGTGCCGCGCGCCGCCCCAGGCGGCTTTCGCGGAGCGCCGAGTTCGATCGCGTTTACCGCTCGGGTCGCTCGGTGGCGAACCGTTTCCTCGTGCTTTACTCATTCCCGCGCGAGGGTGGTGAGCCTGCTCGCGTCGGTCTCTCCGTGGGACGCAAGGTCGGCGGCGCCGTAGAGCGAAACCAGGTCAAGCGCCTACTGCGTGAGGCATGTGCACTGCACTCCGCGCGGCTACCCACCGGACACGATGTCGTGCTCGTCGCGCGACCCGATGCCCAGGAACTCGCGAACGATCGAGGACTCGACGGGATTGCGAGGGCGCTTGAGGAGCTGCTCGCGAAGACGGCCGGCGCCGGGACCCCGCGCCCATGAGGCGCCGCGCTGTCCGCGAGTTCGCGGTGGCACCGCTGCTCGTGTACCAGCGGGTGATCTCGCCAGCCCTCGGTCAGCGTTGCCGCTTCGAGCCGAGTTGCTCGCGCTACGCGGTACAAGCTGTTCGGGAGTACGGCATACTGCGCGGGTTCGTGCTCGCCGCTTGGCGCCTGGGCCGCTGCCACCCGTTCAGCCGCGGTGGCTTTGACCCGCTGGCGGCGCAGCGCCTGTTCCGAGCGCGCCCGCCCAAGCACTGAGCTGACTGGACCCCAGGATGATCCTCGCGAACATAATCGAAAGCGCCTTCGGACCGCTGATCAAGGTCTTCGAGGCGGTCATGGTGGCCGCCCACAGCGTCGTCGGCGGGAGCTGGGGCTGGGCGATCATCGGCCTGACTGTCGTGATCCGAATCGTCACGCTGCCACTGATGCTGACGCAGTTCCGCAACATGGCGAAGTTGCAGCTGCACGCCGGCCCGATGAACGAGATCAAGCAGCGCTACAAGGACGACAAGCAGCGCCAGAGCGAAGAGATGATGAAGTATTACAAGGAGCAGGGGGTCAACCCGCTCGGCGGCTGCCTGCCGTTGCTGGTCCAGTTCCCGGTGCTGATCTCGCTGTTCTACATGCTGCGCACCGACCTGAAGAAGAAGATCTGCGGGCCGGCAATCACAGCGCACAAGATCGGCACCGCCAAGCTCGCGACAATCGGCTGCAGCTCCCTAGTGCCTCATTCGGCGAGCTTCCTATTCATCAACGACATCACTGTGAAGGCGACGGGCATCGCGCTGATCGTGCTGATCGTGCTCTACATCGCGACGATGCTTACCACGTCGTACTTCTCGACCGCGCAGCTCCAGGGCGCCCAGCGCTGGATGATGCTGGCGATGCCGGTGATCTTCACGGCCGTCATCTACCGCTACCCGGCCGGCTTGTTGCTCTACTGGGTCACCACGAACCTGACGCAGCTGCCGCTGCAGTGGTTCGTGCGCCGGCGCGTGGGGACGGCGCCGCCGGTCGCACCCCCGGCGGCCATCGCTGGCAACGGCGCCGGCAAACCGAGCGCCGCTCGGAGTGTTTTGAAACGCGCCAGGCCGGCTGCCGCAGAGCCCAAGGCTGCCGCGAGCCAGGTGCGGCCGTCGCGCAGTGGGCCGCCACCACAGTCCCCGCGGAAGCGCAAGAAGCGCTCGGGTCGCCGGCGCTGAGGATCGACCTGCGGCGCCTGAGATGACGCTGGACGACGACGCGGAGCTCAGCGCACCGGAGTTGCTCTGCGAGATGCTCGAAACGCTCGTGTCCGCCTTCGCCCTCGACGCCGAGACGGTCGTCGAAGAGGGCGATGGAGTGATCCGTGGCACGATTACAGGCCCAGATGTCGAAGCGCTGATCGGCGAAGATGGAAGCGTGCTGAACGCGATTCAGCACCTGGCGCAGCGGATCGTCCTTCATGGTGGTGAGGGCATGCGGGTGCTGGTCGACGCCGGCGGTTATCGCGAAAGGCGCGAGGCGGAGCTCCGAGTGGAGGCCGACAGCGCCGCGGATGAGGCGCTGGCCGAAGGCAAGGAGGTCGCGCTTTCGCCGATGCCCGCAAGCGAGCGGCGCTTCGTCCACGAGCACCTGCGCGAGCGCGGCGACGTCGCGACGCACAGCGAAGGCGACGAGCCGCGCCGCCGCCTGATCGTCGCACCGCTCTGAGCCGGTTGAGGATCGCGTTCGAACCGCTCCGGCGTTTCACGTTTTTGTCGACGGTGAAACAGTCCGTCGCGCGTGCGAAACTCGTCGCATGCCTGAGCTGACGCCGTTCGAGGAGGGGCTCGTCGTCGGCATCCTGATCGGGGAGGGATCGTTCGGCGGCGACGGGAAGCAGCCTCAGATCACGCTACGGATGCACGTCCGCCACGAGGAGCTGTTTCGTTGGCTGGTCGAACGGTTTCCCCGGACCCGCCTCTACGGGCCATACGGCCACGGCGGCCGCACCTATTTCCAGTGGATGGCCCGAGGCGCCGCGCTCGTGGAGGATGTCTTGCCTGTGCTCGAGCGCCACCTTTCGGCGTCGCTCGACGCCTATGCGTTCACGCGTCTCGACGAGATGCGAGAGCGCTACGGCGAGTACATCGCCCGAGTCCGTCGCGCCGCGTGACCGCGCCCGAGCGCCTGCACGAGTTGGCCGGGCGACATGTGCTCGGGTCTGGTGCGCGCACCCGGCTCGCGGCGCTGCTTGAGCTGCTCGCCAGCGATGCCATGGCGCCAAGCGCGGTGACGGCGACCGCCGCCGCGGTGGACATTCACGTCGCGGACTCACTCACCGCGCTGGATGTGCCCGCGATCAGCGCCGCCCGGCGGATTGCGGACATTGGTTCTGGCGCCGGCTTTCCAGGCCTCGTCCTGGCGATCGCGCTACCGGAAGCCGATGTGGCGTTGGTCGAGAGCAACCGTCGCAAATGCGATTTCCTCGAGCGAGCCCGGGCGGCGAGTGGCACGAGTAACGCCACCGTCGTCTGCGCGCGGGCCGAGGCTTGGCCTGCCGGCTTGGGAGGCCACGACGTCGTGACCGCGCGGGCCGTGGGATCGCTCGCGCTGCTCTGCGAGTACGCGGCGCCGCTGTTGGCCCTGGGCGGCACGCTCGTCGCCTGGAAGGGAGCCGCACCGGCTGGCGAGCGATCTGCGGGCGACCGTGCGGCGCGCGAGCTTGGCCTCGAGCCGGGCGCCGTGCTCCGGACCGAGCCATATACTGGAAGCGCCGGGCATCACCTGCATATGTACCTCAAGACAGCCGACACGCCGAGCAGCTTTCCGCGTCGCCCCGGCGCTGCGCGTAAGCACCCGCTCGGGGGCAGTTCGTGACGGTTCGCGGGCTCGCAGGCGAACTGTTTGCGCGAAGGCAGAATCCTCTCCCGGGGATCGTCGCGCCACCAGTCGGACGCACCAAGCCGGACGTACGGACCCCGGACACCCGGGTCGTGTCGCATCGGCCCGCTAGCTTGTCTGACGTGCGCGTCTTCGCAATTGCCAATCAGAAGGGTGGCGTGGGCAAGACAACGACCGCCGTGAACCTCGCCGCCGCGGTCGCTGCTGCCGGCTACAACACGCTGATCGTCGACATCGACCCGCAGACGAATGCGACCGTCGGCCTCGGCCAGCCACGAGACCTCTCTCCGAGCGTCTATGACGTGCTCTGCGGCGACTGCAGCGCCGAGGAGGCGGTACACGCGACCACCGTCGACTGCCTGTGGCTCATGCCGGCCGGGCGTGGGTTGGTGGGCGCCTCGGTCGAACTGCCGACCGTTGCCGGCTCTGAGCGACTGCTGCACGACGCTCTGGCGCCGCTGCGCGAGCGCTTCGCACTAATCCTGATCGACTGTCCCCCGTCGCTCGGTCCGCTCACGGTCAACGCGCTCGTCGCCGCCGACCGTGTGATCGTCCCGGTTCAGACCGAGTACTACGCGCTCGAGGGCCTCGCGCAGGTGCTTGACACGATCGATCTCATACAACGCGAGCTGAATCCGCGGTTGACGGTTGCAGGCATGGTTCTGACTATGCACGACAACCGCACGCGCCTCGGTCGCGACGTCGAGCGCGACGTACGCGAGCACTTCCCGGGGCTCGTCTTCGACACCGTGATCCCACGCAACATCCGCATCAGCGAGGCGCCCAGCTTCGGCGTGCCGGTAACGCTGCACGATCCCTTCTGCGTGGGCTCGGACGCCTACGTGGCCTTGGCGCGTGAGGTCGCAGCGGTTGGCTAGCTGGCCCGGAACTTCGCCGGGCGGCGGGCCGCGGCCGCGCGGCATGGGTCGCGGTCTCTCGGCGATCCTCGCCGTATCCGACTCCGGAGATGGCGAGCGCGACAACCTGCGCGATCTCGCGCTCGAGTTGATTGCGCCGAACCCACATCAGCCGCGGCGACAGTTCGACGACGACGCAATGTCAGCGCTCGCCGACTCGCTCCGCGTTCGCGGTGTGCTCCAACCGATCCTCGTCCGGCCGAAGCCTGGCGGCACATACGAGCTGATCGCCGGCGAGCGCCGCCTGCGGGCGGCGCAGCTCGCCGGCCTCGACTCGATTCCGGCGCTCGTCCGCCCGCGCGATGACGCCGAGTCGCTCGAGCTGGCACTGATCGAGAACATGGCGCGTGAGGACCTCAACCCGGTCGAGGAGGCGCGCGCCTGCACGGCGCTTGTCGAGGAGCTCGGCCTTTCGCGAGAGGAAGTCGGGCTGAGGGTGGGTCGTAGCCGCGTCGCGGTCTCAAATCTTCTGCGCCTGCTCGACCTGCCAGATGAGGCCCTCGAGCTACTCGAGCGCGGCGAGCTGAGCGAAGGTCACGGCCGCGCGCTCTTGCTGGCCGGCGATCACGACGCGCGCAAGATGCTCGCGCACCAAGCCGCCGACGAGCAGTGGTCGGTCCGAACGCTTGAGCAGCGTGCCCGCGGGAGCGCCAACGGCCCCTCCAGGCGGTCATCGACCGCCGCGGCTGCCCGCCACGCGACCGCCCACCCCGATCAGGTGGAAGCCTGCGCGACGATCGCCGATGCGCTGTCGTCCGCGCTCGCCGTCGACGTTCGCGTGTCAGTCGCGCGCGGTGGCAGCTACCGCGCGGAGCTGACCTTCGCCTCGCCCAAGGAAGCGCTCGAACTTGCTGAGCGCGCCAGCCGCGGGCGCGGCTAGGGATCTGCTGCATCAGGCCGGGCGAGCCCGACCGCCCGCAAGCACGGTCGCTAACATGGCCCCTCGTCGCTCCTCAAAAGGGGCGCCAAAGCGGGCGATTAGCTCAGTCGGTTAGAGCGCTTCTCTGATAAGGAAGAGGTCCCAGGTTCGAGTCCTGGATCGCCCATTCGCCCGCGATCTCCAGCCTTGTGGGCAGATCAGGCCTCGCGCGGCGGACGCCGCGACGTGGGCAGTCGAGCGTCCTCGATGGCTCCCGCGCACAGTACAACCAGTCGAGCCGTGACCCAGCGGCGCCGACCGTCGGGGGCATGCAGCTGCAGGCGCGTTACCGTGTTGCCGGTTTCATTGGTGTCGATATGGGTGACGGTCGCATGGGCGAAGCACCGGACGTCGTCCAACTGCCTTCCACGCTCGCGACCCGAACCGCATGACGTCGCTGGACGACGGGTCGTGGCGGCTATAAATCGTGCCGTTGTCTTACCTTGGGCGTTACGCTACGATACGGTCCGCAACAATTGCCGACAGCCTTAGGCGGACAGCGCTGAGAAGTCGGGGCACGACGACCGTTCACCACTCACTGCAGATGCGTCGGGTACGCCGGGACGGGCCGGGAAAGTTCGCCTCCCGGCTTGCGGGTTGTCCGACGGCGCGATCTGGACGCGCTCCGACGATGATCAGGCCGCCGAGCAGCTCGGTGGCAGAGGCGACTGACAACGAGATTGCGCCGCTTCGTATTCTG
>PKXY01000044.1 GCA_003132505.1 Solirubrobacterales bacterium
CCCCTTTACGCGACAGCCTCGCCTGATGCTGACAAGCGCAAAGGCACCCGGCCCGGCTGGGATGGCGGGCCCTACGCGTTCATGCGCAGCGTCCTCGAAACAGAGCTCGGCCAAGCGCTCTACCGAAAACGTCAGGAGCTAGTCGAGCCAGTGTTCGCGCACACGAAGTTCAACCGTAGCTTCGACCGCTTCCAGCGTCGCGGCAGAGCCGCCTGCCACTCCGAATGGCGCCTCATCACCGCCACCCACAACCTAATGAAGCTCCACACCGCCCTCCAGACGGCCTAAAAGGCCTGACCAGCCGGTCGACAGCCCTCCCGACCGCCGAGGCAGACAGACCACGGCCGGGAATGCCGCGGAATTACGCAACAACCACCGCGACGAGGAGGCGCGGTCCAGGCCGGTGCTAGCTCCTCTAGACGAACCACGGAACGGTGCCATCGACGACGCCACGCCGGACTCCGAAATCGCGATCGACCAGCCGTTCGGCACGGCGCCAGTGAATGGGCAGCGCGTTCCCAGTACGCCGCCCCGGACCATCGGATCATCCGCGAGCACCTTCGCAGCCGCCTCGACTGACTCGACGTCCAACAGCGCGAGCCCGACTGGATCCTCGCTCATCACCGCCGCCAGGTCGACGAGCGGCCCCACCTCAATGATCACGCCACGCTCCCGCAAGCCGCTCACAAACTCGACATGCTCGGTAAAGGACAGTTGCTCCGAGAGCGGGCGCCCGGCATCCCATCTGCCGCCACGCGCAAGAAGAACCGCGATCACGACCCAACACTACGCTGACCGGCCTCGCTTGCCGGCGCTTGGGGTGGGGAATCGAGCGCGTTATTTCTTGCGGACCCGGTGTGCGTGGGCTCTGTGCCGGCCACCGCGTCCGCTTGGTGGTGGTGTGGGCTGTTGTCGCTCGTAGGCTCGCAGCAGTTTGCGGAGCAGCTCGGTGAGGGTGCGTTGCTCGTGTTCGTCTAGCTGCGCGAGCAGGGTGGCCTCGTTTGCCAGATGCAGCGGCGCTACTCGGTCCACGAGAGCCGTTCCTTTGGCGGTGAGCTCGACCAGCATTCCGCGCGCGTCATGCGGATCGGGGATGCGCTTGACGAGGCCGGCACGCTCGAGGCGGTGGAGTCGGTGGGTGATTGCCCCGGAGGAGCGCATCAGAGCGACGTAGAGCTGGGTGGGCGAGAGGCGGTGTGCGGGCTCGTTGCGACGGAGGCTGGCGAGCACGTCCCAGGCCGCCCGGTTCAGCCCGAATTCGGCGAGCCGGGCGTTGACGCTGGCGTCGATGTATGCGGTCGCCCGGCCTAGGCGTGCGATCACGGCGACTGGTGCGGTGTCGAGGTCGGGACGTGCCGTGGCCCACTGGGCGCGGACGCGATCCACGTGGTCGGAGTCCGCGCGCGAGGAATTATCTCCAAGTTCAGCTATATTATCTTCAAGTTCAGAGATGTGCACAGTCTAGCGGGGCCGGGCTAGCCGGCATCCAAGGGAGGCCGCATGGTCGTCGAGTACATCCGCTACCGAGTTCCCGCCGCACGCCATGGCGAGTTCGAAGGTGCCTATACGCAAGCCGCGACGGAGCTCGAGGATTCGCCGCACTGTTCCGCCTACGAGGTTTCGCACGGCATCGAGGAGCCGGACAACTATGTCGTGCGGATCGAGTGGGATTCAGTCGAAGGCCACGAGCAGGGCTTTCGAAAGAGCCCCGGATTCGCGGCGTTCTTTGCGGCGGTCAAGCCGTTCTTCGAGCAGATCGAAGAGATGCGCCACTACCAGCCGACCAGTGTCGCAAGCGACGCATGAGCGGCCCGCGCGCGTCGGCAGCTGATCTTCGCGCGGATCTGGCCGCGCTCCTGTCACGAGCCAGAGAGCTTGACGCCGACCTCAGTGCGGCTGTCGCTGCGGGGGAAGACAGCTCGGACCAAGAGACTCCTCTGCGCTACGCCGCGCGCCGGTTGCAGCGCTCGGTGATCCGCCCGCTCCAAGAAGCGTTCGAGCACGGCCGGTCACACAAAGCCGGTGCGCCGAAGGTTCGCGCCGACCAAGCAGCGCCCGGCGATGACGCTCCGGCGGATGCCGGCGACCCGGCCGGTTCGGTCGCAGGCGAAGCCCTGTGGCAACTTGCACGCGACGCGACCCGCCTTCGCCTGAAGCCAGGTCTGCCGACAGAGGTCCAGGAGGCCACGGCGGCGCTACAGGATCTCGCCGTCCGGTTCGCGCCGCCCGAGGCCGGCAGCGGTGTGGACCGCCTCGGTGAGCTCAAGGGGATCCAGGGTCAGCTTCCGTGCGAGATTCGCAGCCAAGAGAACGGTCCCTATTTGGTTACCAACGCGGAGAACCTCACCAACTGGCTCGGCGAGCGTTTGCCGACGCGCCCGCAGATGGCGTTGTGCCGCTGCGGCGCCTCGGCGATCAAGCCGTACTGCGACGGCACGCACGCCGATATCGGCTTCACAACCGAGAAGGACCCCAAACGCGTCCCGGATCGGCGCGACACCTATGTCGGCCAGCAGGTCACGGTCCTCGACAACCGTGGGATCTGCCAGCACTCCGGATACTGCACCGATCGCTTGGCGACAGCCTTTCACCAGGGCGACGAACCGTTTGTCACCCCGAGCGGTGGCAGGATGGATGAGATCATCCGGGCCGTCCGCGACTGCCCGTCCGGCGCACTCAGCTACGCGATCGATGGCCGAGAAGCACGTGAGCAAGTCGACTACGACGACAAACGCCCGCCCGCGATCGAAATCTCCCGCGACGGGCCGTACCGCATCACAGGTGCGATCGCGCTCACAGACGGCGAAGGCGACGACGAGCCTCATGACGAAGGCTCGTCGCGTGAGCACTATGGGCTTTGCCGCTGCGGACACTCACAGAACAAACCGTTCTGCAGCGGCATGCACTGGTACGTCGACTTCAAGGACCCGGTAGCCGAGCCCGATCATGAGCCGACGATCTTCGAGTGGTGCGGAGGCGTGCCCGCACTCATCAGGATGACGCGCTTGTTCTACGAGAAGTACGTGCCGCAGGACCCGCTGCTCGCGCCGCTGTTCGCGAACATGTCCGCCGACCATCCGCAACGCGTGGCGAAGTGGCTGGCCGAAGTGTTCTGCGGCCCGAAGGACTACAGCGAGGAGTACGGCGGTTACACCCGCATGATCTCCCAGCACATCGGCAAGGGCCTGACCGAGGAGAAGCGGGCGCGCTGGGTCGCGCTGATCCTGCAGTCCGCGCAGGAGACCGGCCTGCCGGCAGACCCCGAGTGGCGCTCCGCCTTCGGCGCATACATCGAGTGGGGCTCCCGCCTAGCGCTCGAAAACTCTCAGGCCGGCGCTCGGCCCCCCGAGCACATGCCGATGCCGCACTGGGACTGGCAAACCTCCGCCGGCTCCCCCGGCAGCCGGATCTCCGCCCTAGCACCGCACACCGAGGACGACGAGCAGCCGGCTGTCCTGCCCGCCGCGAACGAGCAGCTCAGCTTCGAGAAGCACGTTCGCGGGCTTTTCCGCCAGCAAGACCAACGGTCAATGAAGTTCGCCTTCGACCTCTGGGCCTACGACGACGTCAAACAAAACGCCCGCGCGATCCTCGAGCGCCTCCAGAACGGGACAATGCCATGCGACGGAGCATGGTCACAAAAAAAGATCGACGCGTTCAACCGCTGGGTCACCACCGGCATGAGCCCATAACCGGCGACGGCAGCACACCGAGGCACGACTCGCGGCCAGCACGAACGCGGTAGTGCCTGTCCACGCGCCGATCGCGCCCCCTCCGGACGACCAGCAGGAGTCCGCGACCGCCCCGGCCTCGCGCCTGCTTTCGGCGAAGCAGCAGTCTCGGCTCGTTGGGATCACGTTGTCGCTAAGCGCGAACAGCAGCCGCGTTGGGACGCTGAGCCGGCTGTACGATCGCCGGAATGGTGCGAGACCCTTTCGGCATTGCCGGCTGACGTCCGCGAGAGCGCGCACGTCCTCGAAAATTGCGAGGTCCAGTGGCGGCTGTAGACGCCGTGTCGCACATCGGGCATAAGGGGCCAAATCCCGGGTTACACCCTTTACATACCGGCAAATGCAACTTAGCTCGTCAGGGGATCGCGCGTGAGCCGTCGCTCACGGCGATGGCGCCGCCATCCGGCGCTCACGTGCGGGAAGCAGAGCAGCGCACACCCTTGCGCACTCGGGCGACGCGACCTGGGACATGATCTTCCTCGACGCGGAGCGGCCCGCATACGTGGCGTACTGGCCCGACGTGCTCCGCGTCCTAAAAGGCGGAGGGCTGCTCGTCACCGACAACGTCCTCTCACATGCAGACGAAGTGCGCGAATTCCGCCAGCTCGCGACCGAGAATCCCAGAATCAGCGAAGCGCTCGTGCCGATCGGCGCCGGTGTCTTGTTGATCGTCAAACAACCGAACGCCACCGACTAGTCCAGGAGTACATGCGCCACAGCCCGGCAACCCACGACGTCTTCCGCCCGTCCTACACCTTCGCCGACGGAATGCTGGCCCCCAGCGAGGCGCCCGGCCTGGGCGTCGACTACGACGACGCGGTCGCGTCGGCGCATCCGTACGGGGCCGCCTACCTGCCAGTCAACCGGCTCCTTGACGGCACGATGCACGACTGGTGAGCGCCGGCTCCCGGGTGGGCTTGCGCGCGGGTTTCAGCGCGCTGCGAATCCCGGTCTTCCGCTGGTGGTTCGCGAGCCAGGTGCTGTCTGGCTCGGGCAACCTCACGCAGGGGCTCGCGCAGGCCTGGCTCGTGCTGCGGCTCGGTGGCGGCGGCCTGGCGCTCGGCGCGGTCACGGCCTGCACCTTCGGACCACTCCTGATCGGCGGTCCCTACGCCGGCGCGCTCGTCGACCGGATCGACCGGCGACATCTGCTGATGGGCACGCAAGCCAGCTTCATCGCGGTATCGACGGCGCTCGGCGTGTTGACGGCGCTCGGCTCAGTCCGGCTCTGGATGGTCTTTGCCGGCGCTCTCGCCGGCGGCTGCGTCAACGCGCTCGACCAGCCGGCCCGGCAGGTCTACGTCATCGACCTCGTCGGCCGGGACCGCACGGCAAACGCGATCAGCCTGACCGAGGTCGTGATCAACCTCTCGAGGGTGCTAGGCCCGGCCACCGGCGGCGTTCTCATCGCCGTTACCGGCGTCGCCGGCTGCTTCTTCTTCAACGCCGCGACCTTTGTGCCGCCGCTGCTGGTGCTGCTGCGCTTCCGCCCGAGCGACCGCGTCCCGCCCCGGCCACGTGAGCGCGGCGCGGCGCGCGCCGGGCTGCGCTACGCGTGGGGTCAGCCGCCGATTCGCTACTGCCTGCTGATGGCCGCCGCGTCAGGGATGCTCTTCGGCACGGTTGCTCTGCCGCTCGTCGCCGGGCAGGTGTTTCACGTCGGCGCCAGCGGCTATGCGCTGATGCTGGCTTGCTTCGGTGTCGGGGCCGTCGGTGGCGCGGTGCTCGCCGCCTCCGCCCCCGCATTTCCCGCCGGCCGCAGCGTGCGAGCGCTCGCGCTTACGAGCGGGACCGTCGTCCTCGCGACTGCCGTCTCACCGATGTTCGTCGTGGAGCTGGCCGGGCTCGCCGTCTGCGGACTCTTCTCGATCTGGTTCGTTTCGCGCGCCAACGCCTTCGTCCAGCTGTTCGCGGCGCCGGAGATGCGCGGTCGCGTGATGGGAGCGTGGACGATGGCTCTGCCAGGAATGAATCCGCTCACCGGTGTCCTGGTTGGCCTGGTCTGCCAGGAGATCGATCCGCGAGCTGGGTTCGCCCTCGCCGGGATCGGACTCGTCGTGACCGCGGGCCTGGCCTGGCGCGTTCTCGGGGACACGCCGGCCGTCGGCGCGCACGCGGTGCTCGACCCGGGCGACGACGTTGTCACGGCGCCGGCGCCGCGCGACGCGCGAACTCGCCGATCGAGATAGGCGCTCGCGCGGACGCATCAGTCACACCCGGATTCTCCTGTGTGCCCCTGGGTAAGAGTCAAGCAGCAACTGCAGCCACGATCTCGGTGAGCTCCTTCACGACTCCGAGCTGCTTTTCACGGTTGAGTACGTTGACCGGTGCCAAGACCTGGGCTCGGATGTAGTTGCTTGCACCGGCGGCGTTTCGCGATCGAGTCAACCGGGACGTCGTGGATGAACGCGGCCGTGTTGTCGAGGAACCCTCTGATTGTGTGCGCCGGATCGGACCGGCACGGGCGAGCATAATCGCGCCGTATGCCAGCGGTTTTTCAGCGTTCGCGAGCCTGTGGCGTAATCCGCCGCTTGCCCGTGGCGGGCGCCGACGGCGGCGGCACGACCGGGCCGATGTCTCCGTCGGGCGCCGCGTCCAGGTCGACGATCACCGGCGCGTGATCGCTCGGGCCGGTCCCCTTGCGTGCCTGGCGGTCGACCCACGCGGCCTGGACCCGCTCGGCGACCGGCGGGCTTGCCAGCACGAGGTCGATCCGCATCCCGAGATCCTGGTGGAACATCCCCGCGCGGTAGTCCCAGTAAGTGAAGATGCGTTCCTCGGGCCAGCGCTCGCGGACGACGTCGTGCAGGCCGAGCGACCGCAGCTGCGATAGCGCGGCGCGCTCAGGCGCCGTCACGTGCGTGTGCCCGATGTAGGCGGCCGGATCGAAGACGTCAGCGTCGCTCGGTGCGACGTTCATGTCGCCGCAGACGACGGTGTCGGTCGGGCCCGTGGCGAGGGCGGAGCGCAGCGCGGCCAGCCACTCGAGCTTGTAACGGTAGTGCGCGGACTCGGGCTCGCGACCGTTGGGCACGTAGACGCAGTGGACGCGGATCCCGCCACATGTGGCGGCGACCGCCCGGGCCTCGGCCTCCGGGAAGCCCGGCGCGCCGGCAAGGCCGACCTCGACACCGTCGAGTCCCGCGCGCGAGAGGATCGCGACACCGTTCCACTGCGCCTCGCCGTGCCGCGCGACCAGATAGCCGCGGGTGGCCAGCTCGTCGCCGAGCAGCGCATCGAACGCAGCGTCCGCGAGCTTCGTCTCCTGCAGGCACACCACGTCCGGTGAGCGCTCCGCGAGCCACGGCAAGAGCCGCGGCAGGCGCTGCTTGACCGAGTTGACATTCCAGGTCGCAATCCGCACGCGCCTACCGTAGCGGCCGGGCAAGGAAGCTACGCTACCTCGGCACTATCTTCGGTCGTGTCTGTGGTCAATCTGCGGGAGCGGTATTGCATCCGCTTTTTGCGGCTGCTCGGCGGAGCTCGCGATCCCAGCTGACGAATGTGGTGTCGGTCGCGAGCGACAGCGCGCTTGCGAGGTGAACGCCGTCGTAGCCGCGCAGGCCGTGTTGTTCTGCGAGTTCTCCGGCGCGTTGGGCGAGAGCCTTATCGATGCCGACGACAAGCAGCTCGCTTTGCAACGACTCGAACTCGGCGCGCGCGAGCGTCATGGCGTCCGGTGTTTCGCGGCGCCTGCCGCGCGGTCAGGCGCTCGGTGCTCTCTCGCGGCGTGGCGCGCGCCGACCGACGATCAGGCGCTCGCGGTCGAGCATTGTGGCGGCGCCCCAGCCGGCGAGGCAGTCGAGCACGACGATGGCGACGCCGATGGCGACGGCCGACAGCACGGTCGGAGCGATCACTCGAAGCGTGATCAAGACCGCCAGCCCGAGCGGCGGAAGGCTCGCCAGCGTCGAGAGTTGCTGGGCCACGCGTACATCGGTCGACCGCACGGAGATCGCCATGCTGACGCAGACCGACCAGGTGGCGAGCAGCGGCGCGAACAGCACCTCGACGAGGATCGGCGGGCCCTGCCACACATCGGAGAACACGGCGTGCGCTGCCCACAGACGCACGGCGACGACGAAGACCACGTACAACACGTATGTGACGGCGAGAGCGGGCAGCACGGCCGCAAGCCCTTTGCCGAGCATCAACTCGCCGCGGCGGACCGGGGTCGTCAGCAGCGGCTCGAGGGTCCCCTCAACACGTTCGCCGACGACGGAGTACGACGAGATGGCGGCGGGCAGGATCACCGGCACGATCAGCATCAGCAGGAGAACTGAGTCGACCACGCCGCGCGCAGTTGAGCTGCTCGTGGAGGCGGTCAGCGAGAAGATGTTGACCATCGGGCCGGTCAGGAACAGCAGCGGCAGGATCCCCATCGTCACGACGATCGCGCGGTTGCGCCGTAACTGGCGCACCTCTTTGCGGAAGACGGCCCGCACGCGCCCCGGATCGATGCTCACGAGCGGCTCGCCTCCACGTCCTCGTCGATCAGCTCTAGGTAGACGTCTTCGAGCGAGTGTCGCCGCTCGCCGATCGAGATTACGTCGGCGCCCGCGGCTACGAGCGCCCTGGTCAGCGCGGGCGCGGCGGCGCGCGGGTCGGACACCGTCAGCTCGTAGCCCCCAGCGCCGTCCGGATGCCAGCCGTCGACGCCGGGGACGCCCGCGAAAACGCGCTCGGGGGCGTCCAGCGGGGCGACGGTGGTGACCGCCAGTGATTGCGCGAACAGGCGCTCGCGCAGCTCATCGGGACGGCCCACCGTCCGCAGCGTCGTGTTTAGGATCGCGACGCGGTCGCACATCCGTTCAGCCTCCTCGAGGCGGTGGGTCGTCAGGAAGATCGTCACGCCGCGCTGACGCAGCGCGGCGATCAGCTCATGAACCTCGCGCGAGGCGACCGGGTCGAGCCCCGAGGTCGGCTCGTCGAGGAACAGGACCCGCGGGTCGCTCAGCAGCGCCCGCGCGATCGCGACGCGCTGCTTGAGGCCCTTCGACAAGCTGCTGCAGGGGTCGTCTGCGCGCTCAACAAGGTTGACGGTGGCCAGAGCCTGCTCGATCCGCGTCCGGACGTCCGCTAGGCCATAGAGACCGGCGAAGAACTCGAGGTTCTCGGCGACCGTAAGGCGCGCGTACAGGCCCGGAGCCTCCGGCATGATCGCGATACGGCTGCGGATTGCGACGGCGTTCTCGGGGCTCAGCGGGATGCCGGCCACGACGGCCGAACCCGCGGACGGCGCGATCAGCGTCCCGAGCGTTCGCACGGTCGTGGTCTTGCCCGCTCCGTTCGGCCCGAGGAAACCGAACACCTCACCCCAGCCGACGCTAAACGAGACGTCGCCCAGAGCGGTGCGCTCGCCAAAGCGCTTAGTCAGCCCCTCGACGATGATCGCGTCGTCCCCAGTCGGCCCGCGCCGCGGGGGCGACGTCCACGCCTCGGCCCGTAGCCTGGCGATCACCGCCACCTGCTCCGGCGTGCGCTCCACCGGCTCTCGCGCCGCGACCGCGGGCGCCTCCTCGACCGCGTCCCCCACGTCCTGTCGCTCGCCGGACAGGCGCCAGCCGACCGCGGTGTACACGGCGACGAGCGCGAGCACGACGATGATCCGCGCGGTCGAGGCGTGCACCACCGCCAGCAACACGATCGTGGCGGCAACCAGGACGCCAGCGATCACCCATCCCTGCCACGCCAGCGGCCGGTAGCCCACCCCGTAGCGGCGGCGGACGAACCACGGCTGTGACCGCGATCCGAGCTCCGGCGGCGGCATCGCGGGGACTATACGCGGGAGCCCGGCGCTCTCGACCGCTGGCAGGACGGCCACCCAACGCGTCGACATTGTCAACTCGGGTACCGCCGACCCAACCCAAGGACGGAAGATCGGCTACGACCCCTGCGACGACCCAACCCAAGGCCTACAGCTCGGCTCAAAACCGTACGACGACCCGACCCAAGGCCTACAGCTCGGCTCAAAACCGTACGACGACCCGACCCAAGGACGCCAGATCGGCCGGCGCTCACGCCTACGACGACGCACCCAAGTTCGCTAGGCACTCACCCCTAGCTGGGTTCCTCGCCGAGATCGATTTCGCGCTCCGGCGGGATCCAACGTTGCAGCGCCTGAATCAGCTGCGCGCGCCGAATCGGCTTGCCGACGTAGTCGTCCATGCCGGCGGCGAGGCATTTCTCAACGGCGCCCGTCATCGCGAGCGCGGTCATCGCGATGACCGGTGTGTGGCGCTCGCCGTTCTCGCGTCGCCGCAGCTCGGCGGTCGCCGCGAAGCCATCCATGTCGGGCATCTGGCAATCCATCAGGACTGCGGCGTAGTCGCATGCGGACAACATCTCGAGCGCTTGCCGTCCGTTATTGGCGACGTCAGCCCGACAGCCGCATCGCTCGAGTGTGCGGACTGCGACCATCTGATTCACGGGGCTGTCCTCGGCGACAAGCAACAGCGGTGCGGTCGCAGTTCTGGGGCTCCAATTGCCCGAACTCCCCTGTGTGCGCTTAGTGCGGCTGTCTGGCCGGGGGTGGAGGTTGTCCTGGTGGTGGCGGGATCGTCGTTAGCGACGGAGCGGGATCGGTCCAGATGAGCAGCACGCGGCAGGGGGCGTGGTCGATGACGAAGCGGGCGGCAGGGCCGATGCTGCGCGGGCCAAGATGGGCACGGTCGCCGTCGCGCGCGAGGATCAGGATGTCCATGCCCTCGGTGGCCGCAACGACTTCGCGCTCGACGCGTCCGCGGCGGGCTTCGCATCGCGCGGGTCGCCCGAGGGTTCTCTGCGCGTCGCTGAGAAGCTCTTCGGCGGCCTGCTCGGAGATCACGCGCAGCTGGTCTTCCTGCGTGTGGGCAGGGACGTGGCGGCCGAGTAGGCCGTGGCGTGCGGCGCGCGCGACGGCTTCGGCCTCAGTGTCGGCGACGTGTAGCAGCGTGACTTCGGCGTCGGCGGGCAGATAGACAGCGGCTTGGGCGACGGTGGCCTGCCACGTGTCCTCGATGATCCAGACGAGCGCGCGCATTTCAGATCACCTGCAGACTCAACCACAGGAGGACCGTCGCGGTAACGAGCGACGCGGGCACTGTCAGAAGCCCAAGGCGAACGAACTCGCCGAGCTCTATGTCGGTGTCCTCGGCGCGCAGCACGCGGCGCCACAACAATGTCGCGAGCGATCCGACGTAGGTGAGGTTCGGACCGACGTTTACGCCAATCAGCATGGCGAGAACGGCGCCGGGACCGCTGGCGACGGCCACCGGGATCAGCAGCAGTGTTGCGGGCACGTTGTTCACGAGGTTCGCGAGGAGTGCGCTCAGCGCGGCGACCGCGAGCAGGTCGGGCAGCGACGCGCCGGTCGGCAGAACGGCGCGCACCGCTGAGGCGAGCCCGTTGTCGCTGGCGGCTGCCACGATCACCCCGAGCCCGAGCACGAACAGCAGGAAGCCAGGCTCGACCGCTCGCGCGAGCGCTAGTGCGCTCGTCGTCCTGGGTCTTAGTGCCGGGACCGTGATGACGACGGCACCTGCCGCCGCGACCCACACGGGAGCGATCCCCAGCAGCGAGCTCAACGCGAAACCTGCCAGCGTCAGGGCGAGGACCGCCAGTGCAAAGCGCGGTATGGTCGGCCGTGCCGGCTCGACTGCGCGCTTGCGGGGACGGCGCAGATCGGTCGCGAAAAAGCGCCTTAGAACGACCCACTCCACGGCCACAACGCCGATCGTGGGCAGCACCATCAACGCGCCGAAGCGCGCGAACGACAGGCCGCTGGCATGGAAGGCCAACAAGTTCGTCAGGTTCGAGACGGGCAACAGCAGCGAAGCGGAGTTAGCCAGATGGGCGCAGGCATAGACGTGGGGCTTGGAGCTCGTGCGTATCCGGGTCGCTGTCGCGAAGACGATGGGGGTCAGAAGGAGGATGTTCGCGTCGAGGCCCAGCAGCGCCGTCACGCCCACCGCGACCATGAACACGAGGGCAAGCAGCCGCTGCGGGCTACCCCGCGACCCACGCGCCATCACCGCGCCGAGCGCCTCGAACAGCCCCTCCCGACGACAGCCTTCGGCGATAAGCAGCAGCGCCGCCAAGAAACCGACAGTGGGCGCGAGCCCTCGCAACGCGTCGCCAGCACGCGACAACCCGACCGCGCCGACTGCCACAAGCAACCCGCCACCGACCACCGCCAACACCGGCAGATACCGTGGTCGCGCCGCAGCTACCCCCAACGCCAACGCCAAGACGACCAGCGCCAACGCGAGCGCCAGCCCGTTAGACACGCTCTTCTCCTAGTAAAGCTCGCAACGATCGGCCTCCGCTTTCAACCGTGGATCTGCATTTCGATCATGCGTTCGACGTAGTCGTGTTCGGTTGGCCATGGGAATGTGGGAATGGCCTGGCGGAGTGTTGCGAAGCCGTGGAGTCCGGCCCAGAAGTAAGCGGACTGGGTGAACGGGTCAGGCTCGTTTGGTAGGCAGCGGGTGACGATCTCGAGGAAGTCGTTGAACGCGTCGACGCCTTCGTCCTCGCCGGTGGGTCCGCCGCGTGCGGGGACCGGTACTCCCTCTCGGATCGTGGTCATGAAGAGGACGCGGTACAGCCCGGGGCGTTGCGCTGCGAACTCGAGGTAGGCGCAGCCGTAGGCGCGGAGTTGCTCGATTGGATCGCTCGTTTCCGGTATGGCGGCTTGCAGGACGGTGCGGAACTCCTTGTAACCGGCGGTCATGACGGCCCTCAGCAGTGCTTCCTTGTCGGCGAAGTGCAGATAGAGGGCGTTCGGCGTCACGCCGGCGCGGGCTGTGACAGCGCGCACGGACAGCTTCGATTGGTCGCCGAGCTCGAGCAGCAGGTCGCGCGCGGCGTCGAGCAGGGCGGTGCGCAGGCGCTCCCCCTGGCCGCGCGGGTTCGGCGAACGGCTCTTCTGGGGTGGCATGAGGGGAAGATATCACGTTGACTTGACAGACGTACATGTACATATGTACAGTGATTGATGTTCAGGCCAAACGACCGGAGGCACCAAGTCATGCAGTCCACCTTCCCCGCAGCTCTCCCGCCCTACCCCGTCCGCGTCGAGGGGCACATGGAGCAGCCCTCTCGCGGGCTGTGGCTCGTCAAGTGGCTGCTCGCGCTGCCGCACTTCATCGTGCTGGCCGGCCTGTGGCTGGCATTCTCGTTCTCGTCTGCCGCGGCCTTCGTTGCGGTCCTGTTCACCGGGCGCTACCCGCGCCGGCTGTTCGATTTCAACGTCGGAGTGATGCGCTGGTCCTGGCGGGTCGCCTTCTATGCCTACGGCGTGAACGGCACCGACCGCTACCCGCCGTTCACCCTTGCCGAGGTGACGGACTACCCAGCTCGCCTCGAGGTCGCCTACCCCGAGCACCAGCGCCGCGGCCTGCCACTGATCGGATGGTGGCTCGCCGGGATTCCCCAGTACCTGATCGCCGGAGTCTTCGTCGGCGGCTGGATCATCGGCTGGAGCGCCTCGCCCTGGGGCGGACTGATCGGACTGCTCGTCCTCGTCGCCGCAGTCGTGCTGCTCGTGCGCGGCACCTATCCGGACTCGATCTTCGACCTTCTACTCGGCCTGAACCGCTGGGTCCTCCGCGTCGTGGCCTACGCGGCGGTGATGACGCCTGAATACCCGCCGTTCCGGGTCGATCCGGGCGCGAGCGATCCCGCTGGCGCGATCATCGACCTGCCGGGCGCTGACGCAACAACGACGGCCCAGCGGCGTTCAGCGACTTGGAGCGTACGGCGCATCACGGCGCTGGCCCTCGCGAGCCTCACCGCGCTCGTAGCGATCGCCGCCATCGCCGCGGGAGCGACCGGCATCGTCTTCGACCAGACGCAGCGCAACCACGCCGGATACCTGATGAGTGCTGGGGCGCCGTACTCGACCGGCACCGATGCCCTCGAGTCGGAGAGCTACAACGCAGAGGGCGCAGGCGGGTTCGCTGCCCGCGAGCTGCTCGGCACGATCCGCATTCGCTCGCAAAGCGACCGACCGGTGTTCGTCGGGATCGCTTCCGCGCACGCCGCGACCTCGTACCTGGCACGAGTCGCGCACGCGCAGGCGAGCAACCTCGGCGCGGAGAGGGCTGACTTCCGCACACAACCCGGTGGCGCGCCGAGTACAGCCCCGAGCGCTCGGCACTTCTGGGTGGCGAGTACGGCCGGCGCCGGCGTTCGCACGCTCACCTGGAAGGTCCGCAACGGGAGCTGGCGCGTGGTCGTCATGAACGCCAACGGCTCGCCCGACGTCGCAAGCGATCTGAGCATCGGCGCGAGCTTCCCACACCTGCTGACGCTCGCCATCGCTCTGCTCGGCGGCGGGATCCTGATCCTCCTCGCCAGTGGCGGTGTCATCTATCTCGCCACGCGCCGGACACGCTGATGACGCACCCCCGGGACCCGGTCTTCCACACGCGAATACCGCTGCGCGTTTCCTTGACACGCGCAGTATTTTTTTGCTGAGGGCATTCGCCGTGGGGTCTGCATCTGGCTCGCAGCGCGACGTGACTTCTGATGGCTCACCAACCGCGGAGGTCGCCATGCCCGATGCGCCTACTGTCCCCGCTTCGAGCGAAAGCGCTGTGCCCTCCGCATTCGCGGTCGCATACCTGACGTTGACCCACGTCGCGCGCTTGCACAACGTGCGATCGCGTCGAGGACGGAGGTAGCGATGCGTGGTCTCGCTCGCTTCTGCGTCGCTCACCGTCGTCGCGTTGTTTTGGCGTGGATCGCGGTCGCGGTGCTTGTCACTGTGGCGTCCCATGCGGTAGGGCCTAACTACGTCACGGTCTACAGCCTGCCCGGGACTCAGTCACAGATCGCGCACGACCTGCTGACGAAGGACTTCAAAGCGCAGAGCGGTGACGCTGACTCGATCGTGTTCCACGTTTCGCGCGGGACGATCGACTCCCCGGCGGTGCGCGCCGCGATCACGCCGCTCTTGGCGCGCGCGAGCACACTCCCGCACGTCGCGGGAGTCGTCAGTCCGTACAGCGCCCAGGGCGCCGCCCAAGTTTCCCGTAACCGCGCAACCGCGTTTGCGACTGTCAACTACAACGAGCCAGCGGCCCAGCTGCCAACGAAGACTGGCGCACCGCTCCTCGCAGACGTCAAGGCAGTGCACGTGCCGGGGCTTCAGGTCGCGGCAGGGGGTCAGGTCGTAGAGGCGGCGGAAGGGTTCAGCATCGGTCCGGCCACGGAGATTGGGGTCATCGCGGCGCTCTTCATCCTGCTGATCACGTTCGGCTCGCTCGCAGCGGCGGGGATGCCGCTGATCACGGCCGGGCTCGGTCTGATCACCGGGGTGGCGCTGATCGGGCTCGCGACCCGCGTCACGAACATGTCGAACGTCGCCCCCGATCTCGCGCTGATGATCGGCCTCGGCGTCGGCATCGACTATTCGCTCTTCATCGTCACGCGCTTTCGTGAGAACTACGCCGCGTCCGGCGACGTCGAAGGCTCAGTGATGGAGGCGATGGACACCTCCGGCCGCGCGATCCTGCTCGCCGGCGCCACAGTCGTAATCGCGTTGCTCGGCATGTTTGCGACCGGTGTTGCATTCATGTACGGCCTCGCGATCGCCGCGGTGATCGCCGTGCTGCTGGTGCTCGTCGGATCGCTCACCCTGCTGCCGGCGCTCCTCTCACGGTTTGGGCCTCGGCTCGTGCGCCAGCGCGGCGCTGGAGCGCACAGGCTTGGTCGGCGCCGCGCGCCAGCGACCGGCGTTGACGGTGCGGGCAACGCGCTCACGGCTTCGCGGCGACCGAGCTGGCGGCGCTGGAGCAAGACGGTCAAGGCGCACCCGTGGCCGCTAGCGATTACGTCTCTGGCATTGATGATCGCGCTGCTTGTCCCGGTCCTCGCGATGCGACTGGACAGCAGCGACGCCGGCAACGATTCGGCGAGCACCAGCTCACGCCATGCCTTCGACCTCCTCGCGCAGGGCTTTGGACCGGGATTCAACGGGCCGCTACTGCTCGTAGCCGAGCTGCCGCACAGCAACGACACCGCTCTACCGCTGTTGCGCGCGCTCGTCAGCTCGACGCCCGGGGTAGTCGCCGTCACACAGCCGCGGATCGCGCCGGCGGGAACAGTTGCGGTGATCGAGGCGTACCCCGACTCGGCACCCCAGGCCGTGAAGACAACCAACCTCGTCAACCATCTGCGTGATGACGTGCTTCCGGCATTCGATCGCAGGACAGGCCTCACGGTCCTCGTAGGCGGCTTCACGGCCGGTTCGATCGACTTCTCTCACGTGCTCTCGGACAAGTTGCCGCTGTTCTTCGGGATCGTAATCCTGCTCTCAGCGCTGCTCCTGCTGCTGATCTTCCGCTCGATCGTGATCCCGATCCAGGCCGCGATCATGAATGTCCTCACGATTGGCGCCGCGCTCGGGGTGACGGTCGCCGTATTCCAAGACGGCGTCGGGGCAAGCCTGCTCGGAGTTCAGAAAGGCCCGATCGAGGCATGGATACCAGTGCTCATGTTCGCCGTCGTCTTCGGACTCTCGATGGACTACGAGGTGTTCCTGATCTCCCGCGTGCGCGAGAAGTGGATACTCCGCCGCGACGCCTCCGCCGCAGTGGGCGACGGCCTCGCGCTGACCGGGCGCGTGATCACCGCCGCCGCCGCGATCATGGTCTGTGTCTTCCTTTCGTTCACGCTAGGCGACGAGCGCACGCTCAAGGAGTTCGGCTTCGGACTCGCCGTCGCCGTGTTCCTCGACGCGCTCGTCGTGCGCTGCATGATGCTGCCCGCCGTTCTCGAGCTGATCGGCCCACTCACCTGGCGCCTGCCGCGCTGGCTCGACGCGCTGCTACCTCACTTCAACATCGAAGGCACGACCGCGCGTGCCCTGCCCGATCTCGACGGCGTGGCTCCGAACGAAACACCAGCGCCAGCAACGACACCGGCACAGGTCTGACCCCCCAGCAGTGGGTGAGGACCAACTGCACGTCGTGTTCGGCGCCGGCCAGGTCGGGCGTGCGCTCGCCACCCGACTGACGGAGCTCGGCCTGCCGGTGCGAATTGTCTCGCGACACCGGCCTGCAGCCCTGGCCGACACGGTCAACTGGCAGGCGGCCGATGCGACCGACCCCGCGGCCGCCACCGAAACGGCGAAAGGCGCAGCAGTCATTTACCAATGCCTGAACGCGCCGTACACGACCTGGCCGGAGGACTTCCCACCGCTCCAACGGGGCGTGCTCAGCGCCGCCGAACGAAACGGTGCGCTGATGGTGACCCTGGAAAACCTCTACGCCTATGGTCCGACTGCGGGCCAGCCGATGACCGAAGATCTCCCGCTGTCGGCTACGACCGTCAAGGGCCGAACCCGAGCGGCGATGAGCCAGGAACTGCTAGCCGCCGCGGACGCTGGTCGCGTCCGCGTTGCGATCGGGCGTGCGTCGGACTTCTTCGGCGCGGGCGTCACCGAGTCAGCACTCGGGAGGCGCGTCTTTGCCAACGCGCTGGCCGGTAAGCGTGCGGACTTCATCGGCAACGCCGACCTGCACCACACCTACAGCTACGTCCCCGATGTCGCGGCCGGCCTGGCGACCCTCGGCACGGACGAGCGCGCCGTGGCCGGCGTGTGGCACCTACCCGGACCCGAGACCGTTACAACCCGGGCGGTTCTGGAACTCATAGCCGGCGAGGTCGGACATGCAGTCGGCGTCCGCTCGGTCCCTAAGCTGGCCGTTCGCGCGCTCGGACTCGTCAACCCGCTGATGCGAGAACTTGCCGAGGTCGCCTACGAGTTCGAAGAACCGTTCGTCCTCGACACCACCAAGTTCGAGTCAACGTTCGGCAGAGCAACAACCCCACTCCAGGCCGCGGTTGCCGCGACCGTCGCCTGGTATCGGAACGGGAACAGCGCGATGCCATGAGCCGCCTCGACACCACGAGCGCCGGCAAGAGTTCGGGCGACGGCCAGAGTGACCCGATTCCCGCCATCCGGTTCAAGCCTTTCTTTAACGCCGCCACCAGCGAGTGGATCGAGTACACGACCACCGGCCAGGACAGCGACGGCGAGGTCGTGCGTTTCAACTGGCGCAGTGTGCCCGGCGGGGAGATCACCGAGCACTTCCATCCCCACCAGGAGGAGCGCTTCCGCATCACTTCGGGCGAAGCCCACTTCACACTGGACGGCAAGAGCCTGGTGGTGGGACCCGGCGAGACACTCGTCGTGCCGGTCGGCGCCCGACACGCCGAACGCAACCCCGGACCGGACGAGATCCACGGCGTCGTCGAGCTTCGCCCGGCGCTCCACACCAAAGAGATGCATGAGGCATTCGCCGGGCTCGTAGCCGACGGCAGGACGACTTCGCGCGGCGCGCCAAGGAACCCACTGCAGCTCGGCGCCACTCTCTGGCACTTCCGACACGAAAGTCGCGTGACCTCGCCCCCGGTCTGGCTGCAGAACCTCGCGCTGCCGCCACTGGCGGCCTTGGCGAAGGTCTTTCGCATGCGCCCGTACCACGCCCGCTGGGACAGCCAGGAGACCACGCGATCGGAGCCGACGCCATGAAGATTCACGCCCTCGCAACCGGAAAGGTGCAGGTCAAGCGCAGCTTTCTCTACCCAGGCCACGGACCGCGCCGGCAGTTGAACCTGTTTCTGCCTGGACCGTGGGCTGACTCGCTGCCTATCCACTGCTGGGCGATCGAGCATCACGGAGTCCTGCGACTGGTGGACACCGGTGAGACCGCCGCGGCGCGGAACGTCCCGTTCGCGCGCATGGAGGTGACTCGCGATCAAGAACTCCCGGCCGCCATGGCCGCTGCTGACCTCGCCCTCGATGACGTATCCGAGGTGGTGCTCACCCACGCACACGGCGACCACATCGACGGGACGGTCCACGTTCGCGCGCGCGTACTGATGAACGAGGCGGAACTGAGGTTCGTCGCTAAGCCTTCCTCGGGTGTGATGCGTCGCCTCCTGCGCCAGCCCCTGCCGTCCGGGTTTGCCCCCGAGCCGCTCGTACTCGACGGCGGACCGTTCGGCGCGTTTCCGCGAAGCCGTCCGATCAGCGACGACGGACGGATCGTTGCCGTCGACACGCCTGGGCACACCCCGGGTCACGTTTCAGTGATCTGCATTGACGACTCAGGCAATCACGTGATGCTCGCCGGCGACACCACGGACTCGCTCGAGCAGCTTCACTCGCTCCGCGTCGACGCTGTCGCCCCGAAGCCCGACGTGCACGTCGCAACGATGAGAACGATCCTCGCTCACTGCGCGCAGCACCCGACGGTCTACCTGCCGTCTCACGACCCCGAGTCAGCCGCCCGCCTCGCAGAGGCAGTCACGTCGTCAACCTAGCTGGCGGTCGCCAGCTAGCAGAGCGATGAGCAATCAACGACTAGGAGGAAAGCATGCACGCAGTCATCGTCAACGTCACCATCAACGATCCCGAAGCCGCCGCCAGTGAGCTGCACGAGCAGCTCGTGCCACGGGTATCGCAGGCCCCTGGGTTCGTCGCCGGCTATTGGACGATCAAGGACAACACCGGCCTGACGATGCTCATCTTCGAAACAGAGGAGGCCGCCGAAGCCATGAGCGAACAGGCCAGAGCAGGTGTTCCTGATGCGATGACGCTGGTCGGCGTCGAGGTACGCAACGTCGAAGCGCACGCCTGAGTCGACTGCCCGCTACCGGTCGCGGAACGTGCGAGAGGCCGGTGTTTCGTCTGGCGTGGTTACTCATGGGGCTGGGGTGTGGAAGTAGTGGCCCTGGTCGAGATCGTCGATCAGCCCGAGATGGGTCGGCTCCCACGCCAGCAGCGCGCGGGTCAGCGCGCTTGACGCCGGGCTATCGGACCCGAGGAACCCGGCCAGCCACGTGAAATGCTCGCCCGCGTCCTCGGGTGAGATGGAGAGCACCGGGATGTCGAGGTGCCGTCCGATCACCTCGGCGATGTCGCGGATCGCGACGCCCTCGTCGGCGACCGCGTGCAGGGCCGATCCGGCCGGGGCCGTCTCCACCGCGAGACGGAACAGCCGGGCGGAATCCAACCGGTGCACGGCGGGCCAGCGGTTGGTCCCGTCGCCGATGTAGCCCGAGACACCCTTGTCGCGGGCGATTGCGACCAGCGTCGCCATGAAGCCGTTGTCTCCCTCACCGTGGTTCGTCGGGGGGAGTCGCACGACGGACGAGCGGACGCCTCGGGAGGCGAGCTCAAGGGTCATCTGCGCGTTGCGCGCCCGGATCGCCGGACCGCCGGTAAAGAGCGTCGTGGCGGCGTCCAGATCCGGCATGTCCCGTTCGGTCGCCACGCGACCGGGTGCGAGCCCGAGTGTCCCGGAGGCGATGAGGAACGGGCGATCCGAACCCACCAGCGCCTCGCCGAGCGCCTCGATGGCGAGGCGGTCTGCGTTGGCAGCCCCCTCGAAGTCCCCCGTGAACGCGAGGTCGTGCTTGAACGCCAGGTGGATCACCCCGTCGGACGCAGCAGCCGCACTGCCCAGGATGTCCAGATCATCAAGGCCGCCGCGCTGCACCTCGGCACCGGCGGCGGTGAGCGCCGCGGCCGACGCATCGGAGCGGGCCAGCCCAATGACCTGATGGCCGGAGCCGATGAGCTCGGGAACGACGGCGGAGCCGATCCATCCGGACGCGCCGGTGACGAAAACACGCATGAGAAACCTCCAGGTCAGTCGATCGTCGTCGGCGAACCGTGTGCTCGGGACCACGTCGATGTCAGTTGCTGCCATCACAGTAGCACCAATGTCAGTCCCTGTCATCAGCTACGCTCCTTCGTATGACGCGATGGGAGCCAAACGGACGCGGCCGGCTGGAGCTCGCAGCCCTCGCCCTCTACGGCGAGCGAGGGTTCGAGAACACGACGGTGGCTGAGATCGCCGCGCTGGCCGGGTTGACGGAACGAACGTTCTTCCGTCATTTCGCCGACAAGCGCGAGGTCCTGTTCTCCGGCGCCGACGCATTGCACGAGCTCCTCGTGAGCAACGTCGCCGCCGCGCCTGATTCCACCGGTCCGATCGACGCGGTCGGCGCGGCGCTCGAGGCGGCCGGCGGCCTGCTTCAGGAGCGCCGTGAATACGCCCGGCGGCGGGCGGCCATCATCGCTGCGAACGCCGAGCTCCGCGAACGCGAGCTGATCAAGCTGGCATCGCTCGCCTCCGCGATCGCCGACGCGCTGCGCCGACGCGGCATCGCCGACCCCGCGGCAAGTCTGAGCGCCGAGGCCGGCATCGCCGTCTTCAGAATCGCCTTTGAACGGTGGGTCGACGAGACCAACCAGCGAGACCTGCCGGAGCTCATCCGGGACTCGCTGGACGAACTGAAAGCCGTGACCGCCGGCAAATGAACAGCCGCGTCACGATGATCGCCGCCCTCAATAGAGTCCGGGCATGCCGACCTTCGTCCTGCGGCTCATTGCTCCGCGTCCGAACTTCGCCCAGACCCTCACCGACTCGGAGCGGGAGATCATGGACCGCCACGCTGCGCACTGGCGCCCCTACCTCGAGCGCGGCGACATGGTCGTGTTTGGGCCGGTCCTGACCGACGAGAACTCGTACGGCCTCGCGGTCGTCGAGACAGACGACGAGCGGGTGCTGCGCGAGTTTGCTGCGCAGGACCCCGTCGTGACGACCGGAACGGCGGCCTTCGAGTTCGGGCGAGTGGCCGCGGGTCACGTTCGGGGGCGCTGACGGAGGTTCCTTTCCCGCCGCCGCGGGAGTCCGCGCGGAGTTTGCCCGTCGTCGGGATGCATCGCCCGGCGGAGGAGCCAGGCCGTCGCCACGCCAACGAGCACTCCGAGGATGGTGTCGGCGAACCGCAGGATCGGCTGCTCCCAGGCATTGCGCGGTTCGAGCTCGGCGACAACCATGACGACCGTGACGGTGACGCCCGTGGTGATGGCGTCGCCGGCCCTCCCAGCGAGTGTCACGAGGATTGTGCCGAGCGCGATCAGCATCGCCAGCGCCCAGGGGTGCGACGGGGCTACCAGCAGGTAGATCAGGGTCAGTGCGAGGCCAACGGCGGTCGCGGCCATTCGCGAAATGGCCGCAGCGAAGCTCGCTGTCTGCGTGTCACGGTAGACAAATACCGTGGCGATACAGCCCACATCCCGCCGAGGAGGTCGTCCGAGGATGCCACTGAGTAGGTGGGTGGTTGCCTCGTAGCTGGCCGGGCACGCCAGGCCGAGCGCGATGCCGCGGACTACAACTTCACTCGACCGCGAGGGCGCGGAGATTCGTCTTCGCCAGTTCGAGGATTTCGTCGCCTCGGCCGGAGAGGATCGTGCGGGTGGCATAGAGCGTGAACCCCTTTATTTGCTCGAGGGTGAGCTTGGGCGGCATCGACAGCTCCTGGCGGGCGGTGACGATGTCAATCACCGCCGGGCCGGCGTGGACGAACGCGTCGCGCAGCGCCCCCTCTAGTTCGTCCGGGCGCTCAACCCGCACGCCGTGCAGCCCGATCGCGCGCGCGACCTCGGCGAAGTTCGGGTTGTCGAGATCGGTCGCGTAGTTGACGATCCCCGCGGCTTTCATCTCGAGATCCACGAACGCCAGCGACCCGTTGTTGAACACGACGACCTTGACCGGTAGCGCAAGCTGGCGAAGCGTGAGCAGCTCGCCGAAGAGCATCGCGAGACCGCCATCCCCAGACAGGGTCACGACCTGCCGCCCTGGCTGCGCGGCTTGCACGCCGATCGCCTGGGGCAGGGCGTTCGCCATCGTCCCGTGGTTGAACGATCCCACCAGACGCCGACGGCCGTTCATCGTCAGATACCGCGCTGCCCACACGACCGGTGATCCGACGTCGGGCAGGAACACCGCGTCGTCGCTCGCGATCCGGTCGATCGCCGCGGCGACGGTCTGCGGGTGCAGCGGCGAACCGACACGGTCGCCACCGGCGAGCGCGTCGAGGCGCTTCCGAGCCCTCGCGTAATGAGCCCGCATCCGCTCCAAGTGGTCGGTGTCGGATTTCGGAGTTAGCCGGGGAATGAGCGCGGTCACGGTGTCTCTCACGGTTCCCACGAGCGGGACGTCGACTCGGGTCCGGCGACCGATGTGCTCGCCTCGCAGGTCGATCTGAACGACCCCGACCCCCGGCGGCGGGTAGAACTGCCGATACGGGAAGTCCGTCCCGAGCATGACCAGCGCGTCGCAGTGCTCCATCGCGCGGTAGCCCGAGCTGACCCCAAGCAGGCCCGTCATCCCGACGTCATACGGGTTGTCGTACTCCACGAACGCCTTGCCACGCAACGCGTGTACCACCGGCGACTGGAGCGCGCCGGCGAACGCGATCAGCTCGTCGTGAGCGCCTTCGCACCCAGCCCCGGCCAGGATCGTCACCCGGTTGGCCGCGTTCAGAACGTCTGCCGCAGCGGCGAGCGCGACCTCATCAGGGCACATCGCCGACGACGTCGGCAGGATTGCGCGTCCCTCCGCGGGGCCGATTGCCGGCTCGAGAAACACCTCGCCCGGGACGACGAGCACCGCCGTTCCACGCTGGGACAGCGCCGAACGGATCGCGATCTCGAGCAGGCGCGGCATCTGCTCCGAGACGCTCACCAACTCGACGTACACGCTGCACTCCCGAAACAGCTCGGTCGGATGGGTCTCCTGAAAGTAGCCACCCCCGATCTCGACCCGGGGGATCTGGGCGGCGATCGCCAGTACCGGCACGCGGCTGCGCTGAGCCTCGAACAGCCCGTTGATCAGGTGCAGGTTCCCAGGCCCGCAGCTGCCGACACAAACCGCCAACTGCCCCGTCACGGTCGCTTCTCCCACCGCCGCGAACGCCGCGGCCTCCTCATGGCGGACGTGCTCCCACGCGAGCGCGCCGTCGCGCCGAAGCGCGTCGGTGAAGCCATTCAGTGAGTCGCCCGGCACGCCATACACGCGCTTGACGCCTGAGGCCCGCAACGTCGCGACGACAACATCGGCAACCGTCGGCACTCCCCACTTCCCCTCCGCGTCGTTGTGTCAGACGAGACCGCGCCGCGCCGCAGCGCAGGTCACTCCGGATCGTAACGCCGACATGGCACCAAACGGAACGAAGCACCCCGCGTCTCGAGGAGGTGGCTCCCACCTCACACAACGCAGTCCACCGCTCGACGCGTTCATCGCCGCAACGCGTCCCGAGCGACGCGAGTCGTGCCGAGAATCGGGGGCCCGACCGACGGTCTGCGCGCTACCGGGATGACTCATACTGGAGCGGGAAATCGCGCGCCGGCGAACGGGTACGCGCAGCCTCGCGTTCGATCACCAAGGGGGAGTCATGGGTCTCGATCGGGAAAGAGCGACCGCGTTTGTCGAGGGCTATGGGGCGAACCTGGGAAAGTTGGGATCTTCCAGGCTTCGTTGCGCTGTTCAGCGACGACGTCGTCTACGTCGAGCACCCGACCGACGAAACGGTCGTCGGCAGAGAGGCGATGGCGCACTACATTCGCAACGAGCAGATCGAGCAGGGTGTCGCGAGCGTCCGGATGGGCAAGCCGATCGTCGACGGAGATCAGGTCGCGGCTGAGTTCTGGGCCAAGATGACCAACGGCGAGGTGGCGGGGACGCTGATCGGCTGCTTCATCGCTCAGCTCGACCCGCGTGATGGGCGATGCACCCACTTTCGCCAGTACTGGTTCGATGTCGATGGACACCGCAGCGCCTACCGGGGCTGGGGCGAGTAGGTGAACTCGGGAGTGCAACGCGGCGCGCGAGCGGCGTGGGTCTCGGGACGAGTGGCCACGCTGGCTGAGCTGGACCTCGTGACGGACGTCGTGGCGACGTGACAAGTGGGGATCCCCAGCACGCTCCTACACTGGCATCGTGACGCCGCACGACCTCGCCAACCTCGCGCACCTGCGCCGCTCCCGCGACCTGATGGACCGCGAGTACGCGCGCCCGCTCGACGTCGCCACGCTCGCCCGCGCTGCGCTGATGTCGACCGCACACTTCTCGCGGCAGTTCAGCGTGACGTACGGGGAGACGCCCTACGCCTACCTGATGACGCGGCGCGTCGAGCGGGCGAAGGCGCTGCTGCGCCGCGGCGACCTATCGGTCACCGCGGTCTGCATGGCGGTCGGGTGTACGTCCCTCGGCTCGTTCAGCGCCCGCTTCACCCAGCTGGTGGGCGAGACGCCAACGGCCTACCGGGCCCTTGACCACAGCGCGCTCGCGAGCGTGCCGGGCTGCGTCGCCAAGGACCTCACCCGCCCGAGCCCCAAACCGAGCAGGATCGGACAAACGCTCGGGGCACCGGCTCCCTAGTGTTGGGGGCATGAACCTCACTTTTTCCCAATGCTTCGTCCTAGTCCATGACCCCGACCTCGCACTGGCCTTCTACCGCGACACTCTCGGCCTCGAACTGCGCAACGACGTCGCCCGCGAGAACTTCCGCTGGATCACCGTCGGCGCCGCCTCCCAGCCCGGCGTCGCGATCGTCCTCACGAACTACCTGAACGGCAGCCCCGCCGACGCCGACGCGCTCGCCGCCCTGCTCGCCAAGGGCGCCCTCAACGGCGTCCACTTCCACACCGACGACCTCGACGCTACCTTCGAGAAGCTGGGCGCCGCGGGCGCCGAGATCGTGCAGGAGCCGACCGAGCAGTTCTGGGGCACGCGGGACTGCGCCGTGCGCGACCCGTCCGGCAACCTGGTGCGCATCGACCAGCCACCCGCCGCGTAGGCCGCCGCCGCCGCCAGCCTGCGTGCCTTCGCCGGCCCCGACGTTGACGGCGCCCAGCGCACCGAGCTCGTCGGGGAGCTGTCAGTCACGGCAAGCGTCTGCGGTCTAGATGCCGAGGATGTGCTCGATCATGAGTTGGTCTGCGGCTTCGTGGTGGCGACCTTCGGTGTTTGCGAGCAGCGCGGTGAAGTCCTCATCACGGATCGCCTCAAGCACTTCGGGCGAGAACCCCGGCGTCGGTTCGCTGAGTTGCGCGGCGCCGGCTTTGTCGCAGGCTGCTTGGATCGCCTCGTTGGTATCGAATGCTGCGGCTTTGGCGGCGAGGATCTTGTAATTGCGGATGCAGCCGCGAGCGAACGCCGCATAGACGTCGATGTCGTCCTCGCTGCGATACGCGCGCGCATCGAAATGACGAGGCCCGTCATAGCCCGAGCGCTCTAGCAGCCGCACCGTCAGGAACGCTTCCTTGAGGTCCTCCGCGCCGAAGCGGAAGTCCTGGTCGAAGCGCGGCCCATTCTGGGAGTTGAGATCAACGTGGAACAGCTTGCCCGCCCACAACGCCTGACCGACCGACTGCGAGAACGACAGGCCCGCCATCGACTCGTGCGCCATCTCCGGATTCACGCCAAGCATCTCCGGATGGGCGAGCGTCTCGATGAAATGCAGCATGTGCCCGGTCGTCGGCAGATAGATGTGGGCGCGCGGCTCGTTCGGCTTTGCCTCGAGCGCGATCCGCGTCGCGAGACCCTGCGAGCGCACGTACTCACAGAGAAAATCGACGCCCTCCCGGTAGCGCTCCAACGCCACGCGCGGATCGCGAGCCGCGCCCGACTCGACGCCCTCCCGGCCACCCCACAACACAAAGATCCCGGCCCCAAGCTCAGCGCCAATATCGATCGCCGCGACAGCCTTACGCAACGCGAAACGCCGCACCGCCGGATCCGCCGCCGTCAACGCGCCGTCCTTGAAGACCGGCTGCCTGAACAGATCCACCGTCGTCATCGGCACGCACAAACCCGCACCACGCACCGCCTCGCCGAAACGCGCGACGATCCGATCGCGTTCCGCCGGAGAGGAGCCAAACGGCACCAAATCATCGTCGTGCAGGCTCACCCCCCACGCACCAACCTCAGCCAACCGCTCCACGATCGTCTCTGGCTCAACCGGCGGACGCGTCGGCAACCCAAACGGGTCACCCCCACGATGACCGACGGTCCACAACCCAAAACTGAAGCGGTCCTCGGGTGCGGCTGCATACGGATCAGACATCAAACTCCTCTGTTTGGGCGATGAATCGTCGACGGCCGGGGCAGCGACATCCGCTCCGCGAGCTGGCTGAGGCTCAAACCCCGGTGCTCGCTCTCCAGTGCCCGAAGCACGCTCGCGGCGCGGGCGATCACCTGGATTCCGCTAGCGCTTGCGTCCTTTGCACCTGCTGCCACGCCTCTATTATATTTCGCGAGCCCGAACGGACCGGTTCAGCTTGTGGTCTTTCAATCGACCGCTTGCCGCACCGATGCTCGCGACTGCTGGCGTCAGCCAGTCCTCGCCTCGCGGCTGGTGGGCCGTCGCGGTGTCGTCAGTCGGCGAGTGCGGCATGGGCCGGCTCGGCGAAGATTCGCTCGTAGAGGTCTTCGCCGTAGCTGGTGGTGAGCGGCTCGCCTTCGACGAGCCTGAAGGTTCGCTGGCCCTCGTCTTGGCGTGGCGCGCGCAGGAAAGCGGCTGTCTCCGCACGCTCCGCGTAGAGCCCGCCGGCGAGGTCGTACATGTGCGTGACGAAGAAGATCTTGATGCCTGCTTCCTGGAGTGCGCGAATGATCTGCCGGGCGATCTCCGAGCCTTCTTGCTCGTTGGTCGCGGCGAATGACTCGTTGAAAAGCAGCGTGCTGCCCGGGGTGAGCTGGTCGGCGATCTGACTCATCCGGCGGAGCTCCTCGTCGAACTTGCCGGCCTCGAGCGTGACGTCCTCCTCGCGCTTGAAGTGCGTGAACACGCCGGTCCGGATGTCGGCGGCGAACGACTGCGCGGCGACGAACATGCCGGATTGCATCATCAGCTGCGCGACTCCGACGCCGCGCAGAAACGTCGATTTGCCGCCCTGGTTGGCGCCCGTGACGATGATCAGCGTCTTGTCGTTGGCGTTTAGGTCGTTGCCGACGACGCCTTGGATTTTCAGCGCCAAACACGGGTCGTACAAGCCGCTGGCCTGCAGCTTCGCGAATCCCGCGGCGGACGGGTCGGGCATGCAGGTCGGTTGGCCTGTGCCGGTGAGTTGCGCGTAGAGGTTGAGGGTCGCGACGTACAAGCCGAGCTCCGCGCGGAGCAGGCTGAAGAAGCTCAGGATGTGGTCGACGGATTGCCGGGCGGCGTTGGCGGCGAGGTTGAGGCCTCTGTCTCGCAACTCCTCGAGCGCGCGAAAGCCGGCCTCGTCGCGGTCGGCGATCGCGAAGCTGTAGTGCGGGCCTTTGGCGAGCGGGGAGAGGCGCGAGCGCCAGCTGCCGCGGCGGTCGGACGGGCGGCGCAGGACGTATTTCGTGCCCTTGTTGCCGTCGTCGAGCTCGGCGCTGATCAGGACGCCGCGGCGGAAGCGCAGCTCGCGCAGCTGCGCCTGGACCTCGGCGAGGTAGTCCTCGCCGAGGTCGCTTTTGATTGTCGCGAACAGGCGCGTGAAGCCTTCGCATGTGAACTGCGTGGCGTGCGCTTCGGCGATCTCGTGAAGGCGTTTGAGTGCGCCGACGAGCAACTCGAGGACTCGCAGCGAGTTGGCGAGCACCGACCCGGACGAGCGCAGCAGGGGGCTGAACCAGACTGTTTTAGGCGCCGCGAGCGCCTCGATCGCGACGGCGTAGATCTCTCTGACGGTGTCCGGGTGCTCGATGCAATCAGCGAGGATCTGTTGGCGATAGCGGATAGCGGCTGGATCGGAGAGACCTAGGAGTAGCGCGCGCTGGGCGATCTCGCGCAGGAAGCCGTCGCCGAGCGCCATCGCTTCGAGCAGCGTGTTCAGCTCGAGGTCTGATGTGAGCACGTCGGTGTTCGCCGGCAGCTCGCGCCCCAGGTCGAAGTCCTCGTCTCTGTGCATGAGGTAAGCCTTCATCTTGCGACCCCTGCCTTGAGCGTGTCGTAGTCCAGCCTGTACTTTTGGGCCAGTGCTGCGGCGTAGGCGCGCCCATCGGCGGGGCGCCGCTCGAGCTTGAACGTCCGCATCGTCGGATCGCCCGGATCGACCATGCTGGTCATGCTGACGATCTTCTCGTTCAGCGACGCGAGCTCGTCGACGAATGTGACGTACACGCACAGAAGGTCGAGCTGTGTGATCCGCTCGAGCACCTTCGCTCCGAGCAGACGCGCGTCCTGCAGTGTCGTCGAGCCGAAGCTCTCGTTCATGATGATGATGCTGTTCGGCGTCGCCACCTCGAGGATCTCGTGGATCCGGTAGAGCTCGTCTTCGAGCTTGCCGCGCAACGTCGCGAGGTCCTCCTCCCGCTCGAAGTGGGCGAACATCTGGTCGAAGAGGAAGAGCTGCGCTTCATTGCCGGGCACCTGACAGCCGAGCGCGGCGAGGTAGTGGAGCTGTCCGAAGGTCCGCGCGAATGTCGTCTTGCCGCCATTGTTGGGGCCGGATACGACGAACACGCGCTCGCGGTCGTCGAGCTGGAAGTCGTTGCAGACCACGGTTTCGTCGTCGCCTGAGAGCTTGTCAGCGAGCGCGATGTCGAAGGCGTCGCGTGCCCGGATTGCCTTCGAGCCGTCGGAGACCCGCGGATAGCAGAAGCGCAGTGCTGGGCGCTCGAGGCGCTCGAGGTACTCGCGGTAGGCGACGTAGAACTGGATCTCGCGGTCGAAGGTCAGGATCGTCGGATCGGTGTACGCGCTGGTATTGGCGCAGTACTCCTGGAGCGCGCGGAAGGGCTCGGGGTGGATGCGCGCCACGAGGTCGAGGACCTGTGCTTCGACGTGGTTCATGTCCGCCGGTCCGGCGGGGGACGCGACGCGGTAGTCCTTGACGGCGCCCTGCTTGAAGCGCGCGAACGTCTCGTCGACCTCGGCGCCCTGGTCGGCCTGGTCGTTGTAGCTGGTCACGGTGATGCGGTTGCCCTTGATGTGAAGGTTGTATTGGAGTCCAACGAGGTCGTTCGCGACCTTGGTTGTCTGCTCGACGAGCGTGGTGAACGCCGGCGAGGTGGCGTAGCTGAGGAGGTAGACGCGAAAGGCAAGCATGCCGTGCGACCTGAGGCGTGCTTTGCTCAGGTCGCCAGCAAGGCACTTGACGGCGTCGCAGTAGTCCTCGACGGCTCTCAGGTACCAGCGCTGCTGCTGCCGCGCGAAGTGGAGCTTGCCGACGAGCGCGCGGTGTCTGCGCATCCACCGCAGCTTCGTGGCGAACGAGCGGATGTCGTCGAGCACTGTCTTGTTCTCGAGGTCGCGGAAGACTTCGTGGCGGTAGTTGATCGTCGCGACGCTGTGAAGCGGCGCCCGGTAAAGCGGCACGAGGTCGTATTCCTCGCGACCTTTGGTGATCGAGCCGACGACGCGGTCGAGCTGGAGATCAGCGAAGAACGCTGGAGTGGCAGCGTCGTCCACGCCAGCAGTGGGCTCAGGCTGATCGAAGAGGATGCTGCGAAACACCGACGGCGCGTCGCGCGGCGTTTTCGCGGCTGCGAGGCGCGTCGCGCCGGCTCGCGGTGTCGCGGCACGCCCGTTCGCTTCGGACGCTCCGCGGTGGCTTGCGGGAGGCGCTGCTGCGCGACCGGACTCGCTCACGAATGACCTCGCGGTTCGGTAGAGGCCATCAGCGCGGCAGTGCGCAGACAAAGGCGAGCCTCATCGCCTATCGACAACAGGATACAAGGTCGGTCGCGGTAGCAGACAGTGCTGCAGCGGGCCGGTGGCGTGACCGGTGACTCGCCGCCAGCAGTGAAGTGATGCTCGCGGACGCGAGAGCGGAGATCGAGAGTGTTGATTACGACGGGACGCGCAGACCGAGACGAGAGTCGCATGCGAGCGCTCTGCGGGAGCGTGGCGTAATGTCGGATTACCACGATCGCGGTCCCAACCAGAAAGCAAGGCAACGATGAGCAAGATCGACAGGGTGCATGCCCGGCAGATCCTCGACAGTCGTGGCAATCCGACGGTCGAGGTCGATGTGCGGCTGGCGTCGGGAGCCTTCGGTCGTGCTGCGGTGCCGTCGGGAGCGTCAACCGGGACGCGTGAAGCGATCGAGTTGCGAGACGGCGAAAGCGCGTTCGGCGGCAAGGGGGTCACGCACGCGATCGCCCACGTCAATGGCGAGATCGCAGAGCGCGTGCGCGGCCGCGACGCGGGTGATCAGCGCGGCCTGGACGAGGCGATGATCGCGCTTGACGGCACTCCGGGGAAGGCGCGCCTCGGTGCGAACGCGATCCTCGGCGTGTCGATGGCGGCCGCCCGCGCCGCCGCGGCGGACCTCGGGCAGCCGCTGTGGCGTTATCTGGGCGGGCCGGAGACGGACCTGCTGCCGGTGCCGTGCCTGAACGTGCTCAACGGCGGCGTGCACGCCGACAACCCGATCGACTTCCAGGAGTTCATGATCGCCCCCGTCGGCGCGCATTCGTTCGCCCACGCGATCCAGATCGGCGCCGAGGTCTACCACGAGCTACAGCGCACACTGAAGGGCCGTGGCCTTGCAACCGCTGTCGGCGACGAGGGCGGGTTCGCGCCGGCGCTCGCGTCAAACGAGGCGCCGATCGAGCTATTGCTCTCGGCGATCCACAGCGCGGGCTACGAAGCGGGCAAGGACGTCGCGCTGTGCCTGGACCCGGCGGCGAGCGAGTTCTTCAAGGACGGCAGCTACGTGCTCGCCGACGAAGGACGCACACTGTCCTCGGGCGAGATGGTCGACTACTGGGCGACGCTCCCGGCCCGCTTCCCGCTGCTGTTCCTCGAGGACCCGATGGCGGAGGGCGACTGGGACGGCTGGCGCAAGCTGACCGAGCGGGTCGGCAGCGACGTCCAGCTCGTCGGCGACGACATCTTCGTCACCAATCCAGCGATCCTCAAGGAGGGCATCGAGCGAGGCATCGCGAACTCGATCCTGATCAAGCTCAACCAGATCGGGACAGTTACGGAAACACTCGACACCATCGCGATGGCACGAGCAGCTGGCTACAAGGCGGTCGTCTCGCACCGCTCCGGCGAGACGGAGGACACGTTCATCGCCGACTTCGTCGTCGCGACCGGCGTCGGGCAGATCAAGACCGGTGCGCCCGCACGCTCCGAGCGCGTCTCAAAGTACAACCAGCTGATGCGCATCGAGGAAGAGCTCGGCGAGCGGGCGCGCTACGCCGGTGGCACGACCGCATAGCTGCGCTGAGCTTCACCGCCGGCCATGCTCACCGACCTCGTGCCGTGCCGTTCGACTTCGAGGCGACCGGACATGGCGTTTCGGGTCACGGTGCATGCCCTCGAGTGGCCCGTATCGTCGGTCTCACCTTGCGCTCTGCGTCTGCGGTTTCGCTGCCGTTACCCGTTCGCTCGTGTGAGGATCAGGACGATGACCACCGACAGCGCAATCAGGTATGCGAACGCGAACGCCGCGCGCCGTGCCGCCTCGAGCGCGGCGTAGCGCGAGCCTCTGGCGTGGCGTTGGAGCTCGTCGTAGGAGATCAGGAACGCCATTGCCGCCCCGATCAGGTCCAACGGCAATAGCAGGAAGAGGAGACTCATCAGGCGGCGTCCACGAACCGTCGCTGGATGTCGCCGGCGCTGCGTGCGAGCGTGCCGACGAACACACCGGTCGGCAGCCAACGTACGGTCGAGCGACCGCGCGTGCGGCAGCGCCCGGATGCGTCGCGCCAATCGCTCATCGACTGCGAAGGGTCGCACGTTATAAGGAGGCCACGGGCGCCACGTGTGGCCGAGCTCCGCCGAGTTCGAGGCGGCAGGTGAGGCGCGTCTGCTGAGGGCCGTGCGAAGTCTCGGCGGGCGCAAGCGCTGGACAGTCGAATTCCGGCTAGCAGAGCGGAGCGCCAGATCGCGCTGAGCGAGCGCACCGATCGCGGGATCAAGCGCGAAGCCCGACAAACACGACGGATCTGGCGAGGATCCGGCCGACCTCGCCTTGACAGGCGGTACGCCGCTGCAATAGAACCCCCGCGGAGTACGCGCTGAAGTCCGCGTTATGCCGGTAGCCCGGACGATGACTTCTACCTCGACAACGAGCGTGGAGTCCTTCGACCGGAGACGTACGTGGACTACGTCATACAAGTCCTACAGAGCGCCGTGGTGCTCTTCCTGGCGCCCCTTTACACGGGCGCGATCGCTCGCGCCGAAGCAATCGTGCAGTCGAAACGCGGCCCGAGCGTGCTGCAGCCGTACCGCGACCTCGCGAAGCTGCTGCGCAAAGGCAGCGCGACCTCGGAGGACGCGTCGTGGATCTTCCGTGGCGCCCCGTTCGTAGCGTTTGCGTGCTACCTGACAGTGTCGGTGATCGTGCCGGTGATCACCGACGAGCCGCTCCCGCTCGCGTTCCTCGCCGACCTGATCGGCGGCGCGTTCGTGCTCGGGCTAGCGAGCTTCGCGATCTCGCTCGCGGCGCTCGACACCGCCAGCCCGCTCGGCGGCCTGGGGGCGAGTCGCACGACCTGGGTCGGCAGCTTCGCCGAACCGGCGCTGATCCTCGTCTTCTTCACCGTCGGCGTGCTTTCGGCATCAGACAACCCCTACCTGATGAACCACGCGCTCGCGCACTCGCCGGATGCCCTGGTGCTGCCGACACACATCCTCGGCGCGATCGCGTTCTTCATGATCGTGCTCGCCGAGAACGGAAGGATCCCGATCGATAACCCAGCCGGGACGATCGAGATCTCGATGATCGAGGAAAGCCGCGTGCTCGAGTACTCCGGCCGTGAGTACGCGCTCGTGAAGTGGGGCGGCTGGATGAAGGTCTTCCTGATGTCCGCGATCTTCATGAACGTGTTCGTGCTCCCCTGGGGTCTCGGCGGCGCCAGTGACCTCGGGAGCGCGCTGCTCGGGATCCTCGCCCTCGCCGGGAAGCTGATCGTCTGCGGTACCGCGATCGTGATCGTCGACAGCTCTTTCGCGAAGCTGCGCTTCTTCCGCATCGCCGAGTTCCTCGGCGCGGCGTTCCTGCTCGCGCTCGTCGGCGTGGCGACCTCCTACGTGATCGGAAAGTGAGCGATGGAGGGCCTGTCGTCCCTGTCGACTGAGGGGGTCCTGCTCGACCTCGCCGCGGTCGTGATCCTCTTGTGCGCGTTCGCCTGTCTGGGATCCAAGCTCTTCGACCGCTACGTCGCCTATTACGGGCTGCAGTCGCTGACGCTGGCGTTTGCGGCGGGCGTCGTCGCTCAGCACAACGGCGAGGCGGGGCTGTGGGTGTTGGCCGCGATCACGTTCGCACTCAAGGGCGTGGCGATCCCACTGGCGACGCGGCGCTTTCTGCTCGAGCGCTTCCACCTCAACCGTGATGTGGCGCTGTCCACCGGTCTGTCGCGCTCGCTGATCGTCGGCGCAGCGCTGACGGTGTTCGCCTATCTGACGATCGGGCGCGGCGAGATCGGCGTCGCGCTCGTCGCGCGAGCGGTCGTGCCGATCGCCGTCGCGGTCATCCTGCTCGGCGGGCTGTGCATGGTCGTGCGCCGTCACACGATCGCCCAGCTCATCGGCTGGCTGATCATCGAGAACGGCGTCTTCCTCGCCGCGATCGCGACGATCGCGACGTTCCCGTTCATCGTCGAGGCCGGCGTCTTCCTCGACCTCGTCGCCGCCGTGCTGATCATGATCACGTTCGTCTCCGGCTTGGCCCACCAGCTCGCCGAGGCCAGCGCAACCGAGCTGCGTCAGTTGAGCGAGTGACGATCGCGCTCGCACTCGCCGTCGTCGGGCTGCCGCTGCTGCCCGCGCTGCTCGCGATCTTCACCTCCCGCGCGCGGCCGCTCGGCTTCACCGCCACCGCCGCCGGCTTGCTGACGCTCGCGGCGGCGATCGTGCTCGCGGTGCGCCTCGCGGGCGGGCATCACACACACGCGCTGAGCGGGTTCATCTCGCTCGACGCGCTGAGCGGCTTCTTCGTCTTCACGATCTCCGTGGTCGTCGCGCTGGCGAGTTTCGGCTCGGCCGCCTACCTGCGTGCCGAGGAGGAGCGCGGCGATCTCAGACCACTCCAGGTCCGGCTCTACTTCGTCTTCTTTGCCCTGTTCGCGTCGCTGATGCTGGCCTCGTTCGAAACCGGGAACCTCGGCCTGCTGTGGGTGCTGATCGAGGCCAGCACGCTCGCCAGCTGCGTTCTCGTCGGACTCGAGGCCAAAGCCGTCTCGCTCGAAGCGGCTTGGAAGTACATCATCATCAGCTCGTTTGGCGTCACGATCGCGCTGGCCGGCACGTTGTTCGTCTACTACGCGGCCGGCGGCCTCCAGGGATCACCGACCGAGCACCTGACCTGGTCCTTCCTGTTCGCGCACGCGAGCGCGCTGCACCACGACAGCCTGCGGCTGGGGTTCCTCCTGATCGTCGTCGGCTACGGCACGAAGGTCGGGTTGGCACCGATGCACACCTGGCTGCCCGACGCGCACTCCGAGGCACCAAGTCCGGCCAGCGCGATGCTCTCCGCGGCGCTGCTGAACACCGGCATGTACGCGATCATCCGCTTCCAGGCCCTCGCGGGCATCGGGCTCGGCCGACACTACCCCGGGGACGTGCTGCTCGTCTTCGGATTCATCTCGATCGTCATCGGCGTGCTGTTCCTCGTGCTGCGCGGCAACTTCAAGCGGATGTTCGCCTACTCTTCGGTCGAGCACATGGGCATCATCGCGGTGGCCCTCGGCTTCGGCGGCACGCTCGGGTTATACGGCGCGCTGCTGCACACGCTCTGTCACGCGGTCGGCAAGGCGGTGCTCTTCCTGACCAGCGGGGACCTCGTCTTGCGCTACCGCACGCGTCTCGTCGACGACGTCCGCGGCGTGCTCGGGGTGATGCCAATCACCGGCGCCGCGCTGCTGCTCGGCGCGCTCGCGGTCACCGGCTCACCGCCCTTCGGCCTCTTCCTCAGCGAGCTGACGATCGTGCGCGCCGGCTTCGCCGCGTCGAGCCCCGTGCTCGTCGGCCTGCTCCTGCTGCTGCTCGTCGTCGGCTTCATCGCGTTGATGCGCGCCGCCACCGGCATGGCGCTCGGTGCGCCGCCGAATAACGGCGTGACCACCGTCGCCTACGCCGAGCGCAGCGGTCGTCTGCTGGCGGCCACGCCGCTCGTCGCCGGACTCTGCGGGCTGCTGGTTCTCGGCGTCTGGATTCCCGGGGGCCTCAACACGCTGATCACCCATGCGATCGGATCGATCACATGAGCGCCCGGCAGACTACGGCGGGCCTGCCGCCCGCGTTTAGCGAGCTCGCGCCAGGGGTCAGCGGCGCACGGGTGAGGCCCGATCAGCTGGTCGCGATCACCAACGAGCTCGCCACGACGCACCCCGCCCGCCTCGCCGACCTGTTCGCGAGCGAGCCCCGGCACGGCGCGGAGCTGACGTTGCGCGCCGTGTACGCGCTCGACGACGCGGCCCGCTATGCGATCGTCGAGTGCCCCACGAGCGGCGATGAGTTCCCAGCCCTGTCGGACCTCGATCCGGCCGCATTCGTCGAGGAGTGCGAGATCTACGAGCAGTTCGCGGTCCGTCCGGCGAACGACAAGCCGCTCAACCGCGTGCTGATCCCGCCGCACGCCGACGCGACGTTCCCGCGGCTGGGGCACCGCCCACGCCCGGAGCTCGAATCGCTGCACGCGCGCCACGTGGTCGAAGGGGAGGCGTTCGAGTTCCCGTTCGGTCCGGTCCGCGCCGCCGGCTGGGAGAGCCTCTACATGGGTCTCGTGACGACCGGCGAGGAGGTGCTCGACCTCTACCTCTTCCACTGGCACAAGCACCGCGGCATCGAGCGGCGGCTGGTCGGATTGAAGCCCGAGCGCGCGCTGTTCTTTGCCGAACGAATGGATGGACTGAACGCCGTCGGCAACGGACTGGCCTTCTGCCGCGCGATCGAAACGGCGGCCGGCGCCAGGGTCGCCGCCGCCGCCGCGCACACGCGCTCGATCGCGCTCGAAATGGAGCGCATCTACAACCACGCGGCCGCGGTCGCCGCGACCTGCCAGACGACCGGCTTGTCGGTTGGCCAGGCGCGCGCCGAGATCGTGCTCGAAGAGCTGCTGCGGCTCAACGCCGCTGCCTTCGGACACCGCTACCTGTTCGACGTGCTCGCGCCCGGCGGCGTGCGTCGAGTCGGCGACGCTGACGCAATCCGCAAGCAGCTGCCACGCGCCTGCGGTGAGTTCCGCCGCGTCACCGAAGCGCTCCTGCGGACCAACTCGCACGTCGACCGGCTCGAGGCCACCGGGATGCTCACGCACGAGCAGGCCCAGCGCCTCGGACTCGTCGGTCCGGTCGCGCGGGCGGCCGGCTGCCCGATCGACTCGCGCGCCGACCACCCGTTCGCTCCCTACGACCAGCTGGAGCTCTCGCCGCCGGTGCGCGAGAGCGGCGACGTGCTCGCGCGGATGGAGGTGATGCTCGCCGAGGTCGCGGCCTCGGAGCAGCTCGTGCTCGAGCAGCTCGCCGATGCCGGGCCAGGGCAGATCGACGTGCAACCGCGCTCCGCCGCGGCGCTCGGCTGGGCGGAGTCGCCGCGCGGCGAGGCGCTGACCTGGGTTTCGTTTGACTCGCGCGGGGCAATCGAGCGCGCACGCCTGCGCCCGGCATCGGTGCGCAACTGGCGCGCGTTCGATGACGCGGCCCGCGCCGAGAACGTGTTCACCGACATCCCGATCATCGAGGCCAGCTTCTGGCTGACCGTCGCGGGGTTCGCGCGCTGATGGCGTTCTGGTTCTTCCGCGGGTTGGGAAAGGGCATCGTCACGACGCGCTACCCGAAGGCGATCGATCCGTGGACGAGCGCCTTGCCCACACCCCCGGCCTTCCACTCCGACCGCCTGACGATCGCGCTCGTCGACAGGCTGATCGAGGTCTGCCCATCGCGGGCCCTCGCGCGTGAGCACAACGAGCTGATCTTCGACGTCGGCGCCTGCAGCGCCTGCGAGCGCTGCGTGCAGGAAGGCGCCGGTGCGGTCGAGCACAGTGGCGTCTTTGAACTCGCGAGCACGCGCCGCGAGCACCTCCTCAAGCGCGTTCACATCGGCAGGGGCTCGGCGTGACCGACGACGCGCTGGCCGCTGAGCTGCGTCGCCGGGCGCTCGCGCTGTTCGGGCGCAGCCTGCACATCCGCACGGTCGACACCGGCTCGTGCGCGGTCTGCGAGTCGGAGATCCGGCTGCTCTCAGCGCCACCCTACGACCTGCACAGGCTCGGATTCTTCTTCACGCCGGCGCCGCGCCACGCGGACCTGCTGCTCATCACCGGTCCCGCCGTCCGCGCGATGGACACCGCGCTGTTGAAGACCTTCGAAGCCACGCCCGACCCGAAGGCGGTCGTCGCCGTCGGTGCCTGTGCGCTTGGCGGCGTCTACGAGGAGGATGGATTCGTCCACGGCGCCGTCGATCGCGTTCTGCCGGTCGACGTCTACGTCCCAGGCTGTCCGCCGAGCCCGCTGGCGCTGCTGCACGGCCTGCTGGTCGCAGTCGGCCGCCTCGAGGAGCGCGTCGCCGCCCTCACCTTCGATCTCGCAGCGGAGGTCGAGCGGTGAACCAGGCGATCACCGACCTGGTCCTGGCGGCCGGCGCGGCCTGGGTGCTCGCGGCAGCCGTCGGTCTCGGTGCCGTCCGCGCGCTGTGGCTGCGCGCGGCGGCGCTGCTCTCGGGTCTCGGCGGCGCTTGCGCGGTCGTCGGCGGCGTCCTGCTCGCCGTCCACGGTCACGCGACCAACGTGAACCTGGGATCGAGCCTCGTCGGCGGCGCCAGCCTGCGATTCACGCCGCTCGCCGCGGCGTTCATCGTCCTGCTCGGCATCGTCGCCGTCGCGATCGCGCTGTACGCGCCTCGCTATCACGTTCCTGGGCGCGGCACTGCGGTCTACCTAGCCGTCTATAACCTCGCGCTCGTCGCGTCGGCGATCGTGCTCGCGGCCGGCAGCGTCGTGACGTTCCTCGTTGCATGGGAGTCGATGGCGCTGTTCAGCTACCTCGTGATCCTGCGCCACCAGGAGCGCGAGGAAGTCGCGCGCGGCGCGTTCCTGTTCCTCGCGTTGAGCGAGATCGGCTTTGCGCTGATCGTCGCCGCGTTCGCGATCCTCGCGACCCAGACCCACACGCTCGACCTGGCCACGATCGCCGCGCGCGCCGGCCACATCGGCAGCGGCTGGCGCACCGCCGCATTCCTGCTCGCGCTGACCGGCTTCGGCTTCAAGGCCGGCGTCGTGCCATTTCACATCTGGCTCCCGGCGGCGCACCCGGTCGCGCCGGCCGACGGCTCGGCGTTCCTCTCGGGCCTCGTGATCAAGCTCGGCGTCTACGGGATCGCGCTGTTCAGCGTGACGCTGCTGCGCGGCGGTCCGGCGTGGTGGGGATTGGTGATGATGGGGCTTGGCGCGCTCTCGGCCGTGCTCGGCATCCTCTACGCGCTGATGGAGCGCGATCTCAAGCGCTTCCTCGCTTACTCGAGCATCGAGAACATCGGCATCGTCCTCGTCGCTCTCGGTGCATCACTGACGTTCGCGGCCTACCACCAGCGCGCGATCGCGACGTTCCTGCTGATCACCGCTCTCTACCACGTCGTCAACCACGGTGTCTATAAGACGCTCCTGTTCCTCGAGGCCGGCGTCATCGAGCACGCGACAGGCACCCGCGACCTCGACCGGCTCGGCGGACTGATCCGGCTCCTGCCGCGCACTTCGGTGATCTCGCTGATCGGCACGCTGGGGATCGCGGCCCTGCCGCCGCTAAACGGCTTCGTCACCGAATGGATGCTCTTCCAGGGGCTGTTCCAGGGTTTTCGCATCCCCAACCACACCGTCGGCATCCTGATCGTCGTCGCCGGCGCAGTCATCGCGCTGACCGCCGGCCTCGCGCTGAGCGCGTTCGCGCGCGCGTACGGGATCCCGTTTCTCGGTCGGCCCCGCTCCGAGGGCGCAGCACGCGCGCGGGAGCGTGGTCAGCCGATCGCCGGCCCGGCGTTGCTGGCCGTCACCTGCGTCTTTCTCGGTGTCGGCGCGCCGCTCGTCCTGACCGTCCTGGCCCGCGCGGCGCGGGCCGTCACGGGCGTCAATATTCACGCTGAGCTGCTCGTCCCCAAGCTCACGGTGATCCCAGCACACACGAACTTCTCCGGCTTCTCGCCGACCTACCTCGCCGTGTTCATCGTTGTCGTCGCCGCGGTTCCGATCCTGATCTACCTCGCCGGGCGTCCGCGGGCGGCGAGCCGCAAGGTGCCGGTCTGGGACGGCGGCATTCTCGCGTTCGAGGCGCGGATGCAGTACACGGCGACGACGTTCGCGAATCCGGTCCGGGTCACGTTCGACCCGCTGTACCGGCCGGCGATCGAGCTTCAGCGCGCATCGGACGAGCCTGCCGGACGCTCCGGCCCGGTGCACTACGACGCTCGCGTGACGCCGATCTTCGAGCGTTTCCTCTACCGGCCCGTGGTCCGCTTCGTCGAGTTGCTGGCCCGAGCTGCGCGCCCGATCCAGTCCGGTGACGTGAACCTCTATCTGCTTTACGTGCTCGTCGTAGTGATCGTCGCGTTTGCCATCTATGCGAAGTGACGTCGGCCGTAGCGGGCCGCTCCATACCCCCGCCGGGTGAGGCGCGTCCGGCTGATGAGCATGAGGGCGTCGTGACAGATCGACGGCCAGACGACACGTTATGATTTCGGCCGCATCAAAGCGGCGATGGAGTTCGCCGTGGCGTGTTCGCCGAATCGCCTGCTGGCTAATGGCTCCTGTTGCAAGGTAACCGCTGGTCTAGGAGCCACTGGATTCCGTGACATTGCCGCCATGGGGAGCTCAGGTCTGTCAGGTCGCCGCGCTGCTGCTGTTCGCGCCCCTGATCAGCGGCGTTATCGCCAAGGCCGAGGCGCGCGTGCAGTCGCGCAGTGGCCCGCCGGTGCTGCAGCCGTACTACGACATCGCGAAGTTCTTCGCCAAGGAGTCGCTGCGTCCGAACACCGCCTCGCCGTTCTTTGAGCTGGCGCCGCTGATCGCGTTCGCCTGCTACTGCTCGATCGCGCTGCTGATCCCCGTGCTGACGAGCTTCCCGCTGCCGCTCGGGACGTCCGGTGACATCCTCGGCGGTGCGCTGTTGTTCGGGCTCGCCGGCTTCGTCACCGCGCTGGCGGGCGTCGACTCGGGCTCGGTGTATGCGGGGCTCGGGTCGAGCCGCACGCAGTCGGTCGCGACGCTCGTCGAGCCGACGCTGATCTTCGTCTTCTTCACCGTCGCGCTGATCACCGGCACCGACCTGCCATACGCGCTGAACGCGACGCTCGCGCACTCCTCCGCGGAGTACTTCCGGCCGAGCCACCTGCTGGCCACGGCGGCGTTCTTCATGATGCTGGTGGTCGACACGGCGCGGGTGCCGATCGAGAGCCAGGGCTCGACGCTCGAGTTCGGGATGATCGATGACGCCCGCCTGTTCGAGCACTCGGGGCCGGCGATGGCGCTGTTCCGCTGGAACGCGTCGATGAAGCAGTTCCTGCTCTACGTCGTTTTCCTGAACGTGCTGCTCGTGCCGTGGGGGCTGGCCGGGGATCGCGACGTCGGCGCGGTCGCCGTCGCCGTCGGACTCCTGCTCGCGAAGATGGCTGGCCTCGGCCTCGTGATGGTCGTGATCGAGTCGAGCTTCGCCAAACTGCGGCTGTTTCGCATCCCCGACTTCATGGGCGCGGGCTTCGTGCTCTCCGTGCTCGCGATCCTCGTCTTCTACCTCGCGAACGGATAGGCGACGCTTCCCACCCCACACCCCGACTTTGCGCACGCGCTCGCCGCGATCATCGCAGTTGCGGCGCTGCTCAGTGGTCTTGGGCTGCTCGCGATCAAGCAGGTCCACGAGCAAGTCCGCGTCTATGCCGTGCAGTCGGTGTTCGCCGCTGGCTACACGTTGCTCGTTGGTGTCGATCGCGCGTCGCCGGCGCTGATCGTGCTGGCGGTCTGGACGGCGCTGATCAAGGTGATCGTGATCCCAGTCTCGATCGACCGCCAGATCACGCGTCAGCTGTCCGAGCACGAGGTACCGCTGGTCGTGCAGGTGCCGATGTCACTGCTGCTCGGCACCGCGCTCGCGGGCCTCGCCTACTGGTCGAGCTCCGTGCTGCCGATCCATGGCGCGCTGCTGCCGACGCCGGCGCTAGGGATGCCGATCGCGTTCGTGCTAGTCGGCTTCTTCTTCATGATCACCCGCCAGAACGCGGTCAGCCAGATCGTCGGGCTGTTGACGATCGAGAACGGGGTCTTTTTTGCGACCGTCGCGATCGCGCCCGGCCTGCCGTTCGTGATCGGCTTCCTGCTGCTGCTCGATCTGCTGCCGGCAGTGCTCTTTTACGGCGTCTTCGCGCGGCTCATTGCCGCTAGGACGAAGAGCACGAGCGTCCAGGACATGACGGTGCTGCGGGGCTGAATGGGCGCTTGGCTCGTGATCTGCCTTGCGTTGCCGGTCGCGGCAGCCGCCCTCTCGCTGCTGATCGGCGACCGGCGGGCGAGCGCGTGGCTGACCGCCGCTGCCGCGAGCGGAGCATTCGCGGGAGCTCTCGTCGCGGTGTTCGCCTACCACGCGTCGCGTGGCGCCTCGGCGTTCGGCGGCAGCATCCGCCTCGACGGTCTGAGCGGGGTATTCCTGCTCGCGGTCGCATTCGTCTACGCCGTAGTCGCGATCTACTCGGTCGGCTACCTGCTGCCCGGCATCGGACACGTGCGACTGCGCCGCATCTACTGGCCGCTGCTGAACCTGTTCGGCTTCGCGCTCCTGGCGACGCCGGTCGTCAACAACCTCTGCGTCATGTGGGTCGCGGTCGAGCTGACGACGGTCGTCAGCGCGTTGCTCGTGACGAGCGAGGGCTCCGACCAGTCGCTCGAGGCGGGCTGGAAGTACATCGTCATGGGATCGGCCGGACTCGCCATTGGCCTGCTCGGGATCGTCTTGATCTACGCCGCCGGCATCGCGACACTCGGTGATCACTACAGCCCCACGTTCACGACGCTGGTCGGCGCGGCGCCGCACCTTAACCGGGCGCTCGTGCACGTCGGGTTCGCGTTGGCGCTGGTCGGGTTCGGCACGAAGGTCGGGCTCGTGCCGATGCACGCCTGGCTGCCGGACGCGCACTCCGAAGGCCCGAGCCCGATCAGCGCAATGCTCTCGGGGGGGCTGCTGGCCGGCGCGCTGTACGCGGTGCTGCGGCTGGGCGCGATCGCGCAGGGCGCGGTCGGCGCCTCATACGTCCACGTCCTGCTGCTCGTGTTCGGTGTCGCGTCGCTCGTGCTCGCGGGGTTCTTCGCGCTGCGCCAGACCAACTACAAGCGCCTGCTCGCCTACTCCTCGATCGAGCACATGGGGATCATCTCGCTCGGGATCGGGATCGGCGGTCCGATTGCCGCCTACGGCGCGTTCCTCCACGTGATCGTGCACGCCGCCGGCAAGTCGTTGGCTTTCTTCGGCTCCGGCGGGCTGCTCAGCCGCTACAGGAGCCGCGAGGTCGACGACGTGCGAGGCGTTATGCGAGCCGCGCCTTTCACCGGCGTGATGGTCCTGCTGGGGGCGCTCGCGATCGCCGGGCTGCCGCCGTTTGGGATCTTTCGCAGCGAGCTCCTGATCGTCACGGGCGGCTTCTCACATTCGTCGTTCGCGATCGCCGGGCTGCTCGTCCTGTTCGCCAACGTCGCGTTTGTCGGGCTGTACACGACGTTCCATCGGATGGTGCTCTCGGGTGAGCCGCCAGTGGAGCCAGTGCGCCGCCGCGAACAGCCACTGATGGGTGTGGCGATGCTCGTGAGCCTCGCCGTGCTGCTGGTGCTCGGGCTGTGGATCCCCGGTCCGCTTGACCAGCTGCTGCACAGCGCCGTCGGCGTGATCGGGGGGCGCTCGTGATCGCGCCGCAAGAGCGCACCGTCGACGCGAAGGGTCTCGCAACGGCGATCGAAAGCGAGCACGGCCGCCTGATGATGCTGTTCGCCAACGATCGCTCAGGGCAGCGCGAGCTGACCGCGCTCGTCGCGGGCCGCGACGGAGCTGTCGTTCGCCTGCGGGCAGCGTTGCCTCTACCCAGCTACCCCGCGGTCACACCGCGCGTGCCCGCGGCACATTGGTTCGAGCGCGAGATCCACGACCTCCACGAGATCGTCCCGGCGGGTCACCCGCGGCTCGAGCCGCTGATCCGCCATGACGACGGCCAGGCGACGCTCGCGGACTCCGCGAGCGGAGAGCACCGCGGGGCTGAGCGCTTGCAGGGTCCTGGCGTGTTCCTGATCCCCTATGGCCCCGTCCGCTCGGGCGTGTTCGAGACCGCGCAGTTCCTTGTCCAAACCGGCGGTGAGAACGTCGCCTACTGCGCGCAGCGGTTGTTCTTCAAGCGCCGCGGCGCCGAGCGGCGGATCTGCGAGGTGCCGCTCGAGCTGGCGGTGCTCGTCGCCGAGCGCGTGTCGGGAACCTCGAGCGTCGCGCACGCACTCGCGTTCTCGCACGCTGTCGAGGCGCTCGCCGATACCGAGGTGCCGCCGCGCGCGCAGGCGATCAGGCGAATCCTCGCGGAGCTCGAGCGGCTCTACAACCATCTTGAGGTCACCGTCAGGGAGTGCGAGGACGCCTCGCTCGTCGTCGCCCAGGCGCAGTTCGCCGCCCTCAAGGAGCGCCTGCATCGCCTAGCGGCTGAGCTCGTCGGAAACCGTTTCCTGCGCGGCGCGATCGTGCCGGGCGGCTTGCGAATCGCGATTGCCACCGATGCGCTGGATCGGCTGGGCTCGCACCTGGGCGCCTGGCAGCGCGACTTCAGTGCCACCCTGACGGTGCTGCTGCGAACCGACTCGTTCCTTGATCGGCTCGTCAGCGCCGGGCCACTCGCGGCGCAGGACGTGCGCGATTTCGGCTGCGTCGGGCCGGTTGCGCGCGGCTCGGGCGCTGATCTCGACACGCGCCGCGACCTGCCCTACGACGGCTACCGCGACGTGCCGGTCGCGACGCACGACGGCGGCGACGCAATGGCGCGCATGGAGGTCCGCTTCAAGGAGATCGACGTCTCGCTCGAGCTGATCCACGAAGCGATCGGAACGCTGCCAGCCGACCGTGAGCTCCGCGGCGAGGTAGGCCCCTTCACCCGGAAGGAAGCGCTCGGCGCAGCGGAGTCGGCGCGCGGCGAGACGCTCTACTGGCTCGCAGCCGACGGGCCAGATCGCCTCGGATTCTGCAAGCTGCGAGCCGCGTCGTTTGTCAATTTCGGGATCTTCAACCGAGTGTTCGATGCGCAGGTGCTGACAGACTTCTCTTTCATCGAGCACAGCCTCGGGCTCTCGCCCGCCGGGTGCGACGGATGATCCGCTGGTTCGCTCGAGGCGTCAGCCGTCGTCGGCTTACAACCCGCTACCCGCGCGTGCGCGAGCAGCCGCCGGCGGGCTTTCGGGCCCGCGTACTGCTGAACCTGGGGGCCTGCGATCCTAGCGACGGGGCGCCCTGCGCGGCGGTCTGCCTGCCCGCCGCGTTGGGGCTCGACGACGCCGGCCGCCTCGGACTCGATGCCGCGCGGTGCATCGGCTGCGGCCTGTGCGTCGAGGCGTGCCCGGCGGGGGCCTTAACGTTTGATCCCGGCTTCGAGCTCGCGGCGCTGACCCGCGAGCAGCTCATCGTGGAGGGCCGGCGGTGACGACGCTCAGTGGCCCGTTTCGCCGCTCGCTGCACATCCGCCACGTCGATGCGGGCTCGGACGGCGCGATCGAGCAGGAGATCGCAGCGCTGCTGGGCCCCCACTACGACATGCAGCGCCTCGGCCTGTTCTTCACCGCGACGCCGCGCCACGCCGATCTGCTGCTCGTCACCGGACCTGTGACGCTGGCGATGCGGGAGCCGTTGTTGCGCACCTATGAGGCCATGCCCGAGCCGCGTGCTGTCGTCGCCGCTGGCACCGACGCGTGCAGCGGCGGCATCTGGCGCGGACCGGAAGTGCTCGGCGGCGTCGACCGCGTGCTGGCGGTCGACGTCTACATCCCCGGCGACCCGCCCAGCCCGATCGCGCTGCTGCATGGGCTGCTGCTCGCCGCCGGGCGCGTCACGCAGGTCGAGCCGCCACTGCGCGAGGTGAGCGCTTGAGCGCTCTTGCTGTCCTGATGATCATTGCCGGCGTTGGACTTGCGCTGGCCGCGCTGCTCGGCGGGATCGGCGCCGGTCGCACGGGCGCGTTGGTCGGCACCGGCGCGTCGCTCGCGCTGGCCGCCGCCGGCGCACTTGGGATCTTCGACGAGCGGCTCGTCTGGCGGCCGTTCGCGTGGTTCGCGCTCGGACGCGGCGGCGTGCAGATCGATCCGCTCGCGGGGCTCTTTCTGATCGTCACTGGTCTCGTGGCGGCGCCGCTGTTCATCGGTAGTGCGGGCACGCGTCGCGTCGCGCTCGCGTTGCGCCCGGTGCTCGTGCTCTGCGTTGTCGGCGTCCTCATCGCAGATAACGTGTTCGAGTTCCTGATCGTCTGGGAGCTGACGGTTGTCGTGATCTACGCGCTCGTCAGCGCCGGCCGGGACGGCCCCGCAGCCGAGCGCGCCGCGGCGCTAACGCTCACGCTCGCGAAGCTCGGCGGCGCCGCGGTGCTCACCGGGCTCGTGCTGCTCGCGGCCAAGAGCGGGACCTTCTCCTTCGAGCAGCTGGCGCACTCGGCGCCGAGGCTCAGCGAGGTGGTGCGCGGTGTCTGCTTCGCGTTGCTGCTCGCCGGATTCGCCGTCAAGGCTGCGCTCGTTCCGCTCCAGACCTGGCTGCCCGCGGCATACGGCGAGGCCGACGCCGACAGCTCGGCATTCGTCGCTGCAATCTCGCTCAACGTCGCGTTCTACGCGATGCTGCGCGTCTGGTTCGGCTTCCTCGGGCACCCCGCGTTGTGGTGGGCGATCGTCGTGCTGCTGTTGGGTGCGGTGACGGCGCTCGTCGGCATCTTAGGCGGCGTGCTGCAGCAGGAGCTGAGGCGGTTCATCGCCTACTCCTCGATCGAGAACGCCGGCATCATCGTCGCCGACCTCGGCATCGCCCTGATGGGCTCGGCACAGCATCAACCCGGCCTGATCGGACTCGGCCTGGTGGCTGCGACCTTCCAGATCGTCGCGCACAGCTTCGCCAAGGCCGGACTGTTCGCCGCCGTCGCGGCGGTCGAGCGCGGCACCGGCACCAGCGACATGGCGCGCCTCGGCGGTCTGTGGCGCCGCCTGCCGACTGCGACGCTCGCGACGCTCTGCTGCGCCGGCGCGCTCGCCGCGCTGCCGCCGTTCAGCGGCTTCGTCAGCGAGTGGCTCGCCCTCGAGGGCCTGATGCAGGGCTTTCGCGTCGGCGGCACCATCTCGCACCTCGCGATGGCGCTCGCCGGCGCGATCCTCGCACTGACCGCCGGTCTCGCGGCGCTCGCGTTCGTGCGCGCGATTGGTATGACGTTCATGGGCATGCCGCGCGACGAGTCGATCCGCCCACAGCGCGAAACGACCTCGCAACGTACCGCGCTGCTCACGCTTGGGGCGGCCTCACTCGCCGTCGGCGTCGCCGCACCGTGGGTCGTCGACGTGCTGCAGCGAGGCACCGCTCCGATCGGCGGCAGCGCTGCGTACGGCCACATCAGCCAGCTCGGCTGGCTGATCGAGCCGGGCTATGCGAAGTTCGCCAGCATCAGCCCTACCGTCTTGATCCTGACCCTCACCGGCTTCGCCACGGGCGCCGCCTGCCTGCGCTACGGCTTGCGGCGACGGGGCCGCACGCGCGTCGTGCCCGTCTGGGCATCGGGCGCCGCCACATCCGGCGAGCGCACGCAGTACACGGCGGTTGGCTACGCAAACATGGTCAGGGTCATCTTCAACGTCGTCTACCGCATCCGCACCCAGATCCACACGCACGGCGACCAGCGCTTCCCCGAGCGGCTCAGCGTCATCCACGCCGAGCCGCGGATCTTCGACCCCGACTGGCTCTACCGCCCGATCACGGTCGCGTTCAACCGCACCGCCGAGCTCGTGCGCTATGTCCAAGCCGGACCGCTCGGCCTGTACCTGCTCTACATCCTCGTGGTCGTAGTGGTCATGCTCCTCGTCACCCCGCGGCTCGCCTGACATGCCCGGGCGGGCCACCCACCCCGTCGGCCGAGCGACGGTAGCCAAAAAAAGTGCGCCGCAACACGAAACTGTGAACCTATGCGTGACAGCTGGCGAGTGCGCCGACATGCAGCTCTGGGTTTTGCGCGGGCCCAGCGCGAGGCGCGACACTGTCGGGATGCTGACGGCGTATGGAGCTGCCTCGGTGACGTTCATGATGCTGATGTACGCGCTCGAGCATCGAAGGCCCGCCTTCGTCGCGGCGTTTGCGTGCGGCTGCGCGCTGTCGAGCAGCTACGGGTTCTTAGCGGGCACGTGGCCGTTCGGCGTCGTAGAGGCGATCTGGACCTTGATCGCGCTCCGACGCTACCGCCGACTACGCCTCGACGCCCGGTGACGACGCCCCCAAGCCGGGCTCGACCGCTCGAACGAGCGTCATCGCCCTGGTCGTCCGGGTCGCCAGCGCGGCGTGTCGGCAGGCGGCGCCTGAGTCCAGGCGGGATCCGGCGACCTAGTCGTCGCTCACGGTCGCGGGATGCGCCAACTCGACGGCGTGGTGTGCGTAGGCGATTCCGTTAGCGAGCGCGGTCCTGAGAGTGCAGGCGCGGCGCGCGGTCTTCCAAGGCAGGATGAGGAGCGCCAGGAGCAGGCCAAGCGCAAAGATTCCGGCGGTCCACGTGAACGCTGTCGCATAGCCATGGATCGCCGCAGCAGCGGCTAGCCCGTGCAGGTGGGCGTGGCTGGTGGCGTAGGCGCCCGCCGCACTTGCCGACAGCGTGCTCAACAACGCCAGGCCAACCGAGCCACCGACCTGTTGCGAGGTGTTGACCATCGCCGAGGCGACGCCCGTTTCGTGCACCTCGACGCCAAGGGTCGCAGTTCCGATCGCCGGCGCAAAGATGCACCCCATTCCGAGGCCGATGATCAGCAGCCCGGGAAGGATCCCGCTCACGTAGCTGCTGGTGGGCGTGAGACGCGTGAACACGATCATCGCGATCACGCCGAGTCCCATGCCGGCCATCACCAGCGGCTTGGCCCCCGTCCGCGGCAGCACCTTGGTCTGCGCGGTCACCGAGGTGGCGACAAGCACGGCTGTCATTGGCAGGAACGCCAGCCCGGTTGTCAGCGGCGAAATGCGGAGGTTCTGCTGCATGTAATAGGTGAGAAAGAAGAACACCCCGAATATGCCCGCGGCGGCGAGAAGGACCGAGATGTAGGCGCCTCCGCGAGAGCGATCCCGCACGATGTGAAGCGGCAGCAGGGGATGCGCGACGCGCTGCTCGAGGACCACAAAGGTGCACAACAGCACCGCGCTCGCAGCCAGCGCGACGATCGTTGCTGAAGCCGTCCAGGACTGGGTTTCAGCGTTCGAGAAACCGTAGACGAGCGCGAACAGCCCCCCGGATCCGGCGAGCAGGCCGGGCAGATCGAGCCGCGCTCGCTCGGGATCGCTGCGATTGACGAGTAGGCGCAGCGCAAAGATCGCCGTGGGCACGGCAATCAGGAGGTTGACGTACAGGCAAAAGCGCCAGGACAGGATCTGGGTGAGCGCCCCACCGAGCAGGAGACCGACCGACGCGCCGCCGCCGGCGATCGCACCGAAGATCCCGAACGCCTTTGGTCGGTCCGGGCTGTCGGCGAAGGTCAACGTCAGCAGTCCCAGCGCGGACGGCGCCAGCAGCGCGCCGAACATTCCCTGGAACGCCCGCGCGGCCACGAGCATGTCGTAGGACGTCGCCAGCCCGCCGATCGCTGAGACGATCGCAAACCCACAGAGGCCGGTGATGAACGTCCACTTGCGTCCAAATAGGTCCCCGAGCTTGCCGCCCAGCAGCAGCAGACTGCCGAACGCCAGCGCATAAGCGGTAACGATCCACTCCCGGTCACTGGTTGAGAAATGAAGGGCCCGCTGGGCAGACGGAAGAGCGATATTCACGATCGTCGAGTCGAGCACCACCATCAGCTGCGCCGTTCCCAGGAGAGCAAGAACGGCCCAGCGGTTTGGCTCGGCGCGCGCTCCGGCGATGGATGTCATCCGACCGGCGTCGGATTGCCTTCAGGCACAACGACCTCCGAAGTTGGTGTGCGCGCGGAAGTCAGGTCGTGCTGCCGGCCCGGCTGATCCCACGGGATGCCCTCGAGAGCCAACAGTACTCCGCGATCGCAGTCCGGGCGGCGCGCGCGGGCACCGCTCGGCCGAGCGATCTAGACTGATGCCGCGCATGGATGCGGTCTTCCTCATCGCCTCTTGGACCGTCACGCCCTCACGGCACGACGAGCTCCTTGATGCGCTGTCGGGGCTGATCGGGGACGTCGCCGCGAAGCAGCCGGGCTTCGTCTCGGGGGCGCTGTTCGAGAGCTCCGGTGGGAACACGGTGATTGCGCGGATCCAGATGCGCACAGTCGAGGATCGCCAGCGCCTAGAGGAGCTCCCCAAGCTGCGGAGCGCACTTCGCGAGCTGCGCACGATCGCGCAAACCCACGCTCAGCGCTACCGGCTCGTCGAGAGCTTCGGCGACAGCGACAGCGCGTAACCGGCCGCGCCGATCGCGGGGGCCCGGTCGCCCGGCCGTAGGGTACGGTCCTGAGGTGCTCGGTCTACCTGCCGGCGTGACGCTGTGCCTGTTCGATCTCGATGGCGTGCTGACGCAGACCGCCAAGGTGCACGCGCTTGCTTGGAAGCAGATGTTCGACGCCTACCTGCACAGCCAGGCAGACGAGAGCGGCGCGGATTTCGTTGCGTTTGATGCGACGCACGACTACGACGAGTACGTCGACGGTAAGCCCCGCGCCGACGGCGTGCGGTCGTTCCTCGAGTCGCGCGGCATCGACTTGCCCGATGGTAGCCCGGACGACCCTCCCGACGCGGCGACGATCAACGGCTTGGGCAACCGCAAGAACGACATCGTCCTCAAGATGATCCGCGACAACGGCGTCGACCCCTACGACGGCTCGGTCCGCTACGTCAAAGCGGCGCGCGACGCCGGACTGCGGCGCGGAGTCGTGTCGTCGAGCACCAACTGCCGCGACGTCCTGGCGGCGGCTGGCATCACCGACCTGTTCGAGGAGATCATCGACGGCCATGTCGCCGAGGCCGAGCACCTCAAGGGCAAGCCCGCACCGGACACCTACCTCGCCGGGGCACGAGCTGCCGGCGTGGCGCCCCGGAACGCGGCAGTCTTCGAGGACGCGCTGGCCGGCGTCGAGGCAGGACGGGCGGGGAAGTTCGCGATCGTGATCGGGGTCGATCGGGTCGGGCAAGCCGATTCACTGAGAGCGCATGGAGCGAACATCGTCGTCAGCGACCTCGCCGAGCTGCTCGACGCCCCGTGATCCTTCATCCAGCCTTCCCCGTGGAGCCGTGGAGCGTTCGCGAAGTCGAGCTTGTGCTCGACAGCCTCGCTCAAACAGAGTCCGTGTTCGCGCTATCGAACGGGCATATCGGGCTGCGCGGGAACCTCGATGAGGGCGAGCCGTTCGGCTTGCCGGGCACGTACCTGGCGGGCTTCTACGAGGTGCGGCACCTGCCCTACGCGGAGTCCGCTTACAGCAACCCGGAGGCCGGGCAGACGATCGTCAACGTGACGAACGGAAAGATCATCCGGCTGGTGGTCGAGGACGAGTCGTTCGACGTGCGCTACGGCGAACTGCGAAGCCACGAGCGCGTGCTGGACCTGCGGGCCGGGGTCCTCCGACGCAGCGCCGAATGGGTCTCGCCGGCGGGACGCGCCGTACGCGTCTCCTCAACGAGGCTGGTGTCGTTTTCGAAGCGCGGCGTCGCGGCCATCTTCTACGAGGTCGAACCGCTCGACGGACCGACGAGCGTCGTCGTGCAATCGGAGCTCGTGACCAACGAGACGTTGCCCGACAGTGAAGCCGACCCGCGCGCCGCCGGCCCTCTCACCTCACCGCTGAAGTCGGCGGCTTTCGACGATCTCGGAACGCGCGCGATCCTCGTGCATTCGACTCGAGCCAGCGGCTTGACGATGTCCGCGGCGATGGACCACGTCATCGACGGGCCGGCCGGCACCGAATCGAACATCGAGAGTTTCGAGGACCTGGGCCGCCTGACGATAGCCGCCGAGGTGGCGCCCGGGCAGCCACTTCGACTGGTCAAGTTCCTCGCCTACGGCTGGTCCAGCGAGCGCTCGGTGCCCGCGGTCCGTGACCAGGTTTCCGCGGCGCTCACGCAGGCGCGGCAGGCCGGCTGGGATGGGCTAATGGCCGAGCAGCGCGCCTACCTCGACGACTACTGGGACCGCGCCGACATCGAAGTGGAAGGCGACGCCGAGCTGCAGCAGGCGGTTCGCTTCGCGCTGTTTCATGTCCTTCAAGCCGGCGCCCGGGCTGAGCGACGGGCGATCGCCGCAAAGGGTCTGACCGGACCAGGGTACGACGGGCACGCTTTTTGGGATAGCGAGACCTTTGTGCTGCCGGTGCTCACGTACACGACCCCGCAAGCTGCAGCGGACGCGCTCGGCTGGCGGCACGACACGCTCGAGCTCGCACGAGAGCGGGCGCGGCAGCTGGGTTTCGCTGGTTCCGCATTCCCGTGGCGCACGATTCACGGAGAGGAGTGCGGCGGCTACTGGCCGGCCGGGACCGCCGCATGCCACATCAACGCCGACATCGCTGACGCAGTAGTTCGCTATCAGGCGGCCGCCGGAACCGGTGCCGTCGCGTTCGAACGCGACGTCGGTGTCGAGCTGCTGGTTGAGACAGCGCGGCTGTGGCGCTCACTCGGCCACCACGATGCGCTGGGGAACTTCCGCATCGATGGCGTCACGGGACCGGACGAATACAGCGCGCTTGCCGACAACAACGTCTTCACGAACCTGATGGCGCAGCGGAACCTGCTGGCGGCCGTCGACGCAATCCAACGACACCCCGACCGCGCCGCGCAGCTGAACGTCGACGTCGAGGAGACCGCCAGCTGGCGCGACGCGGCGCAGGCGATGTTGGTCCCCTACGACAGCGATCTAGGAATCCACCCACAGGCCGAGGGATTCAGCCAACACCAGGCTTGGGATTTCGAGAGCACGACGCCGGAGCAGTATCCGTTGCTGTTTCACTTCCCCTACTTCGATCTCTATCGCAAACAGGTCGTCAAGCAGGCGGATCTTGTGCTGGCGCTGCATGTCCGCGGCGACGCCTTCAGCGACGAGGAGAAGGCGCGCAACTTCGCCTACTACGAGCGCTTGACCGTCCGCGACTCGTCGCTGTCGGCCTGCACGCAAGCGGTCATCGCCGCCGAGGTCGGCCATTTGGAGTTGGCCTACGACTACCTCTGCGAGGCCGCGCTGATCGACCTCAACGATCTTCAGCACAACACGCGCGACGGGCTGCACATCGCGTCGCTCGCGGGGACGTGGATCGGCGCCGTGGCAGGCCTCGGGGGGATGCGCGACCACGACGGCGTTCTCAGCTTCGCACCTCGCCTCCCCCAGGCGCTCAGCCGGCTCGCCTTCCGGCTCTGCGTCCGTGAGCGCCGACTGCTCGTCGAGGTCCGGGCCGAGGAGGCCACCTACTCGCTGTTAGCGGGCTCCTCGCTCGAGATCGTGCATCACGGCGATCGCGTGACGGTCGAGCCGCAGCGACCGCTGACCGCGCCGATCGCTGCAGCGCCGGCGCGCGACTCCCCCAGCCAGCCACCGGGCCGCGCGCCGGAGCACAGACGACCCACGGCCTGAGAAGCGCTCCTACTCAGACAGCTCCGCGCCGCCGCCGGCCACCGCTTGCGTCTTCAACCTCGCGCTCCACTTCTCCTCGACGTGACCGAACTTCCAGAAAGTCAACGCAGCGGCCCAGCAGACGACGAACATGCCGACGATCACGAATCCGGCCTTGTTGATGTCGAAGCCGGCCATGAAGCTCCAGAAGCCGCCATGCAGGCCGCCGACTTCCGTCGGCAGCAAGCCGAGCAGCTCGATCGTGGCGATGAAGAAGCAGATCGATACCGAGAGCCCGGTGATAGCGAGGTTGTAATAGACCTTGCGGACCGGGTTAAAGAACGCCCACGAGTAGGCGAAGTTCATGAAGACACCGTCGAGCGTGTCCATGAGGGTCATCCCAGCGGTGAACAAGACGGGCAAGCACATGATCGAGTAGAACGGCAAGTGCTGCGTCGCGAGCAGCGCGGTCGTGGCCAGCAGGGCGACTTCGGTGGCGGTGTCAAAGCCCATGCCGAATAAGACGCCGATCGGGTACACCTGCCACTCACGGGTGATCGACTGCATCCACCTGCCGAAGAAGCGGTACATCAAGCCGCGGCTCTGGAGCTGCCGTTCAAGCTCGGCCTCGTCGAAGCTGCCTTCGCGCATGGATCGGAATACGCGGAAGATCCCAGCGAGGATGACGACGTTGAGCGCCGCGATGAGGTAGAGGAACGACGCCGAGACGGCCGTGCCAAAGACCCCGCCGAACTGCTCGAGGGTGGAGTTGCCGTGCGAGACGGCGCGGTAGACGGCTTTTTCGGCGACGACAATGCCGACGCCGATCGCGATCACGATCGTTGAATGCCCGAGCGAGAACCAGTAGCCGATGCTGAGCGGACGTTTGCCCTCGTTCATCAGCTTCCGCGTCGTGTTGTCGATCGCGGCGATGTGGTCCGCATCGAAGGCGTGGCGCAGTCCGAGCGTGTAGGCGAGACCGGCGACCCCGATTCCCAACCCCTTGTAATGCGACGGGACGACGCACAGGATGAAGACACCAAACCCGATCGCATGCAGGATCGCGATCGTCGCGAACATCAAACCCGCCCGCCGTCGCTCCCGTGGCGTCAGCGCCTTCGCCACCTGACCGATCGAGGAGAGAATGCCCGGCCGGCCACCGGAACCATCTGACGGCATGGTCTGCGTGCTCACCGGTCCGGACAACTCCTCTCGGGAAGTGGACAGCCGTCTCCAGTCCGCCGCGCCTCGCGATCAAGCTGCGCACTTCATCGCGGAGCCTGCGTCAACCTCGAGCCTATCGAGCCTATGTCGAGGCCATCACAATTGCAACCGACTAGTAATTAGGCTCGGTCACGTCGAACACGGGATTACCATGAAGAGGTTGAAGGCCCGGCAGAGCCCATGACGGCTGCTCCCCAAACTCCTCGGTTGGCGTTCGCCGATCTCGCCGGCGCGGTTGAAGCCCTGCGAACTCGCGGGCTGCGGCTGACAACGCCGCGGCGACTCGTACTGGAGGCGCTGTTCGCGGCTGATGGCCCGGTCTCAGCCGAGCACGTCGCGAGCGGGTCGGGCCTCGACGTGACGTCGGTCTACCGCAACCTCGAGGCGCTCGAGCAGCACGGCCTCGCGCGGCACGTCCACCTCGGACACGGACCGGGCCTCTATGCGCTCGTCGGACGCGGCGAGCGAGAGTTCCTATCGTGCGAGCGCTGCGGTGCAGTCAGGACACTCACGCCCGAGCAGATCGACCCCGTTCGCGAACAGATCAAGGAACTGTTCGCCTTCGAGGCCCACTTCACCCATTTTGCGATCGTCGGTCTCTGCCCGGCCTGCGCGCGCCACCGCCCGCCGCAATCTCGTCGGCTCCGCTCGAAGGCCTGGGTCAAGCCCGCGATCGATGACAACCCTGCTCACGCTCACGAACACAGCCACGGCGACCACGTCCACGCCCACGCACACTCGCACCAGCGCGATGGCGTCGAGCAGCACGCGCACGGGCACATCGCGTGATGGCTCGATGTCGTAGTTGCGGCGAATGCTGCGCTCACGGCAGCGAACGGCGATAGCAAATGTCCTCGACGCTGTAGCCAGCGACCTTGGCTGGGCGTCTGCACCCGTCGGGGGACCAACCGTCGAGCCGGTAGAAGCGCTCGGCCCACTCATTTCCGGCGAGCACCCAAAGACACGCCTCGGCAAACCCCTGCCGAGCGAGACGAGCTCGCGCCTCCTGGATAAGTGCACGGCCGACGCCGAGCCCGCGCCGGTCTGGATCGACGTAAAGCGCGATCAGCTCCCCGACCGCCTGCTGGTCGCCGTCCCCGGCCGGCCCGATCGTGGCGAGCCCGCAGATCTCACTCCCCTCAACAGCCAGGACGGTCAGGGGATTCGTCGCCTGCGGGTCCGCGAACGTGTACCGCTGCGCCCATTCCTCGGGCTGGAGGGCGTCAAGGTAGTCGTCGAACAGCAGCCCCCGATATGCCGTCTGCCAGGAGCGCACGTGCATTCGAGCTACCGCCATCGCGTCGGCGGGCCGCGCTACTCGCAAGAACATGCCCTCAGTATCACCGCTGTGGACGATGAGGACCAACAGCCGCGCCCTGAGACGCGGCGCCTTGGACTCCGAGGTCGGCGAGGCTGAGCGGGCGGAGCGGTGGATGGTCGATCACCACCGTCGATGACACTCCCAGGTCGCGATCGACGTGCAGAAGCTCGCCGGATGCAAGCAGCCGCCAAGCGAGGTCCTCGTCCATCGGTTCGCTTGCAACGACAACGGCGCGGCGCTCGCCGAGCTCAGAGCTGTGCACGCGGATCGTGCCGACGCTGCTGGCGTGCTCGAGCGCAGCACCAGGCCTGCGCTCCAGCACGTAAAGCGTGTGCGTGTCGGGATAGCGCAGCGCCCAGAGCTCATCGCTCGTCGTGAGCACCACGTTCAGCGCGAACAGCGGGAGTTCCCGGGCAACCCAGCGGGCCGCTGCGATGAGGCCCGCAGTAACGTCGCCATCATGGCCGGCGATCTCCTTGCTGACAAGCGCGAAGAAGCGCTCAGAGTCCGTGTCGCCCTTGACGAGGCGGCGGCATCTCCCGAGGCGCGCCTCGAGCTTCGCAAGGTCTCCGATCACGCCGTTGTGGGCGAGCAGACGACCTTCCTGCTCGAATGGATGCGTGTTCGCCGCAATCAGACCACCGGTCGTGGCGAAACGGATGTGGGCGACGAAGGTCTCCGACTCCACATCTCGCGCCTCGCGGGCGAAGGACCGATCCTCGAATGCAGCAATCGCACGCTTGTCGACTCGCGGCAGCGCGTTGGCCGTGAAGTAGCCGAGACCTGTGCCATCGGGCTCGCGGTGACTCTGCGCGACCAGGCTGTCCTCGGCGTCGAGCAGCCAGAACGTGGCACGCACGCGATCCGGAGCACTGGACATACCGAATAGCCGGCACATCGTTGCAAGACGATAACGCTGCCGGCTTGGGCAGGGCAGAGCAGCCGCGTCGGCTGATCGCCAGAGCGCCGCGACGGTTGCGCACGCTGCACGAGCGGAGTATCGTGAGCCGTAGAGGGCACGATTGTGAGGTTGACCCGACGTGGGCCGGCCGCACCGCCTGACTTCTTAGGACTTATCGGAAGTCGACGAGCCCCACGGGCAGGTTCCGTCCTGACTGCGCCGCGACTGCGGCTGAGCCTGGGTTTGGCCTCGCGTCAGCGCGCGGGACCGTCGAGATCGCAGTTACACCAACCCGACCAGGAGGACCGATGACTGACACGCACATCGACAGCGCAAAAGGCCGCCTCAAGGAAGCCGCGGGCGTACTGAGCGGAAATCGACAGCTGAAGCACGAAGGGCGGGTCGACCAGGCGAAGGGCTCAGTCAAGGGCGCCGTCGACAGGATCGCGAACGCTCTGGTCGGCCACAAGGCCGACCAGAAACAGGACTGACCGACTGACCGTCAGCGAAGCATTAGGAGGCAGTAATGCTTGTGATCGTTCTCTTGATAATCGTGATCCTCATGCTCAGCGGATTCAGCCTGAGACGCCGCAGTCGCCGCTAGTCGGCCGGAGCGTCGCTCTGGGGCTGGTCTCAGGTCCGCTCGTCGGAGTTGCGCCGGGCCCGAGTTCTCGTGCGGCGGCGCAGCTGCGGCAGGTGGGGCGCGCGGCGCGGTGGCTCGTCGGGCGGATCCAGCGGCGCGGGCAGCGCTTCGCCGTCGGGGCCGACGGCGGCGAGTGCCTGCGTGTCGGAGGCCACCTCAGTCACCTTCTCGGCAGTCTGCTCGATGATCTCGGTGGCATGCTCGACCGTCCGCCGCGTCTCGTCGATGCCGACTCTTGCGGCGTCCTGCTCGACGCGCAACTCGCGCTGGAGTCGGTGGACTTCCTCGCTGATTTCCTTGGTGTCCACGACGAGCGCGGTGAGCTCCTCTTGGATCCGGCGTAGGTTGCGTGCCTCGCGCATGCTCTGCACTGCCACGTAGCCGAGCGGGATGATCGCGAGCATGCTGACCGTGCTGGCGAAGACCTCGAAGCTCATGAAGCACCAGCGCTGTTGGGAACCGGCTTACGCTGGCCTGGTGCGCCGTTGCGCGACGCAGCTGGCGGCGCCCCGGTTGGCGTTGGCTGTCTGTGCAACGCAACCGCTCCGATCGATCCAGGGATGGCGACGCTCGCGGAGCTCGTGGCCGGCTCGAGCTTGAGCAGCGCCGTGAGCAGGAGCAGCGGTGTACCGGCGGCCCAGGCCTGCGGGCGCGACGCGCTCGGGTAGGCAACCGGAACCGAGGTCAGCTCAGCCGGGTAGCCCGCGAAGACTTCCGGGAGCCGGTACTCGAAATGCGGGGCTGCCGAGAGGATCGAGCACGCCAAGCGGGCCGCCGCCTCTTCATGCCCGCAGCGCATAAGGCCCGCGACGATCAGCGAGTTGTCGTGCGGCCAGACCGTTCCGGTGTGGTAGCCGAGCGGGTTGTAGCCGGCTTCGCGTGCGCTCAGGGTACGGACGCCCCAGCCCGAGTAGAGCGGCGCGTCGAGCAGCCGCTCGACGGTCGCGGCAGCCTCGTCCACACCGACGATGCCCGACCAGAGCAGCTGTCCGATGTTCGAGGAGAGGCTGTCGACCTGGCGCTTCTCGCCGTCGAGTGCGATTGCGTGGGCGCCGCGCTCGGGCATCCAGTAGTCCGCGTTGAACTGCGTCTGCAACGCTCCGGCAAGAGCGTCCAGCCGATCGGCGAGAGCGTGGTCTCCCCAGACCTCGCGCGCCAAGCGGGCGCCCCGCCGGCGGGCGTCGAAAACGTAACCCTGGATCTCGCACGTGGCAATCGGCCCGCGCGCAAGGGTGCCGTCGGCGAACTGGATCGACTCGCCGCTGTCCTTCCAGCATTGGTTGACGAGCCCGTTGATCTGGTTGCGACGGGAGTACTCCACGTATCCGTCGCCGTCGAGGTCGCCGCCGTCCTCGGTCCAGGCGAGCGCCGCGCGCGCGTTTGGCTCGAGCCGGCGCACCAGATCGTCGTCGCCGGTCCAGCGGTGGTACTCGTCCAACAGGATCACGAACAGCGGCGTCGCGTCGGCACTCCCGAAATAAGGGGAATGGGGCTGGCGTCCGGTCGCGGTCAGCTCGCCGAAGCGCAGCTCATGCAGGATCTTCCCGGGCTCCATCTCGTGGAAGTCATCGCGCGCCTGCGCTTGCCGTGCGGCGAGGACGCGCAACGTCGTCGCCGCGAGCTCCGGCAGGTAAGGCAGCGCTTGGAAGCTCGTGATCAGGCTGTCGCGCCCGAACAGGGCCATGAACCAGGGCAGGCCGGCGGCCGGCAACGTCGCCGGATCGCCGAGATCGGGCTGTAGCCGCAGCGCCGCGAGGTCGGTCAGACTCGCGCGGTACGTGCGGGCGAGTCCAGCGTCCTGGGTCTCCAGCACGGGCGTACCCGAGAGCCATTCGTCGAGCTCGGCGGCCTTTGCGCGGCGCACCTCGTCGACGCTCCCGCTCACGGCGCGCGCAGCAAACATCGTGCCCTTCTGCGCCGAGCAGGGGGTGACGCTCAGCTCGACCGTCCACTGGGCGCCGCGTTCGAGCACGAACGAGAACGCCATGCCGTTTCGTGTCACCTGCGCCGGGCGACTGCTTGTGATCGTGACCGAGCGCGAGAAGTCCTCGTGACCGTACTCGAGCACCAGAGCGTCGCCGTCAGCGCGCCAGCGAACCTCGCGCGGAGCGACCGTCCCGCCCTTCACCTCGAACAGATCCGCGAAGTCGGTGTCGATGTCGAGCTCGACCAGCATTTCGCTCGCAGCCAGCCGGTGGTTGACGATCGTGATCTCCTCGAGCCACACGCGGTCGACGCAGCGCCGGCGCATCACCGAGCACGGCGCCGCGGCATCCGTGCCCACGCGCGGCGTCAGGAAGAACTGCGCTGCGAAATGGAAGTCCTGGTCGAGCCCGAGCAGATCGAGCGGAGTGTTGTCGACGCGGAGCGCCCACTGCGACAGGAAGCGGGTGTCATCGGAGAAGAAGCCGTGCTCGCGTCCATCCCCAGGGAGGAGATCCCCCCGACGGTCGCCGAGCACGAAGGTGCTGCCGTCGAGAACGCTGAGCGTCTCCTCAGGCACGAGCTACGCGTACCTCGGGGCGTGCGAGGATCGCGTCACGGAAGACCTGCACGTACGCGCGGGAGACGACGTCGACATCGCAGTGCGCGGCCGCCCAGGCGCGACACGAGGCGGGTGAGATCTGCTCGAGCCGGCCGACGGCAGCGGCCATCGCGGCCTCGTCGTCAACGAGGAACCCCGTGTGTTCGTGAACGACGAGCTCACGGGCTGCGCCCTCGGGAAACGCGATCACAGGGGTGCCGCAGGCGAGCGCCTCGACCATGACCATGCCAAACGGCTCCTCCCAGCGGATCGGCATCAACAGGGCGCGCGCATTCGCAAACAGGCTGCGCTTCGTGGCGCCGCCCACCTCCCCGATGAAACGGACGCGGTTGCCGTCCACGTGTGGCGCGATCTCGCGCTCGAAGAACGCCCGCTGTCCGGGCTGGATAACCCCGGCGAGGACCAGCGGCACGCCGGCGGCACGCGCCGCAGCGATCGCGCGATGCGGGCCCTTGACCTCGGTCATCCGGCCGATCCACAGGAGGTAGTCGCTCTTGTGCTCCTGGAGGCTCCAAGCGCTCAGGTCGACCGGGTTTGGAATCGCCGCGACCACCGCGAGCTCCGACGGAGCGCACGCGATCTGGGTGCGGCTGATCGCCACCACCGTGGCCTTGTGCCCATGGTGCGCGTAGAACGCGGCCGTGCTCGGGGTGAACTGGCCGTGGAGCGTGTGAACCAGCGGCGTCTCGATGCGATCGGCCATCGCCACGGCGGTGAAGCCGCAGTGGTCGTGCACGACGTCGAAATGGCCGCGCTCGATCACCGCGAAGGCACGCGCAACGTGATCGACCTCGTAGAGCGAGCGCTCGATCTCGTCCGGGTGCGCCTCGTCGAGCAGCGTGACGACGCGAGCGCTGGAGCGCGAGCCCGGCGCACACAGGAGCGTGACGTCGTGGCCCTGCTCGACGAAGGCCTCCGTGAGCGAGCTGACGACGGTCTCGACGCCGCCATATCCCGGCGCGGGCACCGGGATCCACGGTGGGGCGAGCATCGCGACGCGCAGGGCGTCCGGTGGTCGAGTGCGATCGAGAGCTAGACCGCGTTGGCGTAACTGGCGGCTGTCGCGGCGCCTGCGCTGTGGCCCGGGGGCGATATCCACACGTTCCTCCTGACGAGCCTCTCAAGGGCTGCGGTCGCGAGTCAGAGAGGTCGAAAGAGACCGAGCGAGCGCCCTACGATCGAGCGACATCCTCGACACCAACCAACCACTCAAGCCTAGCAAGGTCCAAGGCGCGATCAAAGACGCCGCCGTCAGACGGACTGGACAGCTGTTCGACAACGTCGGCCTGCCAGCCGATCTCCGACGACGTCCGTATCCCTTGAGATGGTAGGGACCGATGCACCGGCCCATACCGACCCGAGAGTAGACTGAAGGAACAGTCGAGCGCTAGCGAGGCGGGTGCGGCTCGCCTGCGCCCGTACATGGCACGACGATCACGGATGTGCAAGGGGCTCGACCGGAGCGTGCTGCTCTGGGATGCAGGCCGACCGAGTGGCCCCGCCGCCGCGCCCGCCACCCTACAAGGAGAACGACAAATGGCTTCAAGGGGCAAGAAGAAAACGACGATGGCGAAGCTCGCGCGCGAAGGCAGACTCCGCGAGCGTCAGCTCGATAAGCGGGCCAAGAAGGACGCCAGGAAGCGGGCGCCGGCAGCCGCAGATGGCCCGGAGTACCCGCTCGACGGTGACGAGCGCGGGGAGGGTCTGAACGACGCTGCGGTCGTGCCCTCGCTTGCCGACGCCTGAGTTCGCCAGACGCGCGAGATCGGAGTAGCCTGGCTCCTATCGAGGACGATCAGATCCGCGCACTCGTGACCCGCTTGGCACGCCCGCACCGTTCCGGAGGCGACGTGATTGAGCGGGCGGCAATCTTTGCCGACGGTGCGGACTTTGCCGAGGTGATGGCCTGGATCGTCGCGCGCGGCGGCACAGCGGAGGCCCCAGCGCCGGCGACCGGGGGCGGCCTCCACGATAGGCACTTGAACGCCGGCCGAGGCGACGCGGCACCGGCGCCGCGGCGGTTCGTGCTGCCGCCCGGAGCGCTCACCCGGTAGGCCGCGGCAGCCACCGCGCCAAGTGATTGAATCCTTGCCATGAGCGACTCGCTGAGCGCGGAGTCGGTGCGCATCACGGGCCACGACGGCGAGGAGATCGAGGCCTATCTGGCCCGCCCGTCTCACCCGCCGTCACGCGGCGGGGTCGTCGTGATCCATCACATGCCCGGTTACGATCGCGGCACGAAGGAGATCGTGCGGCGGTTTGGCGAGCTCGGCTATGACGCGGTCTGCCCCAACCTCTACTGGCGTGAGGCGCCGGGCGCAGATCCCGCAGACGCAGCCGCGACGGCACGGGCAGGCGGGGGCGTGCCCGACGAGCGCCTGGTCGGCGACGTCGGCGGTGCCGCCGGCTACCTGCGCTCGCTGCCGAGCTCGAACGGCAAGGTCGGCGTGATCGGCTACTGCTCCGGCGGTCGCCAGTCGGTGCTCGCAGCGTGCAACCTCGACCTCGACGCCGCGGTTGACTGCTACGGCGCATTCGTGACGGGCACGCCGCCGGAGGGATTCCCGCTCCAGGTCACGAACCTCGTCGAGCAGCTCCCCAGTCTGCGCGCGCCGCTCCTCGGGCTGTTCGGCAACGAGGACTCACATCCGAGCCCGGAGCAGGTTGACGAGCTCGATCGGATCCTCACCGAGCACGGCAAGCCGCACGAGTTTCACCGCTACGACGACGCCGGCCACGCTTTCTTTGCGACCGACCGACCGTCCTATCGCGTGGCGGCGGCAAACGACGGCTGGGAGCGGATCGTCGAGTTCTACGGCAAATACCTCGGAGGCTGAGCATGTGCACATACGCGACAGTCCAGACGACGCTCGAGGGCAGCGCGAAGGGGCCTGAAGGCAGCTGGTTCGCCGTCACCGACGCAACCGTGTACTTCGATCACCCGGTCCACGCGCTGGCCGAGCACACGCTCAACATCGACTTCGCCGACCCGGCAAAGGGGCCGGGCGCGCGGGTTGCGGTCGAGCTCACGGCAGCTGCCGCGCGCGATCTCCTCAGCGCAATTCAGGAGGCGCTCGACTCGGCGCCCGCCGAGCTGACGGCCTGAGGCACCTCGCGGCGGCGCCCGGGCCGCGGCTCAGCGCTCGACGAAGTACGGCCCGGAGCCGTCAGCACCCGAGAAGTAGCGGCTCGTGACCGTCTTCTTGCGCGTGAAGAAGTCGATCGCGTCGCCGCCGTGGGCGTGCAGGTCGCCAAAGAAGGAGTCCTTCCAGCCGGAGAACGGAAAGCAGGCGACCGGTGCGGCGACGCCGATGTTGACACCGATCATGCCCGCCTGCACGTCGTGGCGGTAGCGTCGGACTGCGGCCCCCGATTCCGTGAAGATCGACGTGCCGTTGCCGAAGCGGCTCGCGTTGACGACGGCGATCGCGTCGTCAAGCGTCGCCACCGCGATCACCCCGAGCACGGGGCCGAAGATCTCCTCCTGAGCGACCTCCATCTCTGGCGTGACGCCGTCGAGGATCGTCGGGCCGACGAAGCTCGCGCCGCGCGCCGCGACGCCCTCGCGCCCGTCGAGGACCACGCGCGCCCCGCCGGCGGCAGCACGCTCGATCCAGCTGCAGATGCGCTCCCCCGCCGCCTCGGACACGAGGGGGCCGACGTCGGTCGACTCCTGCATGCCGTCGCCGATACGGAGTTGCTCCGCCGCGGTGATCAGCTTCGCCATCAGCCGCTCGTGAGCGCCAGCGACGGTGACGACGACCGAGCCGGCCATGCAGCGTTGGCCGGCCGCGCCGAACGCCGAGCCGATGATCCCGGCGACGGCCTCGTCGATCGCGGCATCCGGCATCACCACGATGTGGTTCTTGGCGCCACCCAGGGCCTGTACGCGCTTGCCCGTGCGCGCCGCCCGCTCATAGACGAGGCGCGCCACACTCGCCGAGCCGACGAACGAAATCGCGTCGATGCCGGAATGATCGAGCATCGCCTCGCCCAGGCGGCGTCCGCCGTTGAGGAGATTGACGACGCCCGGCGGCAGGCCGAGTCCGTCGAGCACCTCGAAAACGATCTGCTGCGTGATCGGGACCTGCTCGGACGGCTTCAGCACGAACGTGTTGCCGCAGGCGATCGCAAACGGCAGGAACCACATCGGGACCATCGCGGGAAAGTTGAACGGCACGATCGCGGCGCAGACCCCGACCGGCTGGCGCACCGTCTCGCAGTCGACGTTCCGCGAGACGTCCTCGAGGATGCGTCCCTGCATGGTCGTCGGCACCGCGCACGCACACTCGACCATCTCGATCGCACGCGCAACCTCGGCGCGCGCGTCGACGAGCGTCTTGCCCATCTCCGCCGTCACCGACCGCGCCAGCTCCTCGTGGCGCTGCGACAGCGCTTCCCGCAGCGCGAACAAGCGACGGGCGCGCTCGAGCACGCTGACGGCGCGCCACGCCGGAAGCGCTTCGCGGGCGGCTTTGACCGCCGCATCGAGCTCGTCGGCTCCCGACAGCGGAACGCGTGCCAGGACCTCGCCGGTCGCCGGGTTCTCCACGTCGATCCGCTCGCGCGAAGCAGCTGGGGTCCAGCGTCCGCCGATGTAGTTCTCGAGCAGGCGGGGCGTGGTCGTCAGTGCCGTGGCCATCGTGGCGAGGGTACTCCTCGGGCACCAACGCGTCGCAGCGCGTCATACCCACCGGGGCGGCGCGAGGAGTTGTCCGCCTCCGTGCCGATGGCGAGCCAGCAGGCTTGAGCTCGACTGAGCTGCCCGCTTCTCAGCCCAGGGGGGCAGCGAGACGCTGGTGAATCAGCTGCACCGCCATCGACCCCTCCCCGACCGCTGAGGCGACGCGCTTGACCGAGCCGGAGCGGACGTCGCCGACCGCGAAGATGCCACGCCGGCTGCTCTCGAGAAAAAGCGGGCGCTCGCCGTTCCAACTCTCGAGCTGCTCGTCCTGGATGTCGCGCCCGGTCAGAAGGAAGCAGTGCTCGTCCATTGCGACATGGCCGCTCAGCCAGTCGGTGTGCGGAGAGGCACCGATAAACACGAACAGCGCTTTCGCCTCGAGCTGGCGTAGCTCGCCACTGCGGACGTCCTTGACGGAGACGTTTTCGAGCGCCATATCGCCGCCCAGCTCCACGATCTCGGTCTGCGAGAGGACCTCGATCTGCTCCTGCTCCTCGATCTCCTTGATCAGGTAGCGCGACATCGACTTCGCGAGACTCTCGCCGCGGATCAACAGACGCACGCTCGCGGCGTGTTTGGACAGGAACATCGCTGCCTGGCCCGCCGAGTTGCCGCCACCCACGACAACCACCGGATCGCTCGCGCACCCCAGGCCCTCAGTGAGCGTCGCCGCGTAGTAGATGCAGCCGGCCGCCTCGCAGCCGGCATAGCCGGGCACGTCGAGCTTGCGGTATTGCGCACCGGTCGCGACGATGATCGTGCGACCGTTGACGACGCTGCCGTCGGTGAGCTCGACCGCGAAATGGGTCTCCAGGTCGGTCAGCCCGACGGCCTCGCCCGGCACGACCAGGCGTGCACCAAAGCGACGCGCCTGCAGCTGCGCACGCTCGGCGAGCTCGCTGCCGGAGATGCCGGTCGGAAAGCCGAGGTAGTTTTCGATCCGCGCGGAGGTGCTCGCCTGACCGCCGAACGCGACGGCGTCGATCGCCTGCGTGTCGAGCCCCTCGGATGCGCCGTAGACCGCAGCGGCAAGACCGGCGGGCCCGCCGCCGACGATCACCAGATCGCACATCGCCGGCGCCGCCCCGCGCGAGCCGAGGCCGAGCACTGCGGCGATCTCGGCGTTCGAGGGGTTGCGAAGGACGCCGCCGGCGCCGATCACGACCGGCGTCTCGTCCGGCTCGATCGCCAGCAACTGCAAGAGCTTGTCGGCCTCCTCGTCGTCCTCGAGATCCATCCACTGGTGGGGCATGCGGTTGCGCGCGAGGAACTCGCGCAGCCGCTGCGTGTCGCGCGAGAAGCGCGAGCCGACGAGCTTCACGCCGGCACCGGCCTCGATCAGAAGCGAGCGTCGGCCGAGAAACGCGCGCAGGATCGTGTTGCTCAGCTCCTCGTCGCTCGAGACGACTTCGCGCAGGCGCTCGACGGGAAGCTGGATCACCGTGCCCGGATCGCGCACCACGGCAGTCAGGAACGGTGGCGAACCGGTGAGCAGGTTGAGCTCGCCGAGAAAGCGATGATGGCCGTGGACAGCGATCACGCGCTGCTCGTGGCCATAGCCCTGGACGATCGTCACCGCGCCGGATTCGACGATGAAGAAGTCGTATTTTCGGTCGCCTTCGCGAAAAAGCACCTCGCCGGAGCCGACTTCGCGGAGCGTGCCGACGGCACGGAACTTCGCGCGCTGGACGTCGTCGAGACGTGGGAACGCTCCCTGGCGGTCCGGCGTCTCCTCAACGCCGCCGCCGAGCGGCTCGCTCACGAGCGCGCCGAACAGGCGTGCGAAGCGCTCGCCGTGCGGCCGGGATCCGGCGCAATCACTCGCCCTCGCCGGCGAGCTCGAACATCACGTCGTCGATATAGCAGTAGGACCAATCCTCGCCACGCTCGACCGACGTGACGATCGGGTGGCTGCTGGCTTTCGCATGGGCGGAGGCGTGGCGATTCGGCGAGGAGTCACAGCAGCCGATGTGACCGCAGCTGCGGCAGACGCGCAGATGGACCCAGCGGCCACCGATCTTTAGGCAGTCCTCGCAACCGGCGACTCGATCCGGTCGTGGGACGGTGACCTGATCGAGATGTGTGCATTCGGGCATCGGCTGGCTCCTCGAGGGATCGGAAACGCTATTGACACTGACAGAGCTGTCAAGTGGCGGCAGGGCACGTCGTGGGCGATCGGAGTCACGTCCGCGCTCCCGCACTGGATTAGGATTGGGGCCGTGCCCGACAGCCTCCACTTCACCGACTCCGATGAGGCGAACGCATTAATCGCGCGCGACCCGATGGCCCTGTTGATCGGGTTCGCGCTCGACCAGCAGGTGTCCGTGCAGAAGGCGTTCATGGGCCCGCTCGTGCTGCGCGAGCGGCTCGGGGCGATCGACGCGGCCGTCCTCGCCGACGCCGACCTCGAGCCGGTCTTCCGTGAGAAGCCGGCGATCCATCGCTTTCCCGGGGCGATGGCAGGGCGCGCACGACCTGGCGGTCCACGTTCGCGACACTACGACGGAGACGCGGGGCGAATCTGGCGCGACGCCGCTGACGCCGCCGAGCTGCGCGCGAACATCGAGGCGCTACCCGGCTTCGGCGAGATGAAGGTCAAGGCGCTCGCCTCGGTCCTCTCGAAGCGGTTCGGCGTCAGTACCGCCGGCGAGCTGGTCCCCTGGCACCCGACCCTCGGCGATGTCGACTCGGCGCAGGCACTGCTCGACTACCAGGCTGGGAAGCGCCAACACAAGGCCGAGTGGTCGAAAGCGCGGAGCTCGCCCGCCGGCTGACACGCCCGCGCCCCGGCGGACGCCGATCGACGAGCGCGGCGTGGCTTTGGGAACTAGTTCTCGCCGCCGAGACGGTCGCTCAGATAGAGCCCGCTGCACTCGTGAGCCAGCGTGCGTAGACGCGCCGCCGAGAGGCATGGCAGCACCGTCGCGAGCACCTGCGCCTCGCTGACCCCGGCGTCGAACGCGCCGACGGCGCGCAGCACGGACGCGCGGCGCAGCGTGTCGCGACGCGCGTCCCCGAGCCCCGCGAAAGCGGCCAGGAGGAACTCCCGGTTGGCGAGCGCGACCGCCGTTCCGGCGCTACCAGGCCAGCCCGCCACCGCGCGCAGATCATCCGGCTGCAGGCCGGCAAGCGCCTTGACGTAGTGCTCGGCCAGCTCGTGCTCGGGGATCGCCTCGACCCAGGCGTCGACAACCAGTTCGACGAGCTCCCGACGCGAATCGCGGCCGAGCGCGTCGGCCATCACCCGGATTGCGCGCCCGGCGTCGAGAACACGCAGCGCTGCGGGCCTGTCGCGGCGGATCGCCATCGCGTCGAATGTAGCCGGGGCGCCGGACGTGCACGGCTCGGTTTGCCAAGGCCCGACGGCCGGAACGCTTCAAGGCGCCGCCAGACCGCCAGGCCGCCGCGTGCGCTTGACCGTGCGAGTGATCCGATCGCGGCCGCTGCTGCGAAGAACGGAGCGATAAGGGGATCCGGCAAGCCCGCTCCCGACATCCGGATCTCCGGAGATTGCAATGACCGATCAGACGACTGATAACGGTGTTAGCCGTGCCCAGTTCCTGCGCAATACGGCGAAGGGCGGCATCGCCCTTGCAGTTGGTGGCAGCGTGCTCGCGTCGGTTCAGGGCGCCGCGATGGCCGCGGGAGTGAGCGACAACTCCACGCTGCAGGCCGCCTATTGCGCCGAGAGCCTCGCCGTGTACGTCTATGAGGGCGTGCTCGCGAGCTTCAACAAGTTCAAGCACCCGGAGCTGATGAACATCGATTACTTCCAGCACGCGCTGGACAACGAGAAGGCGCACAAGGCGTTCCTGGCGAACGCGCTGGGCTCGAGCAAGACACCGACGGGGTTGACGCTGAAGATTCCGGCGTCGGCGTTGAAGTCGGGGCAGGCGGTGCTGAACTTCGGCGTGGCGCTGGAGACGGCGTTCGTGGCGACCTACCTCGGTGCCGTGAGCACGCTGTCCTCGAACGATCTGAAGCTCGTGGCGGCGCAGGTCGCGGCAGACGAGGCGACCCACTTCAGCTTCTTCGACGCAGCGGCGGGCGGGCATGGCGTCCTGCCGCCACTGCCGTCGACCGTGACGATCGCGCAGGCTGCCACAACCCTCACCCCCTACATCCCGAACCTCACGGCGCGGCTGACGGCCGCCGGGTTCCCGAACGCGTGACGCAGTGACGCTCGGCCGGGCGCGGACACGCGCTGAGGCGACTCGCCGGGGCGCTCGGCTCCCTCTCCACCGAGGCGCCCCGGCTGGTCTCCTTGGCGATCGGTCGAGTCCGGGACCGTCGGCGTAGGTCACCCTCAACGAACGAAAGACGAGGTATTGCGAGATGGGACTCGAAAACCCGATTCACATTCTGCTGCTGCTGGTGGTGCTCCTGCTGGTCTTTGGAGCAAAGCGCCTGCCGGAGATCGGCCGCTCGCTGGGCGATGGCATGCGGGGCTTCAAGGACTCGCTCAGCGGCACTCACCCAGCAGCTTCGCTGGCGGCAGCACAGCCACCCCAGCCGCAGGCCGCTGAGGCGGCTCCGGTTGAGGAGCCTTCGCGGCAGACGGCCTGATCGCGGGCACTGACTGCGCCTAAATCGCGGGCAGTGCCTGCTCGAGCGTGAGCACCGCCGCGAAGATGTCGCCGGCACGCGCGACGCGCTCGAGAACCTGGTCGTACTCGAAGGAGAGCGATCGCGGATCGCCCGAGTCGAGTGTCGCTGAGACCTCCTCCCAGCCCACCGGCGTGGAGACCGTCGGTCGCTGCGTGGCACGCAGCGAGTAGACGCACACGGTCGTCTTGTGCGGGTCGTTCTGGCTCCAGTCGATCAGCACCTTCCCGTCGCGGAGCGAGCGGCTCATCCGCGACACGACGAGTTCGGGTTGCGCGCGCTCGGCGAGCTGCGCGAGAGTGCTGGAAAAGCGCTTTGTCTCGGGGTAGCCGACATCGCCGGCGAGGGGAACGTAGACCTGCAGGCCCTTCGAGCCCGACGTCTTGGCAAAGCTCTGGAGGCCAAGCTGCTCGAAGGTCCCGCGAAGCAGCAGCGCGACGCGGGCGCACTCGACGATCGTGGCCGGTGGGCCCGGGTCGAGGTCGAAGACGACGGCGTCGGGGCGCCCCAGGTCGCTCGCTCTGGCGAGTGGCACGTGCAGCTCGAGCGCGGCGAGGTTGGCGATCCAGAACAGCGTGTCGAGGTCGTCGACGACCGTGTAGTTGATCACCGCGCGACGCTCGCTGGGGACCGCGACCGTCCTTACCCAGGGCGGGCGATGGGAAGGCGAGCTCTTCTGGAAGAAGGCCTTTCCGTCAACGCCGTCGGGGTAGCGCTTGACAGTCAGCGGCCGGTCACGAAGATGCCCCAACAGCGCAGGCGCGATGGCGGTGTAGTAGTCGACGACCTGCTGCTTGGTGAGGCCGGCAGCGGGATAGAGCACCTTGGTCGGGTTGGTCAATACGCGGAGCGGCCGGCCGTCGGCGATCTTGCGATCGCCGACGCCGCCGTTTGCTTCCTGGGCGTGGTGGGGGGATTCCCGCTTGACATCTCGGGGTCGCTTGTCGGTGCGGAGCGCTTTGTAGGCGGGAGCGCGCAATGCGCCGTCTTTTGTCCATTCGCGGAATTCGACTTCGACCACGACCTCGGGGTCGGTGAACGTTGCCGTGCGGGGTGGCTTGGTGGGGCCTGGGGCGAATGGGGACGTGTCGCGGATCAGTGGCGTCAGGAGCTCCTGCAGCTCGTCGAGGTCCTGCTCGGTGAAGCCGCTGCCGACGCGGCCGGCGTATTGGAGGGCGCCGGACTCGTCGTAGACGCCGAGGAGGAGGGCGCCGATCCGCCCGTCGCGGCGGCCGCTGCCCGGAGTCCAGCCGCCGACGACGAGCTCCTGACGGGCGATATTCTTGATCTTGAGCCAGCTGCCGTCGCGCTGGCCGGGCCGGTAGCGGCTGTCGCGCCGCTTGGCGACGATCCCCTCGAGACCGCCGGCGCGACTCGCCTCGAGGATGTCGGCGCCACGGCCGGTCAGTGTCGCCGGCGTACGCCAGCGGTCGCCGTCGAGCTTCAGCCCGGCGAGCGTCGCGCGACGCTCGCCGTAAGCGCGGTCGATCAACGAGTGCCCGTCCAGCCAGAGCAGATCGAAGATCACGTAGGTGACCGGAGCGGCGCCCGAGAGGCGCCGGGCGGCGGCGGCCGAGCCAACGTGAATACGCGATTGGAGCGCCGCGAAGCTCGGGCGCCCGGAGGCGTCGAAGCTGACGATCTCGCCGTCGAGGACCGCGCGGTGCGAGCCCAGCGCGCGGCCGAGCCGCGCGAGCTCCGGGTAGCGCTCGGTGATCTCGCCCCCGTTGCGAGCATCGAAGCGCAGGCGTCCGGGCTCCGAGTAGGCGAGCGCGCGCACGCCGTCCCACTTGACCTCGTAGGCCCACGGCGCATCGTCGCTCGGGAGCGTGGCGAGGCGGGCGAGCATCGGCGCGACGTGCTCGGGCATCGGCGCGGCGCCGGGGTCGGCCGGCGGGTCCATGCGGTGGATCATCCAGTCCTTGGGCTGCTCCTCCCTGCTGATCGCGAACAGCGCGTAGCGCGCGTCGATTCGCTCGCCGTGGAGTGCGACCTCGATCTTGCGCGGCTCCCACTTCAGCGTCTCGTATGTGCCGTGGTCCCAGATCGACATCGTGCCGGCGCCGTAGTTGCCGGCCGGTATCTCGCCCGAGAACTCGAGGTACTCCAGAGGGTGGTCCTCGGTGTGCGGCGCGATGAAGTTGACCTTCGGTTCGAGCGGCACGCCGCGCGGCAGCGCCCACGAGACGAGGACACCGTCGCGCTCGAGGCGAAGGTCCCAGTGGAGGCGCCGCGCCGAGTGCTCGTGGATTACAAAGCGCGGCTGCGGATCGGCTTCGCCGGGTTCCTCGCCGGTCGGCTCAGGCGTGTGCGTGAAGTCGCGCCGAGCTTGGTAGCTATCGAGTGGGCCGCGTTGGCGGCCTGGGCTCACGACTTCTGCGTGGCCTTGGGCTTGCGCGCGGCGGGCTTGGCTCGCGTCGCCTTCTTCGGCGCCGCCGCGCCGTGGCCGGAGAGCGCTTCGACGCTTGCCTGCAGCGCAGCCATGAGGTCGGGCACGGCGGCGGGCTCGCTGGGGGGTGGTGCGATCGAGATCTCCTCCCCCGCGACCTTCCGCTCGATCAGGGCGAGCACCGCCGCACGGTACTCATCGTGGTAGCGCGTGGGATCGAACGGCGCCGAGAGCATCTCGATCAGCTGGCGCGCCATTGCCAGCTCGCGCTCGGAGACTTCCGCCTGGCCGTCGCCGGCGTCCTCGAGCGACGCCGCTGGGACCACCTCGTCGGCGTAGACGAGCGTCACCAGCACCAGGGCGTCGCCCTGGACGCGCAGAGCGACGAGATGCTCCTTCTGGCGCAGCACGAAGCGACCGATCCCGACCTTGCCGGCCTCGCGCATCGCGTCGACCATCAGGCGGAAGGGCTTTCCCGCCCCGACCGCGGGAGCGACGTAGTAGGAGGACTCGAACATCAGCGGATCGACCTCGTCGAGGTCGATGAACTGCTCGACCTCGATCAGCCGTGTCTTGCGGGCGGCAACCGCGTCGAGCTCCTCGGGTTCGACGACGACGTACTGGCCGGGCGAGAACTCATAGCCCTTGACCAGATCCTCGAAAGCGACCTCCTGGCCGTCGGCGCTGCAAACCCGCTTCTGCTGGATCCGCTGGCGGTCCTCGCCGTGCAGCTGGTGGAACTGGACGTTCTTGCGCTGGACGGCGTTGTAGAGCTTGACCGGTACGTTCACCAGGCCAAAGGAGATCGCGCCACTCCAGATCGACCGCGCCACAACACGCCTTCCTGTAGCTGCGGGCACGGACCTCGCCGCGCCCATCGCGGCCCAATCTAGCAACGCTTGGCGGTGCTGGCCGCAAGTGGCGTTGCGGCCGCCAGGCCGCGGCATCACCTGCGCGGCGGCGCGTCGGTGACGGACGGCGGTGCGCGTCGTATTGAGATCATGAGGATCGTGTCCCGCAGGAGCACATGGACGTCGCTTGGGGGTTTCGCCGCGGCGCTGGTTGCCGGGCTGATCGCGCTGGGAAGCGGAGCCGCGCAGGCCAGCACGACGGCAACGCCGCAGTGCGCACAGAAAGCGCTGATCGAGCTGCCCGTCAATGCCTGGGCGCCGGCGCGGAAGCAGCTGGCACCGCCCGGGGCGAAGGCGATCAGGCTCTGCCGCTACAACGCGCTCGGCAGGCCGCCGCTGCGCGGCCTCGCGCGCTCCGCGCTCGTGACGAGCGCCCGGACCGTGAAGTCGATCGTCAGCGAGCTCGACGCGCTGCCCGCTTTCCCGAACCGCCCGCTGTCATGCCCGGCGGACGACGGTGCACAGATCGATGCGCTGCTGGCCTACCCGGACGGCAACGGAGTCTTCGTGCAGATCGACCTGACGGGCTGCGCGACGGTCAGCAACGGCAGCGTCGTGCGATGGGCCGGATCGACCGCGGCGGGGCGCAACCTGCTCGCCAAGACCGAGCAGCTGACCGGCTACAAGCCGGGCGACTAGCGACCAAAGCGATCGCCGATCCGCTCGGCGACGTACTCGGGCGCGATGTCGACCGCGCCCTCCCAGTGAAGGCGCTCGAGAAAGCTCGAGTCCGAGCGGTAGAGCGGCTTGAGGTTGGATCGCGCGGCGAGGCGCAGGTTGAGCGGGTAGCCAACGCTCGCCGGCGGTGCGCCGTAGAGCGCGAGGTTGAAGCACTCGAAGCCGAGCTCGGCGTAGGCACCGAGTGCGAGGGCGAGGCCGTGGGCGAGCTCGGCGGTCAGGCTCTCGTCGAGCTCGGCCGGCGAGGCGCAGGCCGGGATGAAGGCGCGCAGCTCGGCCGGCGCGATCGGCGCAAAGCTTGCGAGCCAGTCGACCCTGCCTGTGTTGCCGAGATGGCGCTCTCCGGCGAGGCGCTCGGCTTCGAGGTAGGCACCGAAGCGTTCGGGCGGGACCGCGGCCAGCTGGCGCTGCACCGTCGTCGGGTGCTGATCGACGATTCCCTGGAGGTGGGGATGGAAGAGCGAGCTGCCCGACGGCAGCATGTGGTTCGCGTTGATCGAGGCCCAGCGGGCGGCGGGGTCGGCCGCCAGCACCGCGCGGGCGAAGCTGACCTGCGTCGCGAGATTGTCGGCGAGCAGGGCCTCGCTGATCGTCGCCAGCGGCAGATAGTGCAGGCGCGGCGAGTAAACCGACACCGAGCTGTAGGTCGCGTAGGGGTGGAGGTTCGGGAAGAGCACGGCCTCGCCTCTCGTGATGCGACCTGCGCGGTCGATCGCCGCCGGCCAGCGCGGCGTCAGCTGCTCGATCCGCTCGGGACAGAACGGGCAGGTCGGCTGGTTCGTGGCGGCGAAGGCCTCGAGGTCGAAGTCGCTGCGCTCCATCAGCCCGCGCTCGGGCAGGATCCGCGAGCCGTGACCGGTGAGCGGGTCGAACCGCAGCTCGATCTGCGTCACGATCTCCTCGCCGCTGACCGCGTCGAGCGCCCGTGCGCTCAGCAGGTGGCTTTCGAACAGGCTCATCTAGATGGGAGGCCGCCAGCCACTACCCGCAAGGGTGACGGCTGGCATCGTGCAATCAACGATGCAGAGTCCTCTGCACGCCATGAAGCCGGCGCAAGTCGGCTCGTGTGGAGCCGGCGCGCCAACGCCACGCATGTTCGGCCGCCGCTGCTAGGACTTCTCGACGCTGGCCGGCTCGCTTGGCGCCGGCACAGGCGCAGGGGCTGGCTGGGGAGCCGCGACAGACTGCGACAGCGAATCGTGGTTCGAAGCTCCGCTCAAGGAGTCCTTGAAGCCACGCATCCCCTCTCCCAGCGACTTGCCGATCTCCGGCAGTCGCTTGGCCCCGAACACCAGCAGCAACACGACCAGAAGCAGCAGGATGTGGACCGGGTTATCTAATCCCATCGAACGAGCATACAGAACCCAGCGCCGCGTGCCGAAGCCTCGACCACATAGCGGGAGAATGCAACAAGTGGACAAGCTCGCGCCGATCCGGAGCTTCGATCGCTTCCAGCAGGCTCACAAGGTGCTGGCGGTGTCGGTCGCCGTGGCGAAGAAGGCCTCCGATGACAGCGCTGGCAACTACGCGGCGCTGATCGCCTACTACGGCTTCCTCTCGCTGTTCCCGCTATTGCTGCTCGCCGTTGCAATCCTCGGCTTCGTCGTGCACAGCGACGCCAGCGCGGAGCACACGATCCTCAGCTCGGGTCTGCCAGATATCCCGATCATCGGTGCAACGCTGAAGAACGGCCATCTGAGCGGCAGCGGACTCGGCGTCGCGGTCGGCGCGCTCGGATCGCTGTGGTCGGGCCTCGCGATCACCAACACGCTCCAGAACACGTTCAACCAGATCAACGAGCTGCCCCGCGATCGCCGTCCCGGCATGCTCGCGCTGCGCCTGCGCGGGCTGCGCCTGCTGTTCGCGATCGGCATCCTCGAGGTCGTCACGATCGCGCTTACGGGCCTCGTCTCGGCCGGCGTCGGCGGCCTCGCGCTCGACATCGGCGGCTTCGCGCTCGCGCTTGCGCTGAACGGCGCGCTGTTCGCGTTCGCCTTCCGGCTGCTGTCCGACGCCAGCGTGACGAGGCGCCAGCTCTGGCCCGGCGTCATCTTCGCGACGATCGGCTGGCAGCTGATTCAGGCGCTCGGCGGGATCTACGTCCATCACGTGCTGACGAAGGCGAGCGCGACCTACGGCACGTTCGCGAGCGTGATCGGTCTGCTGGCCTGGCTCTACCTCGGTGCGCGCGTGGTCGTCTACGCGGCCGAGCTGAACAGCGTGCTCGCGCGCGGCTACTGGCCGCGCAGCCTGCTGGCCCCGGCCGAGCCGGCGGCGCCGCACGGCGCAGGACGCTGAGGGGACGGCCGTTCGGCTGGGTGCATGCACCCAGCCNNGAGTCGGCGCATGCGCCGACTCGTCCTCCGATGAGGAGTGGCAGACTTGTGGCGAGTGGAGCGCTTCAACATCTTCGGTGCGCAGTTCGGTTACACGCCTGATGAGGATCCGGAGGGCTACCGGGTCGGGCATGTGCGTTTCGGCCCGCGGATCGGCGCGCGGCGGCTCGGCGGCACCGTGTACGAGCTGCCGCCCGGTCAGAGCATCTGCCCCTACCACTGGGAGGCCGGCGACGAGGAGCTCCTGATCGTCCTCGAGGGCCGGCCGAGCGTGCGCCAGCCCGATGGCGAGGAGGAGCTTTTGCCCGGCGACGTCGTTTGCTTTCCCGAGGGGCCGGAGGGCGCGCACAGGATCGCCAACCACGGCGCGGAGACGGCGCGCGTGCTGATGTTCTCGACGCAGCGGACGCCGGCCGTCACGGCCTACCCGGACTCGGACAAGGTCGGGCTGTTCAACGAGAACCCGAAGCTGTCGCTGCTGTTCGCACGCGGCGACAAGGTCGACTACTACCTCGGCGAGACGGACTCGTCCGGGGAAGGAGCGTGAGATGAAGATCGGGCTTCCCGGGATCATCTATCTCGTGGTCGGTGCGCTCGTCGCACGCGCGCACCACTACTTCGCGCATACGGGCGCCCTGCACCAGGTGGTCGCGGCCGCGCTGGCGGTCGTGCTCTGGCCGCTGGTGGCGTTCCTTGGCGTGGCGTTTCACGTCAGTTGACCCCCGGCGCCGCTGAAAGTAACGAGGTTTCTGGGGTAGATGGACTGCCGGTGATCGCGTTTGCTTCGCGGGTGGCCTGGGAGGAGTGGCTTGTCCGGGAGCATGCTCGGGCGCGCGGTGCTTGGCTGAAGATCGCCAAGAAGGGCAGCGGGATCGAGTCGGTCAGCTACGGCACGGCGCTCGATGGAGCACTCTGCTGGGGGTGGATCGATGGGCAGCGGGCGCCGCTGGACGAGCTGTGGTTCCTGACGCGATTCACGCCGCGCAAGCCGCGCAGCCGCTGGTCTGCAAAGAATCGCGTCAAGGCAGAGGAGCTGATCGCGCGCGGGGAGATGAAGCCTGCCGGGCTCGAACAGGTGAACGCGGCCAAGGCCGATGGGCGCTGGGACGCGGCTTATCCGGGCCAGCGCGATGCCGTCGTCCCGGCTGACCTGCGGCAGGCGCTCGACGCCAACCCGGCGGCGGCGGAGTTCTTCGTCGCGCTCGACAGCTCGAATCGCTACGCCTTCCTTTACCGCCTGCACCACGTGACACGGGCGGATGCGCGGGCGGAGCGGATGGCGCGTTACGTGGCGATGCTCGCGCGTGGCGAGACGCTTCACGACTAGCGCTACGCGCTGCGAGCCACGGAGACGGCCCGCCTGCCGTTCGCGGGTACTAGCGCATAGGCTGCGTGATCGCGAGCTCAGCTGGCGAGGACAGATACGGCATGAGAGCGAAGCCCCACTGTGAGGAACGCCAGCGCCCCCGGAGGGGGTTCACGCGTGCGCGTCGCGAGGGCCGCTCGGCTGAGCCCATCGCGTCGGCGGCCCCGCCGGGGCGTCAGCGGTGAGGGAGCGTTGGCGGTGAGCGCGAGCGAGCCGAGCAAAGCCGGGGAACCGCGCGAGCCCCAGGCGCGGCAGCTGCGGAACGGGATCATCACGCTCTCGGTGCTCGCCGTGCTCGTGGTCGCGTTGCTTTTCGCCGTACCCGGGCTTCACGGCGTTGGGCACGTCGTCACGCGGATGACAGCCGGCTGGCTTGCGGCGGCGATCGTCTTTCAAATTCTCTCGTGTGTCGGATACATACTGATCTTCCTACTCGTGTTCGACCGTACGCCGGTCCTCTTCGGCGCCCGCGTCGCGCTGACGGAGCTGGCTTTCGGTTCTGCCGTGTCGCTCGGGGGCGCCGGCAGCCTCGCGGTCGGCGCCTGGCTGCTGCACGGGCGCGAGCTCAGTCTCGGCGAGATCGCGGAACGCTCCGCGGTCCTGTTCCTCGTGACGACCGTGATCAACGCGATCACACTCGTCATCGCCGGGCTCGCCCTCGGGGTCGGCATCCTGCCCGGCCCGACCGATCCCTTGCTGACGCTGCTGCCGGCCGGCCTAGTGATCGTGGCCGTAGCCGCCGTGCTCGCGCTGCCGCGCGCGAGCGAACGCTTCGCGATGGCGCGCGGCACAGGCAGGGCCGCGGCACTCGCGCGCGGCACGGCGAGGTCGATCCGCGACACGCGCCGGATACTGCTGCGACCGGACTGGCGGCTCGTTGGCGCGGTCGGCTACCTCTGGTTCAACATCGCCGTGATGTGGGCCTGCTTCCGCGCCACCGGATACACGCCGCCGATCGCGGTGATCGTTCTTGCCTACCAGATCGGCTGGCTCGCAAACGTGCTACCGGTCCCGGGGAGCGTCGGGGTGCTCGAGGGAAGCTTCGTCGGGATGTTCGTGCTCTACGGTGCGAGGGCGACGCCGGTCGCCGCGGTGTCTGTCGTCTACCACGCGATAACGCTGTGGATCACGCTGACCTGGGGAACGATCGCCTTCATCCGCCTGCAGCGCGATCGCCTCCGCCACCCCGAACAGCGAGAAGCCCACGAGCACAATGCAGAGTCGAGAGCCGGCGGGGAGTGAGCCTGTCAACCGCTCCCCGGCGGACTTTGCTGCGCTAGTGTCCCGGGCTCGTGCGAGCTCGCGGCCGGGTTCGGTTCGTCATGGCGCGCGCGCGATTGTCGATGCTCGTCCGTCACAGCGACCAATCACGGCTCAGGACCAGCCGCTGGCTCTGCCGCACCGCCCTCGGCGCCGCAGCCGTCGGTAGCGCGTTGGCGATCGCTGCCTGCGGTGACGCTCCGGCGGCCGGACTACCGACCTCAGTCCCGGCGGCGAACGCGGCCGCGGCCGCGGCTAACGCGATCACGGTCTCGCCGTTCCCCGGGACGAGCGACGCTTCGCCGAGCACCCAGATCAGCTTCCTTGGAGGTGCCGGAACGACGGTTTCGGATGTGACGGTCACGGGCTCGCGCAGCGGGCGGCACGGTGGTCGGCTCGAGGCCTATTCGACCGGTACCGGCGAGAGCTTCCTGCCGAGCCACCACTTCGCCGCCGGCGAGACGGTGAAGGTCAGCGCGCGCGTGACCGGCGGCTCGGCGAGCGGCCAGACGGTCAGCACGACGTTCGCGATCGCCTACCAGGCCCCGATCTCACAAGCCCAGTTCCCGCTCAAACCGGGCAACCCGGAAGACGTCCAGTATTACCGCTCGGCACCCAGCCTGACGCCCTCGATCGTGAGGATCAGGACTCCCGCCCAGCCCGGGGCGAGTCCCGGCGACCTCTTTCTCGCGCCCTACCAGGGGCGCGGCACCGCCGGTCCGATGATCGCCGATCAGACCGGCAACCTGATCTGGTTTCATCCGCTGCCCGCCGCGGAGAGCGCGACGAACTTCCGTCCCCAGACCTACGACGGCCAGACGGTGCTGACGTGGTGGCAGGGACGAGTGCTCCAGCTCGGCTTCGGCCAGGGCGAGGACGAGATCTACTCGACGTCGTACCGACCGCTCGCGGTGGTGAGGGCCGGCAACGGTTACCGCGCCGACCTGCACGAGTTCCTGGTGACGCCACAGGGCACGGCCTGGATCGACGCGTTCGACCCGGTACGGCTGAACCTCAAGCGCATCGGCGGCCTCGCCGACGCCTACGTCAACGACTCGATCGTCGAGGAGATCGACATCAAGACGGGCCTCGTGATGTGGGAGTGGCACGCGTTCGGTCACATCCCGCTGGCCGACTCCTACAGCCCTGTGCCGCACACCAATAACTGGGATTACGTGCACATCAACTCGATCGACCCCGGGAGCGCCGACAACCTGCTGCTCTCCTCGCGCGGCACCTGGACGCTCTACGACGTCGACCTGCAAACCGGCACGATCGAGTGGCGGATCGGCGGCAAGCAGAGCAGCTTCACGCTCGGGCCCGGAGTCAAGTTCTTCTGGCAGCACGACGCCATGTGGGAGCCCGGAGGCCTGATCTCTGTCTTCGACAACGGCTCCTCACCGCCCGAGGAGACGCAGTCGCGCGGCCTGCTGCTGTCGCCCGACCTCGCCACCCACACCGTCACGCTGGTCAAGGCGTTCACGAACCCGACGCGCAGGCTGCTGGCCTCGAGCCAGGGCGACCTCATCCCCGTCGGCAACGGGAACTGGCTGATGGGCTACGGCGGCCTCCCCGACTTCACGGAGTACAACTCGGCCGGGGACGTGCTGCTCGACGGATCGCTCGGACTGGATGTGCAGGACTTCCGCACCTATATGGCACCCTGGAGCTCCCAGCCGACGACGAAGCCGTCGCTCGCGGGGCAGGCCGCCCGCGACGGCTCGGTGACCGTCGAGGCAAGCTGGAACGGAGCGACCGAGGTGAGCGCGTGGCGCCTACTCGCCGGAGGCTCGCCGCAGCGCCTCCAGAGCGTGGGGACCACCACGGCGGCGAGCTTTCAGACGACGATGAGCGCCGCCAAGAGCGGGCCTTACGTCGAGGTGGAGGCGCTCGGCAGTAGCGGTCAGACGCTCGCCAGCTCGCGGGTCATCAAAGCGAAGCGCTGACTCCCCGTGCGGCTAGGAGCGGCGTGCCCTCGCGGGTCGGCGGCGGCCGCCACTCGGCGCACCGCCCAGCTCGGAGGCGACGATCTGCTGGAGCTCCCGGCGTCGCCTCGCGAGCGAGACCTCGGTGGCGCGCTGCTCGCTCTTGAAGTAATCCTCGAAGCCGTCCCGCTGGGCGTCCAGCAGGCGAGGCGGCAGCGGTGCCCGTAGCTCCTCGGTGACCGCGCCTTCCAGCGCGGCACGCAGGCCGTCCTCGAGGCGACTGGCGCCAGCGCGGTTGTCGATCTCGAGCCGACCCGCGAGCGTCGAGTAGTCGTAGAGCTCGTTCTCTTGTCCGCCGGGGTCCATTTCGGTCGTGCCTCGCCGCCAGTGCGAGTAAATGCCGTACTTGGCCTTCTTGATGATCAGACCGACAACGTGGATCGGCGCGATCGCGCTGTATGGCTCGAGCGCGAACTCCGTCACGACCTCGTCCGTCGCGTGCAGCGCGTAGTCGCGCCCAGGAGCCGTCGGATCGAGCAGGATTGGCGCCAGATCGAGCCGTGTGGCGAGGTGCGAGTAGCGTGCCTCGTCGCGCCACCCATCCGATCCGCTGGCCAGAGTCAGCAGCAGCGGCACGATGTCGACGCTCGAACTGAGCTGCGTGCGCGTTACCTCGGGATAGGCGGTGGCGGAGCGGCGCAGGTCGTTGACGATCAACGGCACGTTGATGCCTTCCTCGTAGAGACCCGCTCCCTTTCCGCGCAGGCCGTGAGATGCGCCGTACTCGCCGTGGTCGGCGGTGAAGATCACGACGGTGTTGGCAGCGACGTCGGGACGGCTGGCAAGCGTGTCGAGGACGATCCCGATCTGGCGGTCGGCCGCGAGCTGGAGCTTGACGTAGAGGTCCAGGAACGGCGTCCATGAAGGCAGGAGCTCCCGGCCCGCGTAGGAAACGTCGCCGAAGGAGAGGTCGGTCGTGTTCTGGAGCGAGCGTTGCAGAAGCGGCTTGCTGCGAAGCTGTTTCGGCGTCTCGAAGTTCGCCGGCAGTTGATGGATCAGTGCCGGCGCGCTCGCTTCCGCCGGGCTGACGTCGCTCCAGCGGTACCACCAGGCGATGTCGTGCGGGTTGACGAACGAGACCGTGGTGCACCACGGACTGTCGCCGCCGGCCTGCGCGTACCAGTCGACGAACTGCTGGGCGATCTTGGGGTCGGCGTGCCAGCCCTGCGCCGGCGCGCCGTTGGGTGAGGGATACGTGCCTCCGTCGAAGCCGTAGCGCTCTAGCGCCGGCGGGCCGTCGATTTCGTTCCAGTGGCGATCGCCCCGGGTCAGGTGCCACTTGCCGTACCAGTATGTGGCGTAGCCACGTTCGCGCAGGTAGCTGCCCCAGGTCTCGAACGCCGGCGCGAGCGTGCTGACTCCGGTGATCATGCAGCCCGTCTGGTGGGTGTGCAGCCCGGTGAGCAGCGTCGAGCGTGCAGGGGTGCAATCGTTGGAGGCGGTGTGGTGGCGCGCGAAGCTGATGCCGCCGCGGCGCAGCCGCTCGAGGTTCGGCGGGAAGCCGACGCGCGGACCGGCGCCACCGAACCAGCGCGGATAGCGCATCTGGTCGACGACGATCACGAGGATGTTCGGCGGCGGCCCAGCGGCTGACGGAGCGGCTACGCGGGGAACGCCGAGAGCCGAGGCTTGTGCCGTGAGCGCGTCGAGAGCGGCCGCGGAGCCGATCAGAGCGCCGCCAGCACGAACGCCGCGCCTGAGGAAGGAGCGGCGATCGTAGTGTGCGGGCGTGTGCGCCCGGTCATCTGAGCGAGCGTCTGGACTCTTGTCAACCATGCCGTCGAGCGATCCTCCGGAAAGCTATGACACGAACTGGTCGTTGCGTCGAGGTTCTCATTAGGAACTGTGTGCGGCGCTTAACAGCGGTGCATCCGGTAGCTCATAGAGGAGGCCTTGCTTCGTCGCGAGCCCGAGCTGCGCGGTGACATCCCTTGCATGGGTGCGCACCCATTTGTCGGCGCTCGAGCAGGCCGGCAGCGTCGTGTACTGCGGCCCTGGGCAGATTCCCTCGCTGAAGACGTAGCGTACCGCGCCGCGTGCGGCGTCTCGTCGGAGTTCGTCGAGCGTGACCAGCGGACGCGCGTAGACCGAGGTGAGGAGCAGCAGCGGGCGGCCGTCCTTGACGATCAGCGGCGCCGCGAGCGTGGGGGCGCTGACGGCAACCTCGTAACGCGCGCCGTCCTGGTGACGCTCGAGGAAGCGCGACAGCGCAGCGGTCAGCCGCGCCGGGACGGTCACCTCGCTTGCCTGGACGCCGCTGTCGTCGCGGATCAGGCGCACGTCGTCGGTGAGCATCACGAGCGCGATCACCGCGACCAGCAGCGTCGCCGCTACCGTGCTGGGCGTCCACTGGCGTGGCAGCAGGTCGCGGTGATCGCTGCGGCGCAGCAGCGCGGCCGCAGCGGCGGCGATCCCAACGCCAATCAGCGCGACGGCAAAGAGGCCTGCGCGCGAAAGCCTGCCGCTCCCAGCGGCGGCCTCGACGACGCACAGCGCGAGGGCGGAGGCGATCAGGTAGGACGAGCGCGGATCGCGGCGGGCGCGGCGCGCGAGGACGGCGAGCGAGACGCCGAGCGCGATCGCGATCGACGGTGTGAACGCCTCGAGGTAGCGCGGATGCGCGCGGCTCGAGAAGCTGAACAGCAGGTAGCCGAGGGTGAGCCAGACGGCCACGCCCGCGATCGCTGCGCGCTCGAGGACTTGAGCCGCGTCGCGGTGCCCTTTGGCCTGGGTGGCGCCACCGATACGGCGCACGAGCGGCGCCAGCGCAAGGATGCCCATTAGGAGGGCCGCGAACAGCGCTGTGCCGACGAGGCCGCCGTAGTCGATCGCGTTGTGCTCAAAGAGGCGGATCGGGCCGGGCGGCGAGGCGGTGGCAACGAGGGTTGGGCTGATCCGCGTCGGCGCCGTCGTCGTCGTCGCGACGATCGCGCTTCCTGACGCCGGCTGGCCGGCCAGCGCGTGCGTGACCCAGGCGGCACCGCTCAGGTAGGTCTCGGCGAGACTGCCGTCGGCCGCGCGGAAATAGACGTGCTGCGTCATGCTGTCGGTCATGTCCGGGTAGTCGAGGGCCGTCAGCCCGCTTCCGGCGCCGGTCTGGCCTGGTATGGCCTGCCGGAGCCAGCGCGAGCCGTCCGAGCTTTCCGCGGCCAGCTCTCCCGTGCCCGTGGCCAGCCCTCCCGTGCCCGTGGCCAGGAAGAGAAGCTGGTTCACCGGGGTGGCGGAATACCACACGGCCGTGCTGGGCGTCGATGCCACCGCGGACGACGCGGCGATGACGTCAACGTTCCAGGTGCGCGTCGACGCGGTACCGAGGCTCGACGTCGCGCTCATGGTCACCGTGTAGCACCCGGCCCGGGCGAACACGTGGCTCGCATCCGGGCCGGACGCGTTCGCGGCGCTGCCGTCCCCGAAGGTCCACAGGCGCTGGGTGACCGAGCCGCCCCGCTGCGCGGCCCATGCCGTCAAGTCGGCGGTGGTGCCCGCCACGGCCACCCGCGGCCCGGTGATCCCGGCGGACGGGACGGGCTGCTGCCGGGTGGTGGGCGGGGTGACCAAGATCCACTGCTCGCCGTGACTCCACGCCTGGGACGCCCAGGTGGTCAGGCTGAGGTCGGTGTTGTACTGCACGCTGATGTTCGACGCGCCGGGGAAATCACCGTCGACCAGGTTGACGGTGCCGTCGGGATTCACCCCGCTCACAATGCCCACGTGATCGGCGTAGCCGGAGGTGATGGGACCGGGGGGGAAGAAGACCACCGCGTCGCCGGCCGCTGGCGTGCCCGAGTCGGGCCGCATCGTTTCGCCCTGGCCCAGCCCCCAGTTGTAGAACGAGACGGCTCCCGCGTTGATGACGTTCATGTCCGTCGTGATACCGGCTCGCTGCCATACCCATTTGGCGAAGTCCGAGCACCACTCCTCGTTCTCGTTCTGCACGTTGAGATTCTGGTCGAAGCCGCAGCCGTCGGCGTTCGGGGTCGATGCTCCGACCAGGGTGCTGTAAGGGTCGCAGTCCAC
>PKXY01000013.1:0-288 GCA_003132505.1 Solirubrobacterales bacterium
AGGAGGCGGTGAGCGCGCTAGCAGCTGAGGGCTCGCTTGAGGCGCTGGCGGCGGCCTTCGCGCGACCGATGACGCGAGCCCTCGCTGTGGGGGGCCGTGACCTGGGCTTGATGCGGATCGTGGCGCGGTCAGGAACTGATCCTCCACAGGGATGGGATCGGTTTGATGCCAGCTTCGATCGGGTTCGAGCCGATGTCCTTCGGGTGCTGCAGGCCAACGTTCCTGGTGTCAGGGACCAGGAGTTGATCTTCCGCACGCGCTGCGCAGCCGGGTTGTTGAACTGGCTGG
>PKXY01000013.1:347-110895 GCA_003132505.1 Solirubrobacterales bacterium
TAGCCGGCATGTGGACGCGGGGGGCCGAAAGCGCCTGGTGACTGGGTCGGTGTGGTGCGACGCGCTCCTGACGGGCGGCATCCCAATCGTGGCGCGTCAAGGAGAGGTCGGTCGCGGTCGGGGGAGGCGGTCCTAACAATTCAAGCAAGTGCTTGACAGGAGTTCCGCGGATGAGTATTCTCAATCAAGTGCTTGATCTACTTCGTACCACACAGGAGGCTCTCCAGTCATGAGAGTGACACTCACCGGTGCAACCGGATTCGTCGGATCTCACATACTCACCGAACTGCTGGAGCACGGACACGCGGTGACAGCGCTCGTCCGTGACCACGACCAGGCCGACAGCGTCGCGGCGCGTGGCGCTACCCCGATAGTGGTTGATCTTTACGACCGCCGCGCCGCCGTAGGCCTGCTAAGGGGTGCGGACGGGGCGATCCACACGGCTAGTCCCGGCGACGAAACCAGCGCAAACCTGGACTCGGCAGTGGCCGATGCAGCGATCGAGGCACTCGCCGGCACTGGCAAGCCCTACCTCCACATCAGCGGTATGTGGATCTACGCCGACAACACCTCGATCAGCGAGGAGTCTCCAGCCAATCCACCCCCGCTGGTGGCATGGAAGGAGCCGATCGAGCGACGCGTGCTCGATGCCAAACAGATGCGTGGAGTCGTGATCGTCTCGAGCGTCGCCTACGGTGACGGCGGGGGAGGGATCCCCGGCCTGCTCCTGGCCTCACCCCGAGACGAGGACGGCAACCTGATCATGCTCGGCACCGGGCAGCAGCACTGGTCGACGGTCCATGTTGTCGACCTCGCGAACTTCTTCCGGCGCGTGCTGGAGGACGACTCGGCTCGTGGCCGCTACGTCATCGGTAACGGATTGAATTCGACCGTTGCCGAACTCACGGAGGCGGCCGCGGTCGCGGCGGAGGCTACGGGGGCGGTGTCTGGTTCCGATGACGAGGCTCGGGCGCGCTTGGGCGACTACTTCGCCGAAGTCCTCCTGCTCGATCAGGGCACCTCCGCGGCGAGGGCTCGCGAGCAGTTCGGCTGGTACCCGACTCATCCAGGACTCGTCGACGAGTTCCGCCACGGCAGTTACAGCAAGCAGACGACTCGCGGCTGACCGAGCCGCCGGCCGGACGGTCAAGTTACGGAGGTTGCGATGAACCTTGAGGTGAACGGCGCCGACGTCGAGGTCGACGACCGCCACGCCAAGACACCGCTGCTTTGGGCGCTCAGGGACGTCTTGGGCATGGCCGGGACGAAGTTTGGGTGCGGAGCCGGCTTCTGCGCGGCGTGCACGGTCCTGATCGACGGTCGCAGTCAGAAGTCGTGTCAGACAGCGACGGAGCGGGCGGTTGGGAAGGCGATCACGACGGTGGAGGGGGCTTCGGGTCCCGTGGTCGATGCGGTCCGCAGCGCGTGGCATAGCGGCAACGTTGTGCAATGCGGCTACTGCCAGCCTGGGCAGACGCTCGGCGCCGTATCGCTGCTCGAGTCGAACCTTCCTCAGCCACAGCGCCCAGGTCACCGAGGTCTCCCTCGATAACTGCGGACGCGTACACATCGATTAGGGTCGTCTACCCGCATGCGCTCGGTCCCGACGATCGAGGTGCACCTGATCGAGTCGACTGAAGCACCGACCGACCGGTGTCGGCGAGGTCAGCGTCCCATCCGCCGCACCAGCCCTCACAAACGCCATCGCCGCCCTGCCCGGCACACGAATCCGTCAGCTCCCCATCAACAACCCAATCAAGATCGCCTAGGAGGACACCCCATGGCCGAAGTGAACATCACCCCCAGCGCAAACGGCCCCTACATCGTCTCCGGCCCCGTGGTCCTGACCGCCCCGGACGGGCATGTGATCGAACATCCCGACCCGATGGCGATGTGCCGCTGCGGACACTCGTCGAACAAGCCGTTCTGCGATGGCACACACGCCACGATCGACTTCGACGGAACCCTTGCGAACTAATCGCAAGAGACCCGCCGCGAGGCGCCGGTCCCCGATAACGGCTTGAAGCGAAGGATGTTCTCGGGCGGCGGCCGGGGTGCGAGTGGGTGCGCCGCATACTCAGGATGGTCGCGCAGTAGCCGGTCGCCGGATGATTGACAGCCCGGCCAGGTTCTCGTGGCAATTGCTACGATCTCCCACTCCACTGACATACCGAACGGAGGGTCGCGATGACGGTAGGTGAGGCTATGAGCGCTGTTCGGGTCACCGTGGGCACATCGCACACGCTGCGCGAGGCCGCTCGTCGGATGACCCGCGGCCGAGCTGGCTCCGCCGTGGTGCTCGACCCGGACCTGCCCGGCCCGGGAATCATCACCGAGCGCGACGTGCTGCGCTGCATCGGTGACGGCGGCGACATCGACCTCGCCCTGGTCGGCGAGTATGTCGCCAGCAACGTGGTCTACGCGGCAGCGGACTGGCCGCTCGAGCGCGCGGCCGAGCAGATGACAGCGGGCGGCTTCCGCCACTTGATCGTCCTCGACGGGTCAGAGGCCGTTGGCGTCCTCTCGATGCGCGACATCGTGCGCTCCTGGGTCGAGACCGGCCCGCGCTCGCGATCGATGTCGAGCGTTGGGTAGCCGAAAAGCGTCCGGTTTGCAGGCTGTTTGAGAGTGGAGCTAGTCGGGCTCGAACCGACGACCTCTTGCATGCCATGAAACGCTGTGGGTGAGGCGGGGGACGCACAAATGCAGGAGTTGCTGGGAGAAATGGAGCGGTGCTTAGCACCGATGAGCGGACTTTTGCGGGCTGATGTTCCCTCTCAGTTCCCTCGATCTGCCATCGCACGGCGCGTACGGGGCGTCAAGCGCGCGTCCCGCGCGACGGGTCGGTCGCCATCTGCCGGGCCCCCCCTAGAAGCGTAGGATGCTCAAATGCGCGATGTAGTGGTTATGAAGTTCAAGGGCGAACGGGCGCTTGAACGCGGACTCAACGCCATGGCAAAGAAGGGGTACGTCGTTGACCAGCAGGCCAGTCGTAAGGCGCTCTACTCGGCAGCTACAGGCGTCTTCACCCGCAAGCAGATTCACACCGTCACGTTCCGGAACCAGGGATCGCCCGTGCCAGCCACCCCAGTGGCAGCGGGCCAGGCAACAAACCCGGCGCCGAGAGTTGACGTAATCGACCAGCTGGAGCGGCTGGGCAAGCTGCGCGACTCGGGCGTACTCACGACGGAGGAGTTCGAGGCCCAAAAGGCCGGCCTGCTCGCGGGTTCATCGGCAGGAGCAGTTCCAGCGCCTGCCGAGGTCGTAGACACCTGGGATGTCGTCTTCGCTGACCTAGTCCCCGGGGCCAGCAAGCTCCAGGCGATCAAAGAGGTCCGCGAGGTGGTGGGCGGCCTCGGTCTCGCGTCGGCGAAGAGGATCATTGACGGCGCAGGCAGCGAGCCGACCGTACTCCGCGCCGGAGTTGACTCGGCGGTCGCCGACTCCTTGAAGCGCACCCTCGAGAGCGCAGGCCTGGTGATCGAGATTCGGCCGGCCAGCCCCGCTGTTCCTATCGCGTGAACGCGGCTGCGCGAGCGGACGTGGGAGCGCGATTGGGAGCATGCTCCCGGTTTCGCCGCTGGCTCGTCAGACTCGAATTTTGGAGGCGGCATCGCTGATCCGAAGAAGTGGGGCCAGTGGCTTCGCTCCCCAAGCGGGCAAGGAGCAAAGGCAATGGTCGACGCACCGAGTTTGCCAACGGCTGTGAGCGACGCTGCGGTGCAGGGCGCTCACTCGCTGTTTGAGGAGCTTGTTGGCAATACGGGCATTCTCGACCCCGACGGTCTGACCAAGATGTTCACGTACATAGGCGAACACGCCGATTTCCAGCCGGCGATCCTGCGTGAGTTATTCGGACCGATGAAGCTCGCGTTAGCGCAGGGCGGTTGGTTCATCATGCCGCCGGAGAAAACGTCGTTGGTTCTTCATAGCGACGAGCACGTCCTGTATGAGGTTCCGGCAGAAGTGCTGAAAGAGGTGATCGACCGTCAAATGCGGGGGTCCTATCAGGGACTCAGCATTCCGATAGGGCTCGGCGTGAGCTATCAGACCGGGGGCGGTGTTAGTCACATCGAAACGATCGGTAGCCACTGGACGCCTGCCGACGAAGGCACGCTGACTCTCACGGACAGCCGACTCGTCTATCACGGGCTGCGACAGACGCTTGAATTCCCGCTCCAGAACCTCGCAAGCCTGACCGCGTACGCGGACGCGATTAGCATCGGCGCCACCAATCGCGACGGCAACTCGTACTTCCGAATCTGGAAGCCCCAACTGGCTGTCGGTCTGATCCAGGGCGCCGTGAGTCACGTTGGAAACATCAACGCGATTCTCTTCGAGTTCGAGGGGCACGAAGGACCCGAGGAGCACGGGTTCAAGGTCAGGCTGGAGCCGTAGCCCAGAAATCGAGGTGGCCTCGCGGGCCTCGCCCGTTTGCCGTAGTGGCTCGCCGAGCTGGAGCGCCGTCTCGACAACCTGGCGATTCACCTTGGCTATGTGATCGACCATCTGGATACGCGCATCGACCTGGTGACGAGACCGCAGCTCGCCGCGGTCGCTGCCCATGTCCTGGTGGACGAACGGCCGAGCTTGCCGGTCGCATTGCCAAGCGCGCTTGACGAGCGGATGTCCGATTGCGGCGATCGTCGCCGAGGCCGAGACTTGAGGCTCCGCACGTAGCGGGCTGCCGCGCAGGGCAGACCGGGGCGCGTCCTATGCTCGAAATCAAGTGTCAGTGATGGGCATCACTCAGCTTCTCGCTCCTCCAGCGGGATCGTGCCGGCCGGCGTCGCCCATCCGCCGGCCGGCCCTTTAGGAGCTGATGATCTACATGGCCGATGAGCAGCAACTTACCTATGAAGAGGTGATCGAGTACCTCGCGGACCGCAAGGGCGATTTGGTCACGATGGGTTCGTATCCCTGCTACCACCGATCGTTCGCCGTCGTGGGCGCGGACGAGGACGGCCACCCGATTTTGCACCCCGTCGACAGCGATAGCCCGACGACGATGCTCGGCCTGGAGTGCACCGGCGAGCTCGGGCAGGTGACCGGGCGTAGACCCTTTGAGGAGCGCGAATGGTCTGACGGTCGCGCGGCAGTGCTTATTCCACTTCTCACCGGGAACGGCGACGGGTTCGTCGATGTCGGCCACAGCGGCCTAACGATCACCCGCGAGTGGTTCCGCGCGGCTGCTCTCGAAGCTGGTAACGCAACGCTCCGAATCATCGTCGCGGCGAATAGCGGGGCCGGGCCGTTCTTCTCGCCCGTCGGTCAGGAACGCAACGAGACGATCATCGTCACGCCTTGGGACGAGGTTGGTTGGGGTTTCTCATTCGACTTCGATGGCGACCCCCCGTTCGAGGGCCGTTGGTCTAGGAGCGGTGAGCGGTGGAACGCGTGGGCCGAGGACGAAGATCGGGACGAACCGGGTGCGCTTACCGACGGCGACGACGAGGAGGCGTGATGAGGGCGAGCTCGAGGGAGAACGAGATCCTCGTCCGCTACCGCGGCGTCCAGTCGCGGTCTCTTGCCCAGATCGCCCCGGATCTCGGCAACCGCCGCGCGATCGAGCAGGCACGAACAGAGCACGGACTCAATCCGACCACAGGCGAGCCGCTCTACGGGCGACCTACGGGCACGCCGCCGCGGAACTGGAAGATGAGCGTCGAGGCGCGTCGCGCGGTTGTGCGACTGATGCTTTGTCGCTATCGCCAGGGGCGCCAGGCATACGAGGCGAAGGGAATCACCCACGGCCGCTTTGGCTTGGCATACGCCCGGCTGTGCGGTCCTCTGCGCGAGCTCGAGCTCGTCGCTCCTAATCGTTACGCCTTCGTCAGCTTGTACGTCGACGCCGCTGGCGCGCTCGTCGAACTCTCGCCGGCAGCACTCTCGGAGCTCGAGCGCACCTGCGACTGGCTCGCCGATCGGATCGGCGTCGACTTCGCCGACTACTTCCCGTTCGGCGGCTTCCCGCATCGACCTCCGTTTGCGGTTGCGCCCGATGTCCGCCGCGAGCTCGGACTCGCTGTCGCCACAACCCAGGACGACGCCGAGCCCGAGCTCGAAGAGGCACGTCTCGAGTACGAGCTGGACGACGAGGAGGGCGACGAGATGGACTCGTCGCATGCCGTCTGGACCACCGAGGCCGTATTCGAGGAGAACGGCGGCAAGAGGGGTTGGGGACGGGAGAGTTTCACGATCGATGGGCACTCGAGCGCCGCTCCGGCCGGTCGGCCTCGTCGTGGTACGGCTAAGCCGGCGGCCGCGATCGCGCTTCTCGAGGATGGCACCGGGATGTCGATCGACGAGCTGCGCGCGTGTTTGCGGCGCGGCAACCAGACCGCAGAGCAGGACGCGGCGCGGGCGGTTCTAGTTCCCGTGCTGAAGCGCATTCGCTCGGAGAAGCGGGCAACGTCGACGGCGCTGGCCGGCGCTTTGGAGTGCAACGAGAGCACGATCAGGCGCCTCGTCGCCAAATGAGCGGTAATTCTCCATATAGGTAGAGGGAGGGTCGGTCTAACGTCGCCGCTTGTTCTTGCCGTAGGTTTTGCCTGGCCGTTTCGGACGTTTTTGCGCATTCACGTCCTTCCCGGTCGTTGACTCGTGTGCGGTGTCCTTCTCGACCTGAACGGCGATGCGGGAAGCCAGGGCGTTGATCTCGCGCTCGTTGATGACGAGCGTCGTGGGGTTTGTCCGAGCTTCGCGGGCCTCGTCCTCGGCGTGGTATTCGGCTGCTTGCACGAATGGGATAACGATCGCTAGGACTGCCAGGAGCAGGATCAGCCAATCTCTCCCCGCCGGCTGTTGGAGCATCAGATTGATGACGGGCGCCATCTCGGGGTTCGCCTCGACGAACTCCTGCGGCGATTGGCCGGTCCGGCGCGCCTGCGAGGCCGCCTGCCGCAGGTGGTTCAGTTGCGCGATCGAGAGGTCAGCGTCGCGGACGACCCGAACAACACCCCCAATGAAGTCGTAGGTGCCACTCACGATCCGTGCCCGCCCTCCGCACCGTGGGCAGGTTGTTGAGCCACCCTGGAATGTGATGTTTGTCGAGTTCTCGACGCGGATTCCGGTCGCTGGCCCCTCCCAACCACACGATCTGCAGACAGCGGGCGGCGAGTTCACGCGGCGAGCGTAGCGCCTCTCAACTCGGCTTCCCCACTCCTGCCTACTCACCACAAGCCCGGACTCGTAATGACTCGCAACAACCTGGCTCGCCCCGCCGCGACGCGCGAGTTAGAGTGCCCTGTTCCCGTGGCGGCACCCTGGACCCAAAACATCCGGATCACGTGGCGACCCGAGCTGCGGTTCTACGAGCGGCGGATCGATCTGCTCCGCGAGCTAGAAGATCTAGGGCATCTCCGCGCGTTCCGGGTCACGGACACCGGCGTCGAAGCCCGGCTGTTCGACTCAATGCATATCCTCGCCGTCCGATCAAACGGTGTGATGCTCCGGTTCCTGGGACCGGAGGAGTCGCATACAGCTGACGCCTGGGACACCCTCACGCGAGCTATCGCAGCTATGGAGCCACAGTCGATCATCGAAATGTCGGCCGCGTATCAGCACCTCGCCCCTCTCACCATGACCTTCGAGGAGGCGCTCGCCCAGTCGTACAAGACCTTCCTGACGCAGCCGGGCGGAGAGCTCGTGCTCGGAGACTGGGCGATGCTCGTTGATGTCGACAAGGTCGGAGACGTCCCCGCAAACGGGCAGATCGAATTCGGCATCGTCAGGGCGAGGGAGGTTCCAGACCGGTTGAGCCACCGCGCCGGGCGTCTTGGTGAGGAAACAGCGGCGTCCGAACAATCCTGGGAGGGTCGAACATTCGCGGAGACCTCGCTGTTCGCCGAGTCGGCCTTGCGCATTGGGAGCGAGGCGAGCGCGGGGGTCCTTGCGCGTGAGGGGTCTATCGTTCATAGTGCACGCAAGTTCTCCACTGACGCGCAGCTTGCGGTCAATGACTTCGTTGACCGGGTTCAACAGGCGCTTCTTCCTAACCAAGAGGAAGCAGAAAGGAGAGCGAGATAGATGAGTCACCCGGGAGCTCTCCTAGATAGAGGCGTTGGCACTTACCGCGCAAGCGCGGAGGCTGGCACGCATGCAGAGGAGCACGAGTGGATCGAGTTCGAGCCGGTTCAGCCAGCGATTCGGCGTGCCGTCCAGCTCTTTGGCGTCGGTCGAGATCACCATGGCGTGGTCGCCCGGGGCCGCCTCGTGGCCGTTCCGACGGACACCGTGCGCCTGCCCGCATCGGACGATCTCGACTTCTGACCTAGGCTCGACGTGTCCACGCCGCCGAGCGCGGACGAGTTCTACCTTGCGGCGTCAGAGAGTCGCGCGGTTTTCCAGGGCGACGTCTTTGTCGACGTGCCGATCACCAAGGCTGCCGCCGGCAACACTGTCGCGTCGGAGCCACACTGGAGCGCTAAGCGGCTACACGCTGCCACCGTCTCGTACCCCTGCGACATCATCGTCGCGTCTGATGGCGTCACTCTGAACAAGGCGCAGGCGGTAGTGCCCGTGTACCGCGCGGCGGACTACAGGATCACGGTGCCCGACGATTGGGAGGGAGCCTGGTCTGTCTGTCCGCTCCCCGACCTAGTCGGCGACGGGGCGATGTGGGTCGCGGACTTCCGGAGGATCACGACGATCGACCGCAGCTACCTCCGGCTTGAGGATCGCGTTCGTTGCCTCAGCGAGGTTGGGTGGGCCTGGTTTCGGCGACGCCTCATAACGGCACTGACCCGCGGAACACTTCCCGTCGAGGACCTAGTTGAAATCGGGGCATCGACGTGGGCGGAGGCGGAATTCGAGACGCGATGGGTCGTAGCCGGTCGCGATCCCAAAGACTTCCAGACGTGGCTAGACGAGGTCGATCTGAGCATCGGTGTGTACCCGTCGCGTCGAGCGGCCCTCGCCGATACGACCGGTCGGGATGCCGTTGAGCACGCCCTATCTTCGCTACTCGGTCCGTAGCAGCGCGGCGCGCGCGCGTCCGCCGCGGCGGCATAGCTCGTGACGTCATCCCCTCCAGCGTGCGCTGCACGCCTTTGTGGGCCGGGCGGACTTCGGAGAGTTCGACTCGCCGGAGGTGCGCGAGTTCGTCAAGGCCCACAGCGATGAGCTGAAGCCCCTGGAGGAGCTCCCGGATGAGCCATGGACGATCGAGTCACTAGGCCCTCGACGACCCCGACCCCGACGAACAGGAGACTCTGCCGTGCCCGATAGCAACTCAACGGTAAGAGTGCAGAGCCGCGTGCGCCCCGTCGACCGAGACCTACTCGTCGCGGTAGCGGACCGCGAGGGCGTGACCGTCTCGAAGCTGGTCGCCGCGATCGTCACCACCGCGGTTCCGGCGCTCGCTGAGGCGTAGTCACCGCCTCAGCCTGCCCTAGCAGTTACCCCCGCCGAAGTCTCGCCGTACCATTCTCGCCGCCTCGGGCGGCTACGCGTCTATGCGCCGAGGAGGCGATGCCTAATGGCCGAGAGCACCGCGACTCGGCTGCTCAACCGCGACGTGCTCGAGGGCTACGACTCAAGCCACCGCTTGGTGATCTTCGTGCTCGCGTTGATGGCTAACCCGAAGATGGGCGCCTACCCGAGCGACCGCATACTCGCGCGCAAGTGCGGGGTTGGCCAGGGCACCGTCCGGGCCGCGAAGGCGCGCGCCGAGGATGACGGCGTGATAGCGCGCGTCATCCCGAAGGACGAACAGCCGTCCCGCCGGACCGTTACCTACTATTTCCCGACACCTAGCGGTGCACTTACTACAGGTGCACGCGGTGCACTTACTACAGGTGCACGAAACGCGGCTGGTGCACCTGGCGGTGCACCTGAAAACGATTCCGGTGCACCTGAGAGCCTCGCGTGTATAGGAACACTTGAACAACTAGGGGAACACGCGCGCCCGGCGCGCGAGACCCCACCAAGAGAGAAACCCGACACTCGGGAGCCTTGGCAGGTTGCCAAAGACGCCGAGGCTGCCGCCAAGCTCGAGCGTGAGCGTCCTCGCACGCCGGAGGAGCTTGCCGAGATCGAACGACGTCGGCAGCACATCGCCGACCTCGACGCCGCCGACATCGCGCGGCGCGACGCCGAGCTCGAAGCCGAGCTTTCACCCGAACAGCGGCGCGACGCGGAGGAGCGGCTCGCCCGGTTCGGCATTTCATCTCACCCAATCGACGAGGAGGGCCACTAGATGCCTGCCACCGCCGACCTCGACGCCGCTCTTGCCGACCTGCGCCAGCAGTCCGCAGCCCAGCGCGACCGCCTCGACCGTATTTGGCGTCTGCCGACCGCGGAGAGCGAGGCGGCGTACTTCGCCGGCCTGGCGAGCCGCTAAACCGAAAGGAGCAACCCCTATGTCAGCACCATCCAGGCAGGAACAACTTGCCGCCATCCGCGCCGCGGTCCGTCACGAGCTCGATATCGCGAAAAACGAGGCCGAGCTTCATGCGACCAAGGCCCGCATGCGCGAGCACGATAAAGAAATCGCTCGGCTCGAGCAGCTTGTGCAGGAGACGAAGGAGCGCGAGGCGAGGGAGGCGACGGCGTTGCCGAAGCCGGAGCCCGGGACGGACCACATAGCTCCACGAGTCCTCGCCACACTTAGCCCCGAGAAGCAGGTGGAGCTGAAGCGCGCACAGCCGGACCTGTATCGGCGCTCGATCGAAGCGTTCAGCACTACTACGCGCCTCTGAGCATGGCGACTACTACGAAACGCTCCGCCCCTCTGGTCGTGCCGGAGCGCGGCTGGTTCACCTGGCGCGAGCTGCGCGAGCTCACCACGATCCAGCTCGCCGAGCTGCGGCGCAAGTACCCCGAGATCTACGACGTGTCGTTGCGCCACGTCGCCGACGGCGACGCCTAGCCAGTCCACCCTCATTCCAAGGAGCAACATGCCAACTGCCACAAAATCCAAGTCCGTCTTTGAACACCTCGCCGAGCTCGCTGGTGAAAGCCGGCGCATCCGCGAACAGCTAGCCGGCGACACCGCGCTCGCGAACGATCTCGAGGTGCGGATCAATGATGCGCACGCGAGCATCCTCCGCGCGAGCGCCGACCCAGGCGAGGTCGCGGCGCAGGTCGCCGAGTTCGAAGCCGAGAAGGCGACGCTCGAGGCCCGCATCGCCGCAGTCCCCGCGGCGCTCAGGTCGATCGACGAAGAATTCGCTCGCGTCCGCGAGGCCGGCCAGGCGGCATTCGAGCAGGTCTGCGCGGACAAGGAGACGGCCGCGTACGCGCGCAAGGAAGAGCTCGTGACGGCGTTGAAGGCGTATCGCCGAAGCCTCGACGAGTTGCAAAACGCCGACCTCGAGGCGAAGCTCACCCCGAAGTCTCCGCGACCCGAGCGGCCGATCCTGAAGCGGTATGTGCGTGTTGGCCCCAAGAAGATCGACCTCTGGCAGCACCTCGAGGAGACGGCTCGGCTGATCGGAAGCGACCCGCGCAACATCCCCGCGGTCCCCACGCCCGAGGCGCAGAGTGTCATCGACAATGCCGCCGCGCGCGAGGAACGGCAGCGCGAGGCGCACGAGCGCGGCCTGAAAGCGCAGCGGGCCTGATGGGTGTCCCGGCCAGGCGCCGCATCGCGGTGCATCGACGCAAGCCGGGCAGCGCGACCCAACGCAGCGCCGGGCTGAAAGGTGTAAGGCAACGGCGTCAGCAGCGGAAGCGGACGAGGTTGCGCCGGCAAGGCCGGTCGTCGTGAGGGTTGTCATGCATCACGCCGGCAAGCCCGACGAGCGCGCAGTCTCGGCGCTCGTCGATCAGGCACCGAACGCCGAGATGGTCCACGTGTCGAACACGCCGGCGAGCTACTGCGAGACGATCGTGCAGATCTGGCGTGAGGGCGAGCCGTTCATCCTGATCGAGCAGGCCGTGATCGTGGGAGACGGCGTGATCGCGTCGCTGGAGGCGTGCGAGTGGCCATGGTGCTCAGTCGCAAAGGCCGATCGGCAGCACATCCACGACTGGCGCGCGGCGGGGCTGTGCTGCAACAAGTTCGATCCGCGGCAGATGCCGAAGGCGCTCACAGCGATCGAGCTATTGCAGGTCCGCCATCAGCACTGGATGCGGCTCTACCAGTACCTGCTGCCACTGATCGCGAGCACGCACGGTCTACGTCGACCAGACCACCACGCCGTGCATCACGTCCACCACGACGTAGTGATCGAGCACGAGCGCAAGCCGGAGCACGTCCACGTCGAGCGCGTGCAGACCGTGCTCGCGTGGCAGCGACAGCACGCACCGAACTACCACGCCGAGCTGTAGGCGGCGTGACCCTGGCCTGAGTCCGCCACCTTGCCCGACCTAGCGCCCCACCAAGGTCGGCGAGCAGGCTGAGCGCGGCGCCGGAATCCTTCTCGCCGGCGTCGCTGCTCGCCTGACCCAGCCGCGCAGTCGCGCGGGAAGCAACCCAAGGAGCGAGCACATCCGCCCGCTACTCACACTGACGGCGATGATCGTCGCCGTCGTCGTACCCTCGAGCTCGACGACTGAGCTTGTCACCGCGTACTGCCAGGCCGGCACTACGGCAAGCGGTGAGCAGACGCACGTCGGGATCGTCGCCACACGCGAGCCAATCCCGTTTGGAACACGGATCACGCTCAAGCCGGCAGCGTTCGGCCGACACACCTACGTCGTTGAAGACCGCATGGCGTCGACTGACGCAGCGTCGATCGATGTCTTCGAGCCGAGTTGTCGACGTGCGATCGACTTCGGCATTCGCAGCGAGCGCGTGACAGGAGTATCACTACGACCGTGAGCGGCTACTACGACAGACGCAACCGGCGATGGGTCAATACGGGTGTGAGCGCCTACTACGGCAATGCGGTCGCCGACCTCTTCAAGGTTGGCGTGGTGTTCCTGGCGATCTTGGCCGTCCTGGCTGTGATCGCCGTCGCAATCGTGGGAGCCGTGCTGTTCGGGTTGGTCGTCACGCTCTGGGGCTTCTTGGCGAGAAAGGGCGAGATGCGCGCTCACGCGTGGGACCCGTTACGCAGCCTGACTGCTAGGGCGCGGCGCAGGCTACGCCGCACGTCTAGCTAGGCCGCGCTCTCGTCGGGTTCCGGTAGTGGCTCTTCGCGTACATTCTGATCGCGGCCATCAGCACGCTGAACCCACACGATCACGGTCGGCTTCGCGCCGTGGCGTCCACGGTGAGCGAGGCGCTTTTTCCGCGCCCACGTGAAAACGGCGACGAGGATCGCGTCGATGCTCACGTTCTCAGCATGGCTGAGCACAACGTTGAGGACGTGCACGAACTCGGACTCAGCAGACTTGCGTATAGCTGTCCACTTCGGCTCACCGAAGCCGGCGATCTCTACGTCGTCGAAGCCGGCATCTCGCAGATCATCCGCGAGCGCGTCGAGGTCTTGCTGTGCGGCCTCGGCGTTCTCGTCGTCGAGCGACTCGAGCCGAAGCACACGTCCACTCAGCCTTTCGGCTCGAGTCGGTAGCTGCCGGCAACGTCCTCGCAGACGAAGCCGTACTTCGGGTATTGACGCTTGTCACGCACGGCGCAGTACTCACCGCGACCGAGACACTTCTGCTCGCCGCCGATGACCGCATGCACGTAGGCGCTCGAGCACGTCTTCGCTGACGCGGACGGCGGAATCGCTACACACGCCGCCAGTACGGCGAGTGACGTTGCAATCCGTTTCACGCGTCCACACCACGCGCGAGCGTGACAACCAGCGGGACTGTGACGACCAGGCGGTCTCCGACCCGCTCAGGGCGAAGCCGCTCGTGATCCTCGGGATCGTCTTCGTTCAGCTCAATCGAAGCGTGCCGCACGTGACCACGAAGGGTTGTGTCCTGCTTCATAGCTTCCCGCAGCCGCCACGGTAACGCGCGAACCGTCTCGTCAGGTTCGTGAGCACGGAACCCGACCACAAGCTCGTAGTGCTGCGTCTCGACCCAGTGGTCAGGCTGACCATCGGCCGTCACGGGATCGTGATGAACAAGCCCAACAGCCCGCACGCTGATCGTTGCGTCTGGCGGGAGTGGCACTAGCGGATCGCTCAGGCCAACAAGCACCTCACCAGCCCACTCGCTGATCGCTTCCGCAGTGTCCGCGCCCTGCATCAATCCAGGGTAGCGCGCGCCGCCAAGCCGAAGTACATCACCCAGAAGTAAAGCCGTTCACCTCAACGGCAAGCAGGATGCGGGCGAGTCAGTGACTGGGCTTCGGCCAAAGGAACGCCCGAGCCGGCCTGAGCGGACGCAAGCTAGCGGCTGCTCGCAGCTCGGCGTGCGCCTCCAGCATCTTCACCTCGGCCTCCGGCTGATCTTCGGCGAGTACCTCGAACTCCACCTCGGCTACGCCAGTGGGTTGGATGCGCACGACAGCACCATGGTCGTCTGCCCGGGCGGATAAGGCCGGCGCATCCGCAAGCTCAGCGTCGATGGCTGTTACGTAGGTCTCCATAAAGCGGACCGTAGCACGACTTTTGCCGATTCCAATAAACGTGAAGGCAAAGATTGTTGCCTAGCTACTCCGGGGCGCGAGCGCAGTCCAGACCCACGTAGCTGAACAGGGAGGGATGGGGACGGTTTGCGGTCAATCAACCACAACAGCGCTGCCTATCCCACCTTCGCCGTCGCAGCCGGAAAAAACTCAGGATGGACAACTCGAAGGGGGGGAGTCCCGCGTGAAGCCGCCGGCTAACTTCGACGCGCCCGCAAAGGCGCTCTGGAAGGTCGTTGAGCGTGATCTGCGCGAGCGTGAGTCGCTGCGCGACGTGGACGCGGCAGCGGTCGAGCGCTACGTGCGCGCCGAGATGGTCGCGCGCCTGGCGTGGGCTCGTGTCGCCGAGCGCGAGAAGGTCGAAGGCGCGGCTGCGTGGCGCGTTCGTGGGTCGCATGGCGGTTGGCAGCCTGACCCGGACGTCCGCACCGCGCAGCAGGCGAGCAAGGACGCGCAGTCCTTCGCCGCTGACTTGGGGATCACGCCGCGAGCGCGAGCCGCGATGCGGACGGCGCCCGACGAACTCGATTCGATGCTCGCCGACCTGGCGGGCGGGAGGTGACAAGCATGGATTCACGAGAGACGAAGTTGCGCTCGATCGCCGCGCAGCACGGCTGGGAGTTGGCCGGCTGGACCACGATCCTATGGCCGCGCACGCGGTCAAAGCTTGACCTGCTGCGCGAGGCGTGGGAGCTGATCGAGCCCGAGGCGCGCGCCGGCACGCTGACGGAGCGCGAACTCCAGCGGTGCAACTACGGCCATCTTCGCCCCGGCTGCCGCCCGTTCGCATACTGGCTTTGGACAAGATCGGACCTCCGCGCCCTGGCGAACGCTGACGCCGAGGACCGCATCGCTGGACTCCGCGCCGAAGGCGAGCTGACCGACCACGAGATCGACGCGCTTGACACGGTGGCGGTCTAGATGCCGGACTCACGCCGCTCATCCGGTGGGAACGGCCAGGAACGGCTGGTCGAGCGTCTCTTGACGCTCGACCAGGCCGCTGAGCGGCTCCAGCTCAGCTCTTGGACGGTCCGACGAGCGGTCGAGTCCGGCGAGCTGCGTGCCTACAAGCCGCGCGGGCGCATCCGCATCGCCGAGAGCGACCTCATGAACTGGCTCGACTCCACAGCGCTCGAGCCGTCAGATGTCCCCAGCGGGCGGGAGCATCTCCCCAGGCGCCGCCGAGCGCCAGCCGATAGCTTCCGTGCTCGTGTCCGTGCATCGAGTAGCGACGAGCAGCGGTAACGCTTGGAAGGTCCGGTGGCGCGAGGGTGACCGCAACCGCTCGCGTAGCTTCGAGCGTAAGCGCGACGCCGACCGGTTCGATGCCGAGCAGCGGCGTCTCCGTCAGCTCCGTGGCGTCGATCACGTCATCGGGGACGACACAACGCTCTCGGCGTGGGCGTCCAAGTGGTGGACAGACTTCGCCGAGGTCCACCTTCATCAGCGTACGCAGGCGAACTACGCCACGCAGCTCGACACGCGGATCATTCCCGAGCTCGGCGGCATGCGCCTGCGCGACATTCGGCCAGCGACGGTCGAGGCATGGATCGCGACTCTGCAACGGCGGGGAGACGGCGCGCCGTCGATCGTGCGCGCGTCGGCAGTGCTCTCGGCGATCTTGCAGCGTGCCCTCGCCAACGATCTTGTCGACATGAACGCCGCCCGCGCGGCGCGCAAGCCTCGGCTCAAGCCGCCGCGGCGTGTCGATCCGATCTCGCCGAACGTCGTCGAGGCGATCCGCGCTCAGCTCGAGCCGGCGGACGCCATGCTCGTCTCGTTGCTCGCCTATAGCGGCCTGAGACCCGAGTCAGAGGCTTTGACCCTCACCTGGCGGCAGGTGGGCGAGCGGTCTCTCGCAATCCACGCGACCAAGACCGGCCGCGATCGCCAGGTGAAGCTGCTGAAGCCGCTAGCCGACGATCTGCGCGCCTGGCGCAAGGCTGCGGGGAACGTGGAGGGAACATCACTCGTGATCCCCGGGCCGGCTGGCAAGCCGTGGACATCGCAGGGATGGCAGAACTGGCGTCGACGTGTGTGGCGGCCGGCGGCGACCGGTGCTGGTCTACCTGACGGCTCGCGTCCGCGTGATCTGCGATCGAGCTATGCCTCGGTGCTGATTGCGAGCGGCATGTCGGTTGTCGAAGTCGCGCAGGAACTCGGTCACTCGCCGTCGATGTGCCTGACGACCTACGCGCGGGCATTCGCCGAGTACGACCCGAAGAAGCGCGTCAGCCCCGAACTCGCGATCCAGCGCGCCCGACGGTGACTAGAGTCCGCTTTCGCATGGGGGACATGTTCCCCGACGGCGATGTCGTCGCGCGTTTCGTCATCACATTGGTGATGTACGCAAACGACCTCTATCGACTGCAAGCGTTGCTACCGGGCGATGAAGCGGACGAGCCCGAGGCCCTCGCGCGTCGCCTGATGCTCCTGCGTTTCCAGGGCTCGCTGCTTCACGAGGCTATCCACTTCATCGACCAAGCTATCGCTCGCTTTGCGGCAATTCGCGAGTTCGTTGAGTCGCTACCGGAGGACTACTCGGTGGCTCCTACCGTGCTACACGATCTACTTGGAGATCGTGAGCCAAGCCTCGCGCGTCTCCGAAACGTCACCTTCCATTATCCGGAGATGCACCCGGATCGAATCGCCGCCGGGAAAGACGAGGTGATGCTCGCGTTGGACGCCGTTAGCGCGCAGGAGTCCGAAGTCCTGTCCATAGAGGGAGAGTTGCCCGGCAAACGAGGCACCGGGTTGTGGTTCGCGGACGTCGTCGTCGGCCATTGGTTCAGAACGGAGTACGGCGCAACGACTGCGCCGCTTGGGGCCGCAGTCGCCGTCCTCGGCAGATTCGCGATAGAGGCGATGAGCGGCCAGCTCTCGCGCCAAGGACCGACTGCGGCTCTTGAGATCGAGGCTTAGTACGACCCGAGCGGCCCGCGTCAGCGCCGAGCGCGCGATCCGCAAGGCGCGAGCATCTAGCTCCGCATGATGATCGCGCTCGCAAAGACTTCGACGGGATTGTCGGCGTCGCAGCTGGCGTTCTACGCGACCGCCGCCACGGTCATACCGGTGTTACTACTGGCGCTCGCCGTGCGGGGTGCGCCGGCTCGGGTAATCAGCCACATCGCCGGTGTAGAGCACCTCACCAAACGAAGCGCCGGCGTGACAAAGCTCATCGCATTAGCGCTGCTCACGTTGATAGTCACCGGAGAAATCCTCGCGCTAACGGCTCTAAAGAACGACCGTGTCGCATCAGGGACCTTGACGTTCGTTCTACTTGCACTCGTGGTCGCCGTGTTGGCGGTCTTGTTTGATGTCATCGGTCGAGTCTTCTCGCAAATAGACGAACTCATCGGTGACGCGACGACCGCGAATGCGGGATCTGACAGCGAGCAGCCCGAGCAGAACCCTGGAGACCCAGCCGCATGAGCGCACTGTGTTCGCTCTCCGTCCCTCAGCCGCACGGCATGCCTGCGGCAACGCGACCTCAAGAATCGGGCTAGGCCGTGGTGATGTACAACCTCTCGGGCAGCGGGTTACGCGCCAACTCGTCGCCGAACACCTTGCGGAGTACGTTGATTGCTTCGATCACGGGCCGTCCCTTCAACGTCCGTTCGTAGGCCTGCCGCCCGTCAGGGTCGTTTCGATTTGTGCGGGGCGGGAGTCTTATCCAGATCCACGTATTGCTGGGTGGCTTGCCCGCGCCAGAGGGGACGACGTGCAGCCCCATCGCCGACCACCACTGGTGATGAACGGCGCCGCGCGCGTGCGTGATCGCATCAACGATGTCAGCCTCGCTCGCGCTGAGGTTCGTCTCCCACGAATGATCGCCGCCTCGGGCTGACGGTCCCGTTCGCAGAAGCAGCTCGATGCTGCTGGCCCAGTTCAGGGCCTCGAACAACGCCTCCCGCGCTCGATCGCGGGGGGCGCTCGCCTTCGAGAGACCGGGGCCCTGTGCCGCCTCGAATCGCTGAATGGCCTGTTCGAATCCCACCACCAGGCCACGAATGTCGAAGTAGCCGCTGTCCGTGAGCGTCAAAGTGATTGCGGCGCGTTTGGCGGGCCCAGGCACTTCGTTCGTTCCCTCTCAGTTCCCACAGCGTCCGGACTGAATTCCGCCTGGTACCGCAGAAAGCGCTGATTTGCAGGCACGTCGTGAAGTGGAGCTAGTCGGGCTCGAACCGACGACCTCTTGCATGCCATGCAAGCGCTCTCCCAGCTGAGCTATAGCCCCGTGCGCCGTTGTGACACTGACAGCGGCGACGGCCATCGTAACACCGGGCCGTCCGTGCGATCCTCCGGGAGGACCTGTTACATCAAGGCCGCGGCTGCGTCTCCGACCCGCTGGCGCGCGCCGGCGCCGTGGCACGGCTTTGCCAGGGCGTGATCGCGACGAGCAGCGCAAACGCGCCGAGCACGGCAACGCCGACCCACAGGGCGGGCACGATTCCACTGACGAAAGCGTGGCCGCTCGTGTAGCTCCCGTGGCTCGAGAAAACGCTCGCGAGCACGGCGACCCCGAACACGCCGCCGAGCTCGCGGATCGTGTTCGTCGCGCCTGACGCCTGACCGGCCTGGTTGGGGTTGACGGCGGCGAGTACGGCGCCCGCCGCTGGGGCGAAGAAGAGTCCCATCCCGCCGCCCGCGAGCACGAACGGGATCAGGAGCGTCGTGTACGGGGTGTGCGTGCTGGCCGTCGTCGCGAGCAGGGTGAGTGCGAGTGCCTGTGAGGCGAGGCCTGCAGCGAGGAACGGCCGGCTGCCCCAGCGCGCCGATAGAACGCCGGCGATCGGCGCGACGACCATCGTCGTGCCGGTCCAGACGAGCAGCTTGAGACCCGCGTGGAGCGGGCTGTTGTGGAGCACGATCTGGAGATCCTGGGTGAGGAAGAAGATCGAGCCGAACATGCCGAAGTACATCGCGAGCGACGCCAGGTTTGTGATCAGGAAGCTCCGCTCTGCAAAGAAGCCCATCGGCAGCATCGGGCTCTCGGCCCGTGGCTCCCACAGAACGAAGGCGCCGATCAGCCCGATGCCGGCGGCGAGCGGCGCCACCACGGTCGTTGCCCCGAACCCGACGCTCTGCGAGTGGACCAGGCCGTAGACGATCCCCAGCAGGCCGCCGGAGCCAAGCGCAAGGCCCGGCAGGTCGAGGCGTCCGTAGGGGCCGTGACTCTCGCTCAGCCCGCGCGCCGCAAACGGCAGCAGCACGAGCCCGACCGGCACGTTGATCCAGAAGATCCAGTGCCAGTTGAGGAGCGTGATCACCGCGCCACCGACGAGCGGCCCCATCGCCACGGCGACGCCACCGATCGCCGACCACACGCCGAGCGCCACGCCGCGCCGCTCGACCGGGAACGCCTCGGCCAGCAGCGTCAGCGTCAGCGGCGTTGCGATTGCCGCCCCGGAGCCCTGGATCGCCCGCGCTGCGATCAGCAGGCCTGTGTCGGGAGCGAGCGCGGCGGCGGCCGAGGCGGCGGTGAAGATTGCGAGCCCGACGATGAACATGAGTCGCCGCCCGAACCGGTCCCCGAGCGCGGCGCCGGTCAGCAGCAACACGGCGTAGCTCAGCGTGTAGGCGTTGACGGTCCACTCGAGCGACTGCACGCCGGCGCCGAACGCGTGGCGGATGCTCGGCAGCGCAACCGTCACGACGAGGTTGTCAAGCACGACCATGAACAGCGCCAGCGAGACGATGATCAGGGTCCGGCGCTCAGCTGAACGGCTCACCGGCGTACCTCAACAGGTAGTGAGTGGACACTCCGCTCCATGCGAAAGCAGGAGATTAGTGAGTCATCACTCACTTGTCAAGAGAGCTCCGCCAGATCGCTCGCTAGAGTCCGATTGCGGCTGGCGAGCGAGAGCAGAGCGAAGGAGACATGGCAAGGTTCGTCCTCGTTCACGGGGCGTTTGTCGGTGGCTGGTGCTGGGAGCCCCTGCTGCCGCTGCTTGACGAGTTCGGTCACGAGGCGAGCGCCCCGGACCTGCCTGGCTCGGGCGCGGATCAGACACCGGTCGCCGACGTGACGCTCGATGAGTGTGCCGAGCGCGTGTGCGGGGCGCTCGAAGCGAGCGAGGCACCGGCGATCCTCGTCGGTCACGGCATGGGCGGGATGGTGATCACGCAGGCGGCGGCGCTCTGCCCCGAGCGCATCGCCCGCCTCGTTTACCTCACAGCCTTCCTGCCGCGTGATGGACAGAGCCTCCTCGAGCTGACCCAGCTCCCCGAGGGCGCCGATGACCAGGTGCAGGCGAACCTGACGATCGCGGACAGACCGTCGGTCGGCGCGCTGACGCACAAGGCGCTGGCGCACGCCCTCTTCAACCGCGCCACGCGGCGCCAGCTCGACTGGGCGCTCGAGCGCGCCCGGCCCCAACCGCTCGCGCCGTTTCTCGAGCCGGTGCACCTTGGCCGAACTGCTGTCGACCCCGCGAAGCGTGTCTACATTCGCTGCGCCCAGGACCACGCGATCCCACCGGCGCTACAGCGCCGGATGACCGATGACAGCCCTTGCGCCGAGGTGCACGAGCTAGACACAGACCACTCCCCGTTCCTTACCGCCACCAGCCGGCTCGCGCGACTGCTCGACCAGATCGCGCGCCGGTCGCCCACGGACGAGGGAGCGCCCGGACACTGAGCCGACCGGGCCACCACGACCTAATCTTCACCGACGGCGGCGCTCGCCATGACCAGGATCGCCACATCGGGGATCATCCCTCTGGCAGTCACGATTCTCCTCGCATCGAACCCTCCACCGACCCCGCCCTCCGACTAGCCACGACCAGCCCGCCCCGTCCCATGCCCGACCATCGCTACGACGCATCAGAGATCGAGCCCCGCTGGCAAGCCGTCTGGGCCGACGAGCACACCTGGGAGGTCGCGAACGAGTCGGCCGGACGCCAGGCTCGCCCGCGCTCATACGTGCTCGAGATGCTTCCCTACCCGAGCGGCGAGCCGCACATCGGCCACCTGAAGGTCTACTCGGTCGGCGACGCGATCGCGCACTTTCGCCGCCGCCGCGGCGCCGAGGTGCTCCATCCGATGGGGTACGACGCGTTCGGTCTGCCGGCCGAGAACCACGCGATCGCGACCGGTGTCCACCCGCGTGTCTCAACGAACGCTTCGATCGCCTCCTTCCAGCGCCAGTTCCGCGAGTGGGGAATCTCGATCGACTGGTCACGCGAGCTGGCGACCAGCGACCCCCGCTACTACCGCTGGACCCAGTGGATCTTCCTCCAGCTCTTCAAAGCGGGCCTCGCCGACCGACGCGACGCCGCCGTCAACTGGTGCCCGAACGACCAGACGGTCCTCGCCAACGAGCAGGTGATCGACGGCCGCTGCGAGCGCTGCGGCCACGAGGTCGAGATCCGCCAGCTCGAGCAGTGGTTCNNTCCGCATCACCGACTACGCCCAGCGCCTGCTCGACGACCTTGACACGATCGATTGGCCCGAGCACGTCAAGACGATGCAGCGCAACTGGATCGGCCGCTCCGAAGGGGCCGAGGTGACCTTTCACCAGGACGACTTCGACATCGACTACCCGGTCTTCACGACCCGCCCCGACACCCTCTTCGGCGCGACCTTCTTCGTCATGGCGCCCGAGCACCCCGACGTCCTTCGCCTCGCCGCGGGCACGCAGCACGAGCAGGCGGTGCGCGACTACGTCAACCACGCGATGCTCGCCTCGAACGCCGAGCGCGGAGCCGCCGACAAGGCCAAGACCGGCGTCCCGCTCGATCGCAACGTGTCGAACCCCGTCAACGGCGAGCAGATCCCGATGTTCGTCGCCGACTACGTGCTGATGGAGTACGGCACCGGCGCGATCATGGCGGTCCCCGCCCACGACGAGCGCGACTTCGACTTCGCAAAGGCCCACGGCCTCGAGATCCGCAGAGTGATCGAGGGCGGCGAGCTGCCCTACCCGGGAGACGGCCCGCTCACCAACTCAGGCGAGGATTTCGATGGCCTCCCTAACCGGGAGGCAGGGATTCGAATAGTGGCCGCGCTGGAGGCTGCGGATCGCGGCAGAGGCGCGATCAATTTCCGCCTGCGCGACTGGCTCGTCTCACGCCAGCGCTACTGGGGCTGCCCGATCCCCGTCATCCACTGCCGCTCCTGCGGCATCGTCGCGGTGCCCGAAGACCAGCTGCCGGTCCTTCTGCCCGAGGTCGAGGACTACGCCCCTAAGGGCCGCTCGCCACTCGCCGCCGCCGAGGACTGGGTCAACGTCACCTGCCCCGACTGCGGCACGCCGGCAAAGCGGGAGACCGACACGATGGACACCTTCGTCGACTCCTCCTGGTACTTCCTGCGCTACTGCGACGCGCGCAACGAGACGGCCGCCTGGGATCCGGCTGTGCTCGCCGAGTGGATGCCCGTCGATCAGTACATCGGCGGCGTCGAGCACGCGATCCTCCACCTGATGTACGCGCGTTTCTTCACCAAGGCGCTCGCGGATCTCGGCCACCTCTCCTTCCAGGAGCCGTTCGCCGCCCTCTTCACGCAGGGCATGATCACGCGCGACGGCGCGAAGATGTCGAAATCGCGCGGCAACGTCGTCTCGCCGCAGGCGATCGTCGAGCGCTACGGCGCCGACACCGCGCGCTCCTACATCCTCTTCATCGGCCCGGTCGAGCAGGACGCCGACTGGTCCGATGACGGCGTCGAGGGAGTCCACCGCTTCCTCTCGCGTCTCTGGCGGGCGGCCGCCGAGGTCGCAGAGAGCACCGAGCCCTCAGCGCCGCCGAGCGATCCCCAGGGCGCCGACCTCGAGCTGCTGCGAAAGACCCACTGGGCGATCGCGAAGGTCACGCACGACCTCGACGGGCGCTTCGCCTTCAACACCGCGATCTCCGCCGTGATCGAGCTCGTCAACACCTGCTACCGCCTGCGCGCCCAAGCGTCATCAGGCTCGCTGCGCTTCGCCCTGGCGAGCGCTGCCTCGCTGATCTTCCCCTTCGCGCCGCATGTCGGCGCCGACGCCTACCACCTGCTGACCGGCGAGCGCGTCTGGGAAGAGCCCTGGCCGGAAGCCGACCCAGCGCTGCTCGAGCGCGACAGCTACGAGCTCGTCTGCCAGGTCAACGGCAAGGTCCGCGACCGCGTCCAGGCGGCGAGCGGCATGGGGGAGGAGGAGCTCAAACAGCTCGCCCTCGCCGCCCCAAACGTCCGCGAGCACATCAAGGGACGCGAAATCACGAAAGTGATCGTCGTCCCGGGAAAGCTCGTCAACATCGTTGTCCGCTGAGAGCGCCTCTCAAAATGACGCGCGCCGGATGCGTCCCATGCCCTGCGCCGGATCGCCACCCGGCACCTTGCGGGTAGCCAGCTACCCGCTGCGGCACCGTGCGTTGCCCGGCTGGGTCCTGAACCGCCCCGATCACACGGCATTTTGTTCGACGCTCTAACGCGTCCACACCGCCGAGGGCCGCATTGCATGGCCGTACTGGGCGGCATAGACTCATCCGCATCCAGTCAAGCAATCAGGAGGGTGTGGTGGACTTTTCAAAGCTGAGCCGTGAAGACTGGATGGTTGGGGGAGGCGGCATTCTTCTGATCATCTTTCTCTTCGCGCTGCCGTTCTATTCGGTCTCGGCCGGCATCTTCACGGCCACCTTCGCGGCGACGAGTTCGCCGGCCTCGATCTGGGGGATCATCGCTTTGATCCTTGCCATCGCCGTCGTCGTCGATTGGGCGCTTGCGAACTTCAGCCCGGAAACCCAAATACCAACGTCGGCGCTCGGGCGTGACATGACGCGGACTGCAGTTGCCGGAGTCATCGTGCTCCTGCTCCTGCTCAAGCTGGTTCTCCACACCAGCTATCTCGGTTGGGGCTGCTTCGTCGACATCATCGTTGCGGTAGTCGTCGTCTACGGCGCGTGGATGATCGCCCAGGGCAAGTCCACTCCGGTCAAGGCCTGAGCCGTCCGGGGCAAAGCAGCGGCGTCGCGCTGAGCACAGCGCGCGACGCCGGCCGGGCGCGGCGCTAGCCTGCAACGGTGCCGGCCTTCAAGCCCGCCTATCTGATCCACGGCGACGACCACGCTCGCCTCGGCGAGCGGCGCGCCCGCCTGCGTGCACTCGCCGGAAACTCCTGGGAGTCGGCGGCGACACCGCAGGAGGCCGTTTCGCTGCTGAGCTCGCTCACGCTCTCGCTCGGCTGGCGCGTCATCATCGCTGAGGCCGTCGAGCGCTGGTCGGAGGCCGATGTGAAGGACAACCTCGTGGCGGCGATGGCGGCGATGCCGCCGGAGACGACGATCGCATTCTTCGCGTTCGAGGACGCCCGCGCGAAGGCGCCTCCGGCGCTTCACGCGGCGGTCAGGGCTGCCGGCGGCGACGTCAGCGCCGAGCTCGCCGTCAAGGAGTGGGAGCTACCACGCTGGGTGATCGCCCGCGCAGCCGAGCTCGAGCTGAGGCTCGACTCGCCAGCGGCCAAGGCGTTGGTTGCGGCCGTCGGGACGCGCCAGGCACGGCTCTCCCGCGAGCTCGAGAAGTTGAGCATCGAGTGCGGTCCCGGCGCGACGCTCGACCACGACGGTGTTCTCGACCGCGTGGCGCGCGGCGCCGAGCGCAAGGCTTGGACGCTCGCCGACGCGCTCCTGGCCGGCGACTGCGACGCCGCCACACGCGTCTTCCTGCAGCTGCGGGCACAGGGCGAGCGCGTCGAGTCGCTCGGCTACTGGATGGCCCGCCGCCTGCGCGAAGCACTTGCCGTCGCGCTCCAACTCGAGGCCGGCATCCCGCAGGCCACGATTCGCGCGGGACTGCGAATGCCCCCGAAAGCCGCCCGGGACTTCATCACCGATGTCAGCCGCACCGACGCAGTTGCGCTGCGTCGGGCGCTGACGTCGCTCGCGGCGCTCGAGCTCGACACGCACGGCAACTCCCCACTCGAGCCCGACACGCTCGCGCTGCGAGCCATCACCCAGATCGCTGCGTAGCTCTGGCCTAGCGAGGCCGGTCGGCCGAAAGGCCGAGCCGGCGAGCCCCTAGCGGCCCCAGCGTCCGCCGTCGTCTTCGGCTTCGTGCGAGCGCCGCGCTCGGTTGCTCCGCCGCCGCCCGACGTAGTACGCACCACCGCCGATGATCGCCACCAGGATGATCAGGATGAAGATGCCACCGCGGCGATGGTGTGCTGCGGCCGCGAGAACTGCGGCGGTCGCGACGGCGAAGTGCACAAGACCCGTTTGCGCGCGCGCCGGCGGCGGCGCCTAGGCTTCGCTGTGCGGGCGCACGATACGTGCGGCGCGGGACTTCTTGCGGGCGCCGGTGTTGCGATGCAGGGCGCCCGTCTTGACCGCTTTGTCGATCTTCGAGATCAGCGTGCGGTGCTCTGTGGCGGCGCGCTCGCTGTCGCCATCGCCGACGGCGTCCTCGAGACGGCGGAAGTAGGTCTTGATCGCCGAGGTGTGCTGGCGGTTCTCGATCCGCTCGCGCTCGGCGCGAAGGATCCGCTTCTTCTGGGATGCGATGTTGGCCATGGCTGATTTGGCGGGTTGGGACCGCCTGCGGCCTTACTATAGCGGCGTTGAGCGCCACTACGCCAACCGTCCGGCAGGCGGGTCCTGAGGGCCCGGAGGGCCCGCCAGGTCACGTCGCGCGCAACACGGCGATCTTCTCGATCGCCACCGCGTTCTCCCGGGTCGCCGGCCTCGGCCGCGAGATCCTCGCCGCCGACTACTTCGGCACGTCGAGGGGTGCTTCCGCGTTCACGATCGCCTTCCTCGTGCCGAACCTGGTCGCGAACCTGTTTGCGAACGCGGCGCTGTCGGCAGCATTCGTGCCGGTCTTCAGCGACCTGCTCCAGCAGGGCAAGAAGCGCGAGGCGTTCCGGCTCGCCTCCACGCTCCTGTGGATCATGTTGATCGCCCTCTCTGTGATCACGGCGTTCTTCATCCTGCTCGCGGGCACGATCGTGCCGCTGTTCCTCGGGCCGGCACTGGACGGCGTCAACGGAGTCGCCGTTCTGCTTTCGCAGATCCTCTTCCCGGTCATCCTGCTGCTCGGACTGACCAGCCTGCTCGTCGGCGTCCTGCAGTCATATGACCGCTTCACGATTCCGGCGATCGCTCCCGCGGTCTGGAATCTCGTGATCATCGGCCTGGTCATCTATCTGCGGCCGCGCTACGTGAACTCCCACCACGGGATCGAGGCCTACGCGATCGCGATCCTCATCGCCACCGGCGTGCAGCTGTTGATGGCGATGTTCGCGCTCGCCCAGATCGACTTCCGGCTCGCGTTCCACATCGACTGGCACGACCCTCGTGTTCGCCAGGTCTTCGTGCTGATGCTGCCGGTCACGATCGGCCTCGGCATCGTCAACCTTGACCAGCTGATCAACTCGGCGTTCGGCGGTCTCGTCAAGACCAACCCTGCCGGCGGCGCCCCGCGCGCGATCGACCAGGCGTTTCGCATCTACATGCTGCCCCAGGGAATGTTCAGCGTCGCGGTCGCGACGGTGCTGTTCCCGACGCTCAGCCGGATGGCGGCCCGCCGCGACCCGGCGGCGATGCGCCGCGCGGTCGCGATCGGGATGCGCCAGATCAACCTGATGCTGATCCCCGCCTCGGCGTTCCTGATGGTCCTCACGACGCCGGTCGTGCGGCTGATCTACCAGCACGGCGTATTCGGGCGGAACTCCACCCATCTGGTCTCGATCGCTCTCTTCTGGTTCGCCTTCAGCCTGCCGTTCGGCGGCCTCAACCTGCTGCTGACGCGCACCTTCTTCGCGCTCAAGCGACCGTGGATCCCGACCGGCCTCGCCGCGATCAACATGATCGTCGACATCATCCTGAGCCTGAGCCTTTACAAGCCACTCGGCATCGCCGGCCTCGTGATCGGCACGTTCGCCGCCAACGTCGTGATGACCGGCCTGCTCCTGCGACGTCTACGCCTCGGCTTCAACGGTCGCCTCGAGGGGCGTCAGACGCTGATGATCACGGCGCGCATCCTCGTCGCCTCGATCATCATGGCGGCCGCGGCCTGGGGCGCCTGGCGGGCCCTCGACGCCGCGCTTGGCAGCTCGATCCCCGGCCAGCTGGTCGCGGTCGGCGCAGCAGCCGCTGTCGGCGGCTTCATTTACGTCCGTGCCGTGCTGCGCATGAACATCCCCGAGGCCTTCCAGGTGCAGCGGATGTTCCTCTCACGCCTGCGGCGCGCGTAGTGGCCGCGTCGCGCCGCTTCGACGCCGTCGTCTTCGACAACGACGGGCTGCTGCTCGAGACCGAGGGCGCCTGGACGCTTGCCGAGCAGCGGCTGTTCGCGCGCTTCGGGCGGGTGTTTACGATCGAGCACAAACAGGCGATCCTCGGCAAGGCAGGTCCGCTCGCCGAGCAGGCGCTCGCCGAGCTGCTCGAGCGACCGGACGACGGGCCGGAGTTGTTCCGCGAGCTTCAGGGCCTTGCGTTCGAGGAGATCAGCCGTGCCGCCGAGCCGCGGCCGGGAGCAATCGAGCTGATCGAGCGGCTGCGACGGGAGGGGACTCCGCTTGGCCTCGCCTCGAACTCGTCTCGCTCCTTCGTCGACCGCGCACTCGCGACCGCCGGCGTGAGCAAGACGCTGTTCGCGGTCACCATTGCCGGCGACGAAGTCGCCCATCGAAAGCCTGCCCCCGATATCTACCTCGCGATCTGCGAAGCGCTCGGCTCCGAGCCCGTCCGCACCGCAGTGCTCGAGGACTCGCCGACCGGCGTCGCCGCTGCGCGCGCCGCCGGCTGCTACGTGATCGGCATTCCCTCGACCGTCGGTGTCGGGCTCGAGCAGGCCGACGTGGTCGTCACCGCGCTGCTCGACGCGCCGCTCTAGTCGATCCCGAGCGCCTCGCCTTGCGCCTCGAGCGCGGCGATCACGAACGTGACGTGCTCGTCGAAGTCGATGCCGAGCGCCGCGGCCGAGGACTCGAGCTCCGCGCGGTTGACCGCCGCGGCGAACGACGGCTGCTTCATCTTCTTGCGCACGGACTTCGCCGTCAGGCCGTGGATGTGCTCGGGGCGGACCATCGCGCAGGCGACGAGGAAGCCGCTCAGCTCGTCGACGGCGTGGAGCGTGCGCTCGAGCGGCGTCTCGCGCGAGACGCCGAGGTAGTCGGCGTGCGATGCGATCGCGCGGATCATCTCCGGCGGCGCGTCGCGGCGCTCGAGCTCGGCCATGATCATCCGCGGGTGGCCGCTCGCCGGGTTGGGGAAGCGCTCGTAGTCGGCGTCGTGGACCAAACCCGTCACGCCCCACAGCTCGACGTCGGCGCCGTCGCGCTCGGCGTAGGCGCGCATCGCCGCCTCGACAGCGAGACAGTGGCGGCGCAGCGCCGCCGCCGTCACCCATTCGCTCAGCAGCTCGAATGCCTCGTCTCGGCTCAGCGGGGTGGGCACCAGTGCACCGTAATCTACGAAGGCGATGCCCGACCAGGCTCACATCCGCAACTTCTGCATCATCGCCCACATCGATCACGGCAAGTCGACGCTCGCCGACCGCATTCTCGAGCTCACGCACACGGTCGAGAAGCGGGCGATGCGCGCGCAGGTGCTCGACACGATGGACCTCGAGCGTGAGCGCGGGATCACGATCAAGGCGCAGGCGGTTCGCGTCGACTACACCGCGCGCGACGGCCAGCGCTACCAGCTGCACCTGATCGACACTCCCGGCCACGTCGACTTCACCTACGAAGTCTCGCGCTCGCTCGCGGCGTGCGAGGGCGCGGTGCTCGTCGTCGACGCCTCACAGGGCGTCGAGGCGCAGACCGTCGCGAACACCTACATGGCGGTCGAGGCGGGGCTCGAGCTGATCCCGACCCTGAACAAGATCGACCTGCCGGGAGCCGACCCCGAGCGCGTCTCGCGCGAGATCGGCGAGCTGCTCGGCGAGGAGCCCGACGACGTGCTCGAGATCTCGGCCAAGACCGGCGCCGGTGTCGTCGAGGTGCTCGAGCGGATCGTGGAGCGCGTGCCGCCGCCCGCCGGTGAGTTGGAGGCACCGGCGCGTGCGCTGATCTTCGACTCGCAGTTCGACCAGTACCGCGGCGTCGTCGCTTACGTACGGGTCGTCGATGGCGTCTTTCGCAAGGGCGAGGCGATCCACGCAATGGTGGGTCACACCAACGCTGAGATCGACGAGATCGGCTACTTCGGCCCGGCGATGACACCGGCCGGTGAGCTCCACGCCGGTGAGGTCGGCTACCTGATCACCGGGATCAAGGACGTCACGCAGTTGCGCGTCGGCGACACCCTGACGACACGCGTGCACGGCGCGAAGCAGCCCCTGTCCGGTTACCGCGACGTCAAGCCGATGGTCTTCTGCGGCCTCTTCCCGATCGACTCCGAGCGCTTCCCCGAGCTGCGTGACGCGCTCGAGAAGCTGACGCTCAACGACGCCGCGCTGTCCTGGGAGCCCGAGACCTCCGACGCGCTCGGCTTCGGCTTCCGCGTCGGCTTTCTTGGCCTGCTGCACATGGACATCGTGCGCGAGCGCCTCGAGCGAGAGTACGACCTCGAGCTGTTGGCGACGATGCCATCGGTCGGCTTCCAGGTGACGCTGACGAGCGGCGAGGAGCTTGAGGTCCACAACCCCTCCGACATGCCCGACCCGGCGCGGATCGCCGAGATCCGCGAGCCCTTCATCCGCGCGACGATCATCGCCCCGCGCGAGTACATCGGGGCCGTGATGGAGCTCTGCCAGGAGCGCCGCGGTGTGCACGCCGGCCTCCACTACCTCTCGCCCGAGCGCGTGCAGATGCTCTACGACCTCCCGCTCGCCGAGATCGTGCTCGATTTCTTCGACCAGCTGAAGTCACGCACCCGCGGCTACGCCTCGCTCGACTACGAGCTGGCGGGCGTGCAACCGTCGAACATGGTCAAGCTCGACGTCCTGCTCGCCGGCGAGCCGGTCGACGCGCTCTCGATGGTCGTGCACCGCGACAAGGCCTACGAGCTCGGGCGAATGCTGACCGAGCGCCTGCGCGAGAAGATCCCCCGCCAGCAGTACGACGTGCCGATCCAGGCGGCGATCGGCGCGCACGTCATCGCGCGCGAGACCGTCAAGGCGTACCGCAAGGACGTGATCGCCAAGTGCTACGGCGGCGACATCACGCGCAAGCGCAAGCTGCTCGAGAAGCAGAAGGAGGGCAAGAAGCGGATGAAGCAGGTCGGCAGGGTGGAGGTACCGCAGGAGGCATTCCTTGCCGTGCTCGAGCTTGACAATAAGTAAACCGCCGCAACGCCGTGCCGTGCTCTGGCGCCGCCGTGTGAGCTCGGCGAGGACACCGGCGAAGCCGGTCCCGGAGCCGCTATGAGAATTCTCTTCGTTTGCACCGGGAACATCTGCCGCTCGCCGAGTGCCGAGGCTGTGATGCGCCGCCTCGTCGATCAGGCCGGCCTTGGTGCAGAGTTCGTGCTCGAAAGTGCGGGGACCGGGCGCTGGCACGCCGGCGGGACGCCCGACCGCCGTGCTGTCACGGCCGGCGCCGCGCGCGGTTATGTGGTTGAGGGGAAGGCGCGGCAGGTCCGGCCGGCTGATTTCGAGGACTTCGACCTGCTGGTGGGAATGGATCGCGGGCACGTGCGTCGGCTGCGCGACCTGAGTCCTTCACTCGAATCGAGGTTGAAGGTCCGCCCACTGCTGGAGGACGAGGATGTTCCCGATCCCTACGGCGGGCCGCCGGCGGAGTTCGAGCAGGCGCTCGACGTGATCGAGCGCGGCTGTCGTGCCCTCTTCGAGGAGCTCACGGCCGCGCCTTTCTAGACACGCCCCCCGACATGCGATAGATGTCCCGTTTGCGGCGCGTTGGTCGGATGAGGCGCGAGGCGGCGAGCTTGCTTGACAGAACGCTAGTGCGGACGGCTGGGGCGGCGGTTGCCGTGATCGTTCTCCTGCTCGCATCGGGCCGAGCCGGTGTTGCCGCGGCTGACAGCGGCCCCGACCCGTCCGACGTCGGCGGAACCTTGACGGCGGGCGGGGATCTCTCGGGTACGGCAGAGATCGACTTCCTCGTCAATCCGGACGCCACCTACACAGCGACGATCACCGTCGACGGCGACCAGCTCGTGAGCGACGGCGTGGGTCAGGGCAGCGCCCACCTCTACCTCGACACGACGACGCTCCTCGACGGCTCGCACAGCGTCGTCGTCAGCGTCGCCGGCGGCGGCGCCGTCGACACCGTCTGGAGCGGGACGATCGAGACGCTCAATGCGCCGCGCGGCGGCGTGCCGACGATCTCCGGATCGAGCGAGGTCGGCTCGACGCTGACCGCCACGCCGGGATCGTGGCTGCCGCTGCCAAGCACGATCGCCTACCAGTGGGAGCGCTGCCTGGGAGGTGGGTCGTGCGGGCCGATTGCCGCCGCGACCGGCGATAGTTATGTCCTCACGCAGTCTGACACTAATGCTCAGGTAGAGGTTGAGGTTACGGCGGACGACGCCAACGGCTCGACGACCGCGGCTTCGGCTCCGAGCCCGACCGTGCTGCTCGCCGGTTCGTCGCTCGCAAGCGGCGCCGCCAATGGCAGCAACGCGTGTAGTGCGGCGCACCTTGGGGCGGAGATCGGCAGCGGCGCCACGGAGCGCGTGTCGCTAGGGCAGCGGGCCACGGTGCACGGCGAGCTCGATTGTGGCGGGACGCCGGTCGCCGGCGCGGCTCTCGACCTGAGCCTGGCGCCCGCGCGCGGAGGCACGCCCACGAGCCAGGCGCAGATCGCGACTTCTGCCGACGGTTCGTTCAGCTATAGCGTCCCGCCCGGACCATCGCGCGACATAACGCTCACCTACAACGCCTACAGCGGCACTGCCGCGCCCTCGGCCGTGGCCACACTGGCGCTGCTCGTGACGCCCACGGTGACGCTGCGGATCACGCCACGCAGCACCACCAACGGCCACACGATCAGCTTCGGCGGGCGCGTGCTCGGGGGCTACATCGCCCATGGCGGCCTGCCGCTCGAGATCGAGTACCGCGAGGGACGCCGGTGGATGATCTATACGGAGGTGGTTGCCAGCGCCGCCACGGGTCGCTTCCACTGGCGCTACACCTTCGAGCGCACGACCGAGTCGATCACCTACAGCTTCCGCGTCGCGATCCCCGCGACGGGTGTCGCCGGCTATCCCTACCAGCCGGCCGTGAGTCCCGTTCGCTCGGTGCAGGTGGACCCTTGACTGGCGGTGTGGTGGCGGCGCTAGTCGCCTGCGCGGCAATCGACAGCGGGCTCCACTGACAGCGTGTTGCGAGGCGCTGCGGCGCTGCTTGGCGATCTCCAGTCGCTTTCAGGTCGCGAGCGGGACGCGCAGGCGGACTATCGTTCCGCCGCCCGGTGCCGCGGCGGCGGTCACGCTGCCGGCGTGCCGTTCCACTACCTGACGGACGATGGCGAGACCGAGGCCGCTGCCCGGCAGCGAGCGCGACCGCGCGCCGCGGAAGAACCGATCGAAGATCAACGGCAGCTCGTCAGGGTCGATCCCCGGGCCGTGATCACGGATCGCGAGCTCGCCGTCGCTGAGTCGCACCTCGATCGGCGCATCGGTGCCGGCGAACTTGACCGCGTTGTCGAGCAGGTTGTTGACCGCTCGGCCGAGGCGGGACGGCACGGCGCTCACGACCGTCTCCTCGAGCGCCACATCGAAGCGCGCCTGCGGTGAATGCAGCCGGGCCCGGTCGATCGACTCCCTCACGAGCAGGTCGAGGCGGACCTCCTCGAGTGGCTCCGCGATCTGCTCGTCGGCGCGCGCCAGTTCGATCAGGTCGCTGACGAGCTCTGAAAGCTCTTCGAGCTGTGTCACGACGTCGCTGATCAGTCTTCGGTGCGCCTCCGGCTCGAGATCCTCTGACTGCTGCAGGAATTCGATGTTCGTGCGAAGGCTGGTGACCGGCGTACGCAGTTCGTGCGAGGCGTCGGCGACCAGCTGACGCTGGGAGCGCGCCGATTCGTCAAGCGCTCGCATCGTCCCGTCAAGCGCGCGTAGCATCGCGTTGAAGCTCCGGGCGAGGCTGCCGAGCTCGTCGCGCCGCGTCTCATCGATCCGCGCCGCAAGATCGTTGGTCGCGGCGACGTGCTCGGCTGCCGCCGTCAACCGGCGCACGGGTGCGACGGTCGTCCGTGCCACGAACCAGCCGAGCAGAGCGGCCAGCGCGACACCGATCGCCGCGACTACCAACAGGACCACGCGCAGGTGCGCCAGCGTTGCGTCCTGCTCGCTCAGTGAGCGATCGATCACGATCGCGACGCCCTGCGCGATCGCGCCCGCGAGAACCTCGTAGTCGGTGCCGTCCACGCGCGCCGTGTAGTTGAGCGTGCCCTTACCAACGCGTGCGAGCCGCTCGATCGCGCCGCTCGCGCGAACCTCCTGCGCACCGCTGATCCCGTAGGCCGGCGTCACCTTCCCGCCGGCGCTGACCAGCTCAACGATGCCCGGCTCGCCGATCCGGTTCAGACGCGGACCGAGCAGCAGCCTGAGCCGCTGGGACCGTGTGAGCTTCGGGGCCGTCGCATGCGATCTACGTGGTCCGCTCGGTGCAGGAAAAGGCCGCGCGAAGCGCCCCGCGACCCTGTCCTCATCGGATCGCAGGGAGATCGTCAGCGACTTCGCCACCGTCTGGTGGAGCTCCTGGCGCACGATCACGTAGCTCGCCAGCGCCGCCAGCAGGACCGCTACCGTCACGGCGAGCGCGGCCGACAGCGTCACGCGGCGCTCGAAGCTCATGGCGCACGAAGGACGTAGCCGACGCCGCGAACCGTGTGCAGGACGCGTGGCTCGCCGCCCTCCTCGGTCTTGCGGCGCAGGTAGCCCATATAGACGCCGAGCGTGTTCGACGCGGCGCCGAAGTCGTAGCCCCAGACGTGCTCGAAGATCGCGGAGCGGCTCAGCACCTGGCGCGGGTGGCGCATGAACAGCTCCAGCAGCGAGAACTCGGTCCGCGTCAGCTCGAGCCGGCGCTCGCCTCGGTGGACCTCGTGCGCCAGGCCGTCGAGCGTGATGTCCGTGAAGCTCAGGGCGCGCTCGCCGCCTTCCTCGTCGCGGCGTCGCAACAAGGCACGGACCCGGGCGAGCAGCTCGCGCAGCGCGAACGGTTTGACGAGATAGTCGTCGGCGCCGGCGTCGAGACCCGCGACCCGGTCGTCGATCGCATCACGCGCCGTCAGCATCAGTACCGGGCTGCGGTCGCCGCTGGCGCGCAGGCGCCTACACACCTCGAGACCCGACACGCCAGGCATCGTGACGTCGAGGACAACGGCGTCGAAACGCTCCTCGGCCAGCGCGTCCAGTGCCGCCAAACCGTCGCTGGCAAGCTCGACGGCATAGCGCTCGAGCGTGAAGGCTCGCGAGAGCGCTTGCTGCACAGCCGGCTCGTCATCGACGATCAGGATCCGCGGTCGGTCGCTCATCGCCTCGATATCGCCTCTGCCGGTCTGTGTGCCCGCGCGCTCGGACAGCCCGGCCCGCGCGGCAAATGGGCGGGTCCGGCCGGGGGTTGCCGGACCCAGCCCCGAGTGTTGCTTGCGTCGCTAAGCATCCGATAAGAACCGTTGCAGACGCTGCTAAAAAGCGGGGTCGCGCCGCGCCTCATTGCTGCGAGCTGGCCGGAGCGCCCCAGAGGTAGCCGAGCACGCAGACAAGCATGAAGCAGCCGACGAGCAACAGTCGCGGGCCGCTGTCGTTGGCGAGCGAGCCGAGCAGCGAACCGGCGAGCCCGCCGCCGAGACATGCTCCCCAAGCGTTCGCGGGGCCTGCCGGCGCGAGGACGCGCCGACGATGGCGGACCGCCAAGGCGGCCCCGGCGAGGCAGACCAGGACCGCGATCAGCACAGCACCGGTGAACAGCGCGGCCCAGGCTTCGTCCAGCCGCCGGCCGAGCGTTGCGAGGAGCGCCGGGAAGGAGTGCGCGTGCAGGACCTCGCGCGTGAAGTGCGCCCCGCCGCCGCCCGCGAGGTCGAGCAGGGCGAGGACCCCGAGCGCGAGGATCAGCGCGACACCACCGAGGGAGAGCCGCCGCCAGCTGATCCCGCCGGGCGCCAGCAGCAGCGTCGCGACGACCGTCCCGCCACCGATCGTGAAGACGGCACCGACATTCGCGCCGAGCCTGCCCCACGCGACAATCAGCGTCAGCAGCCCGCCGGCGAATGCGAACAGCGCGATCTCGCGCCGCGCGAGCGGCCTCTGGGGCAGCCCTGCGGCAAGGCCGGCGAACAACACGACCGGCAGGACGGCGGCAAGCTCGTTTCCGACGCCGAAGAAGCGCGAGCCGGCGATCGGGTTCGGGCCGAGCAGCGACAGCTCGATCAGCGACGAGCCGCGCGCGAGGTCGACCGTGCAGAGGACGATTGTCACGAACGCCGGGACAACGGCCGCTCGCGGCCAGGGCAGTAGGCGGTCGCTTGCAGCCGCGAGCAGCAGCGCTCCGCCGACGACAACGGCGATCTCGGCTGCGGTGCTCGGCTCGAGGAGTGCTCCGACCAACGCCGTGCTGGGAGCCCACAGCGCGGCCAGGCCGCCGAGGCGGAGGCTCGTGCGCCAATCGCGCCGCGCGAGCGGCGCTGCCGCTATCAATGCGGCCCAGGCCATCAGAAATGCGAGCAGCACGCTCGTACGTCTCCCTGCGATCACGCGCAGCCGTCGCGCGAGCGACCCGAGCCACGCGACGCTGCGCGGTGCGCCGGCGCTGATTGGCTGACCGGTGAGCTCGAACGGGCCGCTGCGGCCCAGCCATCGGAGGATCGTCGGCGCGAGATCCGAGGCGCTGACCAGTCCGTCGGTGCGCGTGGTCGGCGTCGTCAGGGCGCCAGGCGTGTCGGCCAGCCCGGCGGAGCCAAGCGCGAGCAGGAGTGGCTCACGCTCGCTGGCCGCAGCGGTTCTTGGCGGGCGCTCGAGCACCAGGACGAGCTCGGCGCGACGGCGCTCTGCGAGCAGGGCGCCGAGGTCGCGGCGAGCGATCTCATCAGCGGCGAGGTCCACGACCACGAGGCCGTGGCGCGCGAGGAGCCGCCCGACGCGAGCGACCAGCGATCCGCTCGACCCGAGCGACACCGCGGCCACCCGCCCTTTGCGTCCGGCGGCGAGCAACGCGTCGACCCCCGCCGCTCCGCCAGCTCGCGCGTAGGCGGCGCCGCCCGGCACGCTCGAGGCCAGCAGGCCCGGCTCGATGCTCGCATTGGCGCTCCGCGCGCGAGCGACGATCGCTCCCCAGTCGCGCACCGTTCCGTCGTCCGCGACGCTGAACGGCGGCGGCGCCTCGGGCGAGTAGTCGACGCGCGGCACGCGCGCGCCCTGGGTGATGTCGAGCAGCGTCTGCTGCTCGTTGTAGTGACCGATGCTCGCTGTCATCAGCGCGAGCGAGTCGAGCTGCGGATAGCCGCTAAAACGCTCGAGCGAGCTGCTCGGCGTCCGGCCCGGGATCAGTACCAGCAGCACCCGACGCGGAGCGCTGGCTGCGGCCGGCACGGCGGCGATGGCGAGCGCAACCGTGGCGAGCGCGACCGCGCGCGCCATTCGGCTCACTGAGACTGGTTCACGCTCGGCTGCAGATCTCCGGGCGGATTGCTCGTGCCGCTATCGGGGCGCTTCTTCTCGGCCGCGAGCTGCTTGAGCGACACGCCTGGCCTGAACTCCGGCGGCGGGAAGGCCGGCCACGCCGCGCTTGGCTTGCGGTTGAAGGTCGTCAGCTGCTTAACGCCGGCCATTGTCAGCTTCGGCGTGGCGCCGATGACGTCAACCGCCATGGCGTCGGTGTAGACCTCGACCTCGTCGCCGTGGTTGAAGATCACGGCAGGTACCCCATGGACACGCAGCTTGCGCTGCGGGCCGAGCGAGATGTTCGAGTGCGGGATGTACCAGACGGTCGTCACCTTCAGCGGCAGTGTGCAACCACCGAGCTTCAGGACGCTCTTGTGCACGCAGTTGCCGTAGAACATCGTGACGCCGATCTGCACGTTGTAGTCGCCGAGTCCGTCCGCCTCGGTGAGCGGGATCCCGTCGACGCTCCTGCCCGCCCAGTAGAGCGTGAACAGGTCGAAGGAGTGCGCGTAGGCGAGCTGCTTGGCCGAGATCGGTGGCGCTGGGCCGGTCGCGCAACCAGCCACGACTCCGGCCGTGGCAGCTGCTGCGACGACCCTCGCGAGGCGTCGTCTCATCAGTCAATTATTGCCGCACGCGCGAGGGCTTCGCGCGGAGGGGCTGCGCGCCTCAGGCGGCGATACGGCGTTCGGGCGGCGTCGTCGCGTCGCTGCCACTCGCCAAGGCGCGCGCCCGAGCACGCCGTGCCGCGGCGTGCTCGGTCGCCATCCGCACAAGTCCGACGACCGTCAGCGCCAGGCATCCGATGAGCGCCAATGCGAACGGAACGAGCAGTACTCCTGCGACCATCCCGATCGTCGTGTGCCCGGTGCTCGAAGCCCAATCCCAGGCACCCCAGCAGAGCACCGTCAATAACGCTGTAACCCCCACAGCTCGGAGCGGCATCGCCGAAAGATCGTACCGCGCCTGGGCGACATAACGTGTGGCGCGAGGGTGCTGAACGCCGGACGGTCGCGCGCACTGGCGGCTATCCTGTTGCAAGCGGCTTGCGGGCGAAGTGTTGTGGTTGCACAGAAGCCTTCCAAGCTTCTAGGGCGGGTTCGATTCCCGTCGCCCGCTTGAACGCACCACGGGGAGTGGCGCAGTCTGGTAGCGCACCCGGCTGGGGGCCGGGCGGTCGCAGGTTCAAATCCTGTCTCCCCGACTACGAGGCAGTGCGCGCAGGGAAGCGCAGGACATGCACAATCCCTGCGCCCAGCAGCAGCGCGGGAGCGAGCCGCTGATCGGAGTCGACGCCCGCTTTGCCGCGAGAGGAAGCGTGCTGATTGCTTAGTTGTGATGGGCGTGCGTACCGACGCTCTGATTCGGCCTGGCCACAGCTCGACCGATCTCTGGGAGCCAGCATTCGTGCCGACTCATTGGCGGCGCCCGAGAGCCCAGGGTATCGCCGCCTGAGGCGAGCCGGCGGGTGATGACCGATCCGATCCCCCAGTGCCGATGATAGCGATGGTCATGACCGAAACCTCCTCAGCGTCACGGTACTAACGACGGCGACCCGGAGCATCGCCGGCCCGAGCGGTCTTGCAGCGGCTAGCTGAGAGCGCGGGAACGGCGCGTGGGAGGGATCTCAGTGTCCGGGGGACCGTCCGCCGTCGACGTGGCGGATCTCGCTGCTGAACTCGGCATTCACTCGGGCTCCCCGCCGGCCGTACTCGACGGCCAGTCAGCGGGCGACCAGTCGCCCTCCGGGTCCGTGGTTTGCCCTACTTCGATCAGATGACCGTCCGGATCGCGGATGTAGCAGCGGATCTCGTACTGGTGATGTTTCGGGGGGGTCAGAAAGTCAGCGCCCCTGGCACTCCATTCCGCGTACACGGCCTCGATATCCCTCACGCGAATGTTGAGGAAGCTGCTGACCCGGTCAGGATCGCGTGGCGTCTCCAGGGTGACCGCAGGCTTGTCGTCAGTCGGTCCACCGCCGACATTGATGATGACCCAGCTGTTGGACAGTGCGACGTAGGTCAGCGGGCCGGAGGAGAAGACCACCGTGCCGCCAAGTACTTCGGTGTAGAAGTGCCGAGAGCGCTCGACATCGTCCGAGACGATGAAGTGGGTCAGCACGATTCCCTCTGCCGGCGGTCTGAGTTCGGCCATCTGCCACCTCCACTGGTTGGGACTCGTACCCCGCTTACGGACGGGGTCTACCGACGATACCGCGATGATCGGTGATTCCATCTCGTTCCACGGCACAGCTATAGGCCACCACGTGTGATCCAACGGCCCGCCCTCATTGATTGGATCGGCTCACACGAGCTTCTCGTCCTACCGCGGGTCGTAGTGGCCTCCCTCGAGGAGGACCCGAGCGCCCCCGGCCTCCGCGAGGCCTGGGAGGCTGGCGATCGGTCAGCGTTCTTCCACGACCAGGATCTCGACCGCGCTTTTAGGTCGGCGTAGCCAGGAGCGCTGGGACCAACGGTTCCGCGCGACGAGGGCGTTTACTCGGTCAGCTTGCCGGCGGCGGTGCCGCGCCGACCGCTAGGACGTTGGCGCCATCTCGCCGCGGAGCGCCTTCAGTCCTGCGACGTAGATCTCCGAGAAGGTCGGGAACGGCTGGATTGTGTCGGCCAGAGTTTCGAACGGGATGCGCGCGCGGATCGCGAGCGTGGCTTGCTGCAGCCACTCGCCTGCCTCTGGGCCGAGAGCGTAGGCACCGGTCAGCCGCTCGCCGTCGCTGAGGAGCGTCAGGAAGCCATTGTCATCGGCGTAAGCGCGCGTGTAGGTCGCGGTCTTCGCCACCTCGGACAGGGGGACCGTAGCGCTGAAGCGGCCGGCGGAAGCGCCCACTGCCGCGGCTTGCGGGTCGGTGTAGACGACGCGCGGAACGGCGTCGTAGTTGGCCTCTCGCGGCTCGCCGAGGATGTTCGCGGCAACCACCTCCCCTTCGTACTTGCCGACGTGCGTCAGCGGCCAGATGCCGTTCACGTCGCCGATCGCCCAAAGATTCTCCGCCACGCGCAGGTGCGCGTCGACCGGGACACCGTGAGCGTCTGGCTCAACGCCGACGGTCTCGAGGCCAAGCCCGTGGACCCGCGGGCGCCGGCCCGTGGCGACCAGCAGCCGATCACCGCGCAGCTTGCTCCCGTCGTCGAGCGTGAGGACGTATTCCTCGCCCTCGTGTTGTGCGGCGGTCGCACTCGCTGCGAGGACGAGCTCGATGCCCTCGCGGCGCAGAACCTCGCCGAGTGCCTCGCCAAGAGGAGCTGGCTCCCGGCCGAGCACGTGCTCGGCCATGTCGATGACTACCGCTTCGCCGCCGAGACGACGCACCGCCTGCGCCATCTCGACCCCGACCGGCCCGCCGCCGAGGATGAGCAGGCGGCGCGGAATGGCTTTCATCGAGGTTACCTCGCGATTGGTCCAGACGCCCTCGAGCTCGCGCAGGCCCTTGACGGGCGGAATGACAGCATCCGCGCCGTTCGCGAGAACCACGTGCTCAGCGGTGTGGCGCACGCCGTCGACCTCGACGGCGTGCGGCCCGGCGAGCCGGCCGCTGCCCCGCAGCAAGTCGATGCCTCGATCGGCCAACCAACGCTCCTGCCCGGCATCGGAGTAGTCCGAGACCATGAAGTCACGCCAGGCAAGCGCCGCCTCGACATCGACCTCGGCGCTCGCGGCGGCCTGGCGCGCCTGATACACGGCCTCGCCCGGACGCAGCAGCGTCTTCGACGGAATGCACGCCCAGTACGAGCACTCCCCTCCGACCAGGTCGCGCTCGACGATCGCCACACGCAGACCGCCTTCGGCCAACGCGCCCGCGCAGTGCTCGCCCGGCGAGCCCCCTCCCAGCACGATCACGTCGTAGTCGCTGCTCATGTCGGGAGCTCCTCACCAGCCTGTTCGCGCACCATGTGCGACCCCTTTTCGGCGAAGCAGCGGGCTTCGCATGTTGGCTTCACATTGTCGCTTTGCGCGAAGACGAGGCAGCCATCTCGTCGCCGGTCGTGATCGGCCGGTTCAGACGGCGCCGCGTGCCGCGCCGATGTCCGTTGGCTCAGTGCGAGTGCGAGTGGATGTCCATGACTGAGTCGAACCATTCGATCCGAGCTGCGTCGGGCGCACCGACCGCGGCCAACGCCGGGCCGAGTTTGGAGCTCAGGAACTCGCCCTGGGCGGCCTGCGACTCCCAAACCTCGACAACAATCAGCTTGTCGCCCTTTTCGCCGGACACGTGACTCGACATGCCCGCCGGCCAGGCTGCCGAGTCCGGCACGCCGTTCCATCCCAGTTCCTTGTTCACCTTGTTGTAGAGCTCGACCGCATTCGGCGCAGCAAACTCGATAACTACGACCTCGGCCATGTTGTCTCCCCTGTGAACTGCCGGATAGAGCGCTAAACGTAACGTGAAACCGCGACCCGCAACAGCGCGCGGCTGCAAAACGGGAAACCGACAACCAGGGACAACCGGCAGGGCGCAGCTCCATTGCGCGATTAGGGAGCGCCAGCTCCGTGTCCGGCCGGAGCATGCTGTCTGCGACGTGCGAGAGTGCAGGCTTGCGACACAACCACGAGGGGGAAGCAATGGCAGTAGGAATCCGTTTGAAGTTCGAAGGCCTGGATGCCGCAACGTTCGACAAGGCCAACGCGCTGGTCGATGCGCCCAACAACCCGCCTGACGGGTGCATCTTTCACTCCTCGGGACCGATCGAGGGTGGCTATGGCGTGATCGACTTCTGGGAGTCGCGTGAGCACTTCGACCGCTTCGCGCAGGAGAAGATTGGACCGATCATGGGCCAGCTCGGTATCGAGGGAAGGCCTGATGTCAAGGAGTTCCCGGTTCACGAGTACTTCAAGCCGTGAGCCGCGGCGCCGGCGGGCGCGACCCCCGCATCGCGCTCGCCGACCGCCCATCGACGCTACGCCTGGCCCGTGACCATCGGTACCGGGAGCGGTCGTGCGCGCTGCCGCCGTGCCCGAGACGCCCCTCCGGCGGAAAGCGAGCGCCTAATCAAGAGGCGGGCGCGTTGCTCCTCGGCGCGAAACGGGGCTGCGTGACTAGTCGGGGATTCGTAGGTGCAGCATCGTGGTCGTGTCGGTGAATCCGGCGCGCTGGTAGACGCGCGCGGTCTCGTCGTCGCCTGGGGTCAGGATCGCGAGTGTCGCGCCTGCCTCGAACGCGCCGCGGACCGCGGCGGCGGTCAGTGCGCCACCGATTCCCTTGCGGCGCATCGTCTCGATGACGCCAACACCGGCGATCTCTGTGATGCCGTCGATGATCGTGGTCCAGCTCGCGCCGCCAACGACCTGTCCATCAATGAGTGCCGCAACGCCGCGGCCTGGCCACGCGGCAATGTCGGCGTCGCTTGGAGGCCCGTCGCCGAATGCCGTGTTGGTCGCGCTCAGCGTGTCGGCGACGAGTGGCGAGCGGAGACCGACCTCGACCAGCTCCAAGCTGGCCGGGGCCTCCAACGGGTTGAGCGCCGTGCAGTTCATTAGCCGCAGTCGACCTTCACGGGTAAAGCCGGACGGCGCGAGCGCTTGCTCTACCGACGGGAAGCAGGTTCGATGTATTCGAGTCGCGGCACGAGGCCGCGCTCGCGGGCGGCGGCAACGAGCGCAGCGCCGTCGTCGATCGCTGCCCCATCCCCAGGAATCGCGTAGTTCGCGAACGGGTGTTCACTGTGGGGATGCACGTAGAGCACGAACGCGCCTGCTGCAACCGGCTCGCGCGTGCGCTCAACAACGGCGCGTAGGTAGCGCTGAATGCGATGGTTCATCACGAAGCCTCTCTGAACTAGAAGGACACGACACAGATGAGCGGCGCGCGAGGCGCCGCGGCAACGGCTAGGAGCCGGCTATCTGAGAAGGCGTGCCAGTCATAGGCTTCGCGCAAAAGCCTACCGCGACCCGCCGTTGTTGGGGCCGCTTCGTCGGAAAGCGAGCGCGGACCCGACAGTCCCGGGCGCGGCCCCTCGCGCGAAAGGCGATAACGCGCCGTTCTCGGCGTTACCCCTCGTGGGCGAAACCGTTCAAGCGGCACACGAGGCGTGTAAGTGAGGTACGCAGGTCGTCGTCCCGTAGTTCCGCGACGACGGAGGAAAGGTAGCCGAGCGTGCGGCTCCGGCCCGCAGCCGCTTCCGGTTGCCACGGAGCGGGATAGTCGGATAAGCCGGCCTCCTGAGCATGGTGGTTATCCGTCATGATCGGGCCTTGCCTGGGCGTCCACGAGAGGAGCAGCGGGTGAGAGTCCGTCCTCGCACGGCCGTCGCTCTAGTCGCGACGATCGCTGTGCTCGGCGCCGCTGATGCGGCGTTCGCCGCGACGACTGTCAACCCGCCAGCCGGGACGCCGAACCTCGCGCAGATGGTGCTCGCCCCGGCCGACCTCGCGAGCAGCGACGGCGTTGCCGCCACCGGCTACATCACGCCGCCGCAGGGCTTCAGCGCAGCCTATGCCGCGACGCTGTTTCTCTCGGTGACGAGCGACGGCGTCAAGTATGCCTCGGTCACCAGCGAGGTCGCGGTCGCCCCAGCGCTCAGCGACGCGACCGCGCACCTCGCCTACGAGTACTCGCACTACTACAGCCCCGGCGGCCGGCGCCGGTTCGTCCGCGCGGTCGTCAAGGTCAGCCCAAAGCACGGGCCCGATCACCTGACGGCGAGGAACTTCGCCTACTCCGGCGTCGGGCCGGCCGGAATCGGCGACGGCTCCTACATCGAGACGCTGACGCTGCACGAGCACCACCGCCGCGTGCAGCAGGTCTATCTGGTCTACGTCACCGGGATCTACTACATCTACGTCAACCTGGCAGGGACGGTGAACGAGGCCGTGCCGCAGCGCGACGCCGTCGCGCTCGGCCGCACCGTCGCGGCACACATCGTGACCGTGCTCGGGGGCGGCGGGACGACCGGCGCGAGCGGAACCGCGGGAGACGCGTGACTTCCGATTGTGTGGCCGGCCTGGCCTACGTGGGTACATAATGTGGCGCGATGCCTGCGCTGAGCAACAGCGTCGATCTCGGGGGCGGCCGCGTCGCGGCCTACGAGGTGGTCGGCCTCGGTGAGCCGTTGTTGTACTTCCAGGGAGGTCCCGGGTTCAGTGCGGCACTGCTGCGCGACGACGCGGAACTGCTGGCCGATCGTTTCGCCGTTCACCTGATCGACCCTCCGGGCTCGGGCGGGTCGACACCGCCGAGCGATCCGGCGCTTTACGACCACATCGGCCACGCTCGTTTCTACGAGGACGTCAGGCAGGCGCTAGGCGTCGGCACCGCGACGATTATGGGAATTTCATTCGGCGGAATCGTGGCGCTGACCTACGCCTCGTTGTTTCCGGACGCCACCACGCGCTGCATATCGGTGGCATCACGCGCGGTTGGCGCTGAGATCGAGAGTGATGAGGCCACCGCCGAGATGGAAGCGTTTCTCGACCGGCATTCGCACCAGCAGTGGTACCCGGCGGCTCGCAAGACCTGGGACGAGTGGACCGAGCGAGTGCTCGCTGCGCAAGACGCCCGCGAGGTCGACGAGATGATGGCGGAGGTGTTGCCTCTCTACACAGCGGACCCGGACCGTCCTGGCGTGCGATCGTTGATCGAGAAGTGGCGGCGGGACATGCACAGCGACCTCGCGGCGATCAAGGCGTGGGAATCGGGGCTCTGGCAGACGATCGACGTCCGGCCGCTGCTCGCGAAGATCGAGCGCCCGACGCTTGTCCTCGTTGGCGCCCTCGACCTGATCTGCGGACCGACACAAGGTCGTTTGATCGCACAGGCTGTTCCCGGCGCCCAACTAGTAGTCATCCCCGGCTCCGGCCACTTCATCGGAGCCGAGGCGCCGGAGCAGTTCCGCGCCGAGATCCTCCGCTTCTGCGCCTGAACAGAAACCTCAGCCGCAGTCGTGCGGGCCGAGCTGACGGCTCCGCTGACGGCTGAGGCTCAGGGGATGAGCCGGCTGACCACCCACCGACGCTTGCCGATCTGGTGGCTGCGCGTGAACCCGTGGCGCTCGAACATCGCTACCGTGCCGTTGTGGAGAAACGAGCCTGAGACCTTGCGGTCGCTGGTGTCCTCGGGATAGCTCTCCACGCTGCCACCGCCGAGCCGAGCGATCTCGGCGAGCCCGCCAGCGAGCGCGATACCGGCAACGCCGAGATGGCGATGCGTGCGTCCGACGAAGAAGCAAGTGATCCGCCAGTCGGGCAACTCGTGCAGACCCTGGCGGTAGGCCTTCTGATACTTGATGCGCGGGAGTTCCTCGGTCGGGCCGAACTGGCACCAGCCGACGCACGAGCGTCGTCGAATACGAGCGCGGCGTGTGCCCGGCCATCCCGCACCCGCGCCTGTTTCGGGGCGCGCCGCTGTTCCGCCGTGTATACGCCCGCGCGCCCCTCCTGGTGGAAGTTCAGGCACCAGCAGCCAGCCCACACGCCGTTGTGGTCCTCAGCGAGCTTCGCAAAGTCAGACCACGTGCTCAGGTCGAGCGGTCTGGTGGTGAACGTCATCGCCACAAGAGTATGAGAAGCAAGAACGCCGCCGCGCGCTCCGTCCGCCCCAGGATCACGCGCGGCCTGTCAGCGGGAACTGTCCATATTTTGCGACAGCGTTCCGTGACGACCTACCGCCACAACTGAGTGATCAAATCTCGCGTATTTCAGGTCAGCCGGCGCGGAAGAGACCGTGGCTGCCCTGCGGTCGGGCATTACAAACCGACACGGACTCGGCTCTTGGAGTGCGTCCCGGCTTTGCTGCCTACACAAACCGATCGTGGCTTACTCGTCCAGTTCGACCGGTGGCAGGTCTCCCACCTCACGTTTCGTAAGCGTGAGCCGCACACCGTCGTTGAGGTCCCTAACGGCTGTGATCGGGATGGCGACCTTCTTTTTGCCCCACAGATGGCCCTCGTCGAGGAGGATGTGAGTGACTTGGTGATCGGTGGGGTCGATCACGAATCCGTGGATCTGTCCGATCGCCCCGTCAGTCGCGTGTACGTGCTCGCCACGACGCACCTCCACCTCACCTTCGGGTACGCGGTCCTCGATCGTCGTTTGAGGGCCCATGCCCATGCCCATGCCCATGCCGCGCATGCCCATGCCGCCCATGCCGCCCATGCCCATACCGCCCATACCGCCCATGCCCATACCGCCCATGCCGCGCATTCCCATGCCGAGCGCGAAGTAGGGCAACGAGAGCATTTGCCCTTGCCCGTAGCCCCACTGTCCAGGCGCTCCCTGCACGAGATGCTTTTCCTCCGCCTCCTCGAGCGCTTCAAACTCAGCCACCGAGCACCGTAGCCGGACCTCATGCGCCGCCGACTCGACGAGATCGATAGGCACGAGGCGACCTGTACCTTGCTGAAAGCTGTGCTCGACCACGAGATGTGTGAGCGCACGGGCGACGGGATTGACTACGACGCGCAACAGCTGACCACAGGCGCCGTCGCTACATACGACTTCGCTGCCAATCGTGAACTCCGCGGTTTCGCTCATGAAGTGCCCTCTCGTCCGGTCGCATTTTCGCCTGAGCGCACCTTTGGGCGCACCCGGCGAGCATTAGCCGCAGATCTGCTGGGCGCTCCCGGCTTCAAACATCGGCCCCGGAAGGCGGCTGATAGCGGCCAGCTAACCAGGTTACGCGCGTCGCATAAGGACTCGCACAAGGCCCGAATCCTCAACGCCACTTCGGAGCCAGGCTGCCCGACTAACCATCAACCACCGCCTACACAGTGAGACCGTCACCCTCGGCTGCATCCGCGTGAGCTTGCCGTCGCTGTGCCGGGGAGCGAGCAGCCGGCTTCTTCGTTGTTAGCGCGCTCGTCGTAGGCTTCGTTGCGTGGCCAACCGTGCGTCGCATGTGAATGGCGAGCTGGCTGAGCTGGGCTTGCTGCTTGCGTTGTTGCATCGGGCTGATGATCCGTTCTCGACGGTGGCGGTGGCTTATCGCGTGTGGCTTCATCGTGAGCGGTCGCTTGCCGCGTTCGGCGCCGAGACGGAGGCCAGGAAGGCGAGCGGATACGGGGCGGCGACGATTCGGACGGCGCGACGCTCAAACGCCGCCGGCGAGGATGAGCCGGCGGTGGAGAGCGAGGAGGTGGTGCGGATCTGGCGGGCGGAGGATCGCTACCGCCAGCAGCTTGAGGGCGGGCAGCGCGACGGCAGCTATCTGGTTCGCGACGGGAAGCTCTGGTGGAACTGGGACCGGGTGTCGGGGGCTCGCAGCAACGAGGATGACCCGGAGCATGGGCTTGGCGTCGGTGGTGAGGAGCTCGCGATCATGCTTGACCCGACGCCGCTGCTCGGGCTGCTGCGATTCCGCGTGACTGGTCGAGCGGTGATCGCCGGGCGGGCGGCGATCGTCGCGGAGGCGATGCCTCGACTGGGTCCATCTCGCGCCCAAGGGCGGTCGTTTCGGCTGCATTCGCTCGGCAGCGGTGCTGAGCGCTACGAACTTTCGGTTGACGAGCAGCTCGGTGTGCTGCTACGGGTCGTCGCGCTGCGCGATGACGAGCCGTTCCGCGAGGTCACGACGCTCGCGATCGCCTTCGACGAGCCGATCGCTGAGGAGCACTTCACGTTCGAGCCGCCGGCGGGCGAGACAATCCAACCAAGCCGGGAGCGCCAGCGTCCCGAGCAAGTCTCGGTGATCGAGGCCCAACAGCTTGCGTCGTTCACCGTCCTGATCCCGGACCGGATACCGGCGAACTGGCATCCCCACTGCATCTATATCGCTGCCTCCGAGCGCCCGCCGCGACCCGCGCAGGTCTCACTCAACTACCGGTCAGACGACGGCCACCAAAGCGTGTCGATCATCGAGATGGCAGCAGCCGACCGGCCAGCCCACTACGACCAGATGATCGCCGGCGACGGCTGGCAAGACGTACCTCACGACGACATCGTTGTCCGGGTGACCAAGGCTGGCAACCAGACGCAAGCACACGCCGAACGCGACGGCACGTTCGTGTTCCTCATGTCAGAGAACCTGGGCCGCGACGAACTCGCCACGATCGCCGCCCGCCTCAAACCAGCCCCCAACGCCGGCAGCATCTAGCCGCCACCGCGTCGCCGGCCTCAACCGAGTCGCGGCTTCAAGTCGCGCGACGCGGCCACGTCCCCCCGCCACGCGGAGACTGCTGCTCCCGCAAAACGCCGCAGCAACGGCTCCGGCGAACCTGCTGCGCGTGGGCCGACCCGCCCAGCAGTTCTCCCGGAGAAACGTGAATAGGGCAAGCGGAGCCGCTAGCTGCCGGAGCGGTCGCGGTGCTTGCACCCCGGCCAGCAGCAGGGCCGGCGCTGGCCTTCCTCGAGCTCCTCCTGGGTGCGCCGAATGCGGCGGCCTCGCGTGGTCTCCTGCTTGGCATCCTCGACCCAGCAGATGAACTCGTTGCGGGCTAAGGGCGTTTGTCCTTCCAGGCATCGAGTGCCGTGGCGTTGGTGATCAGCGCCCTACGCAGGTCCGCGGGGAGTTTGTGCACCACCCCACCGGGCACTCTCTGGCCGCTCACCGCTCGATCGTAGCGAGGCGGGGCAAGACCGCTTCACGCCCCGCCTGTAGGACGCTCTTTCGCCGCACGGTGCCGCGAGGCGCGTGGGTCAAGACGGGCCGCTTGATCGCATTTTATGGGAGCGATCGCTGTCCGCGCGAGGTTCTGGTGCGGGGATCGTCGATCGGGCGCGTCGCGTGGTTCGGGTAGTTTCGGGGATCGTGAAGGCCGCCGCCGTCCTCTACGTCAAAGACATCGATCGCGTGTCGGCGTTTTACGAGCGTTGCCTCGGATTGGTAGTTGCCGATGCCGCCGAGAGCTATCGCGTTCTCGAATCGGAGGCTTGGACGTTGTCGCTTGTGGCCGTTGCGGATGAGGTGGCGGCGACGATCGACATCGCGGTGCCTCCGCGCCGACGCGAGGATGTGCCGGTCAAGCTTGCGTTTGCGGTTCCGAGCATCGAAGACGTCCGGCATGTCGCGGCCAGTCTGGGCGGCGGGGTCGACCGTAAGGACGACGAGTGGGACTTCCGGGGCTGCCAGCATTGCGACGGCGTGGACCCAGAGGGGAACGTAATACAGCTGCGGGAGCCGCCGGCCAAATAAGCGTAACCGGCCCGGCGCACTCGAGTTCTGGATCACGAAAAATGCCGCGCTTATCGGTGCGATGATCTCCGCTCTCGTGAGCCCGGTGGCACGACAGCTGGGCGTGGTGGCCGCAGGGCATCCAGTCAGCGCCCGCGTGGGTGCTGACGTTCTGCGCGCTGGCGGCAATGCAGTTGATGCGGCGCTCGCCTCGATGCTCGCGTCGTTCGTCTGCGAGCCGCTGCTCACCGGCCTCGGCGCCGGCGGCTACATGCTCGTTGTGGCGCCCGGGCAGGCCCCGACATTGCTCGACTTCTTCATCGAGGCACCCGGAAGAGGGAGCGATGTGTCTCGCAGTGGCTCGCTGCTGCCCGTTCGCGTCTCCTTCGGCGACGCGGTGCAGACCTTCAACATCGGTGCCGCGTCGGTCGGAACCTTCGGCATGCCGGCTGGCGTGTGTGAGGCGGCACGCCGGTTCGGACGAGTTCCACTCGGGCAGCTCGTCGCTCCTGCGGCAGCGCTGGCCCGGGACGGCGTTGAGCTCAACCCGCAGCAGGCCTACGTCGTCGAGATCCTCGAGGCGACGATCAACTCCACCGCCGAGGCGGCAGCGCTGTTCGCTCCGGGCGGGCGACTCCTGCGCGCCGGGGACCGCCTGCGCCAGCCTGAGCTCGCAGACGCGCTCGAGCGGCTGGGAGCCGAGGGCGCGCGGCCGTTCTACGAGGGCGACATCGGAGCCGCGATCGTCGACTGGCTCTCAGACCGGGGCGGGCTGGTGAGCGCCGCCGACCTGCAGGCGTACGAGATCGTCGACCGCGAGCCACTCAGCGTGCCCTATCGCGAGCGGGAGGTGCTGACGAATCCGCCGCCGGCGGCGGGCGGGATCCTCATCGCCCTTGCCTTGGCGCTGCTCGACGAGAGCCGGTCGGCGCCCTCGCTGACGCAGATCGTCGACGTGATGGAGCGGACCCAGACCGAGCGCACACCAGAGTTCCTGGTCGGGCTCGGCGATCCGGAGTTCGCGCACGCTTTCATGCGCCGTGGGGCCGGGCCGCTCGGCTCCACGACCCACATCGCGGCGCTCGACGGGGAGGGCTGGGCCTGTTCGGTGACATCCTCGGCCGGCTCCGCCTCGGGCGTGATCGTGCCCGGCACCGGTATCCACCTCAACAACATGCTCGGCGAGCAGGACCTCAACCCGCTCGGCTTCGAGCGTCACCCTCCCGGCCGGCGGCTGCCGAGCATGATGGCCCCGACGATCGTGCTCGGCCACGGGATACCCGAACTTGCGGTCGGCAGCGCCGGCTCGAACCGGATCCGCTCCGCGATCCTTCAGACAATCATCCGCTGCATCGACGAAGGCATGCTCGCTCAGCAGGCGATCGACGCCCCTCGGGTGCATTTCGAGGACGGCGTCGTCTACACCGAACCCGGGATCGACACGACGGCACTCGAGAACGCCGGACGCACCCTCAGACGGTTCCGCGAGCGCAACCTCTTCTTCGGCGGGGCGCAGGCAGCGGCCCGCGACCCCGACGGGTCCTTCTCCGGCGGCGGCGATCCGCGCCGGGGCGGAGCGGCAATCGTCGTCGCGTAGCACTGAGCAGGTTGTCGGCGCTGCCGACGACTCGGGTACCCGCTCGGGGTCGCCTGGTGCCATGTCCATGATCCACCGGGCGTAGCATCAGTGAGCCCCATCCCCGAGTCCGCTAACGAGATGCCACTCCGCTCATGCGTCCCCGCCGTCACGTTCGGCTCGGCCGCGACTGTCGCGGTGATCGACGGCTACAACGCGACGACGCTGACCGTTACCGTGCCTGCGCTGGCGCCCGGATCTCAGCCGATCACTGTGACGAACCTCGATGGTAGCGCCACGACCGCGTTCACCGTGCCGCCGCCGGTCATCACGATCGACAGCTTCTCGGCCAAGGTGAAGAAGCGCAAGTTCACGGTCCAGCTCAGCTGCACCATCGACCCGTGCGCGGGTACGATTACGCTCAGCAAGTCGGAGCGCAAGAAGGTCAAGCACGGTAGGCACAAGGTGTGGAAGACCGAGACGGTGACGATCGCCCATAACGTCTACCAGTTGACTGCGGGAGCGCAGAGCACCCCCACCACGGGTCTCAGTAAGTCCGCCGACAAGGCGCTAAAGACGGCTAGCAAGAAGCATCCGCTGACACTCACCGTCACCGTCACCGTCACCGTCACCGGCAGTACCACGGAGACATTAACCGTCAAATAGGTGGGACTGCGCTTAACTGGCAAATAGGTGGGTGAGTGCGAACGCTCCGAGTCGACACGCATCGCAGGGACTACCTCGATGAATGAACCAGTGACGACATCGATACGCGATTCAGCGATCCGCACGCAGTCGCGGCGCCGTCGGACGAGACCGTCAGGTGCTCGAAACGGCCGAGTTGTTCTGGATCTCCAGAGTGCGGCCACCCGTGACGACGATCGTTGCTCTGGAGTGCGGCTAGCAGGAAGCGCCGTTTTACGCTTGTGGCGGCAGTAGGCTCTGCTCGAGGACTGCCGTGGGCCGAGGAAGAAACCAAGTCGCAGCTGGATTCGGGGCTCTTCGGGCCAACCTAGGTTTTGGCGCGGGCGCGCCCCAAGGGCAGGGTGAACCAGCCAGCACGGCGCCCCCGGGGACGATCGCAACGCTTCGGAACGGGACGCGGAAGATGGCGCTCGAGCTGACTTCGGGTGACATCGTCGTTGTTCGCGCCGGCGAGATCATCCCGTGCAACGGCACCGTGATCGAAGGCATGGCGATGGTCGAAGAGTCGGCGATCACAGGGGAGTCAGCGCCAGTGATCCGCGAATCCGGCAGCAGTGACCGCAGCGCCGTCACGGCTGGCGCCCGCGTCGTCTCCGAATCGATCGTCGTGGAAATCTCCTAAGTGGTGGATTCCACGGCCGGCGGTTGCCGACTGGACTCACCGTGGCGGCGCTCGAGCCGCCACGGCTCAGTCGGGCGTCTTCGCGGGAGCTGTCGCACAGAAAAGGATGGCGGTGGCAGCGCCGTCGCGAGCGCCGCCACCGCCGTCCATGACTCTCCCTCGACTCCGAGTCGACTTCAAACAGCCATGCGAACAGCGCATGGTGAGTCACGCTCACCACGCTGACAAGCAAGTTCGACGACCGGCTTAGACCCAACGGCCAGTCGCCCGAGCCGGTTCGGCTCGGGCGTTTGATCGACCCAGCGGACCGCGACGCTAAGCTGCGTTCGATGCCAACGAACGCCAACGGCGCGTCAACGTTCACGCCGAGCGACCGCGAGATTCACTCGTGGTTGATGGACATGGACGGCGTCCTGATCCATGAGGACCACGCGATTCCGGGCGCGGTCCAGTTCATCGAACGGCTGCGGGAGCACGAGCTGCCGTTCCTCGTCCTGACGAACAATTCAATCTATACGCCCCGCGACCTCGCCGCGCGCCTCGATGCAATCGGCTTGACCGTACCGGAGAAGTCGATCTGGACCTCGGCCCTCGCGACGGCCCGCTTCCTGCGCGACCAGCGCCCCGGCGGCTCGGCCTACGTAATCGGCGAATCCGGCCTGACCACCGCGCTCCACAACGTGGGCTATACGCTCAGCGATCGAGATCCCGACTACGTGATCCTCGGCGAAACCCGCACGTACAGCTTCGAGCGGATCACGAAGGCGATCCGCTTGATCGTTGACGGCGCGCGGTTCATCGCGACCAATCCCGACACGGTCGGTCCGACGCCCGATGGCCCGCTACCGGCGACCGGATCGGTCGCGGCCCTGGTCTCCCGCGCCACCGGCGTCGAGCCCTACTACGTCGGCAAGCCGAACCCGCTGATGATGCGCTCCGCCCTCAACGCGATCGAAGCCCACTCGGAGCACACGGCGATGATCGGCGATCGTATGGACACTGACATCGTCGCCGGCCTCGAGGCCGGCCTCCACACGATCCTCGTGCTCACCGGCGTCAGCACCCGCGAGACCGCAGAGCGGTTCCCCTACCGCCCCTCGGCAATCGCCGACTCGGTCGCCGACCTCACGAGCGAGCTGCACAAACCCGGCGACACAGCCCGAGCAAGAAGCAAAGCCAGGGCCTGACCGCCAAGCCACAGCAACCGAGCTCCGCGCGAGGACACCACCGCCTCCAGGCCATGCCCGGGCCGACGCGCGAGTAGGCCCACATCGCCAGCGGGCACTGCCCCGCCCCCTCAATTCTCGACTGTCACCAGCGTCCCGACCGGCGTGTATGGCCACACCTTCGCCGCCGCTGCGAGCGGTAGCTCGACGCAGCCGAGGCTCTGTGGCGTGCCGTATGAACCGCGCGGGAACTCGTGGATCGCGTCGCCGCCGTTGAAATAGCTGATGTAGCGGATGCCGGGGTCGTCGTAGTGCGAGCCGTCTGGGTTCGTTCCGCGCATCGTCCCGACAGGGATGTGTTCGAACACGGCAAAGGTTCCGTGCTGCGTCGGGGACTCGGGAATGCCCGTGTTTCCGGGCGATCTCAGCACGACGTGGCCAGCGCTCCACAGGGTCAACGACTCCGGTACCAGCGCATGCACGTAGACATAGCTGTAGGGCGCCGCGTGCCGCTGCCGCGCGATCGCTGCGCCTAGCAGCGTGTGCCATACCTCGGGGCCTGCGATTCCGTCGACGGCGAGGCCGTGATCGTGCTCGAACATCATCACCGCGCCCTTGGTGATCGTGTTCGATGCGCCGGGGTGCCACAGCGCCTCGAGCGCAGAAGGCGTCTTCGGATAGAGCCAGCTGAACGCCCCCGCCGGCGGGTCGACCGCTGCCGCCACCTCAGCGTCCGCCGTCAGCGCGATCGGGTCACCGGTCGGAGCCCAGTCGACCGGAAGGTAGCCCAACCCTGCCAGCAGCTGCTGGAGCCGCAACGTCGAGCCGCCTGCGACCGCATAGTCGATGACTTTGGTGGGCTCGGTGCTGCCAGCAGCTGGTTGGCCGACAACGTCGCGCGGCAGCACCACTTGCAGCGTGCTTGCGAGCGGGAAGCCCGTGCCGGCAGGGGTGAATACGAGCGTGTGACTATCCGGCTCGTGCCAGGAGCCGGCCGCGGCCGGTAGCAGGCGCGGCATCGCCGACCCGAGCACGTCCGCCACCGGCCGCGAGAAGGTCAGACGGATCGCCGCGGTGGGAAGCAATGTCGCGCTCGTAGCGGGTCTCGCGACGAGCACCGGTGCGCGGGACGGGGGAAACCACGTCACATAGCTCGGCCTCCCCAAGCGCTCCCACGATCGCGCCGCGGCGCGGATCTGGATCGAGCCCGCCGCAGCGCCCGGGTTGAGCTCGAGACCGCCACGCGTCAGGCGTTGCGCGACGAGCTGCCCGGCACTCAGGGTCGCGGCTGCGGCGACCGGTTGGTCGAACGACACGCGCAGTGGCGCGCCCGGGACCCGCGTCAGCCAAGGCTTTGTCACATGCGCCACCGGCGCCCTGATCGTCAGCTGCTCGCGGCGAACGCTGCCGAGCGCCCAGCTCAGCCAGCCTGGCCGGCGAACGACCACATCGACCGTCACGATTTCTCCCGGTGCCAGCTTCGCCTCAGGTACCAGCAGGCCGTTGTGGTCGGCGAGCGGAATCGCTTGGCCCGACGGCCCGTATGCGCTTGCGAACTCAAACGATCCAGCGAACGGCGGCAGCTCTATCCGCGCCAGCGCCGTCGAGCTCTCCCCGAGCGAGGGCGATGACCACAGAGCCAGCGCGAGCACGCCAAGGATCGCCACTACCGCCGTCGTGGCGAATCCCAGCGCGAGCACCGACCATCGAGATCGGAACCGTGGTGCGCCGCGCCAGCCGAGCGGACCGCGCGCCATACAAAGAGGATAGGGAGAGCAAACCTCGGCCGCGGCGGCTGCTTCTTAAGGCAAGGCGCCTTGCAATTGGTCCAGTAGGCCCGTTTGCGGCCGCTAACCAATGCAAACTGTTGCGTAGCGACGGTCGAGCCAATCGGAGGCGTTCGCTGTGGAGATGTTGGACACAGAAGTACTGGCAGAGTTGAGCGCCCTGGGCGAGGACGATCTCCGTGCCCTCATCGACATGTACTTCGAGGACGTCACGTCCCAGCTGGACCGCCTGCGGTCGGCGCTTGGCGACGGCGATGCGGACGCACTGGCGGCAGCGGCACATCGCGTCAAGGGAGCGAGTCTGAGCATCGGGGCGGCGCGTGTCGCATCGCTCGCGTCCGAGCTCGAGGTCGCCGGCCAGGCAAACGACCTTGGCGGCTGCGATGCGTTGCTGCGGGCGTTTGAGTCGGAGCTCGACCCGACGCGCGAAGCGCTGAGCGCTGTGCTCGCAGTCGAGTTCTCCCGCTGACCTGGACGTTTATTCGTCGGCGAAGATACGAGAAGCAGGCGCCGGTGCACAGTCCAAGGTCCCCGACGCCGAAACTCGCATCACCTCTCCGGCGCGCCCGCTTGCGTGCACGGTGCGGCGTCATGGCGCTTTGGCGGGGCGGCCAATCAACCGACAGCCCCGATCAAATGGCCAACGGGATCCGCTGCGAAGCGGAGGGAGCAGGATGCGCGCAAAGTTCAACGAGAAGTCAGTCGCCGGGATCGCTGTTATCGCGGCTGGGGCGCTGATTGCAGACCGCTTCGCACGCCTGCCGCTTGTTGTCGTCATCTTCGCCGCGGCCGCGCTGGGCGGCGCGATCCTGCACCTCGTTCGCTCACTTGCGCGGGCCGCTCGGGCTGCGCGGACGCTTGCGCTTCAGCGCGACCAGGCGCTCGAGGCCTCCACAGCGAAGTCCGCCTTCGTCGCGACCGTCAGCCATGAGCTGCGCACACCGTTGGCCGGCGTGATCGGGATGACCGAGCTCCTGCTCGACACTCAGCTGAGCGCCGAGCAGCACGAGTACGCCAAGATCGTGCGATCGTCGGGCGAGGGACTGCTGCTGGTGATCAACGACATCCTCGACTACTCGAAGATCGAAGCCGGCAAGCTCGAGCTGGTCGAGCGTGGCTTCGCGCTACCCGAGACGGTCGCCGAGGGCTGCGCCGCATTGAGCGTCCTTGCCCGAGACAAAGGCATCGCCGTTGACGTGGTCGCTGACCGCGATCTGCCCCAATGGGTGGTGGGCGACGCTGCTCGGCTGCGTCAGGTGGTTATCAACCTGGTCTCGAACGCGGTCAAGTTCACGTCCTCCGGCAGCGTCAACGTCCACATCGCGGCCGCGCCACGGGTATTGCTCGACCCCGTGGATCGGGTGCGTGTGCGCATCGAGGTCAGCGATACCGGTATCGGAATCGATACGCAGACGCTCGCGACACTCTTCCAGCCCTTTACTCAGGGCGAGCGCTCAACCGCCGGCGCCTATGGCGGGACGGGCCTAGGACTGTCGATATCGGCCCGGCTCGTCGCGATGATGGGCGGCACGATCGGCGCCTCGAGCGAGCCTGGGCAGGGCAGCAGGTTCTGGTTCGAGCTGCCACTGCGCCACGCCGACAGCTCGCAGCGCAGCGCCACGCACGCGCACGATCTGTTTCTCGTTGAGGCGCCAGCTCGATCACGCGCCCTGCCGGTCGCAGCACCGCTGGTCCTCGTTGCCGAGGACAACCCGGTCAACCAGGTTCTCGCGGTGCGGTTGCTCGAGAAATGCGGTTACCGAGCCGAGATCGTCGGCACTGGTCGCGACGCCGTCGCGGCCGTCGAGCGGGAGTCGTACGCGGCCGTGCTGATGGACTGTCAGATGCCCGAGCTCGATGGCTACGCAGCGACCCGCGAGATCCGCCGCCGCGAAGGAGACTCGCCGCGCTTGCCGATCATCGCGATGACCGCGCACTCGATGGCCGGTGACCGCGAGAAGTGCCTCGATGCAGGCATGGACGACTACGTCAGCAAGCCGATCGACTCAGAGGAGCTGCGCGATGTGCTTGCCCGCCACGCGACGCTCGAAGCTCCCGCGAGCCTGAGCAACGGCGCGGCCTGACGCCGAGGCTCGCCGGCGGCGGATTCTGGGCCTCGCTTCCTGTCGCGCAACGAGCGAGAGCCCACGAGCCGACCGTCGCGCTCCGGCTTCTGGCATATTGCGCCGCGCGACATGCGGATCGGACTCCTCACGGGCGGTGGTGACTGCCCTGGCCTCAATGCCGTGATCAGGGCGGTCGTGCGACGCGGGGTCGAGCATGAGGACAACAGCTTCGCCGGCTTTCGCTCCGGCTGGGCCGGGGTGCTGGCGGGCGAATCGATCGAGCTTACCCAGGAGAGCACAACCGGACTGCTGCCGCGCGGCGGCACGATCCTCAGAACCTCGCGCACCAATCCTTTCGCCGATGGCGCCGACGGCGTCGCTCGCGTGCGTGCGGCGATCGAGCAGGCCGGCGTCGACGTTCTCGTTCCGATCGGTGGCGAGGACACCCTCGGAGTTGCGCTGCGCCTCTCCGAGGGTGGCATACCGGTTGTCGGCGTACCGAAGACGATCGACAACGACCTCGGCGGCACGGACTTCACGTTCGGCTTCCACACCGCGGTGCAGATTGCAAGCGACGCGATCGACCGCCTACACACGACCGCCGAATCGCACAACAGGGTGATGGTGCTCGAGGTGATGGGCCGCCACGCGGGCTGGATTGCCACCTACTCGGGCATGGCGGGCGGCGCGGACGCGATCCTCGTGCCCGAGCGACCGTTCGACATCGGTGAGCTATGCCGGCGCCTGCGCCGCCGCCACGAGGGGGGCAGGACCTTCTCGATCGTCGTGGTTGCCGAGGGGGCGACGCCAAGGGACGGGGGCCTCTCGACGACCGCCAAGGGAACCGACGCTTTCGGCCATGAGCGGCTGGGGGGGATCGGCGCCGCGCTCGCCGATGAGATCGAGGAGATCACGGGCTACGAGACGCGCGTCACGGTGCTCGGTCACGTCCAGCGCGGCGGCACCCCGAGCGCATACGACCGCGTGCTCGCAACGCGCTTCGGCGTCGCGGCCATGGACGCCGTAAACGCCGGGCATTTCGGCGTGATGGTTGCGCTGCAGGCGACCGAGATCGTCGAGGTGCCGCTCGCCGACGCTCTGCGCGAGCCGAAACTGCTCGATCCCGCCTTCTACGAAGCTGCCGAGGTCTTCTTCGCGTAACGGCGGCCGGCCGCGGTGGCGGCCAGGGGGGTAGAGTCGCGTCGGTGGACGATCCGAGCACGTCGCAGGCAGACCTCGACCTCGAGGCTCGTCGCATAGAGGAGCGGCGCGCGGTCGATGAGGCCGGCGGTGGCGAGGCCGAGGGCTTCGAGCTCGCCGAGGAGGACCTGATCGAGCACGCCTCGCACGGCGACGAGCACAGCACGCTACGGATCATCCGCGACGCTGGGGAGGCCGAGGAGCCGCTCGACGCCGACTACGGTGAGCCCGACGAGGAGCACAAGCCCGACTAAAACGCTGGGTTGGTGGCCGCAGGTACCAGCGATCAGTACCAGCCGCGTCAGGCGCCCTTGCCGGGCGTGAGCTGCGAGCGCAGCATCCATTGCTGCTCCTCCAGGGCACGCAGCACCTCGATCAGGACGTCCTGCGCGCCGGCGTCCAGCTCTCCCAGTCGATCGATCCGCGTGCGCGTGCGCTCGCTGACCTCCGCGACGCGTCGGACCAGCTCGGCGACGACATCATGGTCGGCGATCGGCGCGGCTGCGAGTGGGCCGTGCTCGGCGGCCTCGCTGACTGTGCTCGCCTGGCCGTCGGGGAACACACCGACCGCGACTGCGCGCTCGGCGACCGTGTCAGAAAGCTCGCGCCACGAATCGACGAGCTCGTCGAGGTAGAGGTGAAGCGGGCGGAACAGCGGACCGACGACCGTCCAGTGGAGCTGCTTGCCCACGAGCGATAGGTCGACCAGCTCGACCAGAGTTTCCTGCAGCTGACGGCCGATCTCGGCGCGCTCGTGCCCGCCGAGTGATGGCAGGTGCGCGGGCGGTGCTGTTGCGGGCATTTCTGTGTGCTCCTTTGTCGTCGCGATTCCCAAATCGGTGGCGGTGACGTTAGCGCGTGCCAGACTTCCCGCAGCGGCGGCTGAAACGGAGCCTGCGAACGCGCGGAGTCCGCGCCGTCGACGATGATCCGCAAGCATGAGGATCGCCACGCCCATGACCGCAGCGGCCGCGACAGCCGTGGCCGTCGTGGCGGCAAGTCTTGTGTGGGTCATGCCGGCGCTGTCGGATTCGACAAGCGGGACGGCTGACTGCGGCGCAGCGACGCAGGCCACCATCATCGCCGGCTATCAGGCCGCGAGCCATACGATCTACGAGGGCGAGCTCGCATCGCCCGAGGTGACGGACGACCTGAGGCACGTGACGAGCTCCAACGGTCTGGCGCGTGGGGTCGCCGATGGCGATCAGGCGATCGTCCGAGCTGAGACCCACAAGATCGTCTACACCCACCACTGGCACATCGTGCGCCTTCGCGTCCTCTCGCCGTCCGGCCGCGTTCTTGCGGATGTTGGCGGACCGTACGTGCTCGCTCCGGTCACCGGTCAGATCACCTACCACGGCGCGGTCGTCGGTCGCTTCGTGATGAGTGTCCAGGACGACCTCGGATACGAGAAGCTCGTCACCCGCTTCACGGGCCTGCCAATCGAGCTCTACCGTGCCGGCGCGCCACTCATGGGTCGCGACTTCCCCCTGCACGAGGTGCCGCCACACTTGCTGGCGCAGGGTGCGCCGATCATGGTGAACGGCGCCAAGGTTGTGACCTTCACCTACCCGGTGCTCGCGTTCCCGGCGGGTCAGGTCGAGGTGATGCTCGCGATCCCGGCAGCGAGCGCTGCGCTCGAGCAGGCGAGTTGTGCGGAGGTGAACGCACAGACCTACGGCGAGATCTCAGTCCACCTCGCGATGCTGATCAACGTGCGCAACAGCCCCGACACCTACGTGATGCTGGGCCACGAGTTCGACCCCGACAAGCTCACCTTCGTGCGCAGCGGCTCGATCCAGCTCGCGGGCTCCAATGGCCTCCCCGGTCCTGCATCCATTCCTGACAGCGGCAGCGTCAGCTACGAGGGACAGGTCTGGCTCGTGTACTCGTTCCTCGCAAAGCACTCGATACGCGTTTACATCCTGTTCCCTGACACGACGGCGGGCGGCACAGGCGCGAGCGGATCAACCGGTGCGAGCTGAGCGACAGCGCCCCCGTTAGTGTCTCGACCATCGGATCGCGCCTGCAAGCCTCGCTGTTGACGCTTTGCCTTGCCGCGGCAGGGGCCGGCACGCTGCTCGCTGGCGGTGGCGCCGCCGCCATGGCGGCGGCGTCCGCAGGTAACGGTTGCGCCGCCGCAACAGCCGGTGTCGTCGATGGGATCGACGACGGGATTGCCCATCAGATCTACAACGAGGAGCTGATGAGCATGGAGGTGAGTGCCGACCTCTACCGCGTCACGAGCTCGACGGCGCTTGCCAGCGCAGTCGCGAGCGGCGATCCGGCGATGGTACGAGCCGCGACGCACGAGATCGTGTACACGCCGGTCTGGCACATCGTGCGCCTGCGCGTGCTGTCGAGCTCGGGCGAGCTGCTGGCCGATGTCGGAGGACCCTACGTGCTGGCGCCCTTGACCGGCCAGATCACCTACCAGGGCAAGCTCGTCGGAAGCTTCGTGATGAGCGTGCAGGACGACCTCGGCTACAAGAAGCTCGTCAACCACATCGCCGGCGTGCCGATCGAGGAGTACCTCCACGGCAAGCCGCTCATCGGGACGTTCAAGCACCCGCCGAGCAGCCCGCCGGCGAGCGGTCCGTTGACCTTCCGAGGCATCCACTACAAGGTCGATTCCTACACGCTCAGCGCGTTCCCGACGGGTGGACTGCAGATCGCCGTACTGGTGCCGTCGCCGTCGGCGTCGCTGTCGGCGATGAGCTGCCAGCAGGTGCGGTTGACGACGCACGCCGCAATCGTCGATCGCGTCGCCACAGGCCTGATGCGTTCGGGACACAGCATCTATTCCAACCAGCGCCTGTTCGTCTCTCAGGCGTACGACTACGTGCACCTACCGGTCTTCATGTTCAAAGGCACGCACGAGGCCTTCGGGACCAACCGGCTGGAGGGCATCACCGCGCCTGCGCCCGCGAAGCTCGCCGGGAGCGGCGAGGTGAGCTACGACGGCTCGAAATGGCTCGTGGCTGCGCTCAGGCCGTTCCCGCCCGACTGGATCTACGTGCTCGAGCCAGCGAGCGTGTCGGCGACGACCGGCGCCACGGGCGCCACGGGCGTTAGCTCGTCGTGACGGCGTGAGCTGAAACTGGCGAGCGCCGCCTCGCCGCTCCGTCCGTGTAGGCCAACCCTGATGTCGCAGCAGCCGTCGCGCCGGGCGGCTACCCTCTCGAGCGCTGGCTCCCGCGGGCGTTTACGCGACGCGCTCGCGGGCCGAGCCACGCCACTGCGCATGGCGACGACCAACCCCAGACCCGGCCCTGCAGTCGCACGGCCCCCGGGCAATGGCTCACTGCCTACGCGCCGTGGGACAAACGCGCGGCCGGAGTACCTCGGGCTCGCCGCGATCCTCGCGCTGTCCTGCCTGCTCGAGTTTTACAAGCTCGGCCAGAACGGCTACGCGAACCTCTACTACTCGGCGGGCGTCAAGTCGATGTTGCGCTCGCTGCACAACTTCTTCTTCGTGTCGTTCGACCCGGGCGGGCTCGTTTCGGTCGACAAGCCGCCGCTTGGTCTCTGGCTGCAGGCGTTGAGCGCCAAGATCTTCGGCTTTGCGCCGCTGTCGCTGCTGATTCCCGAAGGCGTCTGTGCAGTGCTCGCGGTCGCGCTGATGTACTACATCGTCGCGCCGCGACTCGGTGCGCTAGCCGGCCTGCTCAGCGCGCTTGCCCTGGCCGTGTTCCCGTCGTTCGTCGCCGTCTCGCGCGACAACGCCCTCGATCCGCTGCTGCTCTTGCTGATGCTCGCCGGCTGCGGCCTCGCGCTGAAGGCGATCGAGTCCGGTCGCACCCGCACGTTGCTTTTGAGCGCCCTGCTGGTCGGGCTCGCATTCAACACGAAGTCGCTGGCGGCTCTGCTGTGCGTGCCCGGGATCGGGCTGGGGTATCTCGTCTGCGCGCCGGGGACACCGTGGCGGCGCATCGCCCAGCTGGCAGGCGCGGGGGCCGTGCTCGTCGCGGTCTCGCTGTCGTGGTCGCTCGCGGTTGACGCGACGGCGGCCTCGCAGCGTCCGTACATCGGCAGTTCCGCCGACAACAGCGAGCTTGGGCTCGAGTTCGGCTACAACGGCCTCGGGCGCACCGGCGGCCAGGTCGGTGGCCCGCCGTGCCCGCAGACCTACCCAGCGCCCAGCTCCGACGTTCCGATCTTCCGCCCCGCAGCCACAACGACGGCGAGCACGACCCCCGCGACGACCACGACCACTACCGCCAGCGGCTCGACCGGCGTAACGGGCATCTACGGGGAGACGGTTCGAGATCCCAATCCCGTGGCGTTCGGAAGCTGTCCGAGCCCCGTGCGGATCTTCGGCGTCGGGCTGGGGGACCAGGGGGGCTGGACCGTGCCGCTCGCCGTCATCGGTTTGATCGCGCTCGCGTTCGCCATCGGCCGCCGGCGTGATCGCCGCACCGGGTTGCTGTTCGTGCTCGGCGGCTGGTTTGTCGTGGAGCTGCTCGCGCTCGACTTCTCGAAGGGCATCGTGCACCCGTATTACGTTTCGGGGCTTGGTCCCGGCCTCGCGGCGATGGTCGGGGCGGCGGTCGCCGCGTTCACGGTCCTCGTGCGCAGCAGCGACGCGCGACGAGTCGCAGTCGGTCTTGCACTCGCGGCCCTTGCGACGCTCACGACTGTCGGCGTCGACCTCTATCTGATCCACCGTCACGGCTATCCCGAGTTCTGGCGCTATCCGTTGGTGATCCTCGGCGTGACGGCGCTCGGTGCGGTCGCGATCTGGCGTGCCCGGGCGCACTGGTCGGTCGCGGCGCTCGTGCTCGTGCTGCTCGTCGCGCCAGCGCTGTATAGCAGCAGCGTCTGGGACGCGCCGGTCGATGGCACGTTCCCGAGCGCCGGTCCCTACAACGAGGCCGGCTGGGGTGGTATCTCGCTGCCTCACGACGAGCTGGTGGCGAACCGTGCCCTGGCGAAATATGTCCGTGCACATCACCCGACGGCGCGTTTCGCGGTCCTGACCGAGGCATCGGACGCTTCGTCGCCAATGATCCTGCTGGGCCTTTCAGCCGCCGCGATGGGTGGCTACAACACGACCGATCCGGCGCTGAGCGCCGATGGCCTGGCGAATCTGGTCGCCCGCCACGAGGCTCGCTACGTGCTCGTCGGCGGGCCCTACTACGACCGTGGCGGCAACGCCGCGTCGACCGCCGCGCGGCTCGTCTGCCCGCAGATCCCGCAGTCGGTCTGGTATCCGTCCGACCCTCAACAGGGCGTCCTCCATCTCGTCGACTGCGCGGGTCGCGCCAACGCGCTGAACCACCCCTTCGCCGTCGCGCGCGCCTACCTGCGCACGCATCCCCGCACGCTGACGCCGCTCTCGCCGCCGCAACCGCCCCACGAGTACGAGGACACGACCGGGCTCCCGACCCGCGTCGCCGTGCGCATCATCGGCGGCGCCGCTGGGTCCGTGACCGTCACGGTCGGCTCCGAGCTGGCGCCAACCGGCGGGCTCGCGAAGCTGACGTCGGCCAACACCCTCGTGCCGGCTGAGCGGATCTATCACGACCTGCCGGCGAGCGCCGACAGGACGATCACGCTCAAGCTCCCCGCGAGCTGGTATTTCAGGATCAAGCTGACGGGCTCAGCCACGATCGCGACGGTCACGCAGCACGTGCGTTGAGGCCCCGCCTCAACGAGGCTGGAGGGCTCGCAGCCGGTCCTCCACTTTGCCTCGTCGCTCCTCGAGGTCGGCCTGGAGGCCGTTCAGCTCGCTCGCACGGCGGCGCACGAGCGCGAGCTGGTCGTCCAGGTGGCCCAGTGCCTCGGTCAGCAGACTGTGCAGCCGAAGCGGATCCTCGACGCCCGCCTGGACCTCGGCTCGCAGCACTTTGCGCGCCTCCTCGGCCTCGACCAGCGTCTTCAGCTCGTCGAGCGAGACGCCGAGCAGCGAGCGCAGCCGCATCACCTCGCGCAGGTGCTCGACCTCGGCTTCGCTGTATACGCGGTGGCTGCCGGACTGGCGTGTGGCGTGCTCGCCGAGCAGGCCGATCTCCTCGTAGTAGCGGATCGTCCGCGCTGTCGTGCCAACGAGCCGCGCGACATCGCCGATTCGCAGCGCGCCGTCCGGTGCGACTGCCGTGCTCACGGCTCGGCCCGAGCGGTGTGCGCCGGGCGCATTAGCGAGACGAGGGCGCCGACCAGCGCCGCTCCTGCGAGCGCCCAGAGCGCGACGTGCATGTTGTTGATGAACGGCGCAAGCTTGGCGTCGCTGAGGCCGTGCGCCAGGCCCGAGAAGATCCGAAACAGTGTCGCGCGCGGGATCGCCGCGGTGACGATGGCGAGCACGAAGGCGATCGACAGGACCGCGCCGGTGTTCTGCAGCACAGTTCGCGCGCCGGCTGCGATGCCGCGGCGCTCGGGCGGCACGGCGCCCATCATCGCCGCCCCATTCGGGCTCATGAACGTTCCCGAGCCGATGCCGACGAGCGCTAGCAGCGTCGCCGCCCAGAGGAACGAGCTGTGCACCTGCAGCGTCGTCATCAGCGCAAGACCGATGGCCGTGACCAGCATTCCGATTGCGGCCAGCGCACGTGAGCCGTGGCGATCGGCGTAGCTTCCGGCGAGCGGCGAGGCGACCAGCATTCCAAGCGCCAGCGGCATCAGCTTGATGCCGGCGGTGATCGGCGAATTGCCCTCGGCCCCCTGGAAGTAGAAGACGAAGATGAACATCAGCGCGAACCGTGTCAGCCCGTTGATGAATGTCGCGGCTGACGCGGCGGCGAACAGCCGATTGCGGAACAGGCTGAGGTCGAGCATCGGCGCGCGGCCGTGGCGCTCGATCACCACCCACGCCGGGAGTAGGACCGCCGCGACCGCGAGGCCGACGATCACGATCGGATCGTCCCAGCCGGACAGCCCGCCGCGCGACACGCCAAGCACGAGCCCGGTGAGCCCGATAACGAACGTCGCCGTGCCCGCGAGGTCGAGGCCCCGCTCGGCGTCCGGCTTCGCCAGCTCGCGCAGTATCAGCGCCCCCCAGATCGCACCGGCGAGCGCGAACGGTACGTTGAACCAGAACACCCAGGGCCAGGAGATCTCGACCAGCGCGCCGCCGAGGACTGGCCCGATCACCAGCCCGATCGCGGCGATCATCATGTTCGCGCCCATCGCGAAGCCGAGCTGGCGCGGGGGAAACGCGTCGGTTACGAGCGCCGCCGAGTTGGCGAAGAGGAAGGCGGAGCCGATGCCCTGCAGCACTCGCCAGAGGATCAGCTCGGTTCCGTTGGCGGCAAACCCCGCGCCGAGCGACGCCAGGCCAAACACGAGGAAGCCGCCTACGTAGGCCTTCTTGCGGCCGAACATGTCCGACAGGCGACCGGCGCTCAACACCAATACGGTCGAGGCGATCATGTAGGCGAGGATCACCCAGACGAGCGTCAGCAGGCTCGTCCGCAGGCTCCGTTCGAGGTCCGGCAAGGCGATGATCAGCGTGCCCGAATTGGTCGCTGCCATCAGCATGCCGAGGCTCGTGCACGACAGCGCCCACCAGCGGTAGTTGGGCGAATCGCCTGCGACACCGGGGCGCCGGCGTCGGAGCGGAATTGTCTGTGCGCGCGTACTCATCGACAGTTTACGTGAACGTAAGCTTCATGTTACCAACTCGACCTAAGCGGCCTGTCAGGCTTTGGCGATGCGCGACGCGCTGATGCGCCAGCTCTACCGGCTCGGCTACCGGGTTCTGTGGCTGGTTTGGCTCGTGCGCCCGCCACGCGGCTGTGGCGCGAAGGGGCTACTCACCAACGCCGGACAGGTGCTGCTTGTCCGCCACACCTACGGCCCTCACGAATGGGAGCTGCCCGGCGGCGGCTCCCGTCGCGGCGAAGAACCGATCGCGACGCTGCGCCGCGAGCTGCGCGAGGAGCTGCGAGTCGATGTGGCTGAGGCGACCGCGCTCGGCGCCATCACCGGGCCTGGTCGCTACTGTGGCAATCGCGTCAGCTACTTCACTGCGGAACTACCTGCACGCGACATCGTTCGTGACCCGGTCGAGATCGCCGAGGTTGCGTGGTTCGATCTCGCCTCGCCACCGGTGCCGCTCGGCTGGTACGCCGCGCAGGCACTGGTCCGGCACGGCGAGGCGCTAGCATCGCGAGCTAGCGATCCGGGGAGTCCCCTGCGGGGCTGAGAGGGCGCCACGCGCCGACCCGTTTGACCTGATCTGGATCATGCCAGCGAAGGGAGTTGAGATGCCAGCAGAGCACCGCAGCACGTTCGAGCCCGGCGCCGAGTGCCGCACGCAGATGCACCTCGCGCGCAAGGGCATCGTCTCGCCGGAGATGGAGCGCGTCGCCGAGCGCGAGGAGCTGCCGGGCGAGCTGATTCGCGACGAGGTCGCGCGCGGGCGCATGATCATCCCCGCCAACGTCCATCACCGGTCGCTCGATCCGATGGCGATCGGTCTCAAAGCCCGCGTGAAGATCAACTCGAACATCGGCAACTCGCCGACCAGCTCGTCGCTTGCCGAGGAGGTCGAGAAGCTGACGGTCTCCGAGCGTTGGGGCGCCGATACGGTGATGGACCTCTCGACTGGCAAGCGGATCGACGAGACGCGCGAGGCGATCATCGACGCGGCCAGCGTGCCGATCGGCACCGTCCCGATCTATCAGGCGCTCGAGAGCGTCAGCTCGATCGAGGACCTCAACGGCGACGTGCTCGTCGAGAACATCGCCCATCAGGCGGCGCAGGGTGTCGACTACATGACGATTCACGCCGGCGTCCGTCTCGAGCACCTGCCGCTCTGCCAGCACCGAGTGACCGGCATCGTCTCCCGTGGCGGCGGCATTCTCGCGCGCTGGATGGTCGCGCACATGGCCGAGAACCCGCTCTACGAGCGCTTCGACGACATCCTCGAGATCTGTGCGCGCCACGACGTGTCGATCTCGCTCGGCGACGGCCTGCGCCCCGGCTCGATCGCCGATGCCTCCGACGCCGCGCAGTTCGCGGAGCTCGAGACGCTCGGCGAGCTGACGTTGCGGGCCTGGGAGCGCGATGTACAGGTGATGATCGAAGGACCCGGACACATCCCGCTCGATCAGCTCGAGATGAACGTGCGCAAGCAGCAGGAGCTGTGCCACGAAGCGCCGTTCTACACGCTGGGCCCGCTCGTCACCGACATCGCGCCTGGTTACGACCACATCACCAGCGCGATCGGCGCGGCGATCGTCGGCTGGCACGGCACATCGATGCTCTGCTACGTGACACCGAAGGAGCACCTCGGGCTACCGAACGCCGAGGACGTCAAGCAGGGCCTGATCGCCTACCGCATCGCCGCGCACGCCGCCGACCTCGCGCGCGGCAACCGCCGCGCAGCAGCGTGGGACCGCGAGCTGTCGAAGGCCCGCTTCAGCTTCGACTGGAAGCGCCAGTTCGAGCTCGCGCTCGACCCGGAGACGGCGCAGGCGATGCACGACGAGACACTTGCCGACGACTACTTCAAGTCGGCCGAGTTCTGCTCGATGTGCGGTCCGAAGTACTGCCCGATGCACAACTTCAAGGACATCGATTGGGAAGCGGTGCGCGGCGCGGTCGCGGAGCGCAAGCGCACCCGTTCGGGCACCCCGATCGCCGGTCACCCTGTCAGCGGGGACAGTCAGGCAGGCGAGCGACTCGCCACGACAGCCGTTTGAGCGAGGCCGCTTGAGTCCAGCGCCCACCACCGGCCGCGACGGCGAGGCGGCGGGCACAGTACCTGCCGCCGTTCGCGAGCGACTACTCGATGCGTGGCGCGATGAGGTTCAGGCGACGATCGTCTACGAGCTGATCGCACGCCGTGAGAGTGATCCCCGGCGCGCCGAGGTCCTCCGTCGGCTGGCCGCCGTGGAGACCGGCCATCGTGAGCGCCTTCAGTCGCGCATGCGGGAGCTCGGGATCGAGGCGCCCGACGAGCGCACCGTAGTGCTGTCGCTCTGGCAGCGCCTACAGGCTCGCGTCGCTCCGGTCGACAAGCTGCTCGCGCGCCAGGAGGCGATGGAGCGAGAGATCGCGTCCCAGATCGAGGAGCAGCCGACGGGCGACTCGGCGACCGACAAGCTGCTCGACGAGATCAAGGCCGAGGAGGAGCAGCACACCGTCGCGCTCGGCCAGCTGCGAGAAGGCGACGCGCCTGAGGACCCGCGGACCGCTGCGATCGAAGCGCGGCTGGCACGACTCGCCAAGCGCGAGACCTGGCATCGCTCGAGCACCGGCTGGATCCCCGGCGCGATCTACGGCGCCAACGACGGCCTCGCCGCGGTGTTCGGGATCGTCGCGGGCGTCTCCGGTGCGACCGGCGGCTCGCACGTCGTTTTGACCGCCGGCCTGTTCGGCGCGATCGCCTCGGCGCTGTCGATGGCCGTCGGTGCCTACCTCGCCGAGCGCTCGACCAGCGAGGTTGCCGCCGCCAATCTCGCGCATGAGCGCGCCGAGGTCGAAAAGCACCCCGAGGAGGAGAAGGAGGAGCTTTCGCTCTACTACCAGCTGAAGGGCCTGACAGAGGCCGAGGCAAAGCAGGTCGTCGAGCGGATCGCCGAGAACCCCGAAAACCTGTTTCGGGCGATCGCGCAGGAGGAGCTCGGCCAGAGCGGCGAGCAGGGTGGCGGCGCGATCCAGGCCGCCCTGGCCGGCGGACTCTCGACTGCGTTCGGCGCGATCATCCCCGTGATGCCGTTCTTTTGGCTGCACGGCTACACCGGCATCGCCGTCGCGGCGGGGGTCTCGCTCGTCGCCCACTTCGGGGTCGGCGCGGCGAAGTCCGTCTTCACGCTGCGCAGCGCGTGGTCCTCAGGCTTCGAGATGACGATGGCCGGCGTGCTGGTCGGCGGCGCAACCTACCTGCTCGGCCTCGCGATCGGCACCGGCTGATCAGATCACGAGCACCGCGGCGCCGCGGAACGCCCCGGCGCGCAGGTCGCCGAGAGCCTGGTTGGCGTCCTCGAGTACGTAGGTCGTAACGTGGGATCGCACTCCGGCCTGCGCGGCGAGCTCGAGAAACTCGATGCCGTCAGCGCGGGTCAGGTTGGCGACCGAACGAATCGTGCGCTCGCCCCAGAGGATCTCGTAGGGGAAGGCCGGAATGTCGCTCATGTGAATGCCGGCGCAGACCACGGTCCCGCCCGGCCGGAGCGCCCTCAGCGCGACCGGAACGAGCGGACCGACCGCGGCGAAGATGATCGCTGCATCCAGCGCCTGCGGCGGCGCCTCGTCCGAGCTGCCCGCCCAGGCTGCGCCGAGCTCGCGCGCGAGGGCCTGTGCCGGCTCGTCGCCGCTGCGGGTGAAGGCGTAGACCTCGCGTCCCTGCCACGCCACCAGCTGCGCGAGGATGTGAGCCGACGCGCCGAAGCCATAGAAGCCGATCCGCTGCGCGTCGCCGCACATACGCAGCGAGCGGTATCCGATCAATCCGGCACAGAGCAGCGGCGCGATCTGCTCCGGCGGCTCGTCGCTCGCGAGCTCGAAGCAGAAACGCTCATCGGCGACTGTGTATTCGGCAAAGCCGCCGTCGATGTCGCAGCCGGTGAAGCGTGCGTGCTCGCAGAGATTCTCGCGCCCAGCGCGGCACTGCGAGCAGTCCCCGTCAGTCCAGCCCAGCCATGGGACGCCGACGCGCCGTCCGTCGGCGACGTTTCGCGCGACGACCTGATGGCCAAGGACCCGCGGCGGCTGGGCGATGGCGACCTCGCCGTCAAGCAGATGAAGGTCGGTGCGGCAGACGCCACAGGCCTCGACTCGTAACAACAGCTCGTTCGGGGCGGGGGAGGGCACGGGAAGCTCGACGGGGCGCAGCGGCGCGCCGACCTGCTCGAACACCATCGCGCGCATCGTCGCCGGCGGCTTGCTCATTTTCCAATCGTTGCGCATCGGCGCCGCAAGGTTCCCAGCCCGTGCTTAACCAGCATGCCTGGCCGCTCGCCCGAGGGTGTTGGCGAGCGTGCCACGTGCCGCCGCGTCTGCGACACTGCGGCAATGACTGGCCTGCTGTTCCGGTTGATCCGAATCCTCCGCCGCAAGTACCAGAAGCGCCAGCAGGGCCGCTGATCGCTGGGCGAGATCGTGTGCGGCGACCAGCGCCCGGAAGGGCTGGTGCCGGTGTCCTCGCCTCGCTTGCCGTCGCCGTCGCCGGCTGTGGCGGCACGACGACGGCGACCCCCAGCTTCTCCGCGATCGCGAACACGATCTGCGCGAACGCGGACGCTGAGATCGTGGCACTCCCGCCAGAGCGTCGCTCCCTGGTCTCGCTTGCCCGCGTCGCGCGGCACGAGCTGCCGATCGTCCGCAACGAGCTGGCGCAGCTCTCGGAGCTCACGGCGCCGGCGAGCAAGGCGAGGGAGTTCGCGAGCGCGCTCGCCAGCACGCGGCGTGAGCTCGTGCTCGTACCGCGATTGATTGCGGCGGTGCACGCCGAGAACGCCGCACGGATCGCGACGGTGGCGCTCGCCGCGGACGAGGCGGACATGCAGGCCAAGACGGCGATGACCTCCCTCGGCTTGGGCGCGTGCGCCCGCGAAGTGGTGCCGCGCGGCTCGCGCTAGACGTTCACCACCGCCGAGGCGTGCAGCACCTGGCCACTCGTGCCGATCGCCTCGACCATGACGTAAGGCCCCACCGTCGGTGCGCTGATCGCCGTCTCGAAGCCGCTGTCGGGATACGTGCCGACCGGCGCCAGCTGTTTCGCGGAGGCACCCGCTAGCACCGTCCAGCTGGCGACGTCGGTCGCCCCATTCCAGCTCACGTAAAGCGCGGTCATTCCACCAGACGGCGTCGCGTGGCTCACTGCGGGAGCAACGACCGGCTGCCCATTCCAGACGTAGCGATAGCCGCGGAAACTGCTCGTCGAGCCGACGAGCTCCATCGCGAACGTCAGTGCTCCGGTTGGTGAGAATTCTGACTCGATCCCGACCTGGCCCCAGCCGACGAACACGTCGCCGTTCGGCAGCTGCTGCAGGTTGCCCTGGCTGTCAGAGACGACGGGATGCCCGGAGATCTCGAGCTGGCGAGCGACGGTCGCGGTGTTGTTCTGAGTGTCCAGCGCGAGCTCGAGCCCGCGCGACTGGCTCGCCTCCAGCGGCGAGTCCTCGTTGTCGAACAGGCTGATCAGGTACTGCCCGGGTGTGCTGTCGGACACCATCTCCACATCGTGCTGCCAGGCAAAACGCGCCCCTGGACCGAGTGCGAACGTGCTGTGCTTGCCGCCGACCTGCCAGATGACCGCGCCGGTGACGCCATTCAGCAGGAAGCTCGTCCAGGTGTTGCGCGACGAGATCAGCAGGTCGCCGTTCGGCAGCGGATCGATCGAGTTGATGTGGAAGTAGTCGAGGACGCTCGAGCTCTGCGTGGGAATCGAGCTGTAGGTGTTCGAGATCGGGACGTGCGAGAGCGAATCCCACTCCCACATCACAAGGCCGGTCTTGATGTCGATCTCCTGCACGACGCTGTCGTCGATCAGGCCGCTGCTCAGGCCGCCAACGCTATGGAGGTTCCAGTGAATCGGCGCATAGGCCGTGATGAAAGCGGTGTTCTGCGGTGTGATCCGAAAGTCGTGCAGGTCCGCGTGCAGACCGTTGCTCGCGTAGACCTTGGCGATCGGCGTGTAGCTGCTGCTGTACATCTCGTCGACGCCCTGGCCGTGGAGCTCGATCGTGCGACCTTGCCACCAGGTCAACACCGGCTTCCCCTCGTAGGTCTGCACGTTGAAGTCGAACGCGCGCGATGGGTAGTGCGTCGGGTGAAACCATACGAGCGTCCCCGTCGGGCTGACGATCATCGGCCCCGCCCGACCGGGCCCCGAGTTCGGTGCGACGAAGATGTCGCCGAGCCCTTGGTCGGCGGCCGGTACGACGATCCTGACGGCCGGTGGCACGAGGTCGGGTCTCGAGTCGAAGTGCTGGACGTTTGTCGCTGTCTCAGTCTGCGGCTTCGATGGCGCCGACTGCGGCAGCACGTAGGGATATGCCACATAGAAGTCAGTGCCGACACGCGCGGAGCTCGTGCCGGTCACGATCGTCGCCGTCACCGTGACCTTTTCGCCCGGCGTGAACGGCTTGTGCGGCAGGAAGCTGCCACCGGTGCCGGTCGAATAGGACTCCAGCTGGCCGTGGTGGATCCCGCTGCGTGAGCCCTTGACGATGATGTCCTCGATGTCCTGAGAGGGTGAGCCGAGGAAGCTGATCTGCGTGTCTGGGAATGCGTCGGCAGTCCCGGGCATCGGCGACAACGTCTCAGTCGGAAGCGTTGCGCCGGTCGTGCCGCTCGGTCCGGTTGTGATTGCGTGGGCGAGTGTCGGCCACACGAGAGCAAGCGTTGCCAGTGCGCCCAGTCCTACGGTGAGAACTCGCTGAGGCCGCGGCAAGCGATCCCGCGAACGGCGATCGTTGGCGCCCGGCGCGTACCGCTTTGTCGACACGATCGATTGCGCGAGCACGAGATCTGTTCGGGTTCACTCCGTCACGATCCCCCGCCGGGCCAGTTTATCCGCTCACCAGGCGGCGCGCTCTCGGTGGAGGTGTGGCCGCCGACTCGACGGCGCGCTGGCTAGCGTGCGTCCGAGTGAGGTGCCACGCCCGCCTGCACGCGCTCGCGCACATAGGCGAGCTTCTCGATCACCGCTGGCGCAAGCGTGAAAGGGTAGAGGTCGTCCCGCCCCATGCCGCGGTTGAGCGCGTTCAGCGCGTACGTCAATGGCAGCCAGTCGGCGATGATCGCTTCGATTCCGGCGCCGGCGCCCAACTCCCCAAGCGGCGCGACACTCAGGGTAGGGTCCTGCGCGACGTCCGGGCCGGTCACGACGAGCCCGAACTCAGCCGCTGTCTGCAGCGTGTCGTGGATGTGAAGGTAGTGGCTGAACGTCTCCGCCCAGTCCTCCGCCGGGTGCATTGTCGCGTAGGCGCTCACGCAGCGCTCTCTCCAGTCGCTTGGCGGCCCATCGGCGTAGTGACGCTCGAGCGCGGCGTCGTAGCTCTCGCGCTCATTGCCGAACAGCGCACGGCAGCGCTCGAGCTCATCCGTACCCCTCTGCTCGACGAGCGCCGGCCAGTAGTAGTGGCCAATCTCGTGCCGGAAATGGCCGAGCAGCGTGCGATAGGGCTCACCGAGCTGCGTTCGCCGCAGCTCCCGGCGCGCGTCGTCTGACTCGGCGAGATCGAGCGTGATCAGGCCGTCGTCGTGGCCGGTGACGACGGGTCGGTCGAGGCTCGACAGCAGATCGAAGCGGAGCTTGTCGTCGTCGATCGGGAGAGCGAGGTCGAGCAGCTCGAACAGCAGTCGCCGCTTCGCGCGCTCGGCCGCCGCGAACGCCTCGAGACCCGCACCATCGGCGTCATTCGGACGCGTCCGCGTCAGCCGGCAGCTCGCGCAGAGCTCGCCCTCCCGCTCCACGAGCCAGTTGCAGGCTGCAACCTCGGCCGCCGCGCAGCGCGGCCGCTCTCGTGGCGGCTCGAGCGCGAGCCGCTCGACGATGAACCCCTGCGGCGTACCGCAGCGCAGGCAGAGGCTGTTCTCGAAGAACAGGAGTTGACCGCAGACCTCGCAGGAGAACGCACGCACCAGCGTTCGCTACCCGTCGCCCGGCGAGCCGACCAGCGGGATCGCTGCTCGTGGCCAGCCTGCGCGGCGTGCGTCAGGTCTCGGTCGGGCGGAGCGAGGGCAGCGCCGGCGCATCGTCGCCCGTGCGCGGAGGCTTGCTAGGCGCGCCCGTGGCGCTGTACCAATCACGCCAGATCAGCTTATAGACCGGGATGCGTCGCGGGATCGAGCGGATTCCCGGAAGGAACGGAACCAGGATGAAGGCGGCGCTTAGCACGCCCATGATCGCCATCACGATCGCGTCGACGTTGGGCGAGGTACTGAGCCCCCCGATCTGGACCTGATACCAGAAGGTGTAGAGCCACAACCAGACCTGACCGGGATAGCTGCCGGTCTCGTTCATCATGCCCCACTGCGTGCCCTGAAGGTGCTGATAAGTGGCGCGATCGTCCAGCGCGCTGCCATCCTCGAGGAACAGGAGCGGCTTGGTGTAGTCGGTTTGGTAGAACTGCTTGCTGGTCAGCAGGTCGCCGTCGAGCCCGCCGCTCTCGGCGAGCGCCAGTAGCGAGCTCATCATCGGCCCGACGGGCCCGTAGCTGCCGGCCGGCACGGTAACGGCGCCGCCCTGCTTCTCGGTCGCCTTGCCGAGAGCGTTCGAGTACGCGTTGGTCCATGCCGCTTGGGTCTTGGCCGGCGCGTGCACGTACGTCGTGACGGCTGCCTGGAGCGCCGGGGCGTCGGGGATCGTACGCAGCGGCGCGATGATCAAGTCGTATTCGGCGTTGACGGGGTGGCTGACGCCGAGCCACTGCTGGAGGTGTATGAACGCGAGCTGCTGGACAGAACCCGACTCGTGGTTGTACGGCGGCCCGTAGGTGGCGGTCTCGCTAGTGCCGTCGAGCTCGCTCAGCGCGGTCGTGACGAAGTCCGTCGGCATCGACCGAGACCAGCTCGCGATCGTTGACGGCGGCAGGTCGGGCGAGGAGAAGAGAATCGTCAGGATCACCGCGATCAGCATCACAACGCCGGTGGCGACCGAGACCTCCTTGACGATGTCGTATGGCCGATACGGGCCGTCGTAGTGTCGTGCAGCCTCGTTGAGTTCGGCGTTGGTGAGCCGCCCGCCGCGGAACATCACTTCGCCGCGGCGTCGGCGACGCTGTCTGCCAACGGGATCGGCGGCACGATCCCGTGCCGGCGGACCAACAGGATGTGCAGCGACACGATCCCGATCACGAGAACCGGGAAGAGAAAGATGTGGTAGCTGTACATCTGGCCGACGTTCAGGACGTTGAAGAAGGATCCGACGCCGAGCGAGTTCATCCCGTCCTTGCCCTGCGTGGCGATCCACTGCGAGTCGAAGTTCTGCTGCGACACGTAGCCGGTGAACGCAGTGGGGATCGCGATGACGAACGCGACCGCGCCGGTCATCCAGACGCGGGCCCGGCCGCCACGCCACGCCGCCATCCAGAACTTGCCCCACAGGTGGATGACCATGAAGAAGAAGAACAACTCCACCGACCAGAGGTGGATGCTGTTGAAGAAGTGGCCGATCGACTGGACGTGCCACCAGGCTGGGCCCTTCAGGGCGAGGATCGTGCCCGATGCGATGATCGTCACAAGCGCCCCGATCGTCAGGGCGCCGAAGAGGTAGATCGCCGAAGCCATATAGGCGGGCTGCGAGTCGGGCAGCAGGCGTTCCGGCGGCAGGTTGCGCAGTCCGAATTCGCGAACGCGAACGGTCCAGGAACTCATTTCTTGCCTCCAGGTCGCTTCGCGCCGGGGGCGCGCAGGAAGAGCGCAACCGCGAACACGATGAGCATCAGCACGATGACGACGAGGTTTGGCACCGACATCAGGAAGAAGTGCCAGTGCACGTAGTGCGCGGTGCCGTTCAGGTTGACGATCGAGCTGATGTCAAATCCGCGCATCGATGGCATCCTTACCGCCCCAAGGTCCGCGATCAATGGCTCAAACGCATGTCGCGTACTCCACGCGGATGAAGATGCGTAGAAACCCGCAGCGTGGCGCCTTCAGCCCGAAAGGCGGAAAACGACAAGGCCCGTCGCGAGCAGTACGAAGGCGATCCAGAGCACCGAGAGGGCTCCGTCGAGTGGCGCGACGAGCCGCTCACGGGTCAGCTCGATGACGGTACCGTCGCTCAGTCGCTGCTGGCCGCTGACCTCGACCGTGCGGCGGCGCAGCTCGCGCACGGGGGTGCTGAGTCGACGCTGCGCGAGAAGGAAGAAGCAGCATGCGGCCGACACGAGCAGACCCGCGGGGCGAACGGTCAGGGCGTTGACGAAATAGCCGGTGAAGGCCGAGAACCCTCCCCAGCCGACCGCGAGCCAGAAGTCATTGTGGAAGCGACCGCCGGCAAGCTCGAGGTTGTACGCCGGCACGAAGAGTCCCCCGAAGACGATCAGCGGTATCAGCAGCGGTGAGACGACGATGGCTGTCACGACCCCGATCGCGACCGCGCCGGCGAGGCCGATCGTCGCGAGGACAACGAGCGTGCGCGTGGCGAGTTCTGTCTGCAGCGGTCGGCCGTGCAGCTCGTCGAGCGCGTGTGCGCTTACGCCGACGGCGAGTAAGAACGCACCCATCGTCGCGCCCAGACGCCACGCGTGAAGCGTCGGCGCGACCGCGGCACCAAGCGCCACCGTGGCGAGGTTCCACGCCGTGTAGGGGGGATGGAGCACCGTGACGAGATCGCGCCAGCCGCCCGGGCGTAGCGCGTAGAACGCCGGGCGGTCTACCTCAGTCGGCGCGCTCTTCACTTCGCCTGCCCCACATGACGAGCCCGGCCCCGAAGCTCGGCCGCCGCTCGTGGACGTCCTCGATCCCGTTCGCCCGCCAGAGCGCCGCCGGGTCCGGCTCGCGCGCGTAGAGCTCCTCGATGCTCGGCCCGAGAAAGCGTCCGACTTCGAGCCACGCCGGCGAGACCATGCGGCCGAGCAGGGGCATGACGGCGCGCGTATGCACGCGCCAGAGCGCCCGGAGCGGAGCCTGAGACGGCACGCCGAACTCGACCATGCCGATCCGCCCACCCGGTTTGAGGACTCGCGCCAGCTCGCGCAGCGTCGCGCTTCGGTCATCGACGTAGCGCAGCAGGTAGGTGAATGTCAGAGCATCGAACTCACCGTCTTCGAACGGGAGCCGCTCCGCCTCACCGGTTACGAAGCGCACGCGGCGGGCGAGCTCGCCGGCGTGTGCGAGTCGGGTGCGTGCCACGCTGAGCATCGGCTCGCTCTGGTCGAGGGCTACGACCTCGCAGCCGCTCCGAGCAAGCGCTATCGCAACGAGTCCGGTTCCGGTCGCGACGTCGAGCACTCGCTCGCCCGGCCGCGGGGCGATCGTAGCCACGAGCATGCGCCGCCAGCGTGGATCCTGGCCGAAGCTCAGCAGGGCTCCCATCGCGTGGTAGTGGCGCGGCAGGCCAGCGAAGAGGTCAAGTGCCTGGTGCTTGCGCGCAGAGTCGTGAGTGTCCGAGATGGCTCCCACCAGGCGCCTAGCCTACGCCCACGCCTCGGAGTCCGCCGGGCAGCTGGGTGCGACGGGATGGGCGCGGCTCGTGCCTGATGGCGCGCCAGCGGCGACACTACGATGAGCCGAGAATGAGCGAAACCGATCCGCCATCGCTTGCCGCCTCGCTGACGGCGTCGATCGTGCTCGACGAAGAGGGGCTCGGCAACGTCTGGCCGGTGTTCGGCGACTCGGAGCTCTTCGCGAGCGTGATCCAGGCGCTCGCCGCTCCGCTGCGCGGCGCCGTCGACAAGGTCGCCGGCATCGAATCGCGCGGCTTTGTTCTCGGCGCAGCGGTCGCCGGCCACCTCGGCGTCGGCTTCGTAGCGATCCGCAAGGGCGACGGCCTCTACCCGGGTGAGACGCTGAGCGCACGTACCGCCGCCGACTACCGCGGCCGTGAGCATGTATTCCGCCTCCAGCGAGCGGCTGTCAATGCCGGGGAGCGAATTGCGCTCGTCGACGACTGGTTCGAGACCGGCAGCCAAGGCTTGATCGGCCGGCGGCTGCTCGAGGACGCCGGAGCGATCTATGCAGGCGCGAGCATCATCATCGACCAGCTCAGCGACGCACGACGCGGCGAGCTTGCGCCGTGCCACTCACTCCTCGCCTCTGCGGCGCTGGAGCGGCCGGCGGCACGGTGAGCCGCCGCGATCAAAGCGCATTGCCCCGCGTTGCCGGCTTGCCCTAGGCCTGGCAGGAGCAGCTGGCTCGAACTGTGCGCGCCGCCGCTGAGCACGGCGATGCGGATGAGAGGACTCGAACCTCCACAGAGTTACCTCCACACGGACCTGAACCGAATCGAGGCCCCGTAGATGCGTCCCGGGGCGTCCAATATGTCCAAATTGCGGGGTTCTGAGGACGCATTTGACGCCCTGGAATGTTCGGATGTTGTCACGATGTTGTCACGGCGGGTCGTCGCGTCTGACCACGTTGCGAGGCTTGGAGCGTGCCGTACGAGCGAACGATTGAGATCGCCGTCAGCGACCTTGTCACGGTCCGCTTCAGCCAATCTGGTCGCCCGATCGAGCGCTACTCGGTCGTGCTCCTAACGCTGGACGACGACGGCTGGCGGACGGTGCGCGTCTACGACAACCATCTCGGTCCCCACCACATGCACCGATACACTCGTAGCGGCGGGAAGCAGGAGCCGGAGGCGTTTCACGCTGGCACGACCAACGAAGCAATCCCGGCTGCCATTGCCCACCTGAAGGCTCATTGGGAGGCGATCATCAAGTCATGGAACGTCTAGCCCACACCAAGAACACCCCGGCTACTGACTCTTCGTTCGAGCTGCTCTCGCGCATCGCCGTCGACTCGCGCAGCGATGAGCGCTATCCGGACGGGACTGTGTTGGTGCCGGCCGACTCGCCTGACGCCTCGCTGGTGCTCTCGCGCGCGATCCGCGAGCGCCGGCCGATCGCACTGGTGTTCTCGGACGGCTCGGACGTCGTCGCACGACCCCCCGAGGCCGACGGCCTAGCGCTCGTCATTGTGATCTCCCTGATGTGGCTCGCCGACTTGGTGGCTCGCAAGCGCGATCGACCGACCTTCGTGCCTCGCGAATGGGTCACCGAGTTCCACGCCGCACCCGCCCGGCGAGAAGCCGCAGTCGTCAGCTGAGCCTCAAGCGATCGACGTAGTCCGGTCGAACGGAACGCGATCCCTGATCTCGGCGGGCGGCGTCGAGGCTGTTTCACCGTTGGGTGATACTGTCTGATGCGAGCGAAGCGAGCGGCTGACAGTAGTTGGCGTTTGAAGATGGCGGGGAGGTTTGGGGGGCGGTGGCTGGTGTTTGCGTAGTGGAGGCGGTGTGGTGTTGGGGCGGTGAGCAAGGCGGGCTGGAGCCGTCAGACAGCGCGGTTGGCGAGAAGTAGACAGTCCACCGCCGGCGCGGCGCCGGCGGTCTCTATCGCGCTCAGCACGAGCGCTCGATCCTGCCGGCCCGCGAGCGATGCGGTCGTCCTTGGAGCGGCTTAGCGGCCCGTCGATGCCTCGGGCTGGACGGCGGCGGTCGCAGCGTCCTTGAGGTCGGGTTCCGCTCCCTGCGGCAGGTCGGGCCCGCCGTCGGTGGTGGCGTCGGCGTCGTCGCCCCCGGTCGGGTCGATACCGTCGTCGGTCGCCGGCTCGTCGGACCCGGTCGTCACGCCAAGAACTGCGCTGCCGAGTTCGGGGTCCTCTCCGAGCATTTCGCGTGGCGCGTCGGAGCCTCCCAGCTCGGCGGGAATGAGTCCCTCGGTCGCGGTGGCCGCCCACGAACCCTTCTCGCGGACCTCAGACTCGTCGGGCGTGGCTCCGCCCCGCTGCTCGCTCGGCTTGACTGTTTCGTGATCAGGGTCGTTACTGGCCATAAATCCTCCTAGTAAATACTCAGGCGTAATGATTGAGCAGATTCGTCCGCTCGTGCCGCTTTCCCCGCGGCGGCGCAGTCGCTTCCTTGACGCGCGACGCGGTCGCTGCTGGAGCGCTCTGTGTCGGCGCTAGCCTCCGGCGGGCACCCGCAAACAGCGGGCTCCCGCCGTCGTGGCCGTGCTTAGGCGTTCGCGCCGACGGCGATGCCCTGTTCGAGGATTGTTTTCATCATCGTGCGTGCCACGATGAGGGCGTGCTTTTCCTGCGCGAGGTTTTCGCGCAGCAGCTTGGCGACCGCGGTGGCCTTGCGTGCGTCGGCGTTTGCGATCAGCGCTTCATAGACCGCGATCTCATAGTGCTCGGCCTCGCTGGCGAGCGCAACGATCACCACATCGGCGAGCGAGTCGTCGGTCTTTTTGAGCATAGCCTTGCCTTCGTTGGCCAACGCTTCGACGACGCCGCAGGGCGGGTTGTGGACGAGTTCGTCCAGGAGCGTGAAGCAGTGCTCGATGTTCGCGACGTGCTGGAGCGTTTCCTCGCGGTGCACGGCCAGCGGGTGCCTGATCTCTTCGCGCTGCGCGTGCTCCTCGAGCTGGCCGAGAAGGCCCACGAGCTGTCGTTCCATCGACAGCGCCGCCCCGAGCTTGTAGCTAAAGATCTCCTCTGGAGTGTCAAACCGTTCAAACATGTTGCGTTCCTTTGCGTGGTGGTCGATAATAGGATGGGGTGGCGTGGTGGTTCATCAGATCCCGCCGTCGCGGACCGCCAGCCTGCTCGACACTCGGTCTTGGTACACAGGCCTGGCGACGTCGCGAGGCGGCGCTCGGCCGCTCATTGGNNTTGGCCGTGGTGCTAGAGGCCGCTGCGGCTTCTACGCCTGTAGCCGAAGCCGCCGCCGGTGAAAAGCAGGACTACGACAATGATGAGGAGGATCAGGAGCATGGTCACCTCCTCCCAACGAACAGCAGCTTGACTTGGATGTAACCGCATGGCTACTTCTTGCCGGTGACCTTGTCCGCAGCGTTTTTGACTGAGCCTTTGGCCTGGTCGGCACGCCCTTCGTTCTTCAGGCGTTTGTTTCCGCTAAGTGCGCCAGCGGCTTCCTTCGCGCGACCTTTTGCCTTGTCGATGTTCTTGTCGGTCATGAGTTCCTCCTGGTTTGTGGATAGACGAGCGCCCGAGTGGGCGCTAGCGGCGGCTGCGGCCGATTGGCCGCAAGCTGTCAACGGCGGCGATCCTGGCTAGAGCATGCGCATGATCAAGACAATCAGCACGACGATCACGAGAACGGCGATCAGCCCGTAGCCGAACACGGCAAAAGCGAGCGGCATAATGAGCGCCATCTGTGCCTCCTTTCCTCGCTGCCTATCGCTGTCTTAAGCCACGTTCGCGCGTTCTTCTTCGACGTATCCGCCTGCGCCGTCCTGTGTGACGCGACGCTGACGTCGAGAGCCGCCGCCTGCGGTTCCTCCGAATCCGCCCCACGTGTTCCAGAACACGATCGACAGGATGAGGCTGACGACGCCGACGATGATTAGGATCAGCCCGATGGTGTGAAGGTTGAACCCGGTAGTGGTTACTGAGACGGCGAAGCGCAATATCGCGCCCGCCGCGATCAAAACTATGCTCGATCCAAAACCCATTACGTCCTCCTAGTGCAACATTGACAATGGCCTGCCATGGAAAGCGGACGCAACCGCACTGCGGCCGCCCAAGAGGCTGCCGCCAGCTCACGCATCGGTGACCGCGGGGCGGGCGCCTTGGGCGGTCAGCGCGTCTTCGACGCGGGCGATCGCCCGGTTGGCGCTCATGAACGCGACCACGCGCCTCAGCCGTGGCGGGCATGCAGTCGTGGCAGCGGGCCGTGCGTTGAGACCGCCGTCGCGCAAGCTCCCAAACACGGCGGCAACCGCGTCTACGCTGCTCGCGGTCAAATCGGTGGGAACCAGCGTCTGGGGCATGTCGACCTTCCGGGCTCGTGAAAACGAAACCTCAGAAAGTCAGATCGTGTTGCCCGCCCCGGCGCTCTGCGGCGAACCTCACAGTGGATGCCCTTCGCCGCTCAGTCTACTCGACCCGCCAAGCGGCCACAAACACCGCTCAGGAAGCTGGCGCAGTCACTTGGCCTGCCGTCGTGTTGCGTCAGCCAAGCGGCGAGGGCCGCCCGTTTGCCGGGATCTCGTGCTCGTCGACGAGATCGGTCGGCGCGAGAATGAACACCTCGCACATCATGTCCGGGTGCTGCTGGTTGCCGCTCATAAAGCCGATCACCGGCCGGCCGGTCGCATGCTCGATGACCTCCTCGAAGCGATGACGCATCACGTCCTGGAACTCCATCCGCTGCTGAATGACCGCGGAACCGCGACCGCCTTCGAGCAATGTCTCCTCGACCCGCGAGAAACCGCCGCGCAACACGCACACCACCAAGTCGTCCGCGAAGTAGGACTTCGTCCGGGTCGGCCCGCTGCCGTAGAAATCCTTCAGCAGCGCGACCATGCCATCGGAGATCGCCGTCAGCACATCGCCATGCCTCCGGGGCGTACTCTCGACGCCTCCTGGGCTGACAGAATCGGACGTGCCTCGTGACACAGCGACCTTCCACATCGTAACCCAATCAGGCGCGAAGCCATAGCCCTACTTCGAGGACGTTCGTCGATCGTTCATGCCGTCTGCGGTGACCGGCCCAACCGTGGCAGGCACCGCGCCGTCACAGACGAGCATATGGTGGACGCGACCCGGCACAGCCCTTGATCGTAGCCACGAGCTGCGTCGGTCCGCTGATCCCGCCGCGAATGCGTCGCCAGAGTGATAGGCACCCCGGCATAGGAGCGGATCAGGATCCGCGCACCCGACTCGTCGCGCGATTCGTATCGTTTCAGATCGGTTCAGACGCCCACGCTTGGGCGATCGTCCGAGATCGCTGAAGACCGGTCCGCCGATCGGCTGTAGGTATCCCTGTCAGCCGGCAGGTTTGATCCGTGGTCGGCAAGGTCGGCGACACGGACGTGCCCGCGGCAAACTAGTCGCCGCCCGGCAGACGCCGCACGCGGGCGCTAGCGGTGATTTGCGCGCCGCTGATGAGAGGTACGCGACGCCGGCAGCAATCACGATGCGACCGTGTTCTCACCGGCGTTTCCGCGCGCTCTCTTGAGAGGTTGCGTCAGCCCGCGACGATAGGCTCTCGGTCGTGGTTCACCGCGTGATCGGACGCGTCGATCGGTTGATGGGGGAGCGCGTTGAGTCCGCGATCTGCGCCCACCATCGTCGTCGGCTGAGTCGCGCCGGTCAGCTCGAGCGGCTCGATCCCCCGAAATCCTCGGCGTCGTTGTGGGCGGCGGGCGATCCGCGGCCGCGTGACGGGAATGACCTCGAGGTCCTCATCGACGGGGCCGAGGCGCTGCCGCTGCTCGCGCAGACGCTCGCGCAGGCCCGTTCGAGCGTTCATATCGCGGGCTGGCATGTGATGTCGGACTTCGGGCTCACCCGTGATGACGAGGCGGCGAGGCTGCGTGATCTGCTCGGGGAGCTCGCCGAGCGTGTGAGCGTTCGTGTGCTGCTGTGGGCCGGGGCGCCGGTGCCGCTTTTTACGCCGACGCGGGCGGCGGTGCGGCGGGTGCGCGATGAGCTCATCCGAGGCACGCGGGTGCAGTGCGCGCTCGACACGCACGAGCGCCCCATGCACTGTCACCACGAGAAGATCGCGATCATCGACGGCGAGGTCGCGTTCGTTGGTGGGATCGACCTCACCGCGCTCGGCGGCGACCGCTTCGACTCCCGGGAACACCCGATGCGAGGCCGGATCGGCTGGCACGACGTCACCACACAAATGCGCGGCCCCGCTGTCGCCGACGTCGCGGCGCATTTCACGGCGCGCTGGAGCGAGGTGACCGGGGAGATGCTCGAGGCGCCGCCGCCGCCGGCCACGGCGGGCAGCCACAAGCTGCAGATCGTCCGCACCGTCCCGGAGAACGTCTACGGCTTCCTCCCGCACGGCGACTTTCGGATCGTCGAGTCCTACACGCGAGCGCTGCGCTCAGCGCGCACGCTCGTCTATCTCGAGAGCCAGTTCCTCTGGTCGCCGGAACTCGTCGAGATCCTCGCGGAGAAGCTGCGCCATCCTCCGACCGACGCCTTCCGTCTCGTCGTGCTGCTTCCGGCGCGCCCCAACAACGGCGCCGATTCCACCCACGGACAGCTAGGTGTACTCGCCGAAGCCGACGGGGACAACCGCCGCTTCGTCCCCGCGACGCTCACCGCCCGTAGTGGAGGACTGAGCGGGCCGCTCTACGTGCATGCGAAGGTCGGCATCGTCGATGACGCGTGGCTGACGATCGGCTCGGCGAACCTCAACGATCACTCGCTGTTCAACGACACGGAGATGAACGTCGTCGCGCGTGACCCCCGCCTCGCGCGCGAGACCAGGCTGCGCCTGTGGTCTGAGCACCTCGAGGAACCCCTTTCCAAGGTCTCCGGCGAGTCCGCGACGGTGATCGACGAGCTGTGGCGCCCGATCGCCTCAGAACAGCTCGCGCGACGCCAGCGAGGGGACCCACCGACGCACAGGCTGCTCGAGCTTCCCGGCGTCTCACGCCGCTCGAAAGCGCTCCTCGGACCGCTCGACGGGCTCCTCGTCGACGGCTAAGGCAACCGAACCGAGGTCGTCGACGTGGCAGAGAGAGATAGCCGAGATACCAGTAGTGCTTCCGTGACGCGAGAGGGCGCGTTCGAGGCTGCGTCGGGTCCGGATCGCGAGTTCGTGGGCGCGACCGGGTTGCGGGCTTACGCTCGAGCGCTCGGGCCGGGTTTGATCACGGGCGCGTCGGACGACGACCCGTCCGGGATCGCAACCTACGCGCAGGCGGGCGCTCAGTCCGGCTTTGGGATGTTGTGGGTCGCGCTGCTGACGCTTCCGTTGATGATGGGCGTTCAGGAGATCTGTGATCGGACCGCGCTTGCTTCCGGCAAGACGCTCGGCGAGCTGATCGCGGTTCACTACAAGCGGGGCTGGCAGGTAGCGATCGGCGCGCTGATCGCTGTTCTCGTTGTTGCAAACGCGCTCAACATCGCTGCTGATCTGGTCGCCATCGGGCAGGGCATGCACCTGCTGGACGTGGGACCGAGTGCGGTGTGGGCGCTCGTGGCTGGTGCGCTCATCACGGTGCTTTTGGCGGTCGGCTCGTTCCTGGTGATCGCGCGGGTCTTCAAGGTGCTCTGTGCGGCGCTGCTCGCCTACGTCGCCGTGCTGTTCCTGGTCCGAATCCCGTGGCAGACGGTCGCCGTGAACACCGTGATTCCACACATCCAGCTTTCGTCGGCCTACATTGCGCTGCTGGTGGCAGTGCTCGGTACGACGATCTCACCGTACCTGTTCTTCTGGCAGGCAATGCATCGTGTCGAGGAGATGCAGGAAGAGGATCTCGGCGGCGAACGAGCCGTCCCGTTGCGCCAGCGCGGTCGCCGCGAGCGAAAGTCAAAGCAGCTGATGAGCCGCCTTGACGTGTTCACCGGCATGGCGTTCTCAAACATCGTGATGTTCGCGATCATCACCGCTACTGCAGCAACGCTCGGGCGCACGCACCACGTAACGATCAACTCGCCAGCACAGGCCGCGGCAGCGCTTCGCCCCGTCGCCGGCCAGTTCGGCTCAGCCGTGTTCGCGCTCGGCTTCATCGGCTCGGGCATGCTCGCCGTCCCAGTGCTCGCCGGCGCCGGCTCGGCAGCAATGGCCGGCCTGATCGGGCACGGAGCGGGCTTTTCCAACTCGCTGCGCAAGGCACCGGTGTTCTACGGACTGGTCGCCATCGGAACGATCGGCGGCATGGCACTCAGCCTGCTCGGCGTCAACCCGATCAAACTGCTCATCCTCGTCGCGGTCATCAACGGCATAACCGCCGGACCATTCCTGATCGTGACGATGCTCGTCTCTTCAGACCGCAAGATCATGGGCGAAAACGTCAACGGCGCACTCGCACGCTCGCTCGGCTGGGCCACGACAGTCCTCATGCTCCTCGCGGCAGTTGCCCTCTTCGCAACCGGAGGCCTATAGGCAACCGCGCGAAACACTCGGGCCGAGCACTCAGTTCGCCTACAACCTCAGCACAGCACTACTGCCAGACACGCCCGCGGGCCCGCGCAGGACCAGTGTGCCGAGCTTCGAGGCGGCGGCGGGTGGGTTCGGTCGCTCTCTGCCTCAAAGCCCAGTGCGTCCCGCTCTTACCTGCGACTCGACCGCCGTCACTACCTTACCGATGGAGGCCACGTCCGCAGGCCGCGCGGGCTCGCCGTGCTAGACCTCGGCCTCGTCGACCGCCCAGCGGAGCGCGCGCTGACCGTGATCGGACCCGTCGACCCCGACGACCATCTGGTAGCTCACGTGCGTCCGGCGCCGGTGATGACATCGGGATCGGGAAATGGCGGATTGGAACTCGTTCGACCAAGCACATTCGTCCACGTTGCTTTACAGCCCACGGTTGGCCGTGGTACACCGGGGGGAGCACTTTGCCCCAAACACGGGTGGGTGAGCGCGGTCCGACTGTAAATGCACCCAGTCGGCAGTGTCCGCGGCCGAAACGGTCGCGAGCGCCAGATGCTCGCGTCGGGAACCCATCCGGCGCTCGCCGAAGTCGGCGGCCTTCGCGGCACAACTCCTCGTCGCTTGTCGTCTCGCGCGGATCTTCCGCCGGGCGTAGCAGATCAAGAACTCTGCCGATCGATAGGAGCGAGTGCATGACGACCGAGAGACTTGCCCGGGCCGCAACCGATGTAGGTGTGCGCCGTGCGATTGTTCATCGCTCCCGGCGCATCATTCCGCTCGCGGTCGCGATGGTCGCGATCTTCGCCGCGAGCGCAGCGGCGCAAGCGGTCACCGCTACCGCGACCTGTGGGTCAGTGACTTTTGATTGGGCAAGCTTCAGCGCGTCTGGGAGCGGAAACGGGGGACTGAACAAGCCGGCGTGGGAGATCGTGTTCAAGCCCGCCAGCGGTGCCACTCTCGTGATCCAGGGCACGACGTCGTTCGCCGGGAGCACGTCCTCGCTGACGGTCCCCGTTCCGAGCGGTAAAGGTGTCGCGACGGCGTCGTCGTCGTGGACCCGGGCCGAGACGCGCGACGGCAACGCCAGCTCGGGCTCGACGAGCCTCACGATCGCGAACTGTCCGGCGCCCGCGATAGTGCCCTCGACAGGGCCAGCTCCCACGACGGTGGTGCCGGAGGTGACCGGTGCGGCGCATCCCGTTGCGACTGCCGCCGTCCCCGGGATATTGGCGCTGTCGACGAACGGATCGGCGGCGCCGACTTCCGGCGGCACTATTCGCGACACGGCGGTGCTGCGTGGCGGGTCCTCGCCGACCGGCAGGATCACGTTCTCGCTCTACGCGGCGAGCGACACAACGTGCTCGACTCTGCTGCGCAAGGTCAGCGTGACCGTCCGCGGCGACGGCAGATACATCTCGCCAGCGGTCACGCCGGCGAGCGGCACCACCTACCAGTGGGTTGCGCGCTATAGCGGCGACAAGCACAACCGGAGCCTGTCGGGTTCGTGCAACGACCCGACCGAGCGTTCGATTCGAGCATCCGTAGGGCGCAGGTCCGCCGGCCGCGTCTCGCTGGCCGCGCTGGTCCTCGCGCTCGCGCCGCTGCCGGCGTTTGCAGCACACACCGCGCACCTGCACGGCATCGTCCCGCCCCGGAACCCGTCCGCCAACATTGCGGCGGATCCGAACTACGCCGACTGCACCGCGGCTGGCCTGTGCACCGAGGGACCGCCGTGTTACACCTCCACCCTGGCGGCGGCCTTCACCTCGGCGGGCTGCGAGCGGCAGGAACTCGAGGCGATCGACAACGCGCGCGCCAGGGAAGGCGTCGGCCCGATGTACCTGCCGCGCGATTTCAACTCGCTCGCCGGCGAAGCCCAGCTGCTGGTCGTGATCGATCTCGAGCGCGTTGGCCGCGGCCTGCCGCCATTCGCGGGGATCGTCGCGTCGCTCGACGCGGTCGCGCAGGGCGGCGCCCACGAGCCCGGGCAGCCGGCTGGGGCGTTCGGGGACCCAGCCTTCCCCGCTGGCTTCATCGTTGGTCGCGGGAGCGTGCTCGCCTACGAGTGCCACCCGACGCGCGCACAACATGTCAGCTGCGCGGGATCCGGCAACCCCGGGGCTTCGATCGCCGCCGGGAGCAACATCAGCGCGCTCGACGCCGACTACAGCTGGATGTACGACGACGGCTCCGGCGGCCCGAACTTCGACTGCAAGACACCCAAGACAGCGGGCTGCTGGGGGCACCGCACAAACATCCTCGGGCGCTATCCGACGGTGACAACGTTCATCTCCGGACCGTGGGGCTCAAAGGTCTCGAGCGTCTCGCGGCGTAAAGCGCTGCCCGTGTTGGGTGCCGGATGGTTGCAGCCGAACGGTACCGGCGGCCCGCAGGGGAACTGGACCGCGATCTTCACGTCAGTCACCGGCAGGACGCCGACCCTCGTCTACAGCTGGCAACAGGCACTGGCGGCCGGCGCCGGTACGGCGCCCGGCTAGCCGCAGCGGTGCGCTCCCGCAACTGGCTAGCGGCCGCGTCGACCTCGAGACGACTGCTCCGACACAAAATGCGGTCACGCAGCTAACACATCGCGACGAAACGCGGCCGCGCTGAGACGGCGCTGGAGCGACACGCGCGCGCCGGCGGCCGTGCCGGCATCTCAAGCTGGATGATGCGTTTGTTGCGTCGATCGCGCATGATGGCCCAGCGCTCGTCGAGGGCATCGCCGACGGCGAGCTCGTCTAACACATACGAAAGGACCGCCGCGCGATGCCCATCCCGGATTCGATCGCAGCATTCATCGACGCTCAGGCCGAACGCGCGCCCGGACGCTACGACGACCTGCGGGTCGTTGTCTTCAATGGAACGACGAAGCGTTCGCCCGAGCCGAGCCACACGGACGGGTTGCTCGCAATACCTCGCCGGATCTTCGCCACGCTCGGCGTGCGCTGCGACGAGGTGCGCACGGTCGATCGCACGATCCCCCCGGGACTGTGGCCCGATATGCGCGAGCATGGCTACGACGAAGACGAGTTCCCCGAGATCTACCGTTCCCTCGTCGGGCCCGCGGACATCCTCCTGCTGGCCGGCCCGATCTGGCTCGGCGATCAGAGTTCACAGACGCGCATGATCATCGAGCGGCTGTACGCCTACTCCAGCGAAATCAACGAGCACGGCCAGTGGGCCTACTACAGCAAGGTCGGCGGGGTCCTTACCACTGGCAACGAGGACGGCGGCAAGCACGTCGGCGCCCAGGTCCTCTACGCGCTTCAACACATCGGCCTGACGATCCCCCCACAGTCAGATAGCTACTGGACCGGTGAGGCAGGCCCGGGCCCGTCCTACCTCGACGCGGAAAGCGGCGGACAACAGAACGCCTGGACCACGCAGAACACGGTCTTCATGACCTGGAACATGCTGCACCTGGCCCGCATGCTCAAGGACCACGGCGGGATCCCCGCTTACGGCAACTCCACGCACGACTGGAACCTCGAGCAGCCGGAGCACCCGAACCCTGAATAACGCTGAGACCAGCTCGTACGGGGTCGGGATCCTCGGCGGGCGGCAAGCAGCCGCGCTCAGCCTCGGCACCGTTGCACCGACACGCGCGTCAACCCGACGCGGAGACGCTCGCTCCCACGAAAATGCAGCCGCGCCCGCCAACCGTGACCACGCGGCCCCATGGCACCAGCCTGCTCGGCGTGAACCGGTCAAGCTCGGGCAGCGGGGCTAGTCACGGATGGTGATCTGCCCGTCTTCGAGGTGGGTGATCGCTTCCCAGGGAACGACGTCGTCGCCGCGGGTGGGCCCCGCGCCTGCGCCGCCGCCAGCTAGGCGCGCGAGGATCCCGCCTCGTCCGACCATGAGGCCTATCAGTAGGCAGTCACTTTCGGTCGTCTTGGCGCGGAGGTCGTGAACGCGGCCGACCTTCTTTCCGGATTCTGTGTGTACGACGCAGCCGAGGAGGTCGCTCGCCCGGATCATGACTTCGGCCAGTGGGCGACCCGCTCGCCCTCACGGTAGTCGCCTTGGCCTAGGCCGAGTTCGCGCGCCTTGGCTTTGAGTTTCAGGACGGCTCCGATCTCGTCGATCTGGTCCCACGGCACGCGGATCACGTCGGCGCCGCTGACGCCGTTGCCGAATACTCGTGCGCCGATGCCGCGCAGCCGACGGGGAAATCGCCGATGCCAGCTGCCCGAGCCGCTGATGATCGCGTAGAGGCGGGGTGGCTCGCCGAGCCCACCCTCGAATTCGATGTCGTCCGCGCGTCCGCAACGCCGCCCATCGACGTCGACGAGCTGGTCGTCGAGGATGCGGTAGGCGAGGTCCATGAGATCGGGGGGGTCGCTCATCAGCTTGCTCCTCCGTTGGTGATGACCATCAGCGGGATCGCGGCCAGCGACACGCCGAGGAGGATCACGAAGAACGCCCAGCCAAGGACGTTGCCGACGATGCCGTTGACGTGCTCGCCCATGTACGTCGGGTCGCGGGCGATCAGCAGAACCGGCAGGTAGGTCAACGGCAGCGCAACCGCCGAGAAAATCACGGCGTACTCGGTCAGCTGCACAGGATCAACACCGGTTTCGACGATGACGAACGCGAGCGCGAAAAAGATCAGCCAGGTAAGCGTGAAGCGCGGCGCGTCGCGTTTGCGCCGGTATTTGCCCCATTCCCAGCCAGCGAACTGCGCGAGCGAGTACGCGCCGGAGAACGCACACTCCACCGCCGCGCCGCCGACCGCGAAGAGCATTCCCAATAGCGCGAGCAGTAGTCCTATCGCTCCGTATGCCTGTTCGGCTCCCAGCGCGGTGGTGCCGAGGTAGCCTGGGCTGATGTGAAGAGGTGCGAAGACCTCCGCGGAGACGATGATCAGCGCGGCCGACAAGATGCCGCCGAGCACGAACCCCAGCGTGACGTTCACGCGATTGAAGTTCAGGTCCTTGACGGTCCAGCGATCCTCGATCGCCCCTGAGGAATAGAAGTAGACCTCGTACGGAGCTATCGCGGAACCAATCACGCCCACTGCGAAATACGCATAGAGCCACGACCCACTCCAGCTCGGGACCAGGCCCTGCGCGACCTGATGCCAGTCAGGTTTCAGGTGTACAGCGGCGACGACGAAGATCAGCAGGGCGCACCCCATGTAGCCGAAGATCCGCTCTATTCCGTCGAACGGCACGAAATAGACGATCAACACCAAAGCGATTGCAGCCAGCAGGATCATCGTCCCCACTTTGAAGTTCAACAGCAGCTGCAGCACGAGCGCAGCGCCGCCCACCTCGGCCGCGAGCGTGATCAGATTGATCAACAGCGATGCCGCGAGCGTCACCAGGCCCACGTTCAGGCCCATCCGCATCCGCACCACGTCAAAGACCGGGCGGCCCGAAACCGCAGCAACACGGCCACTCATCTCCGCGTACACGATGATCGCGATGACGCCGAGGACGACCGCCCACAGCAGGCTATAGCGGAAGCTGGCGCCCGCCTGGATGTTGAACACCAGCTCACCGATGTCGACGAACCCACCGATCGCGGCGAGAATCCCAAGCGCGAGCCCCAGGACCATCTTCATATCGAATTCCCGAGCCGGTAAGCCTCGGCGGACCACTGGCGCAGCTTCGCCCAGTCCCGGCGGTCCTGCCCGCGGTCCTGGGGCGACGTACGCAACTCGTCGATCGCGCCGCCGATCTCGGACGCGAGCTTGATCGCGTCCTGCGCCCGCGCCTTCAGATCGTTGGGGATCGAATCGTCGTTGAGCTTTTCGGCCTCGTGCTGGGCCTGCGCGCTGAGCTCATCACCATGCACGCGCACGAACGTCGTTGTCGTCCGCTGGCGCACAAGGTCATCGGCCATCAACGCGCCCTCCGCCGCAATCGACGTGAGCTGCTCGACACTGACCAGAGCCTGTTGACGGCGGTCAATGCCACAACCAGCCACACACATCACAAGCCCAACGAGCAGACAAACGGATGCGATCACTCGACGCACGCCAACATCAACCGTACCGACGCGAGCGGTCGCCCTGGCATCGCCCGACCGGACCAGGCTCGTCTCGTAGCGCCTCAGCTCAGAGCAGCGCCTCGCGAAGCTGCTCCTCGCACGCACACGCAACGCTCTACGCGAGTCGCCCCCGACCTAGACGGTCGTCCGCGCTCGCTCACCCGGACGGCTCCTATAGCCGGAACTCCGCGCTGTCGCATTTTGTCGCAGCAGGCACGAGCGCGAACCAGCACCACGTTGCTGCCTTGCGCGAGGAGCGAGCGTCGTCGGTTCGTCCTGCCGACCGCTTCACGGCCGGTTAAGGTCTCTTGCATGCTGGACCCGCCGCGAGTCCCCTCCTCTGTTGTCGCCCTCACCGTGGTAGCGGCGCTAGCCGCCTGCGCGATCTTCGTAGGCGGCCTACACCGGCTGTCCTGGGGAGCCTTGGCGCCTGGCCCCTACTCGTGGCGGGGGGACTCATACTGATCGCAGCCCTCGCGGCGCTGTGGGTCATTCAGCGGCGACGCGATCACACCCTCTGGTAGCCGGTCCAAACCGGCGCCGGCCCCGCCGATCCGCTTACGTGGTTGCGGTCACACGGTGCACAAGGCTGGGACGACCGGCGTCCGGCTACGGCTCGCTATCGGGTTCGAGGTCGCCGAAGTACTCGCGGAACTCCTCGTTGGTCGCTTCGCGACCGGGGAGGTTTGGGAACACGGAGGGGTAGTCGGCGTACGGAGTGTCACGCGGGCTCGCACCGGCGGCGTGTTCTTTCGCCTCCACGTCGTGCGCGCCGCCCCGACCGTCACGCCCTGACCCATCCACCTCAGCCACCGCCAAACCCCACCTCTCGCACACCGCGCCAACACCACGCCGCCTTCACTACGCAACCACCAGCCACCGCCCCCAAACCTCCCCGCCATCTCAAACGCCAAGCCCTCTCAGACGCTCACTTCGCTCGCAGCACACAGTATCACCCGGGGTGACGCTATTCCGGCTAGCCGCTATTCTGTATACTCGGCACACGATGGCGAAGGCAAAGCGATCTCGTCGCGCTCGCGCTCAACGCCCCCGAGTGCAGTCAGCGCCCGGGACGGCTGGACCGGGGGAGACACTCGGCGGTCTTCGCCGGCGCGTGGGGCTAACTCAAGTCGAGCTCGCCAATAAGCTTGCGGCTTCGCAGCGTACGATCTCCCATGTCGAGCATGAGCCGAATCCGCGTGTTGCCACGCTCGGCGGCTACATCGAGGCGCTTGGCGGTCGTCTCGAGCTCCGTGCGGTCTTCGGCGAGCGGACTGTGACGCTCCGACTGAGCGACGCGCCGAACTAGCGATCGCAGTCGCGGACGGGATAAGCCCGTTCTCGACGGCGGCTAGGCCTTGGCGCTACGGCTGCTGCGTGGAACAGCAGCCATTCCTCGTCCGAGAATCCCGAGTGGTAAGCGAGCGCCACGAGACGCAACGAACCGCAAGGAGCGACATCGGCTCGGCGCGCGAGTGAGTGAGGACGGCTCAAAGGCCTAACCTGTTTGCATGAGCGATACGCAGACCGGATCGCCGTTCGATGTCGGGAAGCCGTTTCTGTCGGTGCCGGAGGTTGCGGCGCGGCTTCACGTGACGTCGCAGACGGTTCGCAATTGGATCGACCAGGGCACGCTGCCCGCGATCCGCGTGGGCCGTGCGTTCCGGCTCAATCCCCGAGACGTCGATGATCTCCTAGCGAGGACGAACGCCGCCGGCGTGGGGCGTCGCAGTCGCCGCGGAGTGTGGGAGCCGGCACGGGCGCGGATCTACCGCGACAGCGATTCGGTCTAGGCCGAAGGTGTGCGGGGCGGGAGCAGGCCGCTCGCGCGGTCCGCTCGCGCGGTCCGCTCGCGCGATAGCGGCGGCTAGCTCGCCTGCCGCGTCAGCGAGGCGATCGAACGCTGCGCCCATCACGAGTAGATCCGTTTCTCGTCCCGCTCGCGCGAACTCGGCGCATGCCGCGTCGAAGATCGCCACGATCTCCGCGGGCATCCTGATCACGCCGCCCATCAGCACTTTGTGCTCGTGCAACCGGTCATTCCACCTGGTGCCGAGCCGTTCGCTGCGATCGGTGAGAACGCGACCGTCACTGACGCGTTCACGTTGCAGGCAGTCGCGCAGGTGCTGCCGTTCTTGCCGATCCCGACCGTGTTGCAAGGCGGAATGCCAGCGATCGGCGAAGCAGGATCATCAGCCGGTGCACCATGTTCACGCTCGTTTGCAGGTCCTCAACGAAACGGGCTCATTGGCGGCATCATCACGCGGTCGATCCGGCGTCGCGTCGCGACCGGAACTTCGGTGATACGTCCTTCGCTGACTGTTGGCTTGATTGATGATCGACCGGTTCGACTTCCAACGCGCGCAGCGCGACGGCCGCGTTGACAACGGGTTCCTCGAGTTGGAGTGACGGGAGCATTTACAGGTCTTGCGCGTCGATCAGACCGGACAAATGTCATCGCGCAGGATCGCTGACCCCACGTCCCAGATGCAGGCGACCCAGGTCGCTCCAGGAGCCCGAAGGTGGACCAACTCCTAAAGCCTTCGGACGTCGTGCGCTATCTCGGCACCAGCCGCAGCTGGGTCTACGACGCCGCCAAGCGTGGCGAGATTCCTTCGATCCGCCTCGGCAGTCAGGACGGTCCGCTGCGCTTCGTCGAGCGTGACATAGAAATCTGGATCAACGACGCACGCAACCGCTGGCAACCGGGCAAGCCCACGCCGGCGACGCGTCGCAAGGCACCAGCTCGACGGAGGATTCGCGCCGGACGGCCGGCAACAGGCGACCCGTCGACGCAGCTGGAGCTCGAGGTCTAACGCCGCGCCACAGCACGCGCGATCGCTTCCTCGGTCGCCACAGCCCCCGCTGCCAGGACGTGGCGCTCGAGGTGGCCGTAGTAGCGCTCGGTCGTCGCGATGTCGGAATGGCCAAGCTGACGCTGCACGTACATGAGTGAGTTCCCCGCGGCGAGCCACGCCGCGGCCGCAGTGTGGCGCAGCGAGTGCAGCGGCATGTCGCGCAGCTCGGCGTCCGCGAGCGCCTCCTTGTGCCACTCGCGCGACACGGTCGTCCGTTGGAGCGGCGCCGGGAGTCCGCTGCTCGCCCAGCGGCCACGGCCGTAGTGGCGCTCGCGCACTGGCATCACGAACAGCGCTGCCTTTGAGTCGCTCGCGCCGTCGAGCTCCGCGCGACGCGCGAGTTGATCCGCCAGGACGCGAGCGAGCCCGGGGCCGATCTCGACGGACCGAAAACGGTCGGACTTCGTCGAGCCGATCACCTCGCGCTTGCGCGAGCGGTACACCGTGACCAGTCCGCCCGTCGGCTCCAGGTCGACGTCGCCGATGCGCAACGCGAGCGCTTCGGAGATCCGCATCCCGGTCCCAATCAGGACCTCGGCCAGCGGGCGATAGACATCCGCACACGAATCGAGATAGAGCGGAATCTCGTGCAGACGCAGGTACTCGCGCTCGATGTGCGCGGCCGGCAGTCGCTCGACCCGCAGCGCCGGATTGCGAGCAATCAGCCCGTCCTCGACCGCCGCGTTCAGGCACACGACCAGCGTGCCGAGCGTGTTATTCACGGTCTTGGCGGCAACCTCCTCGGCGGCGACCAGGTCGGCAAGGTCCGAGATCATGCGGCGCACGTCCTCCACCGCGATCTGCCCCAGCGGCAGCTCGCCGAGGACCGGCACCAGCCGCAGGCGCCCGTCGACCTCGTACGCGCGCCAAGTGTTCCCCTCGAGGTAGGGGCGTCGACGCTCAATCCAGCGCGACCAGTACTCCGCGAACGTCGCCTTCGTGTGACGCACCTCGCCGCGCTCAACCTGCTCGACGACCCGCCGGCGAGCGTCGCGCGCAGCCTTCTCGCTGAGGAAGCCGCGCTTCGTCGTCTGCGTGCTATCGCTACGACGCACGACGTAGCGCCACCGCAGGCCGGCTGTCGTCCGGTAGGCGTAGACGCCATCCCTGGCACCGTGACTATCGGTGCGACTGCCGCGTTCGAGCGGTTCGTGCTCGTGCAACGCTCCGTCGAACTCGCGTGCAGCCTCCTCGGTCTTGAAGCGCTGGGAGCGCTGCCGGCCATCGGAGTCGCGCCAGCGAACCTCCCAGCCGCCCTTGGCCATGCTGCAGCTCATCGAGCCGCCTCGGCGGGTCCCCACAGAGCGTCCCAGATGTTCGGAAAAATGTTCGGATTTGTCATTGACAACAATCCGAACATTAGCGCCCGATGGCGATACCAACCACCGGGAACGAGAAAACCGTGATTTACAGGGCTTTTCCCGATGCGGATGAGAGGACTCGAACCTCCACAGAGTTACCTCCACACGGACCTGAACCGTGCGCGTCTACCAATTCCGCCACATCCGCGGGCTCGCGGCGACGATAGCAACTGCTCCGCAGCCGGCGTGGCGCGGAGCCTCTGCTAGCCTCAGGCCGCCCCCTTGCCGCTATCGTCTAGGGGACTAGGACGCCGCCCTCTCACGGCGGAAACCCGGGTTCGAATCCCGGTAGCGGTATGGCCATGCAGCCCAGAACGGCGGGCTGAAGCACCTGAGAGGGACGGATGAGAGACAGAAAGTGGCTGTCACGAAGTCTCTGATGAATCCGGTGGTGTGGTCTCGCTGCTCTCGCCGGAGGCGCGCTTCTGCGGCTCCTCCTGACTCTTGCAGGGTCGTCGCAGCATGTTCCATAACCCTTTGACGACACGGCTACCTAGTCCGACCTCCGCGAGCTTAGGTTCGGTGACCACGACGACCTCGTCCTTGTCGTGGACGTACTTCTTGGCGGACGGCTTGTCGCCGCGCTCGCACTGCTCGCGCGCCTCGGCTTCGTCTGCCGCTTCGACGACGAACGTCTGGCGTTTACCGACGACTACCGTCACCTCGTATTTAGCCACGTCCCACCGCCTCTCGCCGCTTAGTCAGGCGAGAGTATGGCGCCTCCTGGGTTAGCCGGCTGTAATGCGAGCGAGCTCCTTCTCGGCGCGCTCCACGAGCTCCTCGCAGCAACCCCTGCCCCGCAGCTTGAAGTCGTCGTTCGTCGCGGTCTTATGGGTATGGATGACGGGACTCGACAAGGTCCCACCACAACGAACCGCCTATTGGCCCACCTTCCACAAGCGGGCGCGGTAGCGGACGGATCGACGGGACGCCGGGGCTCAGAGCCACTCGAAGTTGAGTAGTCGCACAAGCGCGTCCGAGGGTTCCCTCATGTCGTCCCACTCGCCCTCGGGCGTTCTGACCATCGACCATAGCCACGTGCCGATCTGCCACCGTGCCTGCCAGTTCTTCCACCGCAGCTTGATGGCGAGCGCACAGCCCCCACCCACGAGGACCCACTGCCAGAACTGTGCATTACTCGCGAGGGAGAGCGCTCTCGGTCCTAACCAGTCCAGACCCTGCACTGCGTACGCGCCCGCGACACTCCCCAGGAAACCAGCGGCAAGCGCGATGACGATAGCCTCGCGATGCTCACGCAGCCATCTCATAGTCGACTGAGCGTAGCGCCACGAGTCGAAAGCCAGCCGACCGAACGGTGTCCGTGAGTTCTGTGCACGGTCGCCGCTGCAGTTTGCTTCACGTGAGGCTGTCGCATAAATCCGTCGGCGAGAAGCCGGCTGCGCTTGCTGTGAGGGCTGTGCAAGTAGTGGGAGCGGCCGGATGGAGCAGAGCGCGCGACGCGCAGCTACGAGTTTCGGCATTTCCGGCCCCACCCTTGGAAGGGCTTGGGTGACGCGGTCGAGGGTTTGTGCGACAGCCTCACGCGAAAGGAGAAGCGCCGCAGCGCAATCGGAGACGGGGTCGTGCCTGGGCAGGTTCGGCCAACCCCATCGTCAGCCGCCTCGCTTCCCGCGCGTTGCGGGACGCTCATCGTTGCTGACCAGATATCCGCGACCGAGTGAAAGTAGGTCTCACGACGGCTCTGTCACCGGTTCGATCCCGGTTCGCTTCATCATCGCGGCGGGGTTGCCCCACCGGTCGCGTGACCGCCCGTCTAAGCGATTTCTCATCGGGCACCGCCAGAGCGGTTTATCTCTGCGCGTACGGTCGGAGCCCAGTCCCATGGCGATCGGAGACAGACACGGGGCGTCGGGCAGGCCACCACGGGACCGCGAGCCATCCGCGCACGGCGATGCTTGACCGTCGTGAACTCAGCGCGCGGCGTGCTGATGCGCGGCGGCGGCTTCGCCGGAGGCGGATCCTGTTCGGGACGCTGGCTCCGTTGGCGCTGGTGGTCCTCTACTTCGGGATCTCCTACGCGAACTACATGCTCAAGCCGACGAGCGAGAACTTCTCCGAGCGCTCCGCGGAGTGGGTGCGCGACGCCGTGCCCTTCGGCAACTGGATCATCGACACGGCCGAGCACTACACAGCGAGCACGCCGCGCAAGGGCGGCCCTGGGCTCAAGCGCCTGCCCAGCGTCGGGCTCAGCCCGGCAGGGCCTCTGGTCAAGCACGCCAAGCACGTCACCTACACACCGCCACCCATCAAACCGGTGTTCGCCGGGCCGCTGCCCGGCGAAGGCGTCTGGCACCGCACGGGTCCATCCGTCGACGGCCGGCCGCCAGTGCTCGTGACGACTTACCGGCCCAGCACGGAGTACCCCTCCATCGTCGCCTACGTCCTGTGGATCGACCACACCCGCACCGACCTCGCCTACTACCCCGGCCGCTATGAGCCACCGAGCGCGGTCGACCGGGGTCCGATGATGATTCCCGTCGATCAGCGCTACCGGCTGCTCGCCACCTTCAACGGCGCCTTCACGCACGTCGACACCAATAACGGTTCGGCGGTGAACGGCCACACCAACGAGCCGCTGACTGATGGCAACGCCACGCTCGTCGGCTACCGCGACGGAACCGTGAACATCGTCAGGTGGAGGGGCGGGCCGAACGCGCCGGCCAATGTCGCCTGGGCGCGCCAAAGCCTCACCCCGATCCTCTGGGACGGCAAGCTCAACCCCGAGCTGAACACCGACCCGAACAGCATCCAGTGGGGTTACACCCTGGGCGGCGTTACCTTCACCCCGCGCACCGCCGTCGGCGTCGACGCCCACGGCAACGCGATGTTCGTCGTCGCGTCGGAGGCGACGGTGATCTCGCTCGCCCAGATCCTTCAGCACATTGGGGCGGTTCGCGGGATGGAGTTCGACATCAACCCCGAATGGCACACAATGATCACCTACTCTCACAAGAACGGCCTCGGCCCGACGATGGTCGAGCCCCAGTCGCAGCAGTCCCCCGACCGCTACCTCACCCCCGACGACCGCGACTTCATGGCCGTGTTCTCCAAGGTGCCCGGGCCGGTCACCGTCCCCTTCAAGTAGTCAGTGGGCCGGGCCGCCGGGTCGGCTGCGTGACGTAGGGCGACCCTTTCCTGACCATCCAGCGACGCGGTATCTGCCGCGTTGGACGTCGGATTAGACCGGCGTCGGGACTGTATGGGTCAGGCACGCCAAGCCGCGGTCTCCGCGGTCTTCGCTGTAGGTTTCGGCGTGACGGGGCAGCGGGCTGACGCGATCAGGAGCGGGAGTTATGAGCGGTGGTGTGGAGACGAGGGCTGTGGCCACGCGGGACGGACGGACGCTCTGTGTGGAGATCGCTGGTGAGCCGTCGGATCGGTCTGTGCTTGTTTGCTGTGGGACTCCGAATTCCCGCCATCTGTTCGAGGCGTGGATCGATGATGCGGCTGCTCGTGGGATCTGGCTGATCGGCTACGACCGGCCGGGGTATGGTGGATCGACACCTCAGCCTGGGCACACGGTGGCGGACGCTGCGGGCGACGTGCAGGCGATCGCCGAGGACCTTGGGATCGAGCGGCTCCCGATCTGGGGCTTCTCGGGCGGGGGCCCTTACACGTTGGCGTGTGCCGCGCTGCTTCCGGATCTGGTCGTCGCTGCCGCGACCGTCGGTTCGGTCGCGCCGCGGGAGGCTCCGGGCCTTGATTACTTCACGGGCATGGGGCAAGACAACGTTGACGACATCCAGTTGTACCTCGCCGACGCGGATGCGTCGCGGAAGAAGGGCCGGCAGCAGTGGGAGGAGTCGATGGCCGTCACGGCTGGCCAGCTGACCGAGTCCTGGGAGACGCTTCTGTCCGACGTCGACGCGGCGGTCCTGACCGGCGAGTTCGCGGATTACATCGTCCGCTGCATCCAAGACGGCCTCGCGCCGAGCGAGCAGGGGTGGTGGGACGACGGTGTGGCGCACATGGCGCCGTGGGGGTTCGAGCTCGGCTCGATCCGCGTTCCGGTCAAGGTGTGGCATGGACGCGAGGATCGCTTCGTCCCGTTCCAGCACGGAGAGTGGCTGGCCGAGCACGTCCCCGGCGCCGAATCGTGCCTGAGCGAGACCGATGGCCACCTGACGCTGCTCGTTGACAGGTTCAAGGAAGTCCACGACTGGCTCATCGCCCACTTCTAGTCCCGTGTCCGCCGGCTGAACACTTCCCGGCGTACCCCTCGACGCCCGGTAGCCAACAGCACCAATGTGATCGCGTTTCGCGCATCGCGGTCACGTCGGGCCAAGCGTTGGGCGTGACCCCATTTTGTGCGGCGGGCAGCGCCGCGTCACCGGTCGCTACGCCGTAAGTTTTGTGTGGTAGCTTGTTGTGATGGTGTCCCGTAGCGAGCAGCGTGGCCGCAAAGGCGAACCGTTCAGCGTTCGCTTCACCGCGTCGACGGACCGTAGCGTGGAGGAGGAGGCACGCCGCACCAAGCGGTCAAAGAGCGCGGTCGTCGAGGCGTTGACCGAGGAGGCGGTGCAGACGCGGCGTTTTCCCGGGATCGCGTTTCGCGGTGATGACGCGCGGCGGCGGCCGTGGGTGATCGGCACCGGCCTGGATATCTGGGAGATCATCGAGATGCTCGAGGACCATGGCTCGATCGCGCGGCTCGTGGACGACGCCGAGGTGAGCGACCGGCAGGTGCGTCTCGCTGTCGCCTACCGCGACGCCTACCCGCAGGAGATCGCTGCAGCAATCAGCGAGAACCGCCGCAGCGCCGCCGAGTGGCAGGAGCTGTACCCGTTCATCGAACTCGCCGCGCCTGCGTGAGCGGCGGGTGCGCCTGCTGCTAGACGCGAACCTGTCGCCAAGGGGGATCGGCGCACCGCTGCCGACTGCGGGACACGATGTTCTCGCGCTCGCCGCGAACCCTGCGTTCGAAGGGCTCGATGACCCGCTCGTGCTCGAACTCGCGAGCGCCGAGCAGCGCGTCCTGATCACACGCAACAGCCGTGACTTCGCGCCGATCGCGCGTGAATGGGCTGAAGCCTCACGCCACCACACCGGCCTGATCCTGATCTGGACGCTCGACCACAGCCAGTTCGCCGCAATCGTCACCGGCGTCGAGCGCTACCTGCAGCGCTGGCCCGAGCAGGAACAGTGGCGCGACCTCGTCGTCGCGTTCTAAGGACAGGACATAGCGGCCAAGTCCGCGTGGCTGCTGCTCGCGCATTGGGGCAGAGCGGCAGCGCGTAGCTCGGGTGGCTCCCCTTGCGGGAGCGACAGCGTTAGGCCTCGTGCTCCCTCGGCGATCCACGTGCGAGCGTCTGTCAACGCGCCCGCAGGAAGTACGGCACGGTCCGCTTCGCGGGACACTGTTGCGGTGATAACCGCAACCGCCCACGAGTTTTTCCTAGCCTCCGCGGCCGTGGCGGGCACCCTCATCGGACTCCTGTTCGTCGCGATCTCCGTCAGTCGCGAGAGGATTTCTGGCCCGGACGCATCCGAGGTTCACGCGGTGGGCGCCGCAGCTGCTCTGACGGCGTTCACGAATGCGCTGACGGTGGCTTTGTTCGGCCTCATACCGAGGATCAACGTCGGAGGCGTCGCCGAAGTCGTCGCCATCCTGGGGCTGCTGTTCGTCGTCGCCGGGCTGATCCGCGTCATTCCTGCCTGGCGAGCCAAACGACTCCGTCTAGGTGACCTCGTCTTCCTGGTTGGGCTCCTCGCCGTATTCGTGATTCAGCTGATCGCAGGCCTTGGAGTCGACCGGCACACCCAGGACGGCAGCGACCTGCAGACGATCTGCGTGCTCGTCGTCGTCTGCTTTCTGATCGGCATCGCGCGCGCCTGGGAACTGGTCGGCGGACCAAACGTCCGCCTCACTCACCAGATCGTCGAGCGGTTACAGACTCGCAACGAAGCCAAAGAACCCGACGGGCCCGACGGCGTGTGACCCTAGCCAGCCATCCTTCCTCGCCTCCCGAAGCTTTTAGCCGCGGCAGGCAGGATGGAATCCCGGTAGCGGTATGTAGCGGCTTCGCTGCGAAGCGGCGATTATGCAGGGAACGGCTGCGGTTGGCGGGTCCCTGGTAGGTAGCTGTCCTCGGGCTCGAGCATCTCCCGGAGATGTGCGCGGAGCTCAGGTGAGTCTTGGTGGCCGTGTACCGCGGCGGCGTGCTGCGCCGCGGTTGCGATGACTTCGTCCTCTTCGCCGATGATCGTCAGTGAGCAAGCGCTGTCGCTTTCGAAACGTCGGCAGTCCGCAATCTTGCGTGCCATGCTGGTCTCCTCTCGGTCGTGTCTCAGCTCTGCTTGGCGTAGTTGCTGGCGCCGTACCAGTCGACGACCACCACCGGCTCCTGGCCAACGACCCAGGCATCGTGGCCGCTTGGCAGCGACGTGATGTCGCCTGGCCCGGCGACGATTTCGGTGCCGTCGTCCATCCGGATCGCGAGGCTTCCGCTGACGTGGTATTGGAAATGCGGCGCCTGGCAGCTTTCCGTCTTCGCGATCGGCTTGACGTCGTTGGACCAGCGCCAACCTGGCTGCAGGACGAGTCGTCCAATGTCAGCGTCACCAACGTGGAGGATTTCGGCACGGCCGTTGGGGAACTCCCGCGTTTCGTCGGGCGCCCCGAATGTCTTGTGCTCAGTCGAGTGCATTGAACCCCCTGTCAGACAAGTCGAACGTAAGGGCCCGAGTCTTACCTTCTAGTAGATAGAATGTCAAGGACGTATCTTCCCGCCTAGCGCAATGACACGCCACCAGGACGACAACAGCACCGCTGATCGCATCCTCGACGTTGCCGAAGCGCTCGTGCAGAGACGCGGCTTCAACGGGTTCAGTTACGCCCATATCGCTGCCGAGCTGGGTATCACCAAGGCGAGCCTGCACTATCACTTTCGCGGAAAGTCTGAGCTGGGCGAAGCGTTGGTCGCCCGGTACGCGGCGCGCTTTGCGCAAGCGCTCGACGTGATCGATCGGACCAAGCCCGGCGCGCCTGACAAGCTCGGTGCCTACGCCGATCTTTACGCAGACGTGCTGCGCGATGAACGCATGTGCTTGTGCGGCATGCTCGCGGCCGAATACGAGACGCTGCCCAAGCCGATGGGGCGGGCGATCGTACATTTCTTCGATGCCAACCACACCTGGCTGGCACGCGTGCTAGCCGACGGGCGACGAGCTGACACGCTCGTGTTCGATGGCAATCCGAGCGACAGCGCTCAATCCATCCTCGCGGGCCTCGAGGGCGCGATGCTGATCGCCCGCCCGTACGGCGATCCCGGACGATTCGAGGCCGCAGCCGGGCGCCTTCTCGCGACGTTCGTCCAGAGATCTAGCCGGACCAAGCGCGGGGTCCGCACGGCCGGAAACTTGGCGTAGGCCGAAGCCGCAGGCGCCGGTTAGCGACCGGGTTCGTGACTGGAACTGGCCGCACGCACCGTGCGCCAGGACGACCAGGTGATGCGCAAGATAACGATGGTGATCGCGAGTCCGATCAGTGGGTCGCCGATCCGCGCGCCGAGCGCGACTATCCCGGCGCTGACCACTACGGCTAGTGAGACATATGCGTCCGCACGCGCGTGGTTGCCATCCGCGATGAGGGCTGCAGAGTCAAGCCGGCCGCCAGCCTGAGTCCGAATTCGCGCGGCCAACCAGTTGCCGACGAACCCGATCAAGCCGGCCGCGGCAAGCAGCCACAGGTCGGTCGGGGTGCTCGGGTGGACCAGCCGATGGACGGCCTCGACGCCGGCGACGACGGCCGAGATGAAGATCGCCGCCACGACCGCAAGTCCGGCAAATCTCTCGGCTCGGCGTGATCGCAGTAGGAACGCGATCCCAAGAGGCACTGCGGTCAACGCATCGCCGCCGTTGTGGATCAGGTCGGCGAGCAGGGCAATGCTCCCTGAGACGGCGAACACGACCGCCTGGGCTGCCGCTGCGCTACCAAGCACCGCCAGCGAGAGGGCGACCGCCCTCACCCCTTCCTGCGAACGCTTGATCGAGTCGTCGATCAGGCCATGGCTGTGCCCATGCTCGGCCCGTTCATTGTCGTGACGATAGTGGTCCGCATGGTCGCGGTCGGTCGCCGTGTGGACCGATGCCGCGAGAGCCGGGCGCAGCAAATGCCGATGCGGCCCGCGGTGCGGATGGCTGTGGACGTGACGGCCATGGCGGTGGGCCGGAGTTCCGTGAATGCCTTCCATATGCGCCTCAGTCGCCCGCCCGGCAAGTCCCCAGGCGCTGCAAATGCAAGCTCGGCAATCCTACGCCACAGGCCATGGGCAGTTTCGAGCACGGCCGGCCAGCCGGTGTTCCCGCCCGATTCAGACCTTCCGCGCGCGCGTCAGTTGCGGGCCTGCTGGTGTCCCGAGCTGCTGCCACCCGCAGCGGATGGCGTCGCTGCGAGCGTCGGCCGCGAACGGATGTCGGCCAGGCCATAGCGCCTGCGCCGGTAGGTCGGGATCCAGCGCGCGGCAGCGTATTCGATCGTGACTGCTGTCCCGGCGACAACGGCACCCGCGAGGACGTCCAGGAGGAAGTGGTTGCCGGTGGCAAGCACGACGAAAGCGGTCACGAACGGATAGCAGAGCGCGAGGCCACGGGCGATCCGGCTCTTGAACACGCTCCAGACCACGACGGCGCACCACGAGGCCCACGCGATGTGCAACGACGGCATCGCCGCGTACTGGTCGGCCGTCGTCGCGAGGGCCCCGGTATGAAAGTCGCCGACGGCGCCCGTGATCGCGATGATGTCGCGGAACCCATCCAGAGCGAGCATCCGCGGCGGCGCGACCGGGTACAGCCAGAAGACGACAAAACCGATGAGGTTGATGATCACGAGCTGCGTGCGCAGCGGGCGGTAGGCCCGCGGTTTGCGCCACCAGAGATAAGCCAGCAGGCCGAACGTGACGAAGAAGTGCGCGGCGACGTAGTAGTAGGACAGGACGAGGCCGAGCGTGGCGTGCGAAGCGAACCATCGGTCCAGGGCGAGCTCGGGGGAGATGTTGAGCGAGCGCTCGAGCGCGAGCACGCTTGCGGCGTTGTGGAGCGCGGCGATGCGCCGGAGCGGGGCGAGGTTGTTGATCTGGTCGTAGAGCCACAGCAGCCAGAGCACGACGATCGCCTCGAGCCAGACCGGAGCACGCCCGTCAGCGCGCGTGAAGATCCGGGCCGCGAGCCTGGTCAGCCGGCCGCGCTGCTCGGGAGCGGGAACGACCTCTACCATCGCCGCTTCGACGACGTCGCTCTCGGCGGTCTCGGTGGTACGGCTAGCCGTGTGCAATTGCGTTGCCATCGATCGCCCAGTAGGAGGCCCAGCTTGGATGCGACGGAACTCCGCGGTCTGGACCCGTGACCGCGGGTCGTCTTACACACTGCAATCTATTAGGCGCGCCACCCGGGCGCGATCGGTAACGGATCGCGCCCTGCCGAGCGCTCGCTCCGGGCCTGGACAATAGGCTCCCGGCACCATGCTCGCGTCGATTCCGAGTCCGTCGGCCAACGGGTTCCACCTGGGTCCCGTCTTTATTCACGCATACGGGCTCGCCTATGTGGCGGCTGTCGCTGCCGCGGTCTTCATCACGCGACGTCGCTGGGCCGCGCGCGGCGGCGATCCCGATCTCGTCTACGACGTCGCTCTCTGGGGCTTTCCGGCAGGCGTCGTCGGCGGGCGCCTCTATTTCCTCGCGACGAGCTGGAACGAGGTGCCGCACCATTGGTGGGGGCCGTTCGCGATCTGGGACGGTGGCATGGGGATCTGGGGCGGCATTACACTCGGCACGCTCGTCGGGCTGTGGGTGCTGCGCCGCCGTGGCGCCAACATCGCGCTGTTCATGGACGCCGCGGCTCCTGCGCTGCTCGTCGCGCAGGCGATCGGNNTCGGCAACTACTTCAACCAGGAGCTCTTTGGTGGCCCCACGTCGCTCCCATGGGGGCTCGAGATCTCGCCGGTTCACCGTCCGCCGGGCTACTTGCAATACAGCACCTTCCAGCCGATGTTTCTCTACGAGTTGCTGTTCAACCTGCTGCTCGCGGCCTTTCTCGTATGGCTTGGCAGACGCCGGACGGTCCGGCCGCCCGGCCTCTTTGCGCTGTACGTCGCCGGCTACAGCGGCTTTCGGATTTGGGAGGAGACGATCCGGATCGACCCGTCGAAATACCTCTTTGGCCTGCGCCTCAACCTCTACGTGGCATCCGTGCTCTGTCTCATAGGGCTGTGCTGGTTCGTCTGGACCCAGCGCCGGCCCGCCCCACCCGAGGATGCGATGCCGACCAACAGGGCCCACACCGGCTTTCAGCCTTGACGGGCGCCCAACGCAAGGTCCGTGCACTCGGCGCACACCGACTGCGGGATCAGCCCGACGCGCATCAGGCCCGCGAACAACCGGCAGCCGATGCACAGTCCGAAGATCGACTCGAGCGCGGAGGCCGCGATCAGCGCGACAAGGAGGGCAGCCGGCACGGTGTGATCATGCCCAGCGAGCACGAAGATCGCGCCCACGCTCGTCAGCCCGGCGCCGATCGCCTGGGCAAAACGCTTTGGCGGGCCGGGAACGGGCTTTGGCGGGCCCAGGCGCGGCGCGATAACCGATGTCGCGAGGCGCCCGAGCGGACTGAGCGACGGCCCCGTCAGGACGCGGGCGATGAAGCCGTAAGCCAGCACAACGAGGAGCCAGTAGCTGCCCGTGGCAAGCGCCACGACCGACAGTGCGCAGACGGTTCCGGCCACGACTCGTGCCGCCTTTTCGTTGACCGGGTTCGGAAACCCGAAGAGCGAAGTCACACGACGAGTGTACAAACCTCACTGATCCGGTTAGGTTTGCGCCGCCGGCGCTCGCTCTCCGGAAAATCCGGACAGGCTGCTCCTGGCCCGGGCCGCTGACGATCTAGGCTGAGCCGTAATGCTCGAGAAGACGCCCTCGCGGACCGTCGTCATCGACATGGGCTCGAACTCGTTCCGTCTCGTCGTCTACGACTACATCGAGGGCCGCTGGTGGCGGCGCAGCGACGAGATCTACGACGGCGTGCGAATCGGCGCCGGTCTGCTTGCACGCGGCACGCTTGCCGAGGAGCGGGTCGAACGCGCGCTCGAGGTGATGGAGGTCTACGCCCATTTCTGCGCAGCGAGCGGCATACCGATGGACAACGTCAGCGCCGTTGCCACGAGCGCGATCCGTGACGCGTCCAACGGCGGCGAGTTCGTCGAGCGAGTGAAGCGGCTGACGGGACTATCCGTACGCGTGCTGAGCGCCGACGAGGAGGGCTACTACGCCTATCTCGCGGCGGTCAACTCGACCACGCTCGAGGACGGAGCCGTGCTCGATCTCGGCGGGGGCAGTTTGCAGCTCGTGCACGTCGCAGCGCGGCGGGCGCTCGCGACGGAATCGTGGCCGCTCGGCACCGTGCGGATGACCGAGCGGTTCTTCGGCGACAAGCGCTCACCCAGCAAGCAGTGCGGGGCATTACGCTCCTACGTTCTGGCTGAGCTCGCCCGCGCCCAATGGCTGGAGCGTAGTGGTGGCACGATCGTCGGCATGGGCGGCACGGTACGGAATCTCGCTGCGGCGGCGGCGACGGCTGCGGAGCGTGCAGGCCTCGGCGTGCAGGGCTACGTGCTCAGCGCCGAGGGGCTCGGCGGGTTGATCGAGGCGCTTGCCAAGCGCTCAGAGCTCGCACGGGCACAAATGCCCGGGATCAAGCCCGAGCGTGCCGGCGTGATCCTTGCAGGCGCGGTCGTGATCGCCGCGGTGATGGAGGCTGCGGGGGCCGAGCGCCTCGAGGTGACGGAAGCGGGACTGCGGGAGGGGGTCTTCTTTGCTTCCTACCTCTCACGCCACGAACCGCGGCTGTTCGCAGACGTACGCGAGGCGAGCGTCTGGAACCTCGCCACGCAGTACCAGGACGACCTGAGTCACTGCCAGCACGTCGCGCGCCTCGCCGGGCAGCTGTGGCGAGCGCTGGAGTCGCTCGAAGCGGTGCCCCGCAGCGACATCGACGCCGGTGAGCTCCTCTGGGCCGCCGGCATGCTGCACGACATCGGCATCTCGATCGACTACGACGACCACCACCGGCACTCCCGCTACCTCGTGCTCGCAGCAGGGCTTCCGGGCTTCAGCCAGCGCGAGCAGGCGCTGATCGCGCAGACCGTTCGCTATCACCGCAAGGGAACGCCCGATCTCGGCGACCTCGCGACGCTCTGCGCTCCTGGCGACGACCGCCTGCTCACGGCGCTCGCAGCAGTTTTGGCGCTCGCCGAGCATCTCGATCGAAGCCGTGACGGGACGATCGAAGTCACCGGGCTGCATCCGCAGAACGGGACGCTGACGCTCGAGCTCGAGGTATCACGGCGCGGCGACGAGGTGCTCGCGCGCTGGGGCGCAGAGCGCCAGTCGGAGCTGTTCCGCCGCGCGTTCGGCCGCTCCCTCACCGTTGGCTGAGAGCGGTCCATTACTGTGAAGAGCATGCAAGAGGACGTCTACGACCTGTACCAGCGTGGCATCGCGCTGCTGCAGAGCGGCGACTATGCGGCTGCCACCGTGCCGTTGAAGCGTGCGCGGGAGCTCGAGCCTGACAAGGCCTCGATTCGCGAGGCGCTCGGCCGCGCACTCTTCCACAGCCAGCGCTACCGAGAGGCCGCGACGGAGTTCGACGCGCTTGCCAGCTCCGCCCCGACGAACGACTACGCACACTTCTGTCTCGGTCGCGCCCTGCAGCAGCTGGGTCGCCACAACGAGGCATGCCGTCCATTGGCGATTGCCGCCTGCCTCCGCCCTGAGCGCGCTGAGTACCGCGCGTACCGCGACCGCGCCAGACGGGCCGCGGCGCAACTCCGGCCCGCATAGCGCCAGCCGGCGTCCGCCGGCGCGACCAGCGTCGGAGTGGTGCGCAATGGTGGCTCGGCGTTGACGCCCGTCGCGCTCGCCGTGGCTGGGTCCTTGCTGCTCGGCGGAGCGGCTTGGATTGCGCGGACGGCGCGCCGGCGAGCCGACCGGCGGCGCTGCGTGCGCCTGTTGGTCGAGCCATACCGCAACGACCGCGCGCAGCCTGAGGCCCTGCTTGCGAGCCTCGCGGCGCTCCACTCCCTGCTGTCGGCCGGCCGTGGCAGCAGGCGCTCGCTGGCTTTGGAGGTGCACGTCGATCGCCGGGCTGGCGGTGCGCCACTCGCATGGTTCGCGCTGCGCTGCCCCGCCGGACTGGAGCGTCACGTCGAGGCGGCGCTGCGCACCAGCTACCCGAACGTCCGCCTGCGCGTCCTGCGCGTTCCGCTTGACGCGCCACCGGCGATGGTCACGATGCATCGCCAGACGCCGCTCCAGGCGTCAGCGCCGCGTCGATCCGTGCCCTACCAACCCGCTCCCACCCGCTCCGACTCGCTCCTGCGAGCTATGGCCGCCGCCGGCGCGCCGGCGACGCTGGAGCTGGCGCTTCGCCCTACCGGGCGCGTCGTCGAGCACGTGGCGGCCGCCGCCATCGAACGCTCCGAGCCGCGTAGCGTGCGTGAGCAGCCGGCCGCGCTGTTCTGGGCGGAGCCGCGGGTTTTCGCGGGTGACGCGACTCGCGCCCGCGCGATCGCGAGCGCCGTGCGCTCGGCAGCCGCGGCGCCGCGGCTCGTGGCTTCGCGCCGGTGGCGAGCGACTCGGGCCGACGCGCTTGTCGGCTGCTCACTGCGCCGCTCACCGCGCCGCCTCTACCGCCCCGAGGAGCTGAGCGGCCTCTGGGAGCTGCCCTCGCCCGACTTCACTGCCCTGCCTTGCGTACGCCGCGCGGTCCCGCTGGCACCGGCGCCGCCCGGAATAAGTCGACCGCGCGTGGGACGGGGATTGCTGCGCGACGAGCACGGCGGCGTGACGATCGCGGTCGATGTCCGCCGCCAGCACACCGCGGTCGTCGGGGCTGTGGAGCAAGGCAAGAGTTCCTACTTGGTAGCCAGCACCAGGGAGGATCTGGCGCGGGCGGACTGCGCCGTCATCGTGCTCGATCCAAAGGGAGATGCGGCAGAGGGCGAGCGGCGGCAGGCTGTCGGGGTGATCGCCGACAACGTGCAGTTCCTGGCCTCGCGGGTTGGCCCAGCGCTCGAGGCGGAGGGCGACCTCGAGGAAGAGCCGATTCCGTTCTGAGGTGCACCTGCGGCCGGCGCCGGGAATGCGCCGGCCGCATTTTGCTGTGCGGCCCGATCCAGGCGCCGCGCTAGGCTTTCCGGCGCGTGCCCGCCAGTGCCGAGCTGACGCCCCGATCCTTCCCGGAGCATGACTACGCGGTTGGACGCGAGAAGATCCGTGAGTACGCACGGGCCGTTGGAGAGACCGATTCGCTGTATTTCGATGTCGGAGTGGCGCGTGCCGCAGGTCACGCCGATGTCGTGGCGCCGCCGATGTTCGCCGTCGTCTACAGCGCCCCGTCGGTCGGACCGCCGATCTTCGATCCCGAGATCGAGCTGAACTTCGCGATGATGGTGCACGGCGGCCAGGAGTTCGAGTGGGGGCCGCTGGTTGTGGCGGGCGACGAGATCACGACGGTCGCGAGCGTGAAGGACATCCACGAGAGCGACGGTCGCGGCTACTACGTGTTCGAGTCCGTCTCGAGGAATCAGCGCGGCGAGCAGGTGTGCCGTGGAACATGGACGAACATCGTGCGAGGAGTGTGATGGGGATGGCAGAGCTTGAGCAGGGACAGCAGCTACCGGAGCTGCGGGTGACGCCGGACAAGTACCTGACCGTCCGCTATGCCGGCGCCTCGGGTGACTTCAACCCGAT
>PKXY01000024.1:0-35532 GCA_003132505.1 Solirubrobacterales bacterium
CGAGCTTGCTCGGTGCAGGGCGACGCCGACCAACATCGCAACATTGAAGGAGAAGCCATGAGGAGCAGCGAGCATCAACCGTCGGCGACCCGAACGAGGGGTTGGCTGAAGGCGAGAACGGTGGCGGTCGCCTGCTGCGTCGTGGCCGTGGCGGCTGCCGTCGGCGGCTGCGGGGGCGGCGGTCGCGCAGCGTCAAGGAGCACCAGCACCGGCGCTGGTCTTGCCGCTGAGCCGGCCGGCCGCATCCTCGCCGCGACCGAGGCGGCCATCGATCAGGTTCACAGCTTCCACCTGCAGGCGACGGCAGTCATTCCGGGCACAACCGTCTCGGAGTCCACGTACCTTCAGCTCCCCGGAGTAGCCACCCTAGCCGAGCAGAACGGATCGGACACGCTCGACCTACGCGCGATCGCAGGCAGGATCTACTTCCGCGGAAACCGCGCCTACTACGCGTCCACCGGAGTGACGGGCGCTGAGCTCGCCACACTGCCCGGACGTTGGGTGAGCGCGACGCCCGCGCAGCTGCCTACCGCCGGCGGCCTGCTCGCGCTCACCCACCCAGCAACCCTCGGGCTCTGCCTGCTGGGCCAGCATCTGGGAACACTCTCCGTTGGGGGCACCGCGTCGGTCGACGGGCGTCGCGCTGTGGTGCTCCTCGACGCCGGCGATCGTCCCGGCAGCGCCCCCGGGCGCATCTACATCGCGGCGACCGGCCCGCCTCTACCACTGCGCCTCACTCGCACAGGTCCCGCGCGCCCCGGAGGGACCTCGGACGGCGTCTGCGACGAGCCGGCAAGCCAATTGGTTTCGTCCAGCGACGAGTTCATCACCGACGTCAACGCACCGCTCACGATCACTGCGCCGACCGGTGCGGTGAGCCTGTCGAGCGCGACACAGCCCGCGTACAAGGGCACGGGCATCGTCGCCGTGGCCGTGCAGACCGCCCACACCAAGCTCGGCACGGTCGGCTACCGAAGCTACGGCAGCGGCCCGCCACTGGTCCTGATCATGGGCTACGGCGGGACCATGGAGACGTGGGATCCGCGGTTCGTCGACGCTCTCGCGAAGCATTACCGAGTCGTGATCTTCGACAACGCCGGCGTCGGCAATACGCAGGCGCTGCCGGCACCGCTCACGATCGACGCGATGGCCGATCAGACCAGCGCGCTGATCGACTCGCTCCACCTCGGCAAACCAGACGTGCTCGGCTGGTCCATGGGCGGCATAATCGCCCAGGCCCTCGCCGTAAAACACCCCAACCAGGTTCAACGGCTGGTGCTCTGCGCGACGTTCCCAGGAACCGGCAACGTGGTGCAGCCGTCGCAGGCCGCGATAAACGCGCTCTCGAGCACCAACCCAAAAACGGTGGCAGCCGACCTGTTCCCCGCCAACCAGACCGCGGCGGCCACGGCATTCGGGGAGGCGATCGCTGGATATCCAAGCGCCGCCGCGCCAGCGGCTGCCGTCATCTCGGCGCAGGCGAGCGCGATAAAGCAATGGTGGGACGACGCCGACCCGGCAGCCCCGCGAACCGCTGAGATCACTGCGCCGACGCTCCTCGCAGACGGCACCCTCGACCGGCTCGACCCAGTCGTCAACAGCCACGCGCTAGCAAAACTAATCCAGGGAGCAAAGCTGGTGCTCTACCCCGACGCCGGACACGCATTCCTGTTCCAAGACCAAACGGCCTTCATACCGGCGATCGAGTCGTTCCTGGGCTGAGACAACCCGTCAAAGCCACGCCAGCCACAACCAAAACGACTGAAAGGCACCAGCATGAGCGCAACACTCCAACTCTCACGTCCTTCCAGCCTCGTCGACCTTGTATGGCCTTACGCCATCGTCCTCGACGGCAAGACCGTGGGCCGCGTATCCAACAACGCGGAGACCTCACTAGACGTCGCGCCCGGCGCCCACACACTCCAGATCCGCTCTCGCCACATCGTGCTCGGTCGCCTCGGGTTCAGCAGCCCAGTGTTGTCTTTCGAGGCGAGCGAAGGAGAGACCGCGTCCTTCCGCTGCCACCCGCGAAACCTCCGGGAAGTCCCCCACCGACTGATGGCCGGCCTCGCCGGAACACGCACCACGTGGATCGGGCTGGAACCATCCGAAGTCGGAAGCAGACGGCCGACGGAGTGAGCGCCACTGCATTGCTCGGCGCGAGCGAGCTTGAGCCGGTTCGCGAACGGCGCGCCTGGTCCTCGCCCAACTCGGTCGTCTCGCTGGCTCCGCCGCGGCCACCTGCTTTCCGCGCAAAGCGGGTGCATTGCCGGCGTCGGCGACGTGCGCGTCCGGGAAGCGAAGCGGGTCTGTCGGGATGTTCACGCCGCGGCGCCGGGGCCTGGAATCAGCTCGACGTCGTCGGCGTGCATCGGCTCTCCGCAGTGTGCGCAGCGCAGTTCGGCGTGGCTGATCTCTCCGCACGCGTGGTGGCGGTAGAGGACGGGCGGGCCTGCCTTCCCGGCGAGCCACTTGTCGGCCCAGCCGACCATCACCATCAGCATGTCGACGAGCTCGCTGCCCTTGTCGGTCAGGACGTACTCGTGGCGCGGTCGGCGGTCGTAGGGCCGACGCTCGAGTACTCCGCGATCGACGAGGTGGTTGAGCCGCTCGGTCAGGACCTTGCGTGAGATGCCGAGGTCGGCCTGGATCTGCTCAAACCGGGTGAACCCAACCCATACGTCGCGCAGGATCAGCGGTGACCAGGGCTCCCCGATGACGTCCAGTGTGCGTGCGATGGAGCACGCCATCTCGCCGAAGTTGGTGCGTTGCATCCGATCAGCGTAGCAACCAGAGTCTCTTCAAGGAACTCAATCTGATACGGTTCCAGCATCTCCTAAAGGAACCCCAGAGAGGAGCATGGATATGAGCAAGGTCTTCAGCGCCCACGCGGTCTCGGTCGACGGCTACATCAGCGGGCGCGATCCGAGCGACGGTGACGGTGGGTTCGATCGCGGCCTCGGCGATGCGCCGATGCTGTTTGACTGGTACTCCGACGGCGACACGCCCAGTCAGATGTTCGGTGGGTTCCGGCTGAGTGCGCCCAGCGCCCGGTTCTTCGACGCTCTCGCGGCGCGCGTGGGCGCGGCGGTGGCGGGGCGCGCCACGTACGAGCACTCCGGCCATTGGGGAGGCGACGGCCCACACCCGACGGCACGGCTGTTCGTTCTCAGTCATCGGCCAGCGCCAGAGATCAGCGCGAGTCAGACGCTCGTCACCACCGGGATCGAGGACGCGATCGCTGCGGCGCGCGAGGCCGCCGGGGACAAGGACGTCGGCCTGATGGGCGGCGGCGTTGTGACGTCGGCGTTGGCGGCAGGGCTCGTCGACGAGCTCATCCTGCATCAGGTGCCGATCCTGCTCGGCGGCGGACGGCCGTTCTTCCAAGCGCTGCCCGAGCACGTGCAGCTCAAACTCGTCGAATCCATACCAGCACCGGGCGTCACCCACCTTCGCTACCAGGTGGTCCGATGATCCTCGTCACCGGCCGCCATTGGGCGCCAGAAGACCTGCACGGACTCGCCCCCTTGATGGCCGCGGGATCGCGCCATGACCTGGACACGGCGAAACGACGTGGACGACAGCTCACTCACAATCGGAAGGAACCCTCGATGACCACGCTCTCAAGTGACATCCCTGCCCTGTTTGAGGGACCCAACATCGCGCACGTAGCCACGCTCCGGGCCGACGGCGCCGCACACACCGTTCCCGTGTGGATCGGTCTGGAAGACGAAAAGCTCGCGATCCTCACGTCACCGCAGTCCCAAAAGGCGCGCAACCTGGGCCGGGATCCACGCGTCGCGATCTCGATCACCGACCGAGACCAGCCGACCGCCATGGCCAGCATCCGCGGGCGCGTCACCGACATCATCCGGGACGAGCCGGCTTGGAAGATCATCGACCGCATCAGTCACAAGTACATCGGCCAGCCTTACCCGCGGGGTGAGGACCGGATCGTGTTCATCATCGAGGTAGACGATGCCTTTGCCCACACCTTCGGCTAACGGACACGGGATCAGGCGCGGCTTGTATTTGGCGCCGTTTGACGAACTCGCTGATCCACGGGTCCTCATTGAGCTCGCGATGCAGGCAGAGTCGTCTGGATGGGATGGGCTGTTCTTGTGGGACCACATCGTCTGGCGAGCCCCGGTCCGGGCGGTCGCCGACCCGTGGGTGGCGCTGAGCGCGATCGCGGCCAGGACCGAGCGGCTGCGCCTCGGTCCGCTCGTGACCCCGCTGTCGCGCCGGCGGGTGCAGAAGCTGGCGCGTGAGACGGTGACGCTCGATCACCTCAGCGCCGGTCGTCTCACCCTCGGGGTCGGCCTGGGTGCGGATATCCCGGAGGAGCTCGTGCCGTTCGGGGAGGTCGTGGAGCCGCGAGAGCGGGCGCGATTGCTGGATCACGGGCTGAGTCGGCTGGCCGAGCTCTGGGCCGGCGAGTTTGACCCACCGCCGGTCCAGCGGCCGAGAATCCCTGTCTGGGTGGCGGGCAAGTGGCCGAACCGCCGGCCTCCTGCACGCGCTGCAGCGTGGGATGGGATGTTCCCGATCGAGCTACCTGGACCGGATGCCCTCGCCGAGCTCGCCGCGGAGATCGCGCAACAACGCTCGCCCGACCAAGGTCCGTTTGACCTGGTTGTCGAGATCGATCCCGGAGCGGAGGTCGCTCCATGGAGCAAAGCGGGTGCGACCTGGGTACTGACCGGGTTCGGGCCCCAACCACGAGAGGCCGAAGTGCGCCACGTGATCGCAAATGGTCCCCGGTGAAAAGACCGCCCACTCCTACCAAACGGTCCTGAATGGAGCGAACGATCGACGGACGCAGGCACGAATGAGCGGAGCAGCGCCGATTTGGGCGACGGCAACCCCATCGACCTTCGCCTCCCGCCTCCAAAACCACATCTGCTTCGCGTCGCCCAGGCGGCACTCTCGGCGAGGCTGCTGCTCTCCGCGCGCGATCCGGCCGCGACAACCGGCACGGACGATGCCTGTGCCGCCGGGAAAGGAGAGCTGCGCAAACAGGGGGGCGATCGCCCTGCTCCTCGCCAAACCCGCGTCTGACGCCGGACGTCGGGCGCCGGTCACTCTCCCGCGACCTCGTCTCCGCGCGTTGCAGGGGATGCGCTGGGGTCCGGGAGATGATCGAGTGGCTCTCGATGGGGGAGCGCGTGGGCGAGGGGCGCGCTGCTGGTCTTCAGCTGCTGGCCAAGCGGACGGTGACGTCGCCGAGCAGGCTATGGCCGTTGATCGAGACGGTCCGGGTACGCGTGTCCTCGGGTACCGGCGGGACCTGGTTGGAGAGGTCGCCTCGTAGCACGCCTCCACCGAGTTCGACGTGGGTTCCCTCGCCGACGAGCACGTCGACATCGCGGAGGATCGCGTATGCCTCGATGTGGACCTCGGGTGGGGCGCTCTTGGTATCGGAGAGATCGATCGTCACGTCGCCGAGCAAAGCCACGGCGATCAGCTCCTCCTCGACGTCCCAGCTCTGCGCGCGCTTGCCCTTCCGTCCGCCTTCGAAGACAGGGTTGAGCGCAAGCAGCCAGCGTCGGCGCGCACTGGCTGTCGAACCGGGGTTGTGCTGCGCGGCGTCATTCATCGAGGAGCCTCCGTTCCGGCTAGTATTGATTGAATCTAGCAACTATATTTGTGGCATGCAGCCCAGCCGGACCGATGTCGAGCGAATGGTGTTCGCGCTGTTCACGATGAACGCCGGGCTTGACCGCGCCCGGCGGCGGAGCAAGGGCGCCAGCACCTTGAGCTTGCTACAGGTCTTGGCGGGTGGTGGCGGTCTGCGCCCCTCGGATCTCGCCGAGCACCTGGGAGTGCACCGGTCGCTGATCACCCGCCAGATCCAAGAGCTCGAGGACTCGGGGTACGTGAACGTGAGCGCCAACCCGGATGACGCGCGCTCGCTGCTGGTATCGCTCACACCCGCGGGCGCCAAGGAGCAGCGGCGCTTGCGAGAGGTCGGCTTGGACCGGTTTGCGCTGTTCGTGGCCGAGTGGACGCCCGAGGAGGTACGGACACTCGCGGCACTGCTCGAGAAGCTCGAGCGGTCGAAGGCCGCCGTCGCTGCTCAGGAGCGATCGCCGACCGCGCGCCGTCAAGCTCACACAACCCGCCGTCGCCCCCGACGCACATCAGCGGTCCGTTGACCCGAGCACGCCGATCACCCTGTCTATCCAGGCGCCTCCCTCCTCCCGACCAGACCAGAGCCCCGGAGTCCGCGGTGGCTGTTGCGTAAACCCCCTCCAGAGGGGTCCGGTGGGAGGCAGGCACTCGCTTCTGGTTCCATGCGGCCTGCCGCCCCATTTCCCGTCGACTAGTCACGCGGTCGTGTGGCGCTCTCCCACCGCCTCAGAGTTATGCAACAGCCACCGCGCATAGCAGGGCCGCGCGTTCGCATCGCGTGGTCTCGTGAGCATCGCTGCTCTGCGTCACGCGACCCCCGAGGAGCGCGCTCCTCGCGCGCGACGGACGGCCGGATGGACAGCGTACGATGGATGCGCGGTTCCCTGCTCCACCAAGAAAGGTAGCCTATGCCGACAGTCACGGTTCCCCGCTCCAACGTGACCGCGGACCAGGTGCTTGAGGTGCTTCGTGGCAAGCTCCCTTCCCGCTACACGATCACGCTCGCGATGACTTCGAGGGGCTTTGCCAAGGAGGTGCCAGACGATGCAAACGCTCTGCTCGTCAGGGGATCATGGCTCGCCCGGGCAAACATCCGCATCGTCGCGGGGGCCGATAACACCGAGATCGACGTCAGTCCAGGCGCTAGCTATCCCGGGTTGATCCGTCTTGGCGATCGAATCGGCATCGTTCGCAAGGTCCACCGCGCCCTCGCGGACTCTGGCGAACTGACCCGATCGAACTGAAACCCATATAGACGCTGCGGATGCCGCGAGACTGGAGACGTCTGCCCTCTGGCGGAGCTCTCCTCGTCGTCGGGGGCAGGACAGAACGGCAGTGAGACGCAACCTGGGTCGTGGCAGATGCTCGCTGCAGGACGAAACCGGGGGCCCGTTACGCAGCGAGCCGGGGTACGCGGTCCTGGGGCGGACGACGGCTATTCCAGCCATTCGCCGATCACGGTGGGGTTGGCATGGATGCACACGAGTCTTGAGCGGCCGGGACCGTCGTTGGTGAACTTGTGGGGGGTGTTCGACGGGACGATCACGACGTCGCCCGGGCCGGCGGCGCGGGTTTCGTTTCCGGCCTGGAAGTTGACGGTTCCGTCGAGCACGAGCCAGGTCTCGTCGTAGGGGTGGCGGTGAAGCCTGGGCCCTTGCCCGGGGTTGCTGCGGTCGAGGATCAGCGAGATGGTGGCTCCGTACTCGACGCCTTCGATCGTCTGCGTTTCCTCTGGGCTTGTCTTGATCACCGCCATGCTCTGCTCCTGGTTTCTTAAGCTTCGCTGCCGGAACCCCCCTGCGCGATCACGAAGTGTGCCGCTCTCGCGCGGGGACAGATCGTTGGGATGGGCGTGCGCTGCGACGGGTGCGATCGCCGCTGGGTGGTCGCGGCGTCCGCCGAGGGCCGTCAGGCCCCACCAGGTCGGCGGGGCCATGGCCACGGCATATGAGCTGCGCTACGCGGTCGGCTGGTAGTGCAGGTAGAGGGTGCCGTTGTCGTAGGTGTCGCTTGCCGCGAGCGTCAACGTGGTCTTGTGGCCGTCGGCGAACAGTCGCTGGCCTGTCCCGAGCGTCAACGGGTAGACGAACAGGTGTAGCTCGTCAACGAGGCCGTCGGCGAGCAGCGCGCGGACGAGCGTCCCGCTGCCGCTGACGTAGATCTGGCCGTCGGTCCGATCTTTCAGCGCGCGGACCGCCTCAGCGCTGTAGGCGCCCAGGATCGTCGAGTTGCTCCACTCGGCCTCCTGCAGCGACGACGAGATGACGTACTTGGGTGAGTCGTTCATGAACGGCGCGCCCGGGTCCTGCTCGGCCGTCCGGCCCGACCAGGCCGGCGCGAACTCTTCGTAGGTGCGGCGACCCAACAGGATCGCTGTGCTGGAACCCATGATCGCGCCGATCGCCTCGCCCATCTTCGGATCGAATCCGTAGTCGAACGTCCAGGTCGGCGCATCGATCACGCCATCGAGCGTGATGAAGTCGTGTACCGCGATCGTGCCCATCATCTTCTCCTTCGAGGGTGGCTGTGGGTTTGACGAAACGTTGGTCGGCTTCTACACTGCACCGTGTAGTAAACACCAGACGGCTCGCTCTGTCAAACTAAACGGTTCAGTCATACCTGTAGACGGGCGCCAGTCCCGAAACTCATCGCCGATCCCGAAGGAATCGCCATGACCGATCCCGCCGCTGCCAAGCCGACCTCAGAGTCCCGATCCGTCCGCAAGCGTCGCGCGATCCTCGACGCAGCCACCGAGGTGTTCCTCGCCGAGGGCTTCGCCGGCGCGAGCATGGACGCAATCGCGACCGCCGCCGGCGTTTCAAAGCCGACCGTCTACAACCACTTCGCCGACAAGCAGCAGCTGTTCGAGCAGATCGTCAACGACCTCGTCGCGCTGATCACCCAACCCTTCTACGAGCAGATCGTCAACCTCAGCGACGAGGGAGACCTCGCCAAACGCCTGCGCGAGCTCGCCACGCTGCTCCTCAAGGCGGTGATGGCGCCGACGAACCTGCGCCTGCGCCGACTCGTGATCGGCGAGGCCAGCAGGTTCCCCGATCTCGGTCGCGCCTACGAACAGCACGGACCCGCGCGCGCGATCGCCGCATGGACCACAGCGTTCAAACGGCTCGCCGACAAAGGACTGCTACAGGTCCAAGACCCCGCACTCGCCGCCGAACACTTCCAATCACTCGTCCTCACAACCCCGCTCAACCACGCCATGCTCAGCGGCGACGACCGCCCGCCCGGGCCAGCGCAGCTCAAGCGGTACACCGACAGCGCAGTGGACGTCTTCCTCGCCGCCTACCGCAGCACCTGAACCCGTCAGGAGTTCTCCTTCGTCCGAGCCGGCACGCTCGACGAGGCTGCTGCTCTGCGCACGAGCAGGCCGCGACACCCGACCCGAATGATGCCTGCGCGGTCACGAAACGAGGGCGATCCAAACAGGACGGGAACCGACCTGCTCGTCGCCAAAAGCATGGCTCATCGCGGCGCTCGGTCGTGGGGCGAAAGCGAGCGCCCTGCTTTCCGCGCAAGGAGGTCGAATCGTGGCCGCGATCCGGATGCCCGCAGGAGCGTGGGGCATCTAACTGCTGCGGCCGGCTAATCGCCGGCCTGTTGCTCGAAGAGCCGGGTCACGACGATCGCGTCGACCGGCTCGATCAGCGACCCCTCGATTGACTCGACGTCGGGATAGCCCGTGTCCAGCATCCGCCTCCCAGCAGCGACGTGGTCATAGGCGGTGCGGCGCAGCTCGGGAACGCCGTTCTCGATCCACAGCCAACGAGCATCGCCGTCACCCTCATAGGGAAGTCCAACGCTGCCCGCGTTGATGAATCGGATGCCGCCAACCCCGCGATCATCTTGCTGATGGGTGTGGCCGCCCACTACCAATGCGGCGGAGATGCCAGCCAGAGCCTTTGCCCAGCGCTCTGGCGGGGACAGGCGGGTAAGCATCTCGTCGTCGCGTCGAGGACTGGCGTGGCAGAACAACACCCCGTCGATCGTCTGGGTAAGTGGCAGCTCCCCGAGCTCATAGGCCCGGGCTGCGCCGAGCTCGGCAGCGGTGACGGCTGCGGTGCTTGCCACCCGGTCCGCGACCTCGGATCCCAATCCCAACGGGCCCGCGATGGCCGCGGCCACCTCGCGCTCTCCGTTGCCGCGCACCCACTGGACCGGAACAGCAAGCCCGTTCAGACGATCGAGCGCCTCGCGAGCTCGCGCGCCTGGAACAGCGTCGCCGCCCACAAGAACCGCATCAGCACCCTCCGCCCGTGGATCGCCAAGCACCGCGTCCAGCGCGTCCGGGTTGCCGTGAATGTCATCGAGCGCCAGGATCTTCATCGCCCGGGCACCTTATCTCCGTACAGCAGGTTGGGCTTGGTCGCAGTGCTGTTTCTGGTCGGCGTGCGCTCCCCGGTCCGCCCTGCCGTCCGCGCGTTGCAGGTCTCCCGACGGATCACGGCTGAAGCGCGTGGCGGACCGAAAGCGCGTCTCTCTCGAAGGCCGAGAGCTGGTGAGTTATCGCAATGATCGTGTCACTATCGGGATTGGCCGGGCCGCGGCCGCTGGCGGCCCAGAAGCTGTTGCGTCGGCTGCAAGGGCGCGCGGCCCCGTTAGTCAGCATCAGCGACGAGCTTTAGCGGGCGCGTTCGTTGCTAGGGCGACGACGTGCCGGGTTCGATCAGCCCGGTTTCGTAGGCGAAGATCGCGGCCTGTACTCGGTCGCGGAGCGTGAGTTTCTGGAGGACCTTCGAGACGTGCGTCTTGACCGTCGCTTCGCTGAGGACCAGCGCAGAGGCGATCTCGGAGTTGCTCAGTCCGGCGGCGAGCATCCGCAGTACCGTGAGCTCCCGGTCGGTGAGCGCGTCGAGTTGCTCGGGGCGCCGGTCCACCGCGGCGGGCAACCGCCTCGCGACCTGGTTGAGCAGCTGCGTCGTGATGGCGGGGGAGAGGAACGCCTCGCCGGCGGCGACGGTTCGCACTGCGTGGAGCAGGTCCTCGACGCGGGTGTCTTTGAGGATGAATCCGGACGCACCGGCCCGGAGCGCCTCGATGATGTACTCGTCGAGACCGAACGTCGTCAGGATCAGTACCCGCGTTCGGGTCAGCTGCCGGGTCGCCTCGATCCCGTCCATGCCCGGCATGCGGATGTCCATCAGCACGACATCGGGCAGGTGGCGCCGCGCCTGCTCGACCGCCTCCTCGCCGGTGCCGGCCTCGGCGACGATCTCGATGTCTCCGGCGCTCTCGAGCAGAGCCCTGAACCCCGCGCGGAGCAGCGGCTGATCGTCGGCGATGATTACCCGCAGGCGCTGTTTCACAGTGGCTCCGGGTAGGGCAGGATCGCGCTGACGCGGTACCCGCCCTGCTCGCGCGGACCGGCGCTGACCGCGCCGCCCAGCATCGCCGCGCGTTCGCGCATGCCGCGCAGTCCGTGACCGGTGGACTTTGCGGCGGCCGTGGCGCCGGCGCCGTCGTCCTCGATCGACACCTCGAGTGCGGCGGCCCCGAAGCGCAGGCGGACGGTCGCGTGCGCGGCGCCGGCGTGCCTGCGCACGTTCGTCAGCGCCTCCTGGACGATCCGGTAGGCGCACAGCTCGAAGCTCGCCGGGAGTGGGCGTACCGCTCCCTCGATGCCGAGCTCAACGTCGAGCCCCCCCTCGCGGCTCTGATCGGCGAGCTGCTTGAGGTCGGAGAGCACCGGCCGGGGGTTGTGCTCGGCGAGCTCGTCCGCGCCGCGTAGGAGCTCGAGCGTGCGGTGGAGTTCGGCCATCGCGTCGCGCCCGAGCTCGGCGATCGCCGCGGCGCTCGTGCGGCGCTCTTCGTCGGCGAGGTTCGTTCGCAGGACCTCGGACTGGACGATGATCAGGCTGAGGGTGTGTGCGACCACGTCGTGGAGCTCACGCGCGATGCGAACGCGCTCCTCGGCGACGGTTCGCTCGGCCTCGAGCGCCTCCTGCCGCTGCTCGAAGGCGGTCCGCTCGAGCGCGCTCTCACGGCGAACCCCGGCGTAGAGGCCCAGCCCGGCCGAGGCGACCGTGCCGATCAGCACGGTCGGCAGGCTGTTGTCACCGGTCGAACCCCATGCGGCGCGCTGCAGCACGAACGCCGCGACGACGGCGACCGCGGCGATTGCCGTGTCGCGCCGGCCGAGCGTCGTCGCGACCGTGTACAGCGACACCAGCGCCGGGCCGAGCAGGAGCAGGACCGCAGGCGCCACGACGACCACGGCAACCACTACGAACAGCGCCACCAAAGGCTGCCTGTGGCGCACCGCCAGCGCCGCCGCGGCGATCGCGATCGCGCAGGCGACTACCAGCCAACGGGCGGCCGTGCTGTGGAGCGCCGCCGGGATCACTGCGACGTGCGCGTGCGACGAGTTGTCCACCACGAGCACGGCGACGATCCAGAGCAGGCCGAGCGCGAGACCCGGATCGACCTGCGCCGGCACCTGATGTCGAAGGCGTCCCAGCAGGCGTCCGGCCCCGATCTGCTGCATGCGCCGACGATACGCGCTGATCTCCGGGCCTGCCTCGTCCGACCGGCGCTAACCGCCGCGCCGAGCGGATGAGATCCCGCGGCAAAGCCCCGCTGGAGTCGCACCCGAGTTCACCCGCAGGCCCGATGTGCGTCGGCGATGGCGCGCATACCTTCGAGAGCGACAAGTCGGAGACCTGGACGAAGGGGCCAACCATGTGGCTACACAAGGTCGGAATCGCATTTGCCGCACTCACGCTGCTTGTCGCCGGCTGCGGCGGCGGGTCGGCCGCGCCCGCCACCACGACGCGTGGAAGCGCGCAGCTGGATCCCCAGCAGGCGGCGCATCTGGAGGCGTTCGCCGCCTGCATGCGCGCACACGGAGTCGCGCACATGCCGGCCGTGGACGGCAACGGACGTCCCGGCGCCAACGACAGCGGACAGGTCGACCTCAAGGCACCGGCCGTCAAGGCCGCGATCAAGACATGCCTCCCCGTCGCCGACGGCGCGGTCGGCGCCAACCTCCAGCCGGTCGGCGTCACCCGCACGACGCCGAGACAGGCACCGGCCACGCACCAGTCGGCCACCGCACCCACCAGCGGGCCGCTCGACTGCGATTCCGTGACCACCTGCTACACGCCTCGGCAGATCCAGGTCGCCTACGGCATCCGCCCGCTGCTCGCACGCGGGATCGACGGCCGGGGCGAGACGGTCGTGCTGCCGGAACTCGCCGAGACACAGCTGCTCCCGCCGGTCGTCAGCGACCTGCGGCAGGACATGTCGCGCTTCGACAGCCTGTTCGGCCTCCCCGCCGCGCGCCTCAAGGTGGTGACGAGCCTCGCCGGCCCGTCGTCCCCATGGCTCGCCAACGGCGAAGAGGTCTTGGACGCCGAGAACGTGCACACGGTCGCCCCCGGCGCCGCGATCACAATCGTCCTCGTCAAAGCGACCTCGCTGAACAACCCCGCAAACGCGATCGCGGCCGCCGTCGCCGCGATCCGCGTCGGAACGTCCCAGGGTGGCGTGATCTCGATCAGCGCCGCCGGCCAGACCGGCGGCGAGCACTGCGACACCCCGACCGAGGTCGAGCGCCTGAACGCGGCGCTCGCGGCCGCCGCCGCCCGGCACGTCACCGTGGTCGCCGCCTCGGGCGACATCGGCGCCGTCGGCGAGCCGTGCCAGGTGATCAAGGGCCTGACCGGCGGCGCCTTCCCCCCCGTTAAGGAAGTCAACCTGCCGGCCGCTGACCCGCTCGTCCTTGCCACGGGCGGCACCAGCCTCAACGCCAGCCACGCCACGGGCACCTACATCAGCGAGACCGCATGGGGCCTCCCCTTCGGCAGCCCCGGAACACAGTTCCAGGCCTCAGGCGGCGGGTTCAGCCGCCGCTTCGCGCGACCCGACTACCAAAACGGTGTGTCCGGCATCGCCGCCACCCGCGGCGTGCCCGACGTGTCCGCCGACGCTTCACCACACACCGGCATGGCACTGGTCATCAGCGACGGCGGCAACCAATACACCATCCGCAACAGCGGCGGCACCAGCGCCAGCGCACCACTCTGGGCCGGCCTGATCGCCCTCGCCGACCAATACGCCGGCCGCCACCTCGGGTTCGTCAACCCAGCCATCTACCGCATCGGCCGCAGCACCTCCTACCGCGACGCCTTCCACGACATCACCACAGGCAACAACACACCGGCATTCCCCGGCCACACGATCAACGGCTACACCGCAACACCCGGCTGGGACCCCGTCACCGGCTGGGGCAGTCCCAACGCACAAGCGCTCATCCCCCTGCTCGCCCGCTATTCGAACCCGTGAAACCACCATGCCACGTGCCGCCCACGGCAGCGTTAGGGCACAGCTCCCAATGGCCGAATGCGCCACACGATCAACACCGAGACAGCTCCGGCATCAGGAGAAGGTACCCCGTACCCCGACCTCGGCAGGCCACGGACCTGCGCGAACACCAAGGTCTCGTCATTACAAATCGATCGAGCCTCGCAAGTCGCCAAAAGCAGGACCGCGCGGCGCCTGCTTTGCCTCGGCGGGGAGTGTCCGAGGATCTGTGTATGCATGAGCGAATTGGAGTCTCATGCCTACTACCACCGACAAGAACGAGTTTTCTGATCAGGATGCTTCCCAGGTTCTGCGTGGCGCCGACGGCTCGCCGTTAGGCGAGACGGCGGCGCCCCCTCGGAGTAGCCACAAGCGCTCGGGTTCGGGGCTGCGCGGACAGCTGCCGGACGAGTTGATCGACGAGCCTGCTCGCCGGCGCGCGCAGCGAAGACGAGATCGTTGGGCCCGGGGGCGTGCTCGCGGGGTTGACTAAGCGGCTCGTGGAGCGCGCGATGGAGGTTGAGCTGACCGACCATCTCGGCTACGAGCACGGCGAGTCGCCACCGGGCGGGACTGGCAACACGCGCAACGGATCGACACCGAAGACGCTTCAGACCGAGCACGGGCCGGTCGAGATCGATACGCCCAGGGATCGCAACGGGAGCTTCGAGCCAAGGATCGTCAGGAAGCGTCAGCGCCGGTTCGAGGGGTTCGACGACAAGATCATCGCCCTGTACTCGCGGGGACTCTCGACGCGCGACATCCAGGCCTATCTGCAGGACCTCTACGGCGTCGAGGTCGGCCGGGACTTGATCAGTCGCGTCACCGACGCCGTGATGGACGACGCCCGGGCGTGGGCTTCCAGGCCGCTTGATGACGTCTACCCGATCGTGTTTTTGGACTGCCTGGTGTTGAAGATCCGTGAGGGCGGCAGCGTGCAACGCAAGGCGTGCTATCTCGCGTTGGGCGTGAACATGGAAGGCGAGCGCGAGGTCCTGGGCATGTGGTTTCAGGAGACCGAGGGCGCGAAGTTCTGGATGCAAGTCCTCAGCGAGCTCAAGCAGCGCGGCGTTCAGGACATCCTGATCTGCTGCGTCGACGGGCTCAAAGGGTTCCCCGAGGCGATCGAGGCGATCTTTCCCAGGACGATCGTGCAGACGTGCATCGTCCATTTGATCCGCCACAGCCTGAAGTACGTGCCGCGGCGGCAATACGACCAGGTCGTCAAGGACCTGAGGCCGATCTACACCGCGATCGACGCCGACGCGGCGTTAGCGGCGCTCGAGGCGTTCGACGCGAAATGGGGCGACAAGCTAGGCGTGATCACCCAGGCCTGGCGCAACGCCTGGGAACATGTCACGCCGTTCATGGCGTTCCCGCCCGAAGTGCGCCGCGTCATCTACACCACCAACGCGATCGAAGCCCTCAACCGGCAGCTGCGCAAAGCGATCAAGACCAAGGGGCACTTCCCCAACGAGGACGCCGCCCGCAAGCTGATCTACCTGGCCGTCACCAACGCCGTGCCGCAATGGACCAAGACGAGAAACTGGACGCTCGCCCTGCTGGCGTTCAAAATCCACTTCGGAGACCGGCTACCCGACTAAACCCGCATACACAGAAAACGGGACACCCTCCCTCGGCGAGCGGGAGCCAGCCGCACGCCCGATCTGGTGCCCGAAATGGACTGCGACGACCAGGCGCGGAGCGTCCGCCGGACTCACGCCCGCTCGCGCGGGGCGATGCGGAAGCGCTCGCGCTCCCGCCCGTCCGACCTGTTGCTCGTCCGGAGACATCACGTCGACGGTCGATGTCGTCGCGCCCGGTTGTCTGCTGGAGCGACAGCGTCGCACGGCGGCGTTTGCGCGAAGGGTGCTGATGTGCGGCTGGCGGCCGAGTTCGCGGCGTCGTTGCTGGAACGGGTGGCTCGCTGACTCGGCCGGATAGTCCGCGCGGGCTCTTGCGCCGGCCCCAGTCTAATCGGCTACCGTCGCTTGGGTTTGGCTGGCTCGCGCCCGGCGTTGTCCGGCTCGGAGCCGCGGCGTCGCCGTCGGTCGGCCGTGCGCCGCTCCAGCGGCCGCTCGCCGGGCAGCAACATCGGCGGCCGGCAGCGGCGAGGCGAACATTTTTCGAGAACCACATTCAACCTTTGGTGTGCCCCTGGGGTTCATATAGGTAGATGGGCAAACTGCTTGGCACGGAGATACACATGGACTGGCTGAAGAGAGTCGCGGCGGACGAGCAGTTCGAGCGCTTCGTGGCCGAGGTCACCGACGCCCTCGTTCGCACCGGCTATCTGATGACGTGGGATCTCCCCGAGACAGAGGATCTCGTCCAAGAAACGCTCCTCCAAGTAGCTCGCCGCTGGAAGCGCGTGCGCTCGATGGACCACCCTGCAGCGTATGCCCGGCGAATCCTTGTCAACCTGGTGATCGACGGTCACGAACAGCGGACGCGCCGCAAAGACGAACTGGACTCGGACGACGGCGCCGTAGACGGATACGTCGACGACGCGGCGGCCCGGGCACTGGATGGGATCGACGCCACCGCAGAGTTCCGTTGGGCGCTCTCGGCGCTCTCGCGGCAACAGCGAGCGGTGATCGTCTTGCGCTACTGGGAGGACCTGCCAGAGGCCGAAGTGGCGGAGCTCTTGGCCTGTTCGGTTGGCACAGTAAAGAGCACAGCGTCTCGAGGCGCCGCTCGACTCCGAGAGGTGTTGGGCAGGAACGAGCACTCACTCCCTCAGTTCAGCAGTTCTGCCACCAACGCAAGGAGCTCATCCTCATGATTACCGACGAATTCGAGACCGACTTGCGTGAGGCGCTGGCAAGATGCGCCGCAGATGTGCCTGCCCACGTCGGCGAGCGGCTGCGTCAACACAACTACCATCCCCGCAGGCCACGCAGGCGCTTTATGACTGGTCTTGGCGCGGCGGTAGTGGCCATTGGGACTGCCACTGTCATCCTCGGCCCCTCGACAACCTCAACACGGACTCCGCAGGCCACGCACCACGCGGCATCGTCAACCACGCCCGCGCGTCACCTCACCCGACGGGCCTTTCGGCTTGCTGACTACACGATTCCACTCCCCGCTGGCTTTCAACAGGTTGACAGCCCGTGCGCACCCGCACCGAGCGGAATACAGGCGCCGATCCCGTTTCTCGGCAGCCGCTTCGCCGCGGCGGCATCAAACGCCGGGGGATGCATCGACGTGCTGTTGGCGAGCAGTGCCAGTCGTCCGCCAGCTGGTTCCACGTCCGTCAACGTCGGTCGCTACCAAGGATCCCTCGTTACGAATCAGTCCAGTGGCGTCATAACGCTGTACGTAACCATCCCAGCAGACCTCTACATCCACACCGTGTCCCCGAACGGAGAGATCGACAGCACGAGCGTCACTCTCGACGTCGTCTTGACCGCCAAAGGACTCTCGGTCAACGACGTTGAATCCATCGCCGCCGCAAGCGTCCCGAGCTCCCCAATCCCGCCAGCCGGCTCCTGCAGCGGAAGCTGCGGCTGACCCGCGACAGCGGCACGTATCGGCCCCCGGGCAGATCCGCGACCGCCTATCGCGTGGATGCGAGCGCCTCGGCGGACTCCGCTCACGCTCATGCATCGGACGACTTTCGGCCGCGGCCCCCGAGGATCGACACGCGCCTGCTCACGCAGGACGATGCAGGCGTGCTTGCGCCGTCGGTCGTCTGCCCTGCGTTCGTCCAGTGCGCAAGCGGAGCGCGTCGTTCCGACGCGCTCGCCTTCACGCAGGCCTCTATCATCGCGTCGATGCGAAAGAGAGAAGCGATTCTGTCTGGATCGACCTTCGAAAAGGACATCGGGTACGCGCGCGCCGTCGCGGACGGCGACTGGGTCCACGTGTCTGGCACGACCGGTTTCGATTACGCGACGATGACGATCTCCGACGATGTGGTGCGCCAAGCAGAGCAGGCATTGCTCAACATCGAGGCCGCGCTCATCGAGGCTGGCTGCGGCTTCGCCGACGTGGTGCGGGTCCGCTACCTCCTGCCCGATCGTAAAGACTTTGAACCGTGCTGGCCCGTGCTGCGCCGCTATTTCGCTGACGTGCAACCGGCCGCAACCATGATCGTCTGCGGGCTCTCGGATGCTCGAATGCGGATCGAGATCGAAGTCACTGCCCACCGGTAAGAGGCACCACCGAACGATCCGCGCATCTGACCGAGCCAAAGGTCCACCACGGCCCGACGCGAAGCGCGCTATGGCCCGGCCGCCGCCAAGAGTGCCCCTCCCTTGCGCCGGAGGGGAGCGTTGTGACCCGAACGCGATCGCGACCGCCTTGGACGAGGACCAAGCGCGCTGGGCCGACCGGAACGGACGCCTGCAATCGTGTGCCGAAGCGAGCGTCGCTGGAGTGCTCCGTTTCGCGTTGCGACGACGTGACAAACGGGGCGCTCGGGCGTACTTAGAGTGTGCACGTGAAGAGTCGGGGCGTGTGTGCGGCCGTTGCGGCTGGGCTGATGGTCGCGATCGTCGGCCCGGGCGAGCTGATGGCGAGCGCTCCGGTGGGTATGCGGCTCAGCTACGGGATCACCGCCAGCGGAACAGGGGAGCTGATCGCGAACCTCGTGCCGAACGGGACCGGCCGCTATGGCTGGAGGCGGTGCTCACCGGCCGGGTCGTGCGTTGGCGTTGCCGGGTCGGATGGCGGCCGGGTCATCGGCGCGGCACATAGTCCGCCTGGGACGACCTTCATCGCGACCGGCAGCATCGGCGGAAGCTCCGCCAGCGTCCGCAACCTCCCGTATCGGGGGTAGTGCGCGCAACGGAAGCGCCACGGGCGGCCGGTGCGCTGCGCGCCGGCGCGCTCGTGCGACCTCTCGCGGCGCGCTGGGCGGGCGGCTGGGGTAACGAGAGCGACCGCCTCCAGGTGCAAGTCTGCCGCACGGAGGCTGTCGGCTGCAGCGTGCTCTACGACTCCGTTAACGACCAGCGCTCCGGTAGATCGGGCGCGACGATCCCCAAACGGTTCCGCAACTGGTTCCTGCGCATCGCAGACCAGCGCATCGGCCGCGACGAGCTGTTCGGTGGCCCGCGGCAGGTACCCGACTCGGCATTGCTTCCAGGCCCAACCGTCTCAACCGCGACCCTCGGACGGATCCTGCGCAGCGCACCGCCACACCGCCCTGCAGTGCCGCAGGGCTCGGCCAACATGCGGGCCGCGCGGGCGGATGCGAGATCGCTGCTTGCCCTGCTGCGGCTGCCGAGTGGCGCGAGGCGGTCTGCGGTTGAGCCGGCCGGCGACGCGGGGACGCTCGCGCACCCCATGGGGCTGTACGGTCACCACCCGCTGTTGATGAGCACGCCTTTTGGACGGTCGCCGCTTCGCCTGCGAGCGTGCTCGCGTTCGTGAGGTCGTACCCGCCGGACGGCTTGAAGCCTTTCACGACCGGCTTCGGCAGCGATCCGGGCATGCCCAACACCTATGCCGAAGGATTCGAGTGGCCGCCGATCACCAACGTGGTCGAGTCCCGATGGCTGTTTGTAGAGGCGGAGGTGCTCGCGAATGGCATGACCGGGGTGCGCGCGGACGCCGGGGCGCTCGCAATCACGCCGAGGGGGACCGTGGAGCCCATCCCGGCGGGAACCGCGCGGCTGTCGGTGACGACCTATCCAGACGGTGGCGGAAAGATCGTGCTCGCCTCGGTCACCTCGCAACCCAAGATTGGCGAAGTCGTCGCGCTGCTCAACGGGCTACCGCTGCTGCCGGTGGCCGTTGGCTTCGGGTGTCCCCCGAACAGCCCCCAGCAAGTGCAGCTGGCGTTCTACTCCCGTCGCGACGCGCGCTTGGCCGTCGCCAGCTTCGACGCCTGGCCGGTCACCGCCAACGTTGGCTCGTGCGACTTTGTCTCGCTGACGATCAACGGCCGTCTCGAGCAGCCCCCGCTACTCGCCCTGTGGTATCCCCGCTCCGGCCTCTCCCCGTTCCCTCCGCTGGTAACCCGCCTCGACGCCACACTCCACATCAAGATCCCCGACACCGTCCGTTCGCTTTGACGGCCGAACCCGCAGGCACCAAAGCACCTCGACCACCGAGTGCTCCCGCGTGAAGGCAACGCCGCGCTGGCGGCGACGACACGCTGTCTTCGCACCACGCCCGCCGCGCTCGCTTTCGCGTCATCCCGCCTGCCTCGTCTCTTTCGCTACGTCTGGCTAGAGTGCCGTTTGTCTCCAGTGTTCCCTGTTCACCTCTCGTGGGTCCCGTTCCCTCCGGCCGCTGGTGCCCCGCTTCGGTCCACTGAAGGGTTCCCTGACGCTCGGCTCCGTTCCACTCCGCTTCGCATCACACAGTTGCACCAGTTGGTGCGTCGTATACGCTGTCTACGTGGGCCGCAGGGGGCGACAGCGCGCAGAGGTCGAGCGATCAGAGGCACGCGAGCCACGCGACCGGATGGCGCGGGTGCAGGCGAGCGACGAGACGTGGGCCGCGTTCCGCGCGCAGCTCGGCGTGATGCCGGTCAGCGTCGCGCTCGGCCGCCTGGTCGAGCGCGAGGTCGCCCGAACCGCGCGCAGCTCGGCGAGCGACCCCGAGGGTGTGCGCGTGGCGCTCGAGGACGCACGCGAGGTCGCCGGGGAGTTGGCGGCGTTGATCGCGCGTCTCGAGCCGCTCGCCGGCGCTCATGTGTCAGGCGGCGGCTCGCGCTGACCGGTGGACGACGGGCGCCGCATTAGGGCATACGCTTTGGCTGCTTTGGCGATGCCCGATCGACAGCTCCTGACGGTTCCCCAGGTCGCCGCGGCGTTTCAGGTGACCGCGCAGACGATCCGCAACTGGATCGACCACGGCACGCTGCCCGCGGTGCGTGTGGGCCGTGCGTTTCGCGTGCGCCGCGAGGACGTCGACGCGCTGCTTGAGCGCGCGAGCGCTGACAGCAGCTCGCTAGCGACGCGTCGCTCGCTCTGGGAGCCCAGCACCACGACGCTGCCGCACCGGCGCGGCCCGGCCGGACCACGATCGGTCTGGGACGACGCCGGCGATCTGCCGGCGGTCAAGCGCGCGTAGTCGACGCTACGCCGAGCGCCGTGCCCGTGCGCGCGGCAGAAGCCCGCTCGCGCGATCTTCGCCCTCAACCGCCGAAGCAAGGTCCCCCGCGGCCGCGGCGAGCGCTTCGTAAGCCGTCGCGACCTCGATCAGATCGGTTCCGGTCGCGGCGCGGTTTAGCTCCGCCACCGCCGCGTCAAACACACGCCACAACACCTCAGGCCCGCGACGCCCGGTGCCCGGCTGCAGCTCGTACGGCGGCTTGTTAGCCGACGCTCGATGCGGCGGCCACTCAAACCCAGCCGCGTCAGCCTCCCGGCACGCCGCCGCCTCTAACTCCGCCGCTGAGGCAAGTCCGGCCAGGCGAGCGCCGAAGCCCGCGTCCGGCGGCGCGACCCGGTGGGACTCAAGCGCCTCGCGCCATCCCTGTTGCGCGTCACGGAACGCAGCCTGGGCTCGGTCTTCCGGGCTGATGTTTGCCATGCGTGCATGATGTCAGATGGTGGGGCGGCAAGCCACGCTAGATCTAGCGCTTTTGGCTTGTTTGGCCTATTCTACGACGATGACGACCGTCTCCCAGGCCGGTGCAACCCGGCCGCGCCTCACGCGCGACGACGTCGCAGCGGCCCGTGAGGTGTCGGATCTGCTCGGCATTCCGCTCTCCACCGTGCTCGAGTACGCCAGGCGAGGCGTGATCCCCGGACACAAGCTCGGACGCCGCTGGATCTTCCTGCGCGACGAGATCGAAGCGGCCGTGCGGGAGGCGCCTGGCTTGGCGCAGGCTCCCACGGAATTCGCACCGCGGGGACGGTCGAACGCTGCACGCAAACGGCCCAAGTGGTACCCGGAAACGGTACCCTCGCCGGCCTTGGGCGAGCAACGAACCCTCTTCGGCTAGGCCAAGCTGCCCATTTGCAGGGCCTTCGAAAATGGAGCTAGGGGGACTCGAACCCCCGACCTCCTGGGTGCGATCCAGGCGCTCTCCCAACTGAGCTATAGCCCCGTGCGTGCCGGCGGGCCGGCACCAGGTCCAGCCAGTCTAGTTCAGGGGCCGTTCGGCGGCCACAACGCATCCGGTCGGGAAGGACCGTTACCCTTCTGCCATGAGCGATCTCAATCAGGCAATCCGGGAGCACCTCGCGCTGAAGCGTCAGCATGGGGCCGATCCGGCTGAGGTTGCGCGGCTCGAGCTGGAGGCACTAGGTGAGGTCTCGCGGGTGAGCGCTCGCGACGTGGAGGACGACCGCGCGTCTTACGGGCACCTGGCCGATCACTCGGCGACGTACGAGGACGCGCTTTCACTGCACGAGGAGATCGTGCCGCCGACCAATGAGTACGCGCCCGCACACGCAAGCGCCCACCGGGAGGTCGGGGAGGAGACTCAGGAGTACAGGGTCGACGATCAGATCGGCTGGGTCGGCGGTCCGGCCTGGCTGGGCGGCGCCGCGTAGGAGCTGACCGACGTCGTGGCCTCAAGGCAGACTTGCACCGCCTCGGGCCTCCAGGCCCGGCAGTAAAAATCGCAATCGCGGGGCCATAGCTCAGCTGGGAGAGCGCCTGCTTTGCAAGCAGGAGGTCGGCGGTTCGATCCCGCCTGGCTCCATGAAGCAATAGCCTGCAAATTAGGTTCTTTTGCGAGCGGCGGCGGAACATAAAGAGCGAGATGTTCCCCAGCCGTGTTCCCCAGGTCCCCAGCGGTCGTCCCAGTGCCCACGCAGCCCTTGGCCTGTGTTCGGCGTTTTCGTGTTCCCCAGACGGCGGTGCGTCCGCTCGTGCTTGCGGGTACGGCATGGCGCTTGGCGGGCGAGCGTGCGACCCACGCGACTGCGTTTCGCGCTGAGCGCCAACGGAATCCGGACGGGCGGAGACTCCTGCTTCCGCAAAAAGCAGAAGCGCCTTCGGCCCGATCACTGACTGCTTGCTCGTCCCAGGCGGGAGCGCCACCGCGCCCGGCGTCGCTTCCGCAACGACTCAGGAGCGAGCGCCTGGTGTCCTCGAAGACCGGGGGATCAGCGCGTCATGGGATGGTGTCGACGGTGGGCTGCCCGTTGGCTGCGACTAGGTTGATCGAGTCTGGCAGCATCGGACAGGGTCCTTGCCATTGGTAGATGTTGTCGAGCACCGGCAGGCTCAGCTTGGTGCCGTCGGGCTCGAGCGCAGTCACGCTGTCACCGCTGGCGTCTGGGGCGAGCCCCACGACGTTGCACGTGGCCGCGGGCTCCGTACGCTCCTGGACGGTAGTCCCAATACCTGTACCTCCCCCACCGACGAGTCCGTGGGCTTCGAGGTTCGCAGTCGGTCCGCAAACCGCCGGATAGACCGTGTTGCCTGACCGGCCCTGTTGGGTCCACGTGATGCATCCACCGGTGCTTTCCGGTATCACCCAAACTGGGCGTCCGGAGACGACGACGCCCTGGATCGCCGCTAGGTCCAGCTGGTAGTTGTCGCCGCCCGCCACCATCTCGCTTGCGATCTCCGGCGGCAGCGGCGGGGCTGTCGTGGATCCGGGCGTCGTTGTGGTGGATGCTGCACCGGCGCCCGTGCTGTCGCTCTGCGGTGGCAGGCGGAACACGGCGAACGCGCTACGCAAGCCAGGCGACACGCTGCCATTGCGAGGCGCACGATGCTTCTTGCGATGTGCACGAGCCGCACGAGCGCTGTGACGCGCGTGCGAGAGTGGGCTTGCAGCGACTGTGGTCGTCGTCGCCGACACCAAGGCCGCGGCAACAACAGCAGCGGTGAGCTTCGCAAGTTTGAAGGCAGATCGCTTGGTACGGGCCATCGTCATCGTGCTCACGCTCCCTGTTCGCGTTTCAGCCGCGCTCCTGTGAGCGCGGTTTTTGGTTGCTGGTAGCCCGTCGATTGGTGCCGTCATGGCACTCGTAGCGTGAAGTTGCCGACGGGTATGGCGTTGCCTTGTGGTCCGATAAGACCGAGGTCTGTAGCCGGTCCTTTGGCCGTGTTGAGCGTGATTGAGCCGTGGATCGTGCCGGGGCATGCCTGGTCGACGAAGATTTGCTCGGTGACGCGTTGGCCGGCGCGGAGGTCCTCGCGGGTCAAGTATCGGCCGGCGAGTGCACCGACTTGGCAGGCATGAGTGTTGGCTGGGGTGAGTTGCCAGTAGAAGCTGTAGGCGCTATCGATGTTCGTGATCGCGACGCGCGAGCTGAACGTGACGGCAACCTGGATCTGCGGAAACCCTCCTGGAGGAGCGTTGGCCGTTCGACCGTAGGCCGTGACGGCGGCCGCCGGCGTCAGGTGGTAGCCGGCGGGCGGCTTGCCGCGGCACGGCTGGGTGGTATTGCCGTTCGTGCAGTAGCGCCAGCCAAGGCTCGTGGAGACGCTGATCGGGGCACGTACCTCGCTGCTGGTGAACTGCCGCGCGGGAGCGGTGGTGTAGCCGACCGGTGGGCAACCAGACGGTTCAGTCGCGGGCCTGCAGGTCCTGCCATCGCGGTAGGTGACCGAACGGATCACGCCGTAGGACTGGAGGCTCGCGCTTGAGGTACCGCCGTTGCCGCACGGGTGGTAGACGCGGCCGCGGAACTCGACTGACCAGCACGCCTGCGGGGTCGGCGAGCCGACGATCAGGTACGCACCATTCGGGCCGGCCGTCCGCTCGGTCACCGCCTGGCCCGCCGCGGTCTTGTAGCTAATGCTGACGGCGTCTGGGCCGAGCAGCCCGAAATACAGGTCGCGCAGGTCGCCGGCCGGACAGATCTCGAGGCGCGGCGGACTCAGCGCTCCTGGCGGTGGCGAGGGCTTCGTCGGGTAGCAGCTCCCGTCGAGCGCACCCGCCGGAATCCTTTGAACGATGGAGTTGAACACGGCGCCACCGCGCGTATCCAGATCCGAGCAACCTGACCCCAGGCCCCCTTGCTCGTAGTTGACCGAGAACGAGTGGAAACGCCCGTCGTTTGAGAACGCGCCGTCCTCGCCGAGCGCACCGATCTTCCCGTCGAGTACTCGCCCGTACTGCAGGCACGCGAGTCCCCGAGTTGTGCGCATGTAGCGCAGCCCCCATGCAGGTCCCCCGCCGGGGTCGCTCACCGACAATGGCAGCAGACGCACGCTCGAGCCGATCGCGAGGCCATCCTGCACGCGCGGATTCGCCGGGACATTCGCGCCGACCGGCGTGCCCGTTCGAAAGACCCCTGCGGCGGCGAGCGCAGCCGTCGCGCCACCGAGCACGAGCAGGACGACCAGCGCCAGCGGACGCCACCGTCGCGACGGACGACCGAGCGACCAGCCCGCTGCTCGGCGATCGCTCGCGGACACCCCGCCGCCTGCGCCGGCGACCGCGACGGCGGGCGTGAGCCGCTCAGCAGCATCGCCAAGTAGTTGCTCGAGACCTGGCAGGACAGTCAACGGTGATCCTCCATGCGTGCTCGCAGCGAGGAGAGGCCGCGCGTGACGCGCTGGCGCGCGACGAGCTCCGAGCACTCGAGGCGCTCAGCGACATCACGAAACGGAAGCTCCTCGAGAACCCTGGCCTCGATCGCCTCGCGCTGACCGGGCGGAAGGTCGGCAAGGAACCCAAGGACCGAAGGGTCAGCGCTAACCAGCTCCTCGACGCGCTCGAGATCGTCATCAGCTAACACGAGCGGATCGCGCATCCCGAGCCGCAGGCGCGCCTGCGCCTCCACCCGGCCGGCGCGCATACTGCTCCCCATCACATTGCGCGCTATCCCAAACAGCCACGGAGCCGCCGAGTCGCGATCGGCGCGATAAGACCCCGCTCCGGCAAGCGCGCCCGCGAACGTTTCGGCGCAAAGATCGGCCGCGAGCTGGGGATCCCCAACGCGCCTCACGAGATACCCGAGGACAGGCCGCTCGTAGCGGCGATAGAACGCCGTGAACGCCTCCCGGTCACCGGCAGACCGGGCCAGCAGATCAGCGTCAGACGCAGCCCGATACGAACCCACACGACGTTAATAGCCGCCGAACAGAAAACGTGACCGCAAGCGCGTAACGAGACCACGATCCACTCCGCGTCGCTTCGACAAGCCAGGGAGTCACGTAACCCCGCACCCGGTTACGCGCCCCCTCCCGCGTGACAGCAGTCACGACGGTCGCTCCTGGCGCGCGCCGCTGATGACGGTAGGGACCACCTCAGCGCGCCCAACCTTAACCGCTTGAACAGCCCAACAGCTCATGCAGACCGTACGCACTACTCGTGCAATCAATGCATCGCGTGCGGTCGATGCAGTACGATCTGCGCCTGTCTTACGCCCCGTTATCGCGTGCCGCGTACATCGCGAGTCTCCCGACCCTCGCTAATGCCGCGACGTTCATCGGCCAGGATCCCTCCGGTGTGAGCCGCGCGGTTCAGCGACTCGGCATCGAGCCGTTTGCCTGGGGGAATCGCGATAAGCGTCTGGCGATCGCCGACGTTTTGCGCCTCGCGATCTACGCAAAGCGGGCCACGCCGGAGGAGGTCGCGGCCCGCCTGCTCGCGTGGACTGACCGCTACCACCTTTCACGGGTAGAAACGTTCAAGGCCGAGATCGACGCTTTCTTCGCCGCAGCCCCTGAACCGCAGACGCGAAGCGACGAGACCTTCATCGCCGAACTCCGCGCGGCACTTCCCGAGCCCTGGGCCGAACGCGCCGAGGCGATCTACCGCGCTCACGCCGCGAACATCAGGTAGCGCCCGTAGCTTCGGGCGCCGCAGCCGTAAAGGGCACCCCTTCGGGGCGGCCTTCGGCCGGTCCTGGCGGACTGCCCTTGACTGCTCCGACGCCCTCCGCTGGCTTTGCTCTCAAGTCGGCCCGGAGGGCCGACTTGTCGTGGAGGAGAACACCGAGGTGCAGGTACTAGGCGGCTTGCAGCTCATGGAGGTCTGCCGCTTCGACCGCGACCCCGATCACGGGGCGCGCGAACTGCGTGTCCTCGGTGGCTGTGGCGAACAGGGAGCGTGCGCGCTCGAACGCGCCGTAGCCGTCCTCGGCCTCGACGGCAAAGGTGACGTCGATCGTGTGGGCCTGGAGATCCTCGCCGACGATCGGGCTCGCCTCCGCGTGGCCGGCGAGAAACGCGTCGAGCAGCGCGTCAGCGTCGGCGGTGTCGCCGGTGTGGTCAAGCGTGATGGTCGCGATGTATTCCATGGTTAGCGTCCCTTCCAAGTAAAGCCCATCCGTCGCATCCGCGCCACATATGGAGCGAGACTCCCACCCGGAGTCGACGGCAGGGTCACGATTCCCTTGCCGTCAGGCGAGTAGGCCTTGTAATGACCGCCGCCACCGTGCTCGATCCGCCAGCCCTGGCGCTCAGCCTCGTCGAGCAGCTCCTTGAGCTCCTTGCGGCTCGCCATCAAACGGACGGACCCGTGGTCGCCGACGCGAGCTCGCTTGGTGCGAATGCTTCGGCGAGCCGTTGCGCGTCATCGGCTTGACTCTTGGCGTGTAGGTAGCGGGCAGTGGTCTGAATGTGGGAGTGGCCCATCCACGATTGGACTTGGACCAAGGACGCGCGGTTAACAGCCATCGAGCCGAAGTAGTGGCGCAGCGAGTGAAACGGCAGCACGCGCAGCTCGGCGCGACGCGCGGCGGCGTCATACCGACGACGGAGAGCGCTCGCGTCAAGATGGCCGCCGAGCGTGCTCGCGAACACGGGATCCTCATCACCTGTGAAGCGTTCGCGCTGGCCGAGCCGGGCGAGAGCTTGCGCAACGTCGGGGACCATCGGCACGCTGCGGACCTTGCCGCTCTTGGGCGTGACGAGCTCGCCGTAGCTGTAGTTGGCGCGCACACGGATCGCCTGGCCGGGGAAGTCGATGTCGCGCCAGCGGAGCGCGACCAGCTCGCCGCGTCGCAGGCCGGTCATCGCGGCGCTCAGGTAGATCGCGCCATCCTGCTCGCTCGCCGCGGCGCGCACCAAAGCCTCGACCTCCTCGCGCGAGTAGAAGTCGTAGTCGCCCGAGTAGCGCACGTGCTGGCGCTCGATCTTCGCGGTCGGGTCATGGTCCATCCAGCCGCTCCTACGCGCGTACGCGAGGATCGCCCGCGTCACCACCAAAAGCCGCTCCGAGGTCCTGCCGTAGGGGAGCTTGTCGTACCAGGCCTTCAGTTTCGCCTCGCTCAAGTCGCGCAATGGCGTCGCACCGAACGAGGCGCGCCCGTAGCGCGTCTCTCGTATCTCACCGGGCTTGGACGGGAGCAGGTACGCGTCGAGCATCTGCCGGTAACCCTTCAACGTCGAGCGCTTCAGGTTCCTTCTCGTCTGCCCGTGCTCAAACCACGCCTCCGCCGCGTCAGCGAACGTCACCGGCGCCCCGTCCGCTCGCCGTGCTGACGGCCGCTTCGCTGCCTCGTGCTCCAACAACCGCCGCAGCTCCGCCTCCGCTTCGCGCGGCGTCAGATACGACCCGTCCGGCTTCGGTCCGTCGCCGGCGTGCCAAATCACCGCGCCGCGCGCCGTCCGCCGACCCGAGCTCCTCACCCACGCTGGCCCGAGCACCCGCGAGTGCTTGCCGTCCGCATCCCACCAGAACGCGCGCCAACGACGGCCCCCAGGCTTGCCGATAACCTGCAGATGCCCGTTGGCCGCAACCTCCTGCTTTTCGTTCACGCCGTCAGTGTAGACCCCCGTGTTCCGGGGCGTGTTCCCCAGAGTGTTCCAACCTCGGAGAACTTGAGCGTACTTGAGCGTACGTGAAAGTAGCTAATAGCAGGTAAAACGATCTTGGAACACGAACGCCAGGTAGCTTTGCAAGCAGGAGGTCGCCGGTTCGAGACCGGCTGGCTCCACTCGCGAATAGCCTGCAAATCCGCCAACCCCTGCCAAGACTCCGATCCCGGCGATTCCTTCCCGCTAATAGGGCTTGTGCTCTCCGTAGCGCTCGAGGCCGTCGTCGGGGATCGGCTCCCAGACGGCCGCGTAGTCGACGAACGTGTGCCAGCTCGGGCGCACGCCCGGGTCGCCGTCGAAGGCGCCCAGCCGGATCCCCATCTGGCTCGGGTCGTCGGGGTTGCGGCTCCAGAGCTGTGAGCCGCAGACGCTGCAGAAGCACTTCTCGAAGCCGCCGTCGGGATGGCNNCTGGCAGCGCGTGCAGTGGCAGTAGCCGGCGCGATGGGCCGGCTCGCTGAGCTCGAAGCGCACTGCGCCGCAGCCGCAACTGCCGGTGGTCGAGGGCTCAGCCATCGCCCGTGCATTTTCGCACGCTGAACTGGGCGGACACGCGGTACACGCCAGTCGGCAGGTTGCGGAGTGTCTTTCGCCGCGGCCTTGCAGTGCGGAATTGGCTGTCAGGCGTGTACCGGCACAGCCTTGGCGTTGTGGCCCGCCGGGGACACGGGCTGCATGCGGAAGACCAGGCGGGGCGCCGGGGCGCTGCCGTCGAGTACCTGCTCGATCGCGGCGTTGACATCGTCGAGCTCGATCTCGGCGTACTCGACCGTCGTGAGGCCGCGGCGATGCAGCTCGAACACCTCCTCGAGGTCGTGGCGCGTGCCGACGATCGAGCCGCGGATCGTGAGGCCCTGCAGCACCGTCTCGAAGATCGGCACCTGCATCGTGTTCTCGGCCGGCAGGCCGACGCAGACGAGCGTGCCGCCACGGGCGAGCGAGGCGATCGCCTGCTCGAAGGCCCGCGGGCTGACCGCGGTCGAAATTGCTACGTCAGCACCGCCGAGGCGCTGGATCGCGGCGGCCGGATCCTCCTGTGTCGGGTTCACCGTGTATTCCGCGCCAACCGTGCGCGCGGTCGCGAGGCGCTCGTCGTTGATATCGACGGCGACGACGCTCGCGCCTGTGATCCGCGCGTACTGGATTGCGAGGTGACCGAGGCCGCCGGCGCCGAACACGGCGACGAGCCGCGACGAGTCCGCGCCCGAGATTTTCACGGCCTTGTAGGTGGTGACGCCGGCGCAGGTCAACGGTGAGGCGACGACCGGGTCGACGCCGTCGGGTACGCGAACGACGTGGCGCGCATAGCCAACCGTGTATTCGGCGAAGCCGCCATTGATCGAGTAGCCCATGTCCTGCTGGGAGAGGCAGAGCGTCTCCCAGCCGGTGTTGCAGTAGCGGCAGTCGCCGCAGGCGTAACCGAGCCAGGGCAGGGCCACACGCATGCCGACCTCGAGGCCGTGGCTGTTACCGGAACCGAGGCGCTCGACGATGCCAACGCCCTCGTGGCCGGGAATGAACGGCGGCGACGGCTTGATCGGCCACTCCCCGCGCGCCGCGTGAATGTCGGTGTGACAAAGACCGCAGGTCTCGATCTTGACGAGCACCTGCTCGACACCAGGCTCGGGGACCGGCACTTCGTCGATCTCGAGCGGACGGTCGAAGCTACGGACTACGGCGGCTTTCATGGCAGATGCTCCCTCGGCTCGTGTACAACGCCTATGCCATCAGTCGGTCCGCTCGGTGCCATCCGACCTTGCGCGTACATCACGTGCGTAGTCACCCGCATCGGATGGTCGTCCGCCCGTAGGCGGCATCGCGCAGCCGAGGCCCGTTCAGACGAACCCTGCGACGAGCAGCCGTGAGCCGCACGCTAGTACTCGGGGCGCGGGCAGACCGTGACTCCGTTTCGCGCTTTGGGACAACGCGGTGAGCCACGCGGGCGTTGTCGCTCTCGGATTTTGCGACAGCCAGCATGAGACGTCACGCGCCGGTCTTGGTTTGGAGGGACGCACGGCGCCCTATGAGTGCGAGGGTGTGCTCGCTGCGGCGATTGTGTGGGCGCGTAACGCCCGGGGCCGGACCGGACAGATAGGAAGTAATGGGGCAGGTAGGCCAGGAGCGGCAGGAGCGGTTCGAGCTGCTGTTTGAGAGCTATCACGCACAAGTCGCCGCATATGCGCGGCGTCGGGCACCGGTCGAAGCCGTCGAGGACGTTGTCGAGGAGACGTTTCTGGTGGCGTGGCGCCGCCTTGAGCGGGTCCCGAGTGAGCCGCTGCCGTGGCTTTACGGCGTCGCGCGACGGGTGCTCGCTAACAGGGCGCGTAGTGGTCGACGCGCGGTGGCGCTCGCTGAGCGTCTCGCCCAGGAGTTGGAGCGCGGCGGGCCAGCTGACGGTGCGCCTGGGCTTTCGGCTGGTCTCGAGGCGGCGTTGCGTGCTCTCTCGGAGCGGGAGCGGGAGGCGGTGCTGCTGGTAGCTTGGGAAGGGCTGACGCCGTCGGAGGGAGCGATTGCGGCCGGCTGCAGTGCGGCCGCTTTCCGCGTCCGGCTGCATCGTGCGCGCAGCTGCCTCGCGCGAGCGTTGGGCGGGCCAGAAGTGGCTGTTAGCGAGGAGCGGCTCGATCCGTTGAGCGGGGCCGGCGAGTCATGAGCGATCCACTCGAGCTGCTGCGAGCCGCGAACCCGGTCGCTGAGCCGCGAGCGTTTGCGGCCGCGACGCAGCGGCAGATGATCGACGCGATCGTCACGCACCAGCCGACCGGCGGAGGCGGCTGGGTTGCGCGGCTGCTGCGCCGGGTGTCGCGGCGACGCCTGTATGTGATTGTCGTCGCAGCGGTACTCGCCGCCGGTTGCACTGCGGGCGCTGTCGCGGTGTTGCATGGCGAGCAGTCGGCTCCGCTGAGCGGCGCGCTGCCGGGTCCGCCCGGCGGCAAGTACAGCTTTAGCGTGATCCCGTCGCTTGGCGCTGGCACGGTCGGCTGGTGCATCGGCGAGGAGACACAAACGCCGCCGCCCACCCTGCGCAAGCTCGCTAGCAAGCTCAGGTCAGACCTCGAACAGGCGCTCGTGCACGATGAGGCAGAGCTCAGGCAGGGGCACCTCAGCCAGGCACGCCGACGACAGCTCTCGGGCCACGTCAACACTGGGATCCCAGACGCTCTGCGCTCCCTCACGCCGGCGCGCTACCGCAGCTCGCCGCTGCTGCGCAAGTTCGCTCGGTTGGCGGATGGGCTGGGAGAGGGCACCGGCGTTTGCGGCGAAGCCGCGATGCGCGGTCGACCAATCATCGACGCCATGACCGCCGGCGGCAGCGGGCACCACGTGGCCCTGTACCTGACAGCCCCGGACGTGGCGGCAGTCCGCATCTCCGCGGCCGTCACAGTCCTGACGGCCGCGAATTCGCAGCTTCCCGATGGCTACCGCTACGCGGTCGTCGTCGAGCCGAAAGGCGGGTTGGGACCGGTCGCCGGCTCGGGTCCCTGGCCCGTCGCGGCGCTCAACCGCAACGGACGCGTGATCCCGGCGCGGCGCGTCCTCCCAAGCGAAGGCGAGACGACCGTCTCCTGGCAAGCCCAGCGCGGGCGATCGGCCGTCGGACCGCCCGCCCCCAGCACCACGCCGCCGCTCGCTGCATGCGAGATCGATCCCCGTGGCCTAGCGGGCGCCAAGCTCTACTACGGGGCGGTGGTCGTGCACGTTCACGGCCAGCCGCAGCTCGAGGGCGAGCCCTACGTCTCGTGCGCCTACACGCAACTCTACTACCGCGGCTACACCGTGCAGGCCGCGGTCCTTCTCGATGCGCGCCACCCCGGGAAGCTGCCAGCGCTACTGCCGGACTCTGTGACAGTCCGCTCGCAACCGGACACCGTCAACGAGCCGCAGCGCAGCGTCCAGCAACCGATCACCGCACGCAGAATCGGCGACGCCTGGCTGGTCGTGGAGACCCTGAGTCAGCAAGGCTCCAGCACCCTCACGGAGCGACTCGCCGTTCTGAACAAGCTCACCGCGTGCGTACGACTACACGGGACACTCTGCCCCTGAGAAGTTGCGCAGCACCGCCGATACGACAACTCCCTGCCGAACGCCGCCGCAGCCGCAACTCGCGCTGAGCGACAACGTGACGCCAACGGGCTCGAGATTGCTGCTTCGCCAAAAAGCGGTCGCCGCCCTGGAGCGAGGGAGTACTCCTGCTGGTCGTCCAACTCGGGCGTCTCGCAGGCTACGGGGAGGCCACGTGCTTTCCGCGCGTTGCAGGACGCTAATGACCTCCGCCGAGATGGTCGTCGTGCGAGCAAAAGCGGGCGCATGAGCGCCGGCGTGTGGACTTGGTGCGATGAGTTCTCCGGCTGTCGCCGGTCTACCCTGTGTGCCGACGATGCCAACGCGAGAGGAACGAGCCATGAGCCTGCCGGAGATCGCCAACCGCGAGGAGTGGACCCGCGCACGGGTCGCACTCCTCGAGCAGGAGAAAGCGCTTACAAAGGCGCGGGACGAGCTCGCCGCCGCGCGGCGTCGATTGCCGATGGTCGAGGTCACCGAGGATTACCGCTTCACCGCTGCGGATGGCAGTACCCAGACGCTGCTCGACCTGTTCGAGGATCGCCATCAGTTGATCGTCGATCACTACATGTTCGATCCCGAATGGGAGGACGGGTGCATGAGCTGCGCCGGCCGGGTCGACCAGTACGGAAACACCGCCCACCTGCACGAGCGCGATACGACGATCGCCGTCGTCTCCCGGGCGCCGATTGAGAAGATTGAGCGCTGGAAGCACAAGATGGGATGGACGTTCCCCTGGTACTCGAGTTACGGCAGTCGGTTCAACTTCGACTACGGCGTTTCGTTCGACGACACCGTCGATGACCCCCATTACAACTACTGTTCCGCCGCCGAGTTGAAGACCAAGTACGGATTGGCCGAGCTCCCGAGTGAGCTACACGGAACGAGCGCGTTCCTGCGCGTCGACGATCGCGTCTTCCACACCTACTCGACGTACGCGCGTGGCACCGAGCAGGTGGGCGGCACGCACTATTACCTCGACATGACGGCGCTTGGCCGCCAGGAGGACTGGGAGGAGCCCAAGGGGCGAGCCGAGTCGCTCAGGCCACGCGCCGACCAGGCGGGAGCGGGAGCCGCATCAGGCGTGAGCTGAGGTCCAGCCAGTCACCCGGGGTCGCGACGGCGAGCGGACGCGAGCGAGGCGACAACGGCCCACCTGCAGCGCCTCCTCGAGCCCCGCGCCTGGTTGTCCGACCGGGCCGCACCACGGTACCCGTGCCACACGAAGGCAGGGCCGGCTGCGCCCCGACCAGCGCCCCACTCGTCGCCCTCAGGCATGTCGTCGGCCCGAGACGAGACGCATGCTTGGGACGAGGACCATGCGCGCGGCTTGACGGCCGCGCGACTCTCGCTCGCGCCGACCGATGCGGAAGCGCCATCGCCCTGGGCAGTCTGACCTGCTGGCCGTCCAAGGGCGGCGTGCGGCGGGAGACCGCCCGGGCACTCGCATCCGGGCCGAGACCGAGCGTCTGGCTTCCGCAGCGCACGACATCGGCAGCCTCCAGCGTCCGGCCGGCGGCTCGGTCAGCCGCGAGTCAACTGCTTCTGTAACTGCCGTGGCGGAATTCGTCGACGAGTCCTGGATGAGTCGGGTACCAGCCGAACTGGTCGCGAGCCCTGGCCGCGAAGGTGCCCTGATCGAGCAGGAGGAGTTCGGCGAAGTAGTCGCCCAAGCGCGCCCGAGCCTCGTCATCGGAACCAGGCGCCGCCCCGGTAGCCTCCGCCGCGACCGCGGCCGCCTCCGTGAGTTCGGCAACGGTCGGATTCAATCCGTTACCGATGACGTAGCGGCCACGAGCCGAGTCGTTCTCCAGCACGCGCCGGAAGAAGTTCGCGAGGTCGGCAACATGGACCGTCGACCAGTGCTGCTGCCCGGTGCCGAGCATGATCAGGTTGCCGTCCGCGTCTCGGGGTGAGGCGAGGAGCAGGCCGGGGATCCCTCCCCCGCCGTCACCGTAGGCGACGCTCGAGACGATCACGACTCCACGCATCTGTTTGGCATCGACCACGCGTCGCTCGATCGGCTCCTTCCATACCACCAGCGGGGGTGGATTGGGTGGAGACTCCTCGCTGATCGAGGTGTTGTCGCCGTAGATCCACAGACCGCTGATGTGGAGGTAGGGCTTGCCAGTGCCGGCAAGTGCCTCGATCGCTGCATCGGCCACTGCCGAGTCCAGGTTTGCGCTGGTTTCGTCGCCGGGACTGGCCGTGTGGATCGCCCCGTCCGCACCCCTTAGCAGGCCTACGGCGGCGGGGCGGTCGTAAAGATCAACCACTATCGGGGTAGCGCCACGCGCCGCGACGCTGTCGGCCTGGTCGGGGTCACGGACGAGCGCTGTCACCTCGTGGCCGTGCTCCCGCAGTTCGGTGAGTATGTGGGATCCGACGAATCCGGTTGCACCGGTGAGTGTCACTCTCATGACTGGAGAGCCTCCTGTGTGGTACGAAGTAGATCAAGCACTTGATTGAGATTACTCATCCGCGGAACTTTTATCAAGCACTTGCTTGAATTGTTAGGACCGCCTCCCCCGACAGCCACCGACCTCTCCTCGACGCGCCACGATTGGGATGCCGCCCCTCAGAAGCGCGTCGCACGACACCGACCCGGTCACCAGGCGCTTTCGGCGCCCCGCGTCCACATGCCGGCTAACCGCTAGCCAGCTGATTCGCAACTTCCGAAGGACTGGCCGCGAACGGCGTGAGCCCGAGACACGGTCGGGACGGCAGGCCGCTCGCCGTGGGGGTTGGGCCGCTCGTCAGGCGGTGCTCGCACCGCGGAAGGTGCCCGCGAGTACGGGTACCAGCAATCGCTCGATCTGCTTCTCGGATTTGTTCCTGAGCTCGGCACCGACCGGCGCGAGGACCAGCCAGTTCAACAACCCGGC
>PKXY01000024.1:35626-37322 GCA_003132505.1 Solirubrobacterales bacterium
GCTAGCGCGCTCACCGCCTCCTGCTGAGCGTCCAGATAGCGCTCCAGTGCGTACTCGATCGCCGCGTCACACAGCGATTTCAGCGAGCCAAAGTGGTAGCTCACCGCCGCGACATTGGCCTGAGCAGCATCCGTCAGCTCTCGGAGACTCACGCCATCCTCGCCGCGTTCAGCGAGCAGGTCCAGCGCAGCGTCCATCAGTCGCGTCCGCGTCCGCAGACCGGCCTCGCGACGCTGGTCCACCCTCGCCGATTCCACGCGACCTATTCAAGCAGACGCTTGAAAACCGGTCAACATGCCCGGGCGGTAGTGGCGCCGGCCGATGCTCGCCTAATGATCGAGACGAGCCGGACGGTCGTCAGGCGAAGAGTCGGCCTTCTGGCCTCTGTAGCCGGTCTCGATGGGTGTTCTGGGATCTCGAACATGGCCTCTCGCAGGGTTTTCAGGGGTCCACCAGGGTTTGAATACTGTCCGATCAAGTCCATTGGCTCGTTGCCATTTCGGCTGGAGAGCCCACCGTCGAGTTTGGCGTGCGGGCAGGAGCGTTTGGGAGTCGCCCGAGCAGCCCGTCATAGGCCTGGAAACGGGTCCTCGAGGGATCCGAGCACGTGGACGCCCCCGGCCGCCGCAAGCTCGTCGGTGGAGTAATGGCCGCTGGCCACCCCGACCGCCACGGCGCCCGCTGCCTGTGTTGCTTGCATGTCGTGGGGCGTGTCGCCTACGACGTGCACCATCGCTGGGGTGAGCTGGTGGTGCAGGCGGGTGGCTTTGTCGATCGCGAGCTTCGTCAACTCGGCCCGGTCGGGCGAGTCCGAACCGTAGGCGCCGAAGATGAAGAACCGGTTCAGATTGGCGGGAACGAGTTTGGTGCGGGCTGAGCCCTCCATGGCGCCGGATACCAGGCCGAGCGTCACTCCGGCCCTGCCTAAGCGCAGCAGTGTGTTCTCCGCTCCGGGGAGCACCCGGTAGCTCTCGGAGGTCAGAATGTCGTCAGCCAGGTGCAACAGGTACTGGCCGTAGAGCTTGCTGAGCTCGTCGTCGCTGGGATCGCGGCCGAGAACGCCTTGGAACGTTGCCCGGGCTACCTGCGGGTCGGTCTCACCAGCTGAGCTATGCGCGCCGATGTCGGCCGGGATGCCGTAGAGCTTTTCGAACGCCGCCTTCCAGCTTCGCGCCCCGGACCCGCCGGTGTGGACCAGGGTCTCGTCCACGTCGAATAGTACGATCACCGGTTTGGTCAGCTTGACCATGTCAGGCCTTCAGACTGATTTCAGACTGATTTCAGGCTGGTATCCGGGCACGCGGGCTAGCGGCCTGACGGCGCGTCGGGCCAGCTGGCCGTGGTCGCGGCGTCCTTGAGGTCCGGCTCACCTGCCGGCGGTTGGCCGGGGCCGCCGTCGGAGGTCGCGTCGGCGTTGTCGCCGCCACTCGGGTCGACGCCGTCGTCGGTCGCCGGCTCGTCGGACCCGGTCGTCACGCCAAGAACTGCGCTGCCGAGTTCGGGGTCCTCTCCGAGCATCTCGCGTGGGGCGTCGGAGCCTCCCAGCTCGGCGGGAATGAGTCCCTCGCTCGCGGTCTCCGCCCACGAACCCTTCTCGCGAGTCTCGGTCTCGCCCGGCGTGCTTCCGCCTCGCTGCTCGCTCGGCTTCACTGGTCCTTCATCGGGCTGGCTGCTATTCATGGAACTCTCCTAGTAA
>PKXY01000024.1:37357-65846 GCA_003132505.1 Solirubrobacterales bacterium
GAAAAGGACGGCGACCGGCGCGCACACCGGCCGTGATCCTTGGGTTCTGGCTTAGAGTCCGCTACCCGCTGCGACGCCGGTAGCCGAATCCGCCGCCGGTGAGCAGCAGGACTACGATGATGATGAGAAGGACTGTGAGCATGGTCACCTCCCGAGGCCCAGCTCAGTGGTTGGTTCGCGCATGGCTACTTCTTGCCGCTGAGGGCGTCGATGGCTTTGTCCGCGGCGTTCTTGACCGAGCTCTTGGCCTGGTCGCCGCGCCCCTCATCTTTCAGGCGTTGGTTGCCGCTTAGCGCGCCGGCAGCTTCTTTGGCGCGACCTTTTGCCTTGTCGATGTTTTTGTCGGTCATGAGTCCTCCTGGTGGCTGATGGATGAGCGCTGAGAGCGGCTGATCAGTCGCGCAATCAGTCCGCCGGCGAACAGGTAGATGACCGCGGCGATGCCCCAGTTGACGGCGATAGCGACTCGCGCGGTGTGGAAGCTGAACATGTTGGTGAACGGCCCCACCAGCCAGCGACCCCAACCGTGAATCTCCGAGACGACGCTGTTCGTCGCATTCGCCTTGAGCAGCGCGAGCAGAATTCCCGCGGCAATAATCAACACGACGACGCCGACAACGAGGCGCACGGCGCGGGCGAGCAAACCCGATCCGCCCAGCGCCAACGCTCGGATCCCGGTCGCAGCACGCTTACCCCGCGGCTCGCTGCTCGACCGGACATCCTGATCGCCTGCGGACGCAGGCCCTGCAGGCCTGACTCTAAACATCGGAGAAACCTCCTCTTAGGTCGATCGGTATAAGGGCAATCCGCGTCAGGCGGTGCCGTCGGCGCGCTCTTGTTCGACGTAGCCGCCGGCGCCGTCGGGCGTGACGCGACGCTGCCGCCGGTAGCCGCCGCCGAATCCGCCCCACGAGTTCCAGAACATGATCGAGAGCACGAGACTGACGATGCCGACAATCATCAGGATCAGACCGATCGTGTGGAGGTTGAACCCGGTCGTGGTGACCGACACTGCGAAGCGCAGGATCGCGCCGATTGCGATTACGACGATGCTCGTTGAAAAGCCCATACGTCCTCCTTGTGCGACATGGAAACTGCGTGAGATGTGGCTGTCCTATCCATAGATGAAGTCGTGTCGGATGCCGTGCGCGATCAACGCCTCGACGCCTCGATTGATCCGGCCGGGGCGGAGCAACGTGGAAACGCGCCGAGGCAGTCGCCCAACGTGCAGGCAAACGCCGGCCCAACCGCCTGCGCCGAGAGCGAGGCTGAATCAGAACTGACCTGCGTGTGGGGCACTGTCGACCTCCGAGGGGTGAATAAATCCTCGAAAGTCAGGTCGTGCTGCCAGACCCTCTGCGGGCCGACCTCACAAGGGTGCCCTTCGGTACGCAGCGTACTCCCCGGACGAGCTTGGCGCAACAGCACGCCGGCACAATCCGATTGCGGACAACAGCGCTCGCGTCGTTGGCAAACGAGCGGGCCGCGCGGATTTCGCTCTCTTCGGCGAGACCGGCCAGGGCGAGAATCAAGACGTCGCGCAGCCTGTCGGTGTGCTGCTCTTCGCGCGCGCCACGGCTACGCTCTTGGCCTCTGCGTTTCCCACTGCTCGAGCAGGCGCAGCCAGACCTCGCTGCGGGTCGGGAAGGCGGGAACGGCTTCTCGCAGCAGCTCCATTGGGATCTCGCCGACCATAGCGATCGTCGCGCCCTGCAGCCATTCCGCAACCTCGGTGCCGGTGAATGTGGCTCCGACGATCACCGAGCGATCCTCGTTTACCACCAGGCGCGAGGTACCGGGCGTATTGCGGCCGTGGAAGCTCGCGCCTGCGGTGTCGGAGGTCGCGACGTCGTAGGCGCTCGCGTTGATCCCGTGGTCCCGGGCGCCCTGAAGCGTGAGCCCCACCGCTGCGACCTGCGGGTCGGTGAAGATCACGCGCGGTGCGCCGTGATCGTCGCGCGTTGCTCGCGCCTCGCGGCCGGCGATCACCCGCGCGGCGACGCGCGCCTGATATTTCCCCATGTGGGTGAGGAGCGCGCGGCCGTTCACATCGCCGATCGCGAAGAGCCACGGCAAATCCGCGACGCGGAGGTGGTCGTCGACTTCGATCACCTCGCCCGGCGTTAGGCCGACGGTCTCAAGGCCCAGATCCTCGGTGAGCGGCCTGCGCCCAACCGCCACGAGAATTTCCTCTCCCTCGACGGCTTGGCCGTTGCTCAACTCGACCTTGACGCCCACCGCGCCGCGATCGACCGACTCCGCCGTCACCCCGAGCCGAATATCGACGCCGCGTTCTCGAAACGCCGCGCCGAGTTCCTCCGCGACAAACGCCTCCTCGCCCGCAACGAGCCGATCGAGCGCCTCCACGATCGTCACGCTAGCGCCAAGCTCGCTGTATGCCTGCGCCATTTCGACGCCGACCACACCGCCGCCAAGCACGATCAGACGGGCGGGGATCTCATGCGCCGTGGTGACCTCACGATTGGTCCACGGTCTCGAGTCCGCGAGACCGTGGATCGGCGGGATCGCGGCGGTGCTCCCGACCGCGACGACGACCGCCGTGCGCGCCTCGTAGCGTTGATCGCCGACGCTCACGCGTCGTTCGCCGGCGAGGCGTCCGTGACCACGAATCAGCGTGATCGCGTGTTCGTCGAGCCACTCGGCATTCGAGCTGTCGTCGAGTGAGTGAATCACCTCATCGCGACGCGCGAGCGTCGCCGCTACGTCCAACGACCCAGTGATCGCTTGTGCGGCCCCAGGCACGCGCCGCGCCTCTGCCAGGACCTCGGCCGGACGAAGCAGGGCCTTGGACGGCATGCATGCGTAAAACGCGCACTCACCACCGACGAGCTCCGCCTCAACCACCGCGACGCTGCAACCCTGGCCGGCGAGCTCGCCGGCAACGACCTCCCCCGCCGGGCCAGCGCCGATCACAATCACGTCGAACGCTTCGATGCTCATGACATCTCCCACTGCGTCATGGAGACACGTCTATGCCCTCTTGCGCGGGTAGTCGACTGCGGCGAGGTCATCGCTGCCGTGTCCCGCGGCGACTTCGCTCTCGAGACGGTCGTGAACGACTTGGAATAGCGGGGTCGGAGCAGCGAGCTCCGCTGCGAGATTGATGTCCTTCAGGGCGAGTTGCACAGCGAATCCGGCCGCGTAGTCGCCAGCATCCATCATGTGCAGCTTCTGCAACGCGTAGGGCATCGCCAGCGGGCCGGCCTCGAGTGCCCTCACAAACGCCGCATGATCGATGGCGAGAGCGTCACAGAGCGCGAGCACGTCGCTCATCGCGACCGTCGCCGCGGTCATCCAAGCATTGACCGCGAGTTTGAGCGAACTACCCTCGACGCCGGTCCCGACATGCAGCATCGTCGAGCCAAGAGCGTCCAGCACCGGACGTGCACGGCTCAGCGCAGCATCCTCGCCGGCGACCAGCCATACCAGCTTGCCCTCGCGGGCGGGCGTTGTGCTACCCGAGACCGGCGCGTCGAGGTACGCGACACCGTGGTCGCGAGCCAAGTCGGCGAGAGCAGCGGCGCTGCGCGGGCCAACGGTGCTCGCCTGAATCCACACGGCGCTCGAATCGACAACCGCGATCGCATCAGCCATCACCTCGGCGACCGCGTCGCCGTCGCGAAGCACCGTGAGGACGGTGGCGGCACCGCTGACCGCCTCGATCACCCCGCTGACCGCTGTGACGCCGTGCGCCTGCGCCGCAACCGCGCGAGCCCGCTCCTCCGTGCGGTTCCACAGACGAACCTCATGACCTGATTCGCCGAGCCGAGCCGCCATCGCTGCACCGAGCGCACCCGCTCCTAGCACGGCCGTGATGCGAATGTCAGACACGAACACTCCTTCCGCCGAGCTCCCCGCGCGAAGCACTTTCTAGGACTCATGAGAGGGTAGCCATATCAACCTGAACGCACGCACGAACGGCTTCGCCCTTGAGCGCTCGAACGCCCGGCGGCTGCAAGGCGCCAAGGCGAGCGGTCGGCAGTCGGCGGGCTGCAGCCGCCTGGCGATCGATCAGGTGATACGGGCCGCGACGATCACATCGGTCGCGCTGAGGCGCGCGGCGACGTGCCGTGTTTGCCTCGCGTGACGCAGACCGGTCAGAAGGTGGTCACCACAGGCCCAAGCGGCGAAAGACAGCGCGCCGGCAATGCCTGTGACCGTCAACAGGAGACCGCCTGCCGTGGTGGCGGCGACACCGTGAGCGCCGAGAATCAAGACGGCTGCCGCCGCACCGACGCTCGGGCCGATCGGCAGCGGGCTGAGGCTCACCGTGACTATCAGCACAGCGATCGCATCGAAGACAGACGCGTCGACGCCGACGGCGCGCAGGATCAGCCAATTGCGCGCGATCTGCGCGATGACCTCGACGACGACGAGCGCAATAAGGCGGCCACGGCCCTGGAGGTCTCGCAACGCTGCGAGACCAAGCCACAGCCCGGAACGGCGACGGCGAGCGATGCCGCGGAGGCCGAACATCGCAGCGCACATCAACGCGATTGCAACGAACGGGAGCCAAAGGGGCAGGTCCAGCGGTCCCACCAACGTGAACATGAAGAGCGCGGCGAGCGTCGCCTCTACGGCCACGATCGGGACCTCAGCGGCCATCATCGCCGGGACACGAGGGCAGGTCTCGGGCGCCGAGCGACGCAGCGCTCCGATGCGCGCAGCCACCCCCAGCTGCGCGCTGATCACGCTCGCGAGTGAGCCCACGCCGGCCGCGCGGAAGACGACCCGGCGCGGCATGGTGCCGCCCGCGGCGACCACGCAGCCGTGCCACGCCTCGCTGCGAGTCACGAGCGAGGACAGGTGCAGCAAGGCGGCAAGCGAGAGCACCCAGATCGGCGCGGCGAGCAGCGCAGCGCCGAACTGCGAGCCGCGACCTGCGAGCACGAAAGCGAGCAAGCCGACCGTGACGAGCGTCCCGANNAACCATCGTGCGGCGGCAGCGCTTCCCTAGCACCCAGAGCGGCAGCGGGGATCGGACGATCCCCTTTCCTGGCCGCGCGCACAGCCGGTCCGACCAACGCGCTTCCAATCGCGTCGCTCCAGGGTACTCCGCGCAAAGGGGCCGCGCGGCACAGCTCCTGGAATTGCATGAGGGCTAGCCGCGGCCACTGCGATCGTTCACGCGCCCGACCGGGGCGAGTGTTCAAGGATCGGATTGGGTTCAAAAGGTCCCCTACTCGCAGGAGCACCTCCGTTAGGCTTCCAACCATGCCCGAAATTCGCACGCGCGTCGGAGCGCGAGAAATGGCCTGCAAAACGCCCAGTTTCACGCCGAACGGGGTACGCTTCGGTGCTCGATGGCCGAAAGCGCGGTACTCATGACACGCAGCCGACGCTCGTGGACCGGCGTGCTGGCGACATGCGCCCTGCTTGCGGTGTTCGCAACAACGGCAACGGCAAGCAGCGCCGCAAAGCGGAAGCACCATCCGGGGCGCGGTCCTTCGGGCGTCGCGATGCCGGTCGGCAACCAAACCGGCTGGAAGCAGGTCCTTGCCGACAAGTTCACCGGTACGGCGCTCGATTCGAAATGGCAGAAGTACAACGGCGTCGTTGGCGGCAACCTGGGAGGATGGTGGGCAAGGTCGCACACCGTCGTGAAGGGTGGTGAGCTCATCCTCAAGACCTACAGCGATCCGCCCAACTGCACCAATGCCGCCATCTGTCCGCTGTTCAACAACGAGGTCAGCGGCGGCGTCAAGTCGAAGCTCTCGCTGACCTACGGCAAGGTTCTCGTCCGTGTAAAGACGACGCCGGTTGCCGACGATACCTTTCTCGCCCTGCTTTATCCGACGAGCGACGTCGCGCCGCCGGAGAGCGATTTCATCGTCGACGGCGGGCCACTGAACCTCACGACGATCGGCGCGTTCCTGAAATTCGGGACGCCGGTGACCGTCTTGACGGACAGCGTGACCGCGAACGCCGCGCAATGGCACACCCTTGGCTTGATATGGAGCCCAGGCGAAGTCCAGTACACGATCGATGGCAACGTGTGGGCAACCGAATCGAACCCCAATGTCTCCTCCGTGCCGATGAACATCGTTCTGCAGTCCCAGACCGACTGCGAGGCGGTGGCGGGCCTGACCTGCACCGTACCCTGGGCCGCGACCGAGCCCAACGTAGACGTGGCCTGGGTCGTCGCATACACACACAAGTGACGTTCGCTCGCGCGTCGTGACGCGCGAGCGGCACCTCTAGAGCCTGCCAAGGTACCGCTCGCCGATCCTCGGCGGTGACGGGATCGCCAGCTCAGGCGGCGAAGCGCTGCACTGCACGCGCGCGCGCCTTGGCGGCCTCGACCTCGCGGTCCTTGGGCGGGGCTGCAGTCACGAGCGAGTCCAGCAGCCGCGCCGACGCGGCCGCGACAGCGTCAACGGCGCACGCGAACGCCTCGGCGTTCGCGTGCGAGGGCTTGGCGAAGCCGCTGATCTTGCGGATGTACTGCAGCGCTGCCGCACGGACCTCGTCGTCAGCTGCCGGCGGTTCGAAGTTGTGGAGCGTACGGATGTTTCGGCACATGCGCCGATCGTAGCGGGAATGTACCGCCGCCAGGCCCGTCGGGCCGAGCCCTGGGAACGGGTGGCCGCCTCGGGCGGTCACGCGCCGTGTCAGCCGACGACGCGCGAGCCGCCACCGACCCCGGACGCCGGACGCCGGACGCCGGACGCCGGACGCCGGGGCGTATGCTGGGGGCATGAACGACGCGGACGTTGCTGGACACATCGAAGCGCTGGTTGGGGAGGAGCATCGCCTCCTCGCCTCAGCCGCCGGCCACGCGCCGTCAGAAGACCAGCATCAGCGCCTCGAGCAGGTGCGGGTTGAACTCGACCGCTACTGGGACCTGCTGCGCCAGCGCCGCGCGCGCGAGGAATTCGGACTCGATCCTGATTGGGTCGGGCTGCGCGATGAGCAGACCGTGGAGCGCTTCGAGCAGTAGCCGACCCGATCCGTCGCTCTGCACTCGGTGGGCACCGCTGCCGGCGGGGTGAGTCACGCAGGCGCGGGCACAGCCGGCGCCCGCAGCTGCGGCACCTCGCCCCACAGCCGCTCGAGCCCGTAGAACTCGCGCACCTCGGGGACGAACACGTGCACGACCACGTCGAGATAGTCGAGCAGTACCCAGCGGGCCTCTGTCAGGCCTTCGACAAGGCGCGGGCCGATGCCGTTTGCGTCCTTCAGCCCGTAACGGATCCCGTCGCAGATCGCCTTCACGTGGCGGTCGCTGGTGCCGGAGCAGATCACGAAGTAGTCGGTGTAGTCGACCGCACCGCGTAGGTCGAGCTCGACGATGTCGAGCGCCTTCTTGTCGGCCGCAAGATCGGCGAGGGCTTCAACGAGCTGCTCGGATGTCACGTGTAGAGCCTCCGCTCTTCGATGTAGTCGCTGACAGGGTCGGGGACCAGGTAGGTGATGGGTTGACCGGAGCGCACGCGCTGGCGCAAAGCGGCCGAGGAGATATCCATCCGCGGTACGTCGATGTAGGTGGCCCGCTCGACGCCGCGCAATCCGGCGAGCCGCTCGCGAACCTCCTCGCGCCGAGCTCCGGCTCGCTCGGCAACCGCGACGCGCGCCAGCTCAAGGATCGCNNCGCGAGCCATTCCTCATGGCCGCGCACGGCGAGACGGCACATTGCGAGACGGTGCTCGATCCCCGGGTCCTCGGCCATCGGCTTGTGCGGTGGAACGCCCGCGGGCACCAGGAGCACCTGGTCAAGTCCCAGCTGCCAGCGGGCTTCGCTCGCACAGAGCAGGTGGGCGACGTGCGGCGGGTTGAACGTCCCCCCCAAGATCCCGATTGCCGCCACCGCGTCAGCTGCGAACCTGGCCGTCGCCCTCGATCAGGTACTTGAAGGTACACAGCTCGCGTAGACCGATCGGCCCGCGCGCGTGCAGCTTCTGCGTTGAGTTGCCGATCTCCGCGCCCATGCCGAACTCGCCGCCGTCGGTGAACCGAGTCGACGCGTTGACGTACACGCAGGCAGCATCGACGGCGTGCTGGAAGCGACGCGCGGCGTCACGGTCGCTCGTGACGATGGCCTCGGAATGACCGGTCCCATGCGCGGCGATGTGCTCGATCGCGCCGTCCAACGAGTCGACCACTGCGACCGCGAGAATGAGCGACAGGTACTCCGTGTCCCAGTCGGCAGGGCTTGCCGGCTCGATCGGAAACTGGCCTGCGAGCTCGTAGGCCCGCTTGTCGCCACGCAGCTCGACACCGGACTCGACCAGGGCCCGGGCAACTTGCGGCAGGAAAGCGGCGGCAACGTCGCGGTGAACGAGGAGCGTCTCGGCCGCGTTGCAGACGCCAGGCCGCTGGACCTTGGCGTTGACGACGATGCGTTGCGCCAGGTCAAGATCGGCGGAAGCGTCAACGTAGACGTGACAGTTACCCGAGGCGGCGTAAATCACGGGAACGGTCGCATGCTCGGCGAGCGCTGACTTGAGCTGCTCTCCTCCGCGCGGGATCAGGAGATCGACAGTGCCCGTCTGGGTCGCGAGCTCGCGAAGCTCTTCACGCTCACCACCTCGAATGATCGATATCGCCGCCTCCGGCAGCCCCGCCGCTTCAGCCGCCTCACCGGCAAGCTGCGCGAGCAGCGCGTTGGAATGACCTGCACTCGAGGATCCTCGCAGGACCGTCGCGTTGCCAGACTTGAGGCAGAGCGCCGCGGCATCGATCGTCACGTTCGGCCGCGCCTCGTAGACGACCGCGACGACCCCGAGTGGCACCCGCACCTTGCGGATCTCGAGACCGTTCGGGCGCCGAAACCCGTCCACGACCTCGCCAACGGGGTCTGACAGTGCAGCGATCGCTCGTACGCCCGCGGCGATCGCGGCGACACGGCGCGGATCGAGCGCCAACCTGTCGAGCAGCGCCCCGCTGAGCTCCGCCTCGCGCCCGGCCTCGAGGTCGAGCGCATTCGCCTCAAGTATGTCCGCGACGCGGTCCTCCAGCGCCTCAGCGATCGCCTGAAGCGCCGAGTCCTTCGTCTGCGTGTCGAGTTGCGCGAGCGCTCGCGACGCCCGCTTGGCCGCAGTGCAGATGTCGCTGACCGTTTCGGTGCTGACTGCCATGCTGACCAAAAGGTTACGGCTCACCGGCCTTGACGTGGTCGCCGCTCACCGGATTGGATCCGGTGCTAGTCGAGCACCAGGTAGTCGCGATGGACCGCTTCCTCCGCGGCGCGCGGGACGAGCTCGCGCACCGCTTGGGACTTCAGTCCCTTGACGCGCTGCAACTCGACGGCAGAGTAGCTCGAGATCCCCTTGCCGAGCGCACCGGCGGCATCGGCTATATCGACCGCGTCACCAGCCTCGAAGCCACCACTGACCTCGACGATACCGACCGGCAGCAGGCTCGTTCCCTCCTCACGGAGCGCGCGTGCGGCGCCGGCATCAACGACGATCTCGCCGCGGCTCGGCTTCGCGTACTTGAGCCACAGCTTGAAGCTCGAGTAGCGCGTCTCGCGCGGCGCAAAGCGCGTGCCCTCGTGCTCGCCGGCGAGCACCCGCGCCAGCACGCCCTCCCGGGCGCCGCTGCAGATCGTCGTCTCGATCCCAGCCGCGGTCGCCATGTCCGCCGCCGTCACCTTCGAGCGCATGCCACCTGATCCGTGTGCCGATGTGCTCTGCGTGATCTCGAACTGCTCGAGCGCGGCGAAGTCCACCACCTCGGGGATCAGCTGCGCATCGGCAACCCGCCCGGGATCGCTGCTGTAGAGCCCCTCGGTGTTGGTCAGCAGGACGAGTCGCTGCGCTCCGACGAGGATCGCCACCTGCGCCGCGAGGAAGTCGTTGTCGCCAAAGGAGATCTCGTCAGTCGCCGTCGTGTCGTTCTCGTTGATCACGGGCACGACCTTCCATTCGAGCAGCTTGCCGAGTGTCTGGCGAGCGTTCAGGTAGTTCGTGCGAGCGCTCAAGTCGAAGAAGGTCAGCAGCACCTGCGCCGCCGTGACGCCGCGGGCGCGAAGCAGCTCGTCGTAGACCGGGTACAGCCGCCCTTGGCCGACGGCACTCGCCGCCTGCAGCTCGTCGACGGACTCCGGCCGCCCGGCGAGCGCGAGAGCGCTGACGCCCGCTGCGATCGCTCCGCTCGTGACCATTACGAGCTCGTCACCCGCGGCGTGACGCTCTGCCACCGCCGAGCAGACCTGCGCGAGCACGTCCTGGCGCAGCGTCCCGTCCTCACCGGCGACGATCGCGGAACCGAGCTTGATCACGCTGCGAGCCATCGCGGCGCAGCTTACGGCCGACGTCCCGCGACCGCCGCCCGGTCTCAGGGGTCGAGCTCGAACGGGACCCCGGCGATCTCGACGCCATCGCCAGCCTGAAAGCCCTGGGCCTCAAGCGCGCGAATCACGCCGATCTGGCGCAGCCGTGCCTCGACGTGCGCGAGCGCCTCCTCGTTGTCGAGGTCGTGGCGCGCGAGCAGGCGGTCGATCCCCTCGCCGAGGACACGAAACGTGCCGTCGCCGTCCCGCTCGACGCGGAAGCCGCGCCCAGGCGCGGGCCTGAACGTCAAGTGCTCGGCCAGCTCCGGCTCGCCCGGAACCTCGTCAGGGAGCTCGACCGGGACGGACCGGAGCAGCTGGGCGGAGAGCTCGGACAGTCCTTCGCCGGTCACGCTGGATGTCACGAATACCGGCACATCGCCCCCAAGTCGAGTCCGCCACGTGGCGGTCCGCGCCGCCACGGTCTCCGCCGCCACGAGGTCGGACTTCGACAGCGCGAGAATCCGTGGCCGTGAGGCGAGCTGCGGATCGTGGAGCGCGAGCTCGCGCTCGATCGTGGCGTGGTTGGTCAATGGATCCGAGCCGTCGAGCGGCGCGAGGTCGAGGACGTGGATGAGCAGCTGTGTGCGCTCAACATGCGCGAGAAAGTCGTGGCCGAGCCCGGCGCCCTCGCTCGCCCCCTCGATCAGACCCGGGATGTCGGCGACAATCAGCTGCCGCTCGGCGCCTTCGAGGGTGCCGAGCACCGGCTCCAGCGTGGTGAACGGGTAGTCGGCGATCTTTGGCGTAGCGCGGGTGAGCCGGGCGAGCAGCGACGACTTTCCGGCGTTCGGCAATCCGATCAGGCCGACATCGGCGAGCAGCTTGAGGCGCAGCTCGAGCCACGCCTCCTCCCCGGGAAGACCGCGCTCGGCGAAGCGCGGGGCCTGGCGCGTCGCGGTCGCAAAATGCTTGTTGCCGCGGCCACCGGCGCCGCCGCGCGCCGCGCGCACGCGCTGCTGCGGCCGCGTCAGGTCGTGGACGTCGCCGGCCTCGGTCAGCACCTGGGTGCCCGGCGGCACGTGGACGACCAGCTCGGCGCCGTTTCGTCCATGGCGAAGGGCACCAGATCCGTGACCGCCGCGCTGCGCGCGAAAATGCTGGCGCCGGCGAAAAGCCTGGAGGTCACGTAGCGCCGGATCGCACTGCACGACCACCGCACCCCCGTGGCCGCCGTCGCCGCCGTCGGGTCCCCCGCGTGGCACGTGGGCCTCGCGACGGAAGCTCAGGCAGCCGTCGCCGCCGGCGCCGGCCGCAACGAAGATCCGTGCTCGGTCGTAGAGCATCCCTGCATTGTCGAGCAAGCGAGCGGGCGCAGCAAAGCGCGGTCGGCGCAGCGGCGGCGTGCACCGCTTCGAGCGTGCTCGGGCGGCGGGAGCCACCGCCACGTTCGAGTGCGGTTGCTAGCTGGCGGCGGCGGCAAACACCCCGTCGAGCGTGCGCATGATCGATACCGTCTCATCGAGCGGCATCAAGGGGCTCTCGAGCAAGCTGGCTTGCAGGCAGCGGGCGACCTCTTCCGCTTGGTGGCGTATCCCGTGCCCTTCGTGGGGGATCTCGAAGCGCGTCGGCTCGCCGATACGGGGGATCAGTGTGAACGAGTTCGGTGAGTAGAAGTCGTCACCGTCGATCTCGATACGACCGTCCGTGCCGACTATCGCCGCGCGAGTCGGGCTCTTTGCAGACAAGGTGCAGTTCAGGATCGCCTGTGCACCGCCGGCGTATGAGAACAGCATCGAGGTCTGGGCGTCGACGCCGGTGAAGGCGGGCTCGCTGATTGCGAGGATCCGGTCCGGAGGACCAAGCACCATCGATGCAAAAGACACCGTGTAGACGCCGAGGTCGAGCAGGGCTCCGCCGCCCAGAGCGGGCGCGAACAGCCTGAATTCGGCGTCTCGCTCGAACCACTGCCCGTGATCGGCGCTGACACTGATGATCTCGCCCAGGACTCCTTCGGCAAGGAGACGTCGGACCTCCGCTATGTGCGGAAGGAAACGGGTCCACATCGCCTCCATCAGGAAAAGCTTCGCGCCGCGCGCCTCTGCGACAACCTCCTCGGCCTCGGCCGCGGTCATCATGAACGGCTTCTCGACCAGCACCGGCTTCCCGGCCCGCAAGGCAAGCAACGCGTCGTCATGGTGCATTGGATGCGGGGTCGCGACGTACACGACATCGACCTCCGGATCGGCGACCAGCTCGGCATAGCTCCCATGGCGATTTGGGATGCCGAATCGATCGGCGAAGCGCTCGGCGCTGTCTAGCGCTCGCGAGCCAACGGCGACCACCCGACCGGAGTCCGTCAGCTCGAGGTCGCGTGCAAAGGTCCCGGCAATGAGCCCGGTCCCGATCAAACCCCAACGAAGTGGTTCAGCCATTCGAGCCTCCCTCCTCAACGGCGCCTGCGGTTCGCAGGAGTCGTAGTCTACGTCCAGGGGCTGAAAGCGCCTAGACGGCGTCTCGGTCGCGAGGGCGAGCGCCAGGAGCAATGCAGCCGGTGTGAAGCGCGTCCGAGGCGCCCCCGCCCGAGGCCCAGGTGCGTAGCTGCGAGAGCTGATCACGCCCGCCGTCAACGCCGATTGCCCCGCAGCGCGCACGAGTGTGGGCGACCTGCTCGGGATGCACCTTCACGAGCGCGGGTGTCACTGCGCGGTTTGGCTGAGCTTCAGGAACGGGACTCCGGGCTCGGCGGCGTCCGGGGCCACGACGCTCGGGGCGCGCGCGAGCCAGCGCTGCAACCAGCGCTCGCCATCGGCTAAGTGGATCACGTCCGCCGCGCTCGCCTCCTCTGCGTCGCCCGCTCGTAGCGCGGTGTAGATGTCGTGATGGCGCTGCTTCGTGATTGCAACCGCATCGTGCTCGGTAATCGTCCGCCAGAGGCGGGCGCGTGCCATGCCGCCCGACAGGTTCTGAATCACGGAGGCGAGCGTCGCGTTCCCGGATGCAACCACGATTATGCGATGAAATTCCGTGTCGGCATCGATGAACCCCTGGTCGGTCGCGGCGTCGTCCATCTGGCGGAGGCACGCCTCGAGCGCGAGGCATTCGTCGTCGGTGATCCGACTCGCAGCCATGCCCGTTGCGACGGGCTCCAGAATGCGGCGGACCTGGTGTACCTCAAGCAGTGTTTTGCCTTCGAGCAAGTCACTGACGAAGGCCATCCCGGTTAGCAGGACCTCCGCGTCGAGACTAGTGACGTAGGTTCCGTCGCCGACCCGCGTGTCGAGCACGCCGACCAGTGTCAGTGCACGCACAGCCTCACGCAGCGAGTTCCGCGAAAGACCCAGGCTCGCCGCCAGATCCTGCTCCCGAGGTAGTTTGGCGCCCGCGCTCAGCTCGCCGGAGATGATCAGATCCTTGATCTTCGCGATCGCCTGGTCTGTGAGCGGGAGTGCCATCAGCGAGTCGGGTCCTGGAGCGGCGGTTCAACCGGGGCCTGGAGGCAGTAGATCCGGCTCGCGTTCTCGCCGAGCAACCGATCTGCGTGATCGGGCGCCAATTCAAGCAGGGCTCCGGCAGTCGCGCCCCACACACGGTCGTACTCCCCGTTCAGCAGCGAATATGGCCAGTCGCTTCCGCACATCAGGCGCTCCGGGCCGAAGCACTCGAGAGCCACTTCGACGGAAGGCAGCAAATCCTCGAGCGTCCAGTCAGGCCAGTCTACGGCCGTATTAAGGCCGGAAACCTTCGCGAGGACGTTCGGGTGCTCCGCGGTCGCCCGCAGCGCGACCGCCCAACGCTCCATGGCAGGTCCCCCGATCGGTGGCTTGCCGAGGTGATCGATGACGATCCGCAGGTCGGGGAAACGCTCGGCGAGGCTCACGATGTCGTCGAAATGGCGGGGGAAGACCACTGGGAGCTCCAGAACGATGCCTCGTTCGCTCAGCAGGGCCACACATTCGAGCACCTCCGGCCGGACGATCCAATGATCGGGCTCATTGTGGGTCAAATGCCGGACGCCGCGGAACTTGGGCCTCGCTTGCAGGTCATCCAGGCGGTGGGCCGCGTGTTCGGCGTCCTCGATGCAGACCCAGGCCGTGATCGCACCAATCCAGTCGCAACGCGCTGCTTCCTCGAACAGGTAGTCGGTGTCCGAGTCGAGGCATGCGCCTTGGACGACGATCACCTGATCGACGTCGTTTCTCTCAATCAGCGGCACGATGTCATCCGGCCCGAACGGTCGGGCGATGCTTGCGTGCTCCTCAGTCATCCACGGCTGCGGCGTGTGCTCCGCATTCCAGAGGTGAATGTGACTGTCGACCTTCACGCCAAGTCGGCTCAGTCAGGCCCAAGCGAGGCCCCGACGACGTCGGGCTGGTTCCAGACCGCGCCTTGCGGGTATTCATACATGTCAAGTGAGGCAGCGTGCATTTCGATGCTGTAGCCGGGAGCAGTGGGCGCCAGGTAACTGCCGTCGCGGACGATTGCGGGGTGAACGAAGTGTTCGTGAAGATGATCTACCCACTCGACAACGCGGTTTTCCAAGGTTCCACTGACTGCAATGTAGTCGAACATCGCGAGGTGCTGGACGTACTCGCAGAGGCCGACGCCACCGGCGTGCGGGCAGACTGGGATCTCGTACTTCGCGGCCAGGAGGATGATTGCAAGGACTTCGTTGACGCCGCCGACGCGGCACGCGTCGATCTGGCAGACATCGATCGCTTCGGCCTGGAAGAGCTGTTTGAAGATGACGCGGTTTTGGACGTGCTCGCCGGTGGCGACGCGGATCGGTGATATCTCGCGGCGGATCCGAGCGTGTCCGAGTACGTCGTCGGGACTGGTGGGCTCTTCGATCCACCACGGGTCGTACTCGCCGAGGACCCGCATCGCCGCGATCGCTTCGTCGACGCCCCAATACTGGTTGGCGTCCATCATCAGCGTGCCATCTTGCCCGAGCGATTCACGGATCAGCCGTGCGCGCCGCGCATCGGACGCGACATCCTGACCGACTTTCATCTTCACATAGGTGAAGCCGGCCGCGACCGCCTCAGCAACCAGTCTGGTGATCTTCGCGTCGTCATAGCCAAGCCACCCGGCCGAGGTTGTGTATGCCGGATACCCCGACTCGATGATCTCTGCCAGACGCTCCTCACGACCGGCGCGCATGCCGCGCAACAACGCGAGCGCGTCACTCTCGGAGAGCGCATCCTCGATGTATCGAAAGTCGATCGCGCCCACGAGCTGCTCCGGCTCCAGATCGACGAGCAACCGGTAGAGCGGAGTTCCCTCGACCTTCGCCCACAAATCCCAGACCGCGTTCAGAACGGCCCCGGCCGCCAGATGAATCACGCCCTTCTCAGGACCAAGCCAACGTAACTGATCTTCTGACGTCAGGCTGCGCGAAAACCCTCGCATGTCCCCGACGATCTCTTCGAGCGTACGCCCCACAACGAGAAACTCCAACGCCCTCACGGCCGCAACTACAACCTCCGTGCCGCGACCATTCGTAAACGTCAACCCACAACCCTCAACGCCCGCATCCGAATCTGTCCCCAACACCACATATGCGCACGAATAGTCCGGCTTCCGATGCATCGCGTCCGAGCCATCCAATGAACGCGACGTCGGAAACCGAATGTCTCGCACATCAAGCGAGACAATCCTCATGTGAGGTGTCCAGCGGTCGCCGAGCCTGGTGAACGGGTGAGTGGGGAGCCGTCCGTGGATACCGCAAACGCGCACCAAGCCGCGCCGGCATCCACGGTCGAGGCCGGCACGGTACAGACATCCACAAGTGCTGCGACGCAACCGCGCGATCTCGCTCCCCGACGATTCATGCTGCCTGCCCTCTCCATATCGATGACGCCGCACGCGGGTGCGCTGACGTCTGCACAGCGGCGCGAGACTCCCGATCCGCCAGCGGATCGTCCCGCGTCACCGAAGGACTGTCGAGCTAGCCGATGGGGGCGTCGCACAAAACTCCTTCCGTCACCAACTTCTACATGAATGACCCGATGTTTGTCAACCGACAGCCCCGAAACGTAGTACGATCGCGCGGCTGTCGCGGCTCGCCGGAGTCGCGTCGTCGAGTGCCGAGGAGACGTAAGGGATGACCGAGTTCGTAGGCCTACGGACGCGCCTGAAACCGGGTATGGAGGACGCATACGATGCGGCGCACGCGGCCGTCTGGCCGGAGTTGCTAGCAGCGCAGCGCGAGGTGGGGATAAAGCGCTGGCTGATCTTTCGCGACGGGGTCGACATCTTCCACTCGATCGAGTGTGAGGACTACGCGCACGCCATCGCCGAACTCGCAAAGCTCCCAATCAATCAGAGCTGGCAGGCGGAGATGGCACAGTACGCCGAGGTCGCGCACGACTACAGCGGGGCAGCCTCAGACCGCCTGCCGCTGATCTTCAACGCCGGATGAACACGTCTCTCCCAGCCGTGGGACTCGGCTGCGCCCCCCTCGGCGGACTGTTCGATACGGTCGACGACGTGACAGCCCGAGGTGTCTTGGACCGGGCGTGGGAACGTGGCGTGCGCTACTTCGACACAGCACCGCTCTACGGCGCCGGGCTGTCCGAGAGACGCGTCGGCGCGGCACTGCGCGGGCGTCCGCGCGACGAATTCGTTCTCTCGACAAAGATCGGACGTTTGCTGGTGCCGGGAACACCCGATCCTTCATTCAGCGGGACGCCGGCGCTCGCGCCGAGGTTCGATTTCAGCGCCAACGGGATCCGGCGATCGCTCGAGGAGAGCCTCGAGCGGCTGCAACTCGAGAGGATCGATGTTGCGCTGATCCACGACCCAGAGGATCACATCGAGGCGGCTCTCGGGGCAGTCGCGAGCTTGGGCGCCTTGGTCGACACGATCGGAGTCGGGACCAACAGCGTGAATACGGCCTTGACGTTCGTCAACGAGGGCGCCGTCGACTGCGTCTTGATCGCCGGCCGCTACACCCTGCTCGACGATTCCGCCGCCATCGAGCTGCTCCCGCCGTGCGCAGCTCGTGGCGTGCACGTTATCGCGGGAGGCGTGCTCAACAGCGGCCTGCTGTCGGGTGGGACCACATTCGACTACGCGCCCGCGCCAGCAGAGATGATTGCCAAGCGGGACGCCCTCGAAGCGACCTGCGCACGCTACGGCGTACCACTCGCGGCGGCCGCATTCCAGTTTCCGTTGAGGCACCCGGCGATCTCGAGTGTCCTCGTGGGGGCGCGATCGGCAGCCGAGCTCGAGACGGATCTCGATCTGCTCAGGCTGCCAATTCCAGAAGAGCTCTGGCAGGAGAGTGTGCTGCCACAGGTTGACGATGTGGCCGCCGCAGCCCCCTTCTGCTCCGAGCGAGCCTGAGGCCGTCGCCGGTGCCGCCTGCGCTGCTCGTCCGATCCGCCGCCAGCGCCTCGCGCCCAGTCGAGGCGAGGGGAGCCGACACGCGTCGCACCGCTAAGCCGTCGCAGGAGGTTGCTACGACGGCCACGAACCGGTCGGCGTGGCCGCACAACCGGCAAACACGGGGACCCGTGACGCGCGTCCGGTTCGCAGCAACGATCGCCGTGCTTGGAATGGTGGTCACCGGCTGCGGTGGGAGCAGTAGCTCGGGGCACCCCTTCGCTCGCACTGCTAACGCGATCTGCGCGCACACGAGCCAATCGCTCGCAATGGTTCCGGCGATCGGTGGCACACTTGCGAAGCTTGCTCTGGACGTCACTGACCAGCTACCGATCTACGAAAAGGAGCTCAATCAGCTGAGCGTACTCGAGGCCCCCGCGAGCACGGAGAGCACATACGCGAACGCGCTGAGCAGTGCCCGCACGGATGTCAGGCTGCTACACCAGCTATACAGAGCAGCGCGCGCCGGCAACGAGACGAAAGTGCATGAAATCGCTTTGGAGGGATCCAGCGCGTACTCCGTGGCCGGGACGGCGATGCGCAGAATCGGCCTTACGCGATGCGCGAACAGCCTGTAGTAGTCGTGCTGCTAGGACGACACACTTCGCTCGTGAGCGCGAGCCTCAGTCGGCGGCCGCCTCACCGCCGATGACGCGCGACATGATCAGCGCGAACAGAATCACCGCGCCGTCGATCGCGTCGATCCAGTAGTTGTTGACGTTGCCGAGGTCGAGGACGTTCTGCACGAGGGCCAGGAGGATGACACCCAAGCCGGCGCCGAGCATGCCGCCGCGCCCGCCCTTCAAGCTGACGCCGCCGATGACTGAGGCTGCGAAGACGTTGAAGATGATCCCCTCTTCGTAGCCCTGCGTGCTTGCCACCGCCAATACGCGACCGGCCTCCATCAGCCCGCCGATCGCGGCGAGCACGCTGCCGGCGACGTACACGCCGATGCGGATGCGGTCCACGCGAATACCTGCGGCGCGCGCTGCCGCGCGGTTACCGCCCACCGCGTAGATGTCGCGCCCCCACCGGTGGTAGCGCAGGAACAGCCCCACGCCGATGAAGACAAGGACGGTGAAGACGAGCGACACCGGAATCTGGCCCCAGTATGCGGAGCCGAGGTAGCTCCACGCTGCCGGCTCGTCGGGCAGCGTCTGGCCAGTCGTGATGCCGGTCATCACGCCATAGAGGATGATCGTCATCGCGAGCGTCCAGATGAAGCCGTTGAGGCGAAACTTGACGATGGCGACGCCGTTGATGAGGCCGACTGTGGCGCCGACACCGAGCAGCACGAGGAGGCCGGGTACCCAGCCCCATAGGGTGCCGGCGCCGAAGGCCGCGACCGGCACCATCAGCCATGCCGATACCATCGGCGCGAGGCCGAAGGTCGACTCCAGCGACAGGTCCATGCCGCCGATCATGATGATCAGGGACTCGCCGATGACGACCATTCCGAGCGCCGAGGCCTGCTGGCCGACGCCGGCCAGGTTCCCGACCGAGAAGAAGACCGGGCTGGCGAGCGCGCCGATGATCAGGAGCACGCCAATCACGGGCAGGAGTGCCGCACCGCGCACAAACGCCACCGCAGCCACCCGGCGACTTCGCTTCTCAAACAGGATGAGCTCGCTGGTGGTCGCGGTCTCCGGTTCGCGGACTTCGGTCATTACTTGCTTCCCACGGGCACGAGGCCTTCGGTAGCTGCAATCAGCTCCTCGCTATCGTACGGCGGCTCGGTGAACTCAGTGAACACCTGGCCGCGCACGAGCACGATCACGCGATCGCAGATTTGCAGGTCGTCAAACTCATCGCTTGCCAGCAGCAGGCTGGCGCCGGTCGAGCGGGTGATCTCGGCGAGCGCCCCCAGCAGCAGCTCCTTCGAGGCGACGTCCACGCCGCGCGTCGGCGTGATCGCAACGATCAGCTTCGGGCCGCTCGCCAGTGCGCGGGCAACAGTGACCTTCTGCTGGTTGCCGCCCGATAGCTGATCGACCTCCTGATTCAGGCCTCGCGACACGAGTGAAAGCTCTTTGGCGAGCGGGCGCGCCGCGGCCGTCCGTTTGGATGGGGTGAGAAACCCCAGCCGTCCCGACAGACGCGGCGCGATACTCATCGTCATGTTCTCGGAGATACCGAGGAGGCCGACGAAGCCCTCGAGCCAGCGGTCCTCCGGGATGTAGCCGATCCCGGCCGCGAGTCCCGCGTCCGGCCGACCGGGCGGCAGCAGCTTGCCGTCGAAGCGGACCGAACCGGACTGGTATTCGTGCGCCCCCACGACCACCCGCCCGAGCGTTGCCACGCCGGCTCCCAGCAATCCCGTGAGACCGACGCGCTCGCCGGCGTGCACGGTCAGAGAGGCACCCAGCAGCGAGCCGCGCGTCGACTTTGCCACGATGTCGCTCGCCACGAGTAGCTCCTCGGAGAGCGCCTTGCGGTTGCGCCTGGCAGCAGGAGACGCCGCCCGTGCGGCGACCGGTGCTTCGATGTCCCCGACCATCGCGCTGACGAGTTGATCGTCGGTCAGCGTTGGGGTCGGCGCGGTCAGCACCACCTCGCCGTCCCGCAGCACGACGACGTCCTGGCAGATCTCGAAGACCTCCTCGAGATGGTGCGAGATGTAGAGGACCGCAACACCGCCGGCCACGAGGCTACGTACTCGGTCGAAGAGCCGGCGTACGCCGTCGCGTTCGAGTGCCGCGGTCGGCTCATCGAGCATGAGGATGCGCGTGCCTCGCACAAGCGCGCCGGCAATCTCGACGATCTGGCGCTGCTCGACAGTGAGTGTGCCGCACTCCACATCGGGGTCGACGTTGAAGTCCCACTCGCGCAAAACGCGGCGTGCCTGGGCGCGCATCGAGCGCCAGTTGACGAAACCTCGCCTGCCTGGCCGTTCGCCGAGGAAGATGTTCTCTGCGACGGTCAGCTGAGGGACCACCATCGAGTGCTGGAAGACGGTTGAGATACGTTGCCGCCAGGCGCCGAGGTCGGCGAGCGGCGGAGCCGGCTCGCCGTCGAAGCGAACCTCACCGGTATCGGGGGCGCGCAGGCCGCAGAGGATCGACACCAGCGTCGATTTGCCGGCGCCGTTGCGACCCACGAGGCCGAGGCAGCGGCCTGCACGAAGCGCTGTATCGACGTTCAGCAGCGCCTGTGTGCTGGCGAAACGCTTGCTGACGCCGATCGCTTCAATGACTGGGTGGTCTGCGCTCATCGCTGCGCCTCGTGAGTTCATTGGGTTGCCGGAACAGTCAAACGCGTTTGTCGAGTTACTCACTCGTCAACGGACGAGGCAGAGCCCTTTCCTGCCAGCGAGCTGGCAGGAAAGGGACTCTACGCTCGGATTCAGCATGCTACGGAGCCGTCAGCGTCACTCCACTGGGTGCCTGAACGCCGGAGCAGTCGCCACCATGCGCTGCGCCGTAAACGTTGCCCCACAGCGCGGTGTTCGTGACCGGGATGCTCGTGAAATTGCCCGGTGCACCAGCGATGGACATCGCGTTGAACGTCTCCGCCGTCTTCGTGACGAGCGGCCCAACGATCGGGTCACCGAGGTTGGTGTCGCCCAGGAAGCTCACGTCCTGGAGCGTCGGAGCGCCAATGGCCTTCTGGCCGACCTTGAGCTTGACGCCCTTGGCCGCGTCCACGGCGTACGCAACTGCGCCCTGGGCGTAGAGGTTGGCAGGCTGTGACTGCGCGCCCGCCATGAGGCCACTGTTGATGTAGCACATCTCGTACGAGACACCGTCGTCGCCGATGATGGAAACCTTGCCGGTGAGGCCCTTGGCTGCAACAGCCTGGACCGCGGCCGGGTCGGGCCCGCTGTACTGGTCGTAGATCCCCTTGAGGTCCGAACCGTAGGCGTCGAGCGCCGTCTGCGTATCGCTCGTCGCCGTTGCGGCCACCCACACGGTCGGATCCGACAGGACCGTGATCTTCGGGGCGTTCTCCTGCATGCACTGGTTGAAGCCGTTGGTGCGATCGGCACCGTTGGACGACGTGAGGTCACCCTCCAGGTCAATCACATAGCCCGACGTGATGTTCTTAGCGAAGTACGCGCACGCATCCTCACCGTAGATAAGGTTCGACGCGCGGACCACCATGTAGACGTGACCCTTGCCGACGATCGTATCGACTGAGATCAGCTGCACGTGGTGCTTGGCGGCGTAGTTGATCGCCGGAACCAGGCTCGTCGCCGTCTCGGGGTTGATGATCACGGCCTTTGCGCCTTCGTTCACCAGATCCTCGATCTGCGTGTTCTGCAGGCTGGCGTTCGCTTGCGCGAGCAGCGGGCCGAGCAGCTTGACGTGGTACTGCTTCGCGTACTGCTGCTCGTAGCTGATGTACGCCGTCCAGAAGGCGGTGTTGTTGTACGTCAGGTCGACGCCGATCTTGATTGTTTTGGTCGTCTTCGCAGCGGCTGTGGCTGGCGCCACAACCACTGCGGCGGCTACCACGGCGGCCGCGACGACGCCAAGCCGGCTAAGCCGGTTAGGAACTCGCATTGCTCTCCCCTCAATGGCTGTTTGCGGACCATCCGGACCGCACGATGCTGCGCGGCAGTTCTATATCAATGACCCCATGTTTGTCAAACTACAACCGCAAAATGCTTGGCAGATTAGGCCTGGCCGGCTGCTTTGACCCGATGTTTGCCGTTTGCGCGGTCGTCGCTCACTGCCAACGGAGGCCCGCAGGGCCATCGCGGCAGGCGCCCGCGCATATTCCGACGAAAGTACGCGGCAGCGCTAGCCGCGAGCCATCGCGAGCGGCGCCGGATGACATGCCGGACCGATCGGCTCAAACGATTTGTAGCCGAGCACGAACTCGCGGTGACCTAGGCTCTCGGAGGCGCTGAGCCTACCGCCGGCCACCTCGACGACGAGATCGCAGATCTCCTCGGCTACGTCATCGAGCGAGGCGCCGCCGGTCAGGATCCGTCCCGCGTCGACATCCATGTCCTCGCTCAACCGCGCATACGTCTCCGGATTTGCGCAGACCTTAATCACGGGGGCGATCGCCGATCCGACGACCGACCCGCGACCGGTCGTAAAGAGAACCACGTGCGATCCGCAGCTGATCAGCTCAGCGATCTCGACGCTGTCGTTGATGTTCGGGAACCCCCAGCGAGCGTCTCCATCGGGTACAACGTCGAGCAGGTAGAGGCCGCTGACGTCGGGCACGTCGCCGGGCTTGAGCAATCCGCTCACCGGCCCGCGTCCGCTCTTGCTGTAGGCGCCCAGCGACTTCTCCTCGATCGTCGTCAACCCACCGGTCGCGTTGCCCGCAGCAAAACTCGGATACCCCATGGCAACGCTGTAGCGCGCTGCTTTGGCGACCGCCGCGCACAACTCGCCGGCCAGCTCCGGAGTCGCGGCTCGCTCGGCGAGGTACGCTTCGCAGCCGACCATCTCGAGCGTCTCCTCGAAGACGCAGGTGGCACCAGCACCGACAAGCAGGTCGAACGACCGTCCAACCGCCGGATTGGCGGTGAGACCGCTCGTCCCATCGCTGCCACCACAGATCGTCCCGACAGTCAGCTCGCCAATCGACATGGTTGTACGCTCGGCCGCGGCCAACGACGCAAGCTGAGTCTCGACCCACGACCGCCCGAGCGCGACCGTGCTGCGCGTGCCACCGCGATCCTGGATGACGAGTGTCTGCACCGGGCGGCCGCTCTCGGCAACAACCGCTTGCAGCTCCTGCCGAGAGAACGATTCACAGCCGAGCGACACGAGCAGCACCGCGCCGACGTTCGGGTGCGTGCAGAGCCGCGACAGCATGCGAAACGCGTAATCGTTCGAGTAGCAGCCGGGGAACCCGACGACGTGGACGCCCTGCTCGCCGTATGGTGCCGCGATCTCGCGCGCCACGTGGTGCGCGCACTCGACGAGGTACACGACCGCGACGACGTTGCGAATTCCCTTGCGTCCGTCGGCCCGTTCGTAGGCGGGCCACTCAGTGTTCGCCAGCACCGTGCGTCCCCTCAGCTTCGATCGGAATGTAATCGCTGCGCAGGTTGTGTGTGTGCACGTGCTCACCCGGAACGATCGCTTTCGTCGCGGTCCCGATCGGGACACCGACCTTGAAGACACGATCGCCAGCCGCGATCGGCACCGCAGCCAGCTTGTTGCCGGCCTCCAGATGAGCCGCGACCAACCAGACGTCTCCGGACAGGCCTGGGATGCGCTCCGCGCCCTCCACGTGACGGGTCAGCACGACGACGTTGTCGCCAGGAGCCAGCCGTACATAGGGAGCCGAACCCTCAGGCGGGGTGTCAGAGTTCGCAACCACAATCCCTCACAGTACCCGGTAGGTGGTCCACACCGACCGGAGCGTCGCCCCGCGCCGCAGCTCGTCAAGGACGGTCGTTTCGCGCCTCGAGCGTTCGTTTGCGCGCTCCATCGCCGCCGCCTCAACGTCGCCGGGCACGACGACGACGCCATCGTCGTCCGCAAGCACGAGGTCGCCGGGATTGACGAGCACGCCCCCACAGACCACCGGTCGACCGGCGCCAGTGATCTCCATTCGCGCGCGAAAATCGATCGGCCGTGCTCCAAGCGCGAAGACGGGAAAGCCGAGCGCCCGCACCTTCGAGGTGTCGCGGACGTAGCCATCGCAGACGACGCCTGCGGCACCGCGTCCAATCGCGGCGGCGGAGAACAGCTCACCCCAGAAGGCGGCACGAGTCGAGCCGGCCGACGAGATCACTGCCACCGCCCCGGGCTCGAGTCCGTCAACGAAGGGGATCGCAGCGTCGTAGGGCTCGTCCGTGTCATGTTCGACCGGCGCGAACTGCACGGTGGCGGCACGCCCGACCGCCCGCGTCCCCGTCGTCAGTGGGGCAATCGCGCCATCCATGACCTGGTTGCGGCGTCCGATCTCGTCCAGCGCGTCAGAAAGCTGGGCCGTGGTCACCTCGGGGTCGAGCCGCTGTGTCGCGCCAGCCATACTCTGCTTGTAGCAGAAGCGCGCAGGCCGGCCGGTGGGCCGGGCAACGGCCTCGTTCGATTCGGGCGCCACGGGCCTCTCCGCACCGGACTCGGGAACGCCGACGACCTACTCCACGCGGCCTCGACGCGGGCGTAGCGCTGAGCGGGACGGTCGGCGAGCCCGCTCTGCGGGTCAGCGGGAGTCGTCAGGTACGTTTATCGGCGATGAACGGCAGCTCCTCGCAGACCCGCATCGGTTGGATCGGCCTCGGCGTCATGGGCACTTCGATGTGCGGCCACATCCTCGACGCCGGCTATTCCGTGACGGTCCATACGCGCACACGCGCAACTGCCGAACCGCTCATCAATCGCGGCGCTATCTGGGCCGACACACCGACCGAAGTCGCCCACTCGGCCGACGTGATCTTCGCGATCGTCGGTTTCCCCGCGGATGTCCGCGAGGTCTTCCTGGGAGCCCATGGTGCGCTGGCCGGCGCGGCGTCGGGCACCGTGCTGATCGACATGACGACTAGCGAACCGCAGCTCGCGGTGGAGATCGCCGACGCCGCCGCTGCGAAGGGCCTCACGGCGCTGGATGCGCCGGTGTCTGGCGGTGACGCGGGCGCGCGCAACGCGACGCTGTCGATCATGGTTGGCGGCGACCCGGCAACAGTCGAGCGGGTACGCCCGTTACTCGGATTACTCGGCAAGACGATCGTGCACCAGGGCACGGCCGGAGCCGGCCAGCACGCCAAGCTGGTAAACCAAATCCTGATCGCCAGCACGATGGTGGGCGTCTGTGAAGCGCTGCTGTATGCCCACCGGGCCGGCCTCGATCTGGACACGGTGCTCGAGTCGGTTGCTTCGGGGGCGGCCGGCTCGTGGTCGCTGTCCAACTACTCCCCGCGGATGCTCGCCGGTGATTTCGAGCCGGGCTTCGCCGTCGACCACTTCATCAAGGACATGGGCATCGCCCTGTCCGAAGCGCGGCGGATGCGGCTGTCGGTGCCCGGGCTCGCGCTGGCCGAGCAGCTATACGTCGCTCTCAGCGCCCAGGGCTACGGCCGCAAAGGCACCCAAGCGCTGGTTCTCGCGCTGGCCCGGCTCTCCGACATCGACTGGGAAGTCACAGCCAGCGCCTGACCGCGACTGGGTGCCCAACCCACCGGCCTCACAACTCGATCGTCAGGCTCTCGATGTCCTTCGGATAATCGGTGAGGACCTCGATCCCGTCTGGCGTCACCACCACCGTGTCGGAGTGGCGAAAGCCGCCGACCATCGGGGAATACAGGCCAGGTTCGATCGTGAACACCATGCCCGCCTCCACCCGGGTGCGATCGCCGACGTCGAGAAACGGCGGCTCATGGTCACGCAGCCCGATCGCGTGGCCGACGTGCTGGCGCCAGTAGGGCATCAGGTCGTTCGCTGCGAAATAGTCAAGCACGGCGCGATCCACATCGGCGCAGGTGATCCCCGGCCGCAGGCAATCCAGCGCCACCTTCTGGGCGGCCACCATGTGGTCGAACAGGCGCCGTGCCTCGTCGCTGGGAGGACCGACGATCAGCGTCCGCTCGAGCTCCGCGTTGTAGCCCCAGATCGGTGCGCTGGTTTCGCTCACAAGCACATCCCCGGGCTGAAACTCGATGTTGTGCGCAATCGCGTGCGCCCAGGCACTGCGTCGCCCGATCTGGCCCCGATATCCGACCGACACCCCGTCGGAGGACGCGTGCTGCCCACCGAAAGACGAGCCGAGGGCCTCCAGCATCTGCAGCGTGGCCTCCTGTCCGGCTCGAAGGCTTGCTTGTGCCTCGGTGGCACCCGGCCGCGAGTACAGCGCCAGCAGCCGGTGACCGCTCTCACACCACCGGGCGCTCTCGCGGATCAGCGCGATCTCCGCTTCACTCTTGAGCACCATCAGGCTCTCGATGAACGGCGAGAGGGCTGTCGCCGCGCCGCCCATCACTTCGCTCAGCGAAGGACCGGCGTAGCCCAGGATGCCGGGATAGCCGTCGCTGTCCGCGGCGACCGCGCCCGTGATGCCCATGTCGCTCAGCACCCGTCCGAGGATCAGCATCGGATGCTCGACCCCCGGATACTCGGGGTAGGACTCGACGCGTTCAAATTCGGTTTCCTCACGCACCCGCTCCACCTCGAACCCGGGCACGAACACCGCCGTCTCGCCTGAGGCGTTCGCGGCGAACGCGACCGGGCGCTCGGTTGCCAGAAAACTGAAGCTCGTGAAATACTGGATGTACTGCTCGTCGAACAGCACATAGCCGGTCAGCTTCTGATCGCGAATGTGCGCCAGCAGCCGCTCGCGCCGGGCGGTCAACTCCTCCCGCGGGATCCCCGTGATGACGTCCTGCTGTGGCTCTCTCGACAAGGCGATCGTGGCCACCGGGGAGACCGGCGGACGCTAGTCCGCCGGGTCGATCGAGACGACCCGACCGCGGCGCCCGACCGAGAATCGGACCTTGCCGGCGGCGCGGGCGTAAAGCGTGTCGTCCTTGCCCATGCCGACGCCCTCGCCGGCCTTGAAGCGGCTGCCGCGCTGGCGCACGATGATCTCGCCGCCGGTCACGGTCTGACCGGCGAACGTCTTCACGCCAAGGCGCTGGGCGTTCGAGTCGCGGCCGTTGCGGCTCGAACCTAGTCCCTTCTTATGCGCCATCTGACCCCGCCTTGGCCGAGGCCTTTGCGGCGCCGGCGCGGGCGCCGCGGACGCCGATCTTCGTGACCTCGATTCGGGTCAGCTCCTGGCGGTGGCCGGTGCGGCGCTTATAGCCACGCTTCGGCTTGAACTTGAAGATGCGCAGCTTCTTGCCGCGCACGTGGCCGAGAATCTTCGCCGAGACCTCCACGCCCGCGAGGCCCTGGGCGTCGAACACCGTTTCGTCCGAGCGGTAGAGCAGCGGCATGAGCGCCACCGTCGCGCCCTCGGCGTCCGGCAGCCGCTCGACGAGCAGGGTCTGTCCTTGCTCGACGCGGTACTGCTTGCCACCTGTCTTGACGATCGCGTACATGGTCGTGTTGGTCAGCGCAGCTCAAGCCTGGTCGCTGGCCGGCTCCTTCTCAGCCGAACGGCGCCGTCCGCCTCTGCGGCCGCGGCGCCGAGCCGCTGATTGTACGTCATCCTCGTCGGCGTCGCCGTTAGTCGGCAGCTCATCCAGCGGCTGTGCTCGCGCCGCTGTGCGCCCAACGTCCTCGATCCGGACCATCAGCTTCTGGCCGACCTGGCGCGAGGCTCCGCGTACCGAGATGATGTAGCCGTCGATCTTGGCGACGCCGTCGTCGGCGTCGTACATGTGCGGCTCGACTATCTCGACCAGCACCTCGTCGCCGACGCGGAAGGGCACCGCGCGCTCGAGAACCTCCTCGCTCGTGCCCTCGAAGGTGACGGCGAAGTGGTCCAGCGCGAGCCCCTCGGAGCCCTCGAAATGGAAGCGCTTGGCGGTGCTCTCCTCGAGCGCGTGCAGCACGCGCGCTCCGTGCCCTGTGAACTGGGCGCTGACGCGCGGGTTCATCTGCACGAGAAAGGCCGCGACCTCAGGCGGCGCTGCGATAGCAACCTCGCGCAGGCGACGCTCGAACTCGATCGAGATCGTCTCCTCCGAGCGGATCACGCCATCGCCGTGGCACGTCGGACAGGGCCGAGTCATGATCTCGCGGATCCCCTCGGTCACGTTCTGTCGCGTCATCTCGACCAAGCCGAGCTTGGAGATCTCGGCCGTGAACGTCTTCGTGCGGTCTTCGTCGAGTGCCTTGCGCAGCGTCTTCATCACCGCGTCACGGTTGCGCGCCCGCGCCATATCGATGAAGTCGATGACGATGATCCGCCGATGTCGCGCAGGCGCAGCTGGTTGACCACCTCGTCAGCCGCCTCGAGGTTCGTCTTCGTAATCGTGTCCTCCAACCGCGCGCCCTTGCCGCGCCCGATGAA
>PKXY01000009.1 GCA_003132505.1 Solirubrobacterales bacterium
CTAAACCCGACAGCCTCTGGCGCGAGCAGGAATGAGCCTCGATCTCCGCAGGCTCCTGCTAAGCAACCGGAGTGGGAGCGAGCCGCGATACTTTCCAGACGCTCGCGTCTCGTCCTTGCCATGCGTCTCGCAGACGTGGGTCAGACGCCTCGTTTTCCGCCCAAAGCAGGTGCGGCGAGCAGCGCGATGAAGGTGCGCGTCCCTAAAGCGTCTGGTCGGCGCGCTGGAAGCGGCCGCCGACGCGGTCCTGCGGTGGGCTCTCTCATCGCGGGAGGCAGAAGCATGGTCCCTACCGCAGGAAGCACCCGATTCCCAGAGGGCTGGGCGTGGGAGAGGTTCAGCGTTTGGCTGTGTCGTGACGAGCGGGTAGATGATTGTGTTGAGCACGCGAGGGACGGCGCATCGAACAGCGTGCGGTCCTCAGGACCCGCGGTCGGTGGAAAGCTGTGCTCGGATCATCCACAGCTGCTCCTCGAGCGCACGGACGACCTCGATCAGGACGTCTTGCGAGCCGATGTCGAGCTCGCCAAGTCGATCGATGCGCTCGCGGACCCGCTCCGCTATTTCGGCCAGACGCGTCGTAAGCTCGCGGACCACGGCGTGGTCCTGCAACGGTCCTCGCTCCAACTGCCGAAGGCCGCTCGCGGCGGTGATCGCTGAGCTCTGTCCGTCCGGCCAGAAGCCGATCGCGACTGCTCGCTCGGCGACTGTGTCCGAGAGATCCCGCCACGCATCGACGAGCTCGTCGAGTTGCAGGTGCAGCGGCCTGAATAGAGCGCCCACCACGCTCCAGTGCAGCTGTTTGCCGATCAGCGCGAGATCGGCCAGTTCGACCAGCGTTGCCTGCAGCTGATTGCCGGCCTCTTGGCGCGCGTGGCTGCCAATGGACGGCAGATGCGGTGCCGAAGCGATCGAAGCCATGTCCTGCCTCCTGTTTGTCGACGTACATATCCGGCTGCTTCATCAGTGGCGCCTCCCGGCGTGTTGATGCCCAGAGGTCTCTGGCGGACCGCTCCGCTCGGCCGGCGGGCCCGGCACTCCGCCGGACCCGCTGATCCGCGGTGCGACAAGCCTTTAGGTGCCTACTCGCCCCGCCCCTCTGGTTGGGTCTTCGGAGGGCTTCGAGCCGAGCTCGAGTCCCTGAGTCGGGTCCTCGTATGGCTTCGAGCCGAGCTCGAGTCCCTGAGTCGGGTCCTCGTATGGCTTCGAGCCGTGCTCAAGCCCCTGGGTCGGGTCGGTGCTACCAGTCATATCTAACTCCTCTCGGTCGGCTAGTCGGGATACTGCGCTCTCATAAATGTGCTTGTCGAAGGTGTTCACGCTCGTGTCGGCGGCTCACGGGCGCCGCTGCTCGGCCCGCCTCGCGAGCCGCAGACGGCGCCCGCGGCCAGGTCAGTCAGGACTGCAGGAAGGCCAGTAGGTCAGCATTGATGGCATCGGCGTGAGTCGTCGGCATTCCGTGCGGGAACCCCTCGTATATCTTCAGCGTCGCGTTCGGCAGAAGCCCGGCAGACAGTGGCGCGGCGTCTGCGCAAGGCACGATCTGGTCGTCGTCACCGTGCAGTACCAGGACGGGTACGGTGATCTTCTTGAGGTCCTCGGTGAAGTCGGTCTGGGAGAAGGCGACGACGCCGTCGTAGTGCGCGTTTGCGGCACCCATCATTCCCTGGCGCCACCAGTTCCGGACGATCGCCTCGGAGGATTTCATGCCCGGCCGGTTGAACCCGTAAAAGGGCCCCGATGCGATGGTCTGGTAGAACTCGGACCGGTTGGCGGCAAGTTGGGCCATGAGGTCGTCGAAGACGCTCTTCGGTAGTCCGCCGGGGTTAGCGTCGGTCTGCAGCATGAGCGGCGGGACCGCACTCATAATCGCCGCTTTCGCGACACGGCTCTCACCGTGTCGACCGATGTAGCGCACGACCTCGCCGCCTCCAGTGGAGTGGCCGATGTGGATTGCGCCCTGGAGATCGAGATGGGCGGTCAGCGCGGCCAGGTCGTCGGCGTAGTGGTCCATGTCATGGCCACCGTCGGTCTGCGTGGAACGTCCGTGTCCGCGCCGGTCGTGGGCAATCACGCGATAGCCGTGCCGCATGAAGAAAAGCATCTGGTTGTCCCAATCGTCCGCCGAAAGCGGCCAGCCGTGGCTGAAGACGATTGGTTGGCCCGATCCCCAATCCTTGTAGAAGATCTGGGTGCCATCTGGTGTGGTGATCGTGTCCATGTGCGTTGCCTCCTCTTGGCCTGGTTATTGGTTCGGAACATGCGTGAAGCTGAGCGTCGCCGCGTGCGCGATGCACGGCGCACTTCAGTCGCCGCCCGGTCGGTGCGGGCGTTTCCTCGGCGGGCTATACCGACGAGCCCTGGCCCGAGCTGGCGGCCTGTGTGCCAGTCGGCTGCGCCGACTGCAGCTCGGCGACGCGCTGGAGCAGTCGCGTATTCTCCAGTCGCAATATCGCGGCGGCACGACGTGCCTCCGCTGCGTCCTGGGCGAGCGCCGGCAAGACGACACGGAGTCTCTCGAGTCGGTCGATGACGGGCCTTTGGTCCGCACTCATCGCTTGTACCCTGGCGAAAGCGGCGCGCCCGGCACGACGGGAAGACCGACCGGCCTACTGCCTGCTGGATACTCGAGCTCGCTAGCGTCAGCGCACTTCGCCTGCTTCCGTAGATCGCCGCGGCTGATGCGGTGCGGGCATGTGGCACGAGCGGAGATAGAGCACGAGTAGCCCAACGGAATGTCTTTCAGGTCAGTGTGGTCACCAACCAACAGTGCAAAGCACCGTGGCCTCGGGAAGGCATTCACCATGTCACTTGCCTTTGTTAGTCGAACCTCTCCCCGGCTCGAGGAGAGCTGATCGCTGTCACCGTGTTAACTTCGCAGGCGCCGGTATGACTGTCGATCCTGTGGGCCGGTCAACCGCGTTCCCGCTGGCAGGCTGATCGGGGGTGCAGCGAGCGTCAGCAGGCTGTCAATTGCCCGCGCGATTGCGCTGGAAAGGAGTGGTAGCCACACCGCCGCGCATAACTAGAGCTTGTTACTGTCGACGGTCGTAGCGACCTGATGGTCGCTACCGCAAGGCGCGCCTCGCGACGGAATGCGCACAGCGATCATGTAGAAGACGAACCCTGCGATGCCCCCTACGACCCAGGAGATATCGATGCCGCCGAGTGGCCCGACGAGCGGCCCCGTGTAGAACGTTTGGGCGATGAACGGAACCTCGATGGCGACGGCGAGCGCATAGGGAATCAATCCCCGCCAAAGGAACCCGCCGTAGCGCCCGCTAGGCGTGAAGAACGAGGGCACGTCATAGTCGGCGTGCTTGACCAGGTAGTAGTCGGTCAGATTGATCGCGGTCCAAGGTATGAACATGAAGAGCAGCACCGCGAGGAAGTTGGACAGGTTCGTAACGAATGCCTTGTAGCCCAGCAGCGCCGCTATCGTGCCGGCCGCGATGAGGACCAGGGACCCAATCACGCGCATGGCGGTTGAGCCGCGTACGTCCTTCACGCAGCTGACAATGCTGGCGATGGCGAGCATTCCGGTGTACGCGTTGACCGCGTCGGCGCCGATGAGGCTCAACGCCATTACGGGAAGTGCCCAGTTGCCAGCGATCTGCGCGACCGCGGCGACCGTCGACGACGCGTGGGGCAGAAGCGCCGTGATGTAGGCGCCCAGCACACCGCACGCGATTTCGGGGATCGCGTTGCCGAGGAACACGGCCCAGAATATCTTGGTCTTGTCGACGTTCGCCGGCAGATAGCGGGAATAGTCGGACACGTATGGGGCCCAACTGATCATCGCGGTGACGAACACGGCGGTCGCCCCCATGAACAGCGCGAACGACGGTGCGCCGGTCCCTGCCGCCGTGCCCTTGAGCCCGCCAAAGCTGATCGCTTGGACGAAGAGCACTGCAAAGACCGCCGCGAGGATCACAGTGAGCCACCGCTGCCAGCGGTGGATCCATTCGTAGCCGTAGATCGTGAGGGCGATCACCGGGATCGAGAGGATTCCGATCCAGCCGGGGATGCTGATTCCGCTCACCAGGAGATGCATGGCCTGGCCCTGGATGACAAGCTGCGCGGCCAGGAAGCCGAAGTCGAGGACGATCGACGCGGCAAAGACCAGGATCGCTCCGTAAAAGCCGAACTGGCCACGGCTCTGGATCATCTGCGGTACGCCGAGTGTCGGTCCCTGGATTGCGTGAAAGCCGACAAAGGTGAGGCCGACCAGGACTCCGGAAGCGATCGCGATGCACGACCACAGGAAGTTGAGGCCCAGGAACACCATCACGCCGCCGAGGACGAGGGCGAAGATGTTCGCGTTCAACGGGAACCAGAGGGTGAACTGGTCCCGGACGCGTCCGTACCGCTCCTCTGGCGGGATGTAGTCAATCGACCGCAGCTCGACCTGCGACAGGCTCGGCCGGGTGTTTTGGTCTGCCGCCGCTGTCATTGACAAGGTGCCGTAGGCTCGATCGCCAGCGCCTTCACCGCCGTAGGTGGTTCGAGGTAGCCTTCGCTGCGTCGTGACCGACGGGAGAAGCATTCCAGCCGAGCCCGCGGCCGTCCGCCCTGCCAGCACGCCACTGGATGGCCGGGTAGCGGGCGATCGCGAAGTAGTGCTACCTGGATTGTGTCGTGGCAGCGCTCCGTGAAACTGATGGGGTGCGCCTCTCGTGTCTCATCGTCGATGACAGCGAGGAGTTCCGGACCTCGGCTTCTCGCTTGCTCTCGGCGCAGGGGATGACGATCGCTGGCTGCGCGGCCTCGGGCGAAGAGGCGCTGCGCATGGCGGCGTCGCTGAGGCCGGACGTCGCTCTGGTGGATGTCGAGCTGGGCGACGAGGACGGCATCGAACTCGCTGCGCAGTTGGCCGAGTCCGCGGCTGCCACCGCCGTGATCCTGATCTCGATCCGCGACCGTGAGGAACTCTCCGAGCTGATCCGGGGAAGCCCGGCCCGCGGGTTCCTGCGCAAGGACGCGCTTGACGCCTCGTGCATCGCGCAGCTACTAGGCCGAGAGCCGTCGAGTTGAGCCAACAGACCACCAAGCAATGCTGCTCGCTCCGGATCACCCCGGCGTTCGCGACTAGCCGCACCGCAAGCGGCGGCGGCGATGACAAGCGTTGAGCAACAGCGCACGCGAGCGCGGCGTGCGGATTCCCTTCGCCGCGCGCTCAACGAGGAGGCTGCCCTGCGGCGGGTCGCGACGCTCATCGCCCGCGAGGCAGCGCCAGGCGCCGTGCTCGAAGCAATCACTCTCGAGGCCTCGGAGCTCTTCGCGCCAGCCGCGATCCAGCTCGCCCGCTACGAACGGGACGGGTCCGCCACGATCCTTGCGGGTTCGGCTGCCGACCGGCGCGACGGCGCGAGTAGTTCGGCGCTCGATGTCTCGAGGGTGCTGGCTGCAGTGGCCGACAGTGGTCGCGCGGCGCGGACGGAGGAAGTCACCGCGCGCGTTCAGTCCACCGGACCCGGATCAGCGGTTGGCGTGCCGATCGTGGTCGACCGCGCGACTTGGGGAGCGCTGCTGGCGGTGTCGACGGACTGCGGCGCTCCGGCCGCAAACGCTGAGGCGCGGCTCGTGGAGTTCGCCGAACTCGCGGCGAACGCCGTGTCGAACGCTCAAGCGCGGAATGCGCTGCGGACTGTCGCGGATTTGCAGCGGTCGCTGCGTCGCGTCGCGACGCTGGTCGCTCAGGGGGCCGAACCGAAGGCGGTGTTCGTCGCCGTCGCGGAGGAGGCTGCACGCGTGCTCGCGGTGGGGGCCGTCAGCCTCGTCCGCTACGACCCGCACACGGGCATGTTCACGAAGATCTACGGTACGCATGGGGAGCGCGCATCAGTTCCCGACGACGGGCAGTGGTCGCTCGAGCACTGCCCCGAGGGCGCACTGATCCAGGCGACGGGCTTGCCGGTGCGCATCGACGACTGGACATCGATCCCCGGTCCGGTTGCGGCCCGCCATCGGGAGGATGGGTTTGGGCAGGGAGTCGCGGCACCGATCGTCCTCGACGGCGTAATCTGGGGGCACATCGCGGCGTTCGGAGAAGCCGACGAGGTACTCACGCCAGGGTCCGAGGACCGCCTCGCGGACTTCACCAACCTGGTGGCCACGGCAATCGCGAACGCGAAGACCCGCGACCAACTCCGGAGCTTGGCCGAGTCGCAGGGAGCCGCGCTGCGGCGGGTGGCAACGCTGGTAGGGCAACAGGCCTCCCCCAGCACAATCTTCAACGCCGTCGCTGCGGAAGCCAGTCGTGCGCTGGCAGTCGAGCACGTCAACGTCGTTCGCTACGAGGAGGATGGTTCCGCGACTGTGGTCGGTGCCACCGAGTCCTCCCGGTTTGGCCGAGCTGCGACCGCCGCGTGTGTGGCCGTTGTCAAGGAGGTGCGTCGCACCGGATCCGCTGCCCGCGTTGACGGAAGCACGGATGGCGCGAGCTCCGTCGCTGCGGAGCTCGGTTCGGCCATCGCCGCCCCGATCGCCGTCGAGGGAGCCACGTGGGGAGCAATCGTGGTCCTGTCGGCAGACGCGCTGCCCCCCGGCACGCGGACGCGGCTCACCGACTTCACTCACCTAGTCGCGAGCTCGATCTCCAATGTGCACGCCCGGGATAAGTTGATCGCGTCGCGCGCACGCATCGTGACTGCGGGCGACGAAACGCGTCGGCGGATTGAGCGCAACATCCATGACGGAATACAGCAGCGCGTCGTCGCTTTGGGACTTAACCTCCGCGCCCTGCGCGAGCAGTTCAGCCTGCCGGACGCCATGGGGCTGGCGCTTGACGATGTAGAGGAGGCCCTCGAGGGGCTGCTCGCCGAGATTCGGGACTTCTCCCGCGGCCTGCATCCAACGCTGCTGTCTCGCGGTGGGCTGGGGCCCTCGCTGCGTGCCCTGGCCCGGCGATCCCCCGTACCCGTCACGCTCGAGGTCGCGGCTGGCATGAGACCGCCGGCGCCGATCGAAATCGCCGCGTACTACGTGGTGTCCGAGGCACTGGCGAACGTCGCGAAGCACGCACACGCCTCAAGTGTCACCGTGACAGTGTCCGTCGACACGACTGCGGTCATGGCTGCTGTGGCCGACGACGGTGTGGGTGGCGCTGCGCTGCGTGAGAGCTCCGGGTTGATTGGCCTGGTTGACCGTGTGGAAGCACTTCACGGGACCCTCGAGTTGGCGAGCCCCCCTGGCCGCGGGACGACTATCTCGATCATGCTCCCGTTGGAACCGAATGTCTCAAAGGAACGGGTTCTGCCGGGGGGATCGGTAACTGGCGGGCGAGGGAATCTTGAAGTTGACCTCTGACTCGAACAGCGCCGCTGCGTGCTTAGGGCGTGTCGTCGTCGCTGACGACGACGTACTCGTCCGAGAGGGGATCGCGAGCGTGTTGACCACGGCCGGCTACGACGTCGTCGGTCAGGTGGCTGACGGAACCGCACTGATCGAGGCCATCCGCCGCAGCGCCCCGGATCTGGCGATCGTCGACATACGCATGCCGCCCAGCCAAATGTGGGAGGGCATCGACGTGGCGAGAGCGATCAGGCGAGAGTACCCCCAGATCGGGATCCTGCTCCTGTCCGCGTACGTCGAGCTGGAGACAGCGCTCGATCTTATGGAGGACGGCGAGCGCATCGGCTACCTGCTCAAGAGCCGTGTCATACGCGGGACAGACGTCGTCGATGCCCTCGCCCGTATCGCCGAGGGCGGGTCTGTCATCGACCCCGCGCTTGTAAAGGAGCTAGTCAACAAGCACCGCCGCGCGGATCCGCTCGGGGCTCTGACACCGCGAGAGCGCGAGGTGCTCGCGCTGGTCGCCGAGGGTCGCAGCAACAGCGCCATCGGCCACCAGCTCTGGATCAGCGAGGGTGCGGTCGAAAAGCACGTCCGCAGCATCCTCGGGAAGCTGGAGCTGCCTACGACCGCCGACGACCACCGGCGGGTGCTTGCCGTTCTGACGTACCTTGACGCGACATAGGCCGACGCGTCATCCGCGTCGTTGCAGTACCCCGCCGGCGCAACGCGCGCGCCAAATGCAGCTAGCTTCACTGCTTAACGGTGGCTGGCGACATTGCCATCGGCGCATGCTCCCACCATTGTGGCGAGCGTGAGCTAACGCTTCTGGCAGGAGGTCTTTACAGAGGCGTAGCCGGCCCGTTGTCGGACCCGCCGCTTTGGGACTGATTCCCGGAACAAGGCAGTGAACACTGGCGCTTAGTACCCCGCACGAGAGGAGCATTGGATGTCAAGCGTTGTTGTAACGCAACCTGCTGGCGGAGAAGCGGTCCGCGCCCCCCGAAGCAACCTCGTGCTTGCCGCAATGGTGTTTGCGGTGGCGATGACGTTCATTGATCAGACGATCGTGGCGATCGCGATCCCGAGTTTGCAGCGCAATCTGTCGATCTCGACGACCGGATCGCAGTGGATCATCAACGCCTACCTGCTGGCGTTGGCGGCGCTGTTCGCGTTCGGTGGCAAGCTCGGCGACATGCTCGGCCGGCGGCGGATGGTGATCGTCGGTGTGACCGGCTTCGCCATCGCCTCAGCGTGCTGCGGGTTCACGCCGAAGGGCTCGGCCGCCGAGGCCTGGATCATCGCCTTTCGCGTCCTGCAGGGCGCCACGGCGGCGCTCATGTTCCCCGCCGCGGTCGGGATCGTCGCGGCGGCGTTCCCGCAGAGTGAGCGGGGCCGGGCGATGGCGGTGTTCTTCGGCATCTCCGGCGGACTGACCGCGATCGGTCCGATCGCCGGCGGATACCTGACGCAGTGGACGTGGCGCTCAATCTTCTGGATCAACGTTCCGGTCGCGCTGATTGCGCTGCTATTGATCTGGCGCTCGAAGCTCCCGGAGGAGAAGCACCCGAACCGGCTCGACTATCGCGGCGCGGTGCTGATCACTGGCGGGATGGGGCTGACGGTGCTTGGCTTGCAGCAGTCGAGCGTCTGGGGGTGGAGTAGCCACACGACCTGGGCCTGCATCGCGGCAGGCATCGTGCTGACAGCCGCGTTCATCGGCTGGGAACTGCGGACGCCTGATCCGTTGCTGCGCCTCGACATCTTCCGCAACCGTGCGTTCGCTCTGGACAACCTGGCGCTCGGGTTGATGTCGATCGCGTTCGTGCCGTTCTTCTTCTTCGCCAGCGTCTACGTCCAACTCTCCCTGCATGAGACCGCCACCCACGCCGGCCTGTACCTGCTCTATTTCTTCCTCGGCTACGTCGTCGCCTCACAGATCGGCGGCCGCATCCTCGATCGCCGCGGCGCACGCCCCGCACTCGTGCTCGGCAGCGCCGTCGGCGCGGTCGGCTTCTACCTACTCGCCGGTAGGCTCACCGACCTTTCGCTCGGTCGACAAGCGATCTACATCGCGCTCGCCGGCGCCGGCGTCGGGTTGATGCTGACCCCCGCGAGCACCGATGCCGTCAACCGTGCCGCTCGCGCGAGCTACAGCGAGGTCACCGGGATCACCCAGACGGCGCGCAACCTCGGCGCGAGCCTCGGCCTCGCCGTGTTGGGAACGATCCTCGTCAGCCGTAACACCGCCAACATCACTGGTGCGCTCGTCAAGGGAGGCGTCCCGACCGCCACCGCGCATCGCCTCGCGGCGTCGTTCGGGTACGACCAGACCCGGTCAGGTGCACACGAGCCGGCGTCGCTCCTCCATGGCATCCAGCTTGCGTTCGCGCACTCCACGCAGACCGTGTTCTACATCATGGCCGCCGTGATGGCAGCCACATTCCTCGTCTCCGTCCGTTGGTACCCGCGCGGCCGCGCCGAGGAAACGTCCGCCGCCGAAGCCGCGTCGGCGACCAATGCCGCCGCGGTCCTGGCGCGCCCGCGGGAACAGCTCGCACCGGACTATGTCAATCAGAGTGGGCACCGATGAGGAGCGTGCACCGAGCCTCCAGACAACAGGTTTACGGATGATCGTCCGCTGGCTGTGGCGCGAGTTCCGGGCGGCGGGCTCGACCGGCGGGCGTGCAGTAGCTCGCAAGTCCAGCGCCCGCACGGGCGTTGCCGTTGTTGTGCCAGCGCCGCGCCACCTGGACCCCGAATGAGGAGCCTGCCGGGATGACCAATCGAGCCTCCGCGCCGCCGACACCCGATGCCATCGTCACGAAGCCAAGCCCGTGGGGGGTTGCCGAGACTGTGTCGCGTTTCAAGCAGGTGCTGGCGTCGAAGCGGATCAAGTTGTTCGCGGTGATCGACCACAGCGGGGAGGCGCGGGCGGCCGGGCTCGAGCTGCGTGAAACCCAGGTCGTGATCTTCGGCAGCCCCGCGGCGGGGACGCCGGTTATGGAGGCCGTGCCGCTCGCGGCGCTCGACCTGCCACTCAAGGTGCTCGTGTGGGCGGACGAGGACCAAGCGCGGGTCAGCTACGCTCGGCCTGCGTCACTGGCAGCTCGCTACGGTCTGGGTGCCGACCTCGCGCGCCGACTAGCCGCGATTGAGTTGGTCGTCGACGCGGTCCTCGCCGGCGACTGATGGCCGAGTACGCCCAGCCAGGGGACGCATCCGCGGCGTCGCACGTCGCGGCCGAGTCCGACCCGCGCTTCTGTCGGCTGGCGGTCGCAGGTTTCCGCTATTTCAGCGCTATCGGCCCGCTCGCTGCGATGATGAACGATCGCGCTTAACCGTTGCTGAGTCGGTTCGCGGCCGGCCGCTGAGCGAATAGAACTCATTCGCGCAGCACGCGCTCTAGCGTCAGGTTGCGTTCGAAGAGTTCGGGCTGCAAATCGGCCTCGTCACTCATCCACCGTTGGAATGCAATGCCGAAGCGCTCAGGCTCGCGGTACCCGCGATCAGCCTGCCAGCACGTCAGCGGTTCGCCAGCTCACAGCATCGATATTACTGACGGTAAGTGCGATCGTGCGTACCGAGCAGTAGCCAGAAACGGTCAAGTCTTCTCGACTTGGGAACAGAACAGGAGAACATGATGCCTTTTGTGAATGTCAAGCTAGTGGAGGGCGTATTCAGCGAAGAGCAGAAGCATGCCATGGCCGCAGACCTCACGGACGTGATGGTCCGACACGAGGGGTCTGAGGCCTTCCGCGACGTCATCTGGGTGCTCATCGAAGAGCTCCATCCCGACGGCTGGCACATCGGCGGAGAGCCATTTCGCGGACCTAAGTCCCTCATGCAGGCGCTTTCCCACTCGAAGACGACCTACGAGTCGATCGAGGGACACCCCACCACACGCGAAGAATTCGCTGCCGTCGCGCCGCCGCGCGCGAACGGCACCGATCGCTGACGACGGCGCGCCCTAGTCGACGCCTCGCCCACTGCTTGCGCCCAACAGCGCTACGCCGCGACGCCCGGGCAGCGGCGGTCGTCCTCGTTGTGGACGGGACCGGTAACGAGCGGCGATCTCCGCAGGCTCCTGCTAATCGAGCAGAGCGGGAGTGAGCAGCGAGGCCCACCAGACGCTCGCATCTCGTCCGCAGCGAGCGTGTGGCGCGACGTTTCGAGACGCTCGCTCCTCGCTGAGGCGAGAGGAGGGAAGGAACGCGCGCGTTGTCCGTTCGGCTTTCTCAACACGGGCGTAAAGGCTGCCTTGACATCTACCTCTGTGAAGGTAGCCTTTACGTTCATGGATTCGGTCCGGTCGCTCGCCGCGCTCACCAGCCGGCTCGAGGCACAGGTCTCGGCTCTGACTCACAACACGCGAAGCCCGCTGGCCGCACCCGACTATCTCGATCTGGTCCGGAGAGCTCAGGACGTCGACGACCTGGCTCAGCAGGCGCTCAGGCTTTGCGTGGAGCAAAGCCGCGACGCCGGCCACACCTGGCAGGAGATCGGCGACCTTCTCGGAGTGACCCGTCAAGCCGCCTTCCAGCGGTTCGGCAAGCCCATCGACCCCCGGACAGGAGAGCCAATGGACAAGACGGTGCGCATGACCGACGCTGCAGGACGCGCGATACATATCGCTGCTGCCGTTCTCGATGGACGCATGGAGGAAGCCCGGCCCTTCTTCAACGAAGAGGTCTTGACCGCGTTCACCGACGAGGTCCGGGGCGACAGCCTGGCGACGGTCGCGGGCCTCGTGGGCGCTTTCGAGGGCTTTGGCGACGGCGAGCCGTTCGTCCGCCGTATCGGCGACCACACGGTCGTCGACATCCCGCTGCGCTACGAGGCAGGCGAGATGAAGGCCCGAATCGCCTTCGATACGGACGAGAAGGTCGCCGGACTATTCATTCTCCCCACCGAAATACCTTGAACCGGGGCCGCGCAGCCGTGCAAGCGACTCGCTCCGTCAACCGTGTGACCGGGTGCCAAGCGCGCACTTCGCCAAGCTCCCGCGCGCCGACGCACACGCATACGCGGACACGGCCTCCGGCCACGAAGCCGAATCACAGGAGACACCGATGAGACAGGAGACACCGATGAGCCCGAAACAAGTCGCCTACGATGATGGCGAGATCCGCTGCGACGACCAGGGCCTCAGCATCCGCCACTACTACCCCTGGGGCACAAAGCGGATTCCGTACCGCTCGATCGAAGGGGTGGAGACGCTCTCGCTGACTGGCCTGCAGAAAGTGCGCAGGTGGCGCCTCTGGGGCTCCGGAGACTTGATCCACTGGTGGAATCTCGATCCGCGACGGCCCAAGAAGAGCGTCGCGCTCGTAATCGACGTGGGACGCCATATACGCCCCACGATCACCCCGGACGACCCCACCACCGTCGCCCGCATCCTCACCGAAGCCACCAAGAAATCATGAGTGCGATCAGCCGGCCACAGTGAGAGGAAAGGCCGTGTCGATACCACGCTCTGCGCTGCGAGCGCGCCCGCATATCGACCCCCCCTTTCGCCCTCAGCACGGGCGCGCGAGCGTAGCCTCGACTGGCGTCCACGCGCAGGCCAGCGCGGCCTCCGGCGCTGTCAGGGAGTCAGCAGGCTTGAAGCGCCGGGCCAGTCGAAGTGAAAAGTGAGTGATCGGTCACAAGAGACCGGCTCTGCGGGTGCCACGAGCATCTCCGGCGTGACGCCGACGTCCCTCCCTTGCGGGAAAGCGAGAGCGCGCGAGCCAGGCCGCCCGCTACCGGATCCGCCCTGAAGCAGTCGCGCGGTCAGCTCGCGTAACTAGGGCGCGGTCACGGCCCATGTCCCGTCGCTGTAGAAGTTTCCCGCTGCTGCGCTGTCAACGACCAAGCCGGCACCGTATGGGCTCGCGCCGCCGCCATCGCCATTAAACGGATCGTAGGCTGCGATTTCGCCGGCATTCGCGTGACCCCCTTCATAAATGCACAGCTGGCCCGGCGCCGCCGATGGCGCGGTAACCGACCCGGGACACGCAGTTGTCGTACCTGAGGGGACGACGTTCGGCGTGGGCGTGCTTGCAAGCGGAATCGGAAATGAGATGGATGTCGAGGCCAGATCCCCGACAACGATTGCGGTACCGTCAGCCTGATAGGTACCTGTCTCGGTCTTTCCGCTCGGAAGCACGGCGAGCAGCGGACCAGTCGCGCCGGTATTGCCCGTCGGGCCGGCGGCACCATGGGCTCCGTGTAGCGCACGGCGCACACTCGGCTTGATTTGTTTGGTGGACGTAATGAGGTAGTGCTTGGTCGCGTAAGCGGTCCCCGCAGATAGCGCGATGAAGAGTGCGAAAAATGCGACCGTGTTTGACTTCACCACCACTCGTATCTTGCGAAGCATCGCTCCTCCGACTCTATTCGGGATTCCGATGCTGTCCCGGCTCCCACAGCGTCTCTTCGCCCCGCGCTGCGTCCCGCGCCAGGATGAACAGTAAGTCGCTCAGGCGGTTGAGGTAGCGCAGCACCTCGGGGTTCGCGTCATCTCCGAGCGCCACGACCCGCCGCTCGGCTCGCCGGCAGACCGTCCGGCAGACGTGAAGCCAGGCCGCCGCCGCGTTGCCGCCAGCGAGGAGGAAGGAGCGCAGTGGCTCGAGCGTCTCGTTGACTTCGTCGCACGCGCTCTCGAGCCATTCGACCTGCGAGGGGAGCACGCGCAGGCGCTCCTTGGTGTCGCCTTCGGGGACCGCGAGGTCGGCGCCGAGGTCGAAGAGGTCGTTCTGGATTCGCTTCAGCCAGCCGACGGTTCGCTCCGACATGCCGGACTGGGTGATCGCGAAGCCGATGTGGGCGCCGAGCTCGTCGACGTGGCCGTAGGCCTCGATCCGCGGATCGGTCTTGGCCACTCGGCTCATGTCGCCGAGGTGGGTCTCGCCGCCGTCGCCGAGCTTCGTGTAGATGCGCGTGAGGTTCACGGTCATCGGCCGTTCAAGTGTGTCAGAGGCGATACGATGCCGCGCGATAGAGGTCGGTGGCATGGGAAGCCGGGGAGGATCCGGCGCGGACCCGCCACTGTGATCGGGGAAGTCGACCGCACGCGCGAGAGCGCAGGCCACTGGTTCGCCACCGCGAGCCGGGAAGGCGCGGGAGATCGGCCCGGAAGCCAGGAGACCTGCGCCGACCAAGAGCCCCCAAAGACCCTCGTGGAAAGGGGTTGGCACCTATGAGAAGCACTCGTTCCCTACGCGCATCGCGCGCACGTTTCGCTGCGGCCGTCTGCATTGGCGTAGCGCTCGCAGGAGTCCTGGCGACCCAGTCAGCCGCAACTGCCGCGAAGACCGCGACGGGCCCGGTTCCGGACGTGACGGTCCGGGTCGAAGGACTCACCAAGACGCTCCTGCCGCCGAAGGTGGTGACGCTCGAGAGCGGCTCTGTCAGCAAGGACGGTGTCGCCGCGGACAGCTGCAGCGCTCTCAGCGCGCTCGGCGCGCTCGAAGACGCGACTCACGGTGTTTGGAACGGCAGCTGGTCAAGCTCTTACAAGGATTACTTCGTCACTTCGATCCTCGGTGACAGCTATTCCTCGACCGCCGACTATTACTGGGCGTTCTGGCTCAACGACAAGCCGGCGTCGCTTGGCGCCTGTAGCGTCGATCCGGCGAAGGGATCGAGCATCCTGTTCTTCCCCGAGTACGACGGCAAGAGCAAGTCGATCGTCGCCCCGAGTGTGCTCGGGATCAGCGCACCTGCGAGCGTTCTCGTTGGTAAGCCGTTCACTGTCGTCGTCACGAGCTATGCCAACTCGAACGGCAAGGCAGCGCCGGCGGTTGGCGCGCACGTGAGCGCCGACAGCGCGTCGGCAACCGCGGGCAATGGCGGCAAGGCGTCGCTGACCCTCAGCAAGACCGGGAGCGTCGAGATCAAGGTCACGGCCGCGCATGCGCTGCGCGACGAGGCGACGGTCTGCATCCACAAAGCCGGAGGGAGCTGCAGCAGCTAGCGGCGGACATGCAGTCTCCCAGCACCCGCAAGCTCAGGACCAGGTTCACGGTTGCCGCGGCCGCGATTGCGCTCGCGGCAACCGTCTCAGGTTGCGGGCTCGGCGCCGGCAAGACACCGAGCGGTTCCGCGCTGCTCGTGACGCAGAACTTCGGCGCGCAGACGATCGCGCAGGCCAGCAAGCCGAAGGTAGTCGGCGCTGACACCGTGATGCGGCTGCTCGAGCGCAACGCGGCAGTTACGACGCGTTACGGCGGCGGTTTCGTCGAATCGATCGACGGCCATTCGGGCGGCAGCGAGGATGGCCAGCCGGACGACTGGTTCTTCTACGTGAACGGTGTGCAGGCCGGGAAGGGGGCGGCGGCGACGAAGGTTCACAGCGGCGATCACATCTGGTGGGACCGCCACATCTGGGCCGCCACCGAGAGCATCCCGGCGGTCGTCGGCGCCTACCCAGAGCCGTTCATCGACGGCTACGGCGGCACCCGCTACCCGACGCGCATCGAGTGCACGCAGACCGGCTCGAAGGCCTGCAAGGGCGTCTACAACGCGATCGCCGGCTACGGCGTCATCGAAGGCCTCGGCTGCCTCGACTGCGCCGAGTACAACATGTCGCTGCGCGTCCTCGTCGGGCCGTACTCGACGCTGGTTGACGACGCGACCGCCGACCTGCTCGAGCAGGGGCCGTCAACGAGCGGCGTCTATGCACGCTTCATCGACGGCGGGCGAAAGCTCGAGCTGCTCAACCAGGTCGGCGGGATCGCGAAGACGCTCGGGCCGGGCACCGGCCTCGTCGCCGCGACGCGGCTGCGCGGCGCGCCACCGGTCTGGTTCGTGACCGGAACGGACGCCGCCGGGGTCGCCGCCGCCGAAGCCGCGTTCACCGCCGGCACGCTCGACGGGCACTTCGCCATCGCGGTCGCCAACTACGTCGCCGAGCCGCTGCCGCTCACATCCGCTGTGCCGTGAGCTACCTGCGTCGGTCGAGTCCGCTGCACGCGGCGCGCGCGAGCATCGCCGCCGCCTACTGTGCGGCGCTGATCCTCGCGGCGCTGCTGACGAAGCAACCACTGATATTGGGCGCGATCGGCCTCGCGACCGCGCTCGCTGCGGCCGGCGCCGGGGTCGGGCGGCGCGTTGCGCGCTCGCTCTACTTCTCGGGACCGATGGTGGTGCTCGTGGTGGTGGTGAACGCGCTCGTCTCGCGCAACGGCCTGACCGTGCTCGCCCGCTTCGGTGACTGGGGGCCGCTCGGCCAGGTCGATCCGACGCTCGAAGCCGTTTGCTACGGCGTCGTCATCGGTCTCGAGCTGGGGGTGATAGTCGCGGTCTGCGCGCTCGCGAGCGCCACCGTCGACCCGGACGAGGTTCTGCGCTCGTTGCGGCGCGTGTCGTTCAGCTCGGCCCTGACCGCGACGCTCGCGACGCGGATGGTGCCGCTGCTGGCGGCCGATGCGCAGCGGATCGGTGAGGCGCAGCGCTCGCGCGTCAACGGTGCATCGCGCGGGGCGATCATGCGCGCGATCACGACGAACGCGCTCGACCGGGCGCTCGACGTCGCGGCGACGCTCGAGGTGCGGGGTTATGGGGCTGCGCGCCGCCCTCCTCGGGTTGTGAGGCCGGTGTCGCGGCATGACGTGGCGTTTGGCTGTGCGGGCGGCTTGATTGCGGTGCTCGCGTGCTCGGTTTCGGCTTTGCATCTGGCTGCGTTTCGGTTCTACCCGACAGTGGTTGGGCGGTTTGGGGTGACGCAGCTCTTGGTGGCCGCGGGGTTTGTGGTGCTGGCCGTGTTGCCGTTCTTGGAGCGGCGGGGGATCGAGCGGTGAGTGTGTTTGAGCTCGAGGAGGTGACGTATCGCTATCCGGAGGCGACCCTGGCGGCGCTTGACCGCGTCAGCTTGAGCGTTGGCGAGGGCGAGCTGGTGGTGCTTGCGGGACTGTCAGCTTCGGGCAAGTCGACGCTCCTGGGGATTGCGGCGGGGGTCGTGCCGCATTTTCATGGCGGCACGTTCTCGGGACGAGCGGAGGTCTGTGGCGCTGACCTGCGTGAGGCCGGGCCGGCGCAGCTTGCCGAGCACGTCGGGACGCTGTTCCAGGACCCCGAGACGCAGGTGCTGATGGCGAGCGTCCGCGCTGAGCTTGCGTTCCCGCTGGAGAACCGCGGCCACGACGCCGTTGCGGTGGCGCGCGGGGTCGAGGAGGTGGCGCTCGCGCTCGGGATCGAGGCGCTGCTAGAGCGCCAGACCGCGACGCTTTCCGGCGGCGAGCTGCAGCGCGTCGCGTTGGGGGCTGCTCTGGCGGGCCGTCCGCGGCTGCTCTGCCTCGATGAGCCGACCTCGCAGCTCGACCCGGTCGCAGGCGATGAGCTGCTAGGACTGCTGCGCCGCCTCAACGAGGAGTGGGGGACGACGATCCTGCTCGCCGAGCATCGACTCGAGCGCTGCCTCGCCGCCGCCGATCGCGTGATTGCGCTCGAGCGTGGCCGGGTGGTCTGCGACGCGTCGCCGAGCGCGTTCCTCGACTGGGCCCACGACGCGGCGCCGTCGCTCGAGACCCCAGGGGCGCGGCTCCTCGCGTCATTCGGCCTCGAACCGCCGCCGGCAGGAGTCAAGGCCGCCCGCGCGACGCTCCGCGCGCACGGCCTGCTGCCACCCCCGGCCGAGCCCTCGTTTGCGCAACCGCCCCGCCGCCGCCGGCGCCGCGACGCTTCCCAGCCGGCGCTGCGATTCGAGCGCGTCTGGCACGAGCTGCCTGCAGGCCGCGCGATCCTCGCCGGCGTCTCCTTCGAGCTCGCGCCCGGCGAGGTCCTGGCGCTGCTCGGACGTAACGGCGCCGGCAAGTCGACGCTGCTGCGCCACGCCGCGGGCCTCCTCACCCCGACCCGAGGGAAGGTCAGTAACAGCGGCCACATCGCACTGCTCCTCCAAAACCCCGGCTCCTACCTGATCCACGACGACGTCGGCGACGAGCTGCCGCGGGCGGAGCTGGTCTCAGCCGGCCTCGCGCAGCTGATCGGCCGGCACCCGCGCGACCTCTCCGGTGGCGAGCGCCAGCGGCTCGCGCTGGCGATCGTTGGCGGCGACGAGGCCAGCGTGCTCTGCCTCGATGAGCCGACGCGGGGGATGGACCGCCAGGCGAAGGCCGAGCTGGCGGCGCTGCTGCGCGAACGCGCCGCTGGCGGCGCTGCGGTGATCGTCGCGACCCACGACCCGGAGTTCGCGGCGAGCTTTGCGACGCGCGCGATCCTGATGGCGGATGGGCGCGTTATCGCCGATGCGCCGCCGGCGGAGATCCTCTCGGGCGGCTGGTACTTCGCGACCGAGACGGCGCGGATCCTCGGCGGTCACGGCGGCGCGCTGACGGCGGAGCAGGGCGTCGCGGTGATTCGCGCCGATGAGGCCGCCGGGGCGCTTCGGTGAGCTGGCAGCTCGCTTCTTTCACGCTCCTCGGCCTAGCGTTGATCGGCTGCTTCGCCTGGTATGAGCGCTCGCGGCCGAGTTCCCGGACGGTCGCGCTCGTCGCCACGCTCGCGGCGCTTGCGACGCTCGGGCGGATTGCGTTCGCGCCGCTCCCAGACGTCAAGCCGACGACCGACATCGTGCTGATCGCGGGCTTCGCGCTCGGCGCCGCGCCCGGTTTCGCGGTCGGCGCCATCACGGCGCTCGCCTCGAACCTGTTCTTCGGCCAGGGCCCCTGGACGCCGTGGCAGATGCTCGCCTGGGGCCTCTGCGGCATCGGCGGCGCCGCACTGGCGCGACCGGGCTGGCGGATCCCGCGCGTCGTACTGGCAGCGATCTGCGCCGCCGCGGGCTTCGGCTACGGCTTCGTCCTCGACTTCTACACCTGGGTCGGCTACAGCGGCGAGCACACGCTCGCGCAGTACCTCTTCATCGAAGGTGAGGCGTTCCCGTTCAACCTGACCCAGGCGATCGGCAACTTCGTCTTCTGCCTCGCGTTCGGCCCGGCGCTCGTGCGGGCGCTGCAGCGCTACCGGCTGCGGCTTGATGTGCGCTTCGTCGGACTCGCTTCGCTCGTCTTCCTCGCGGTTTCCGGGGGGATTGGTGGTGGCGGGGCGGTTGCGCGCGCCGCGACGCCGAGTCGCGTGATCCGTGCCGAGATCGGATACCTGCGCCTGGCGCAAAATCGCGATGGGGGGTGGGGGAGTGGTGTTGGCCAGCCATCGTCGCAGCTCTTCACGGCCTGGGCTGTGATCGGGCTGGCAGGCGCCGGTGTCGATCCGCGGGACGTCGCTCGGGACGGGCACACGCCGGTGGCCTGGATCGAGGACCACCCAGGCCAGCTGCAGGGCGCCGGGGATCTCGAACGGACGATCCTCGCGCTGCGGGCGGCGCACGCGCCGCCCGGCGAGCTCCTCGTCGAGCTCGAGCGCGACCAGTCGCGTGACGGCTCGCTCTCCGGGCAGACGAACCTGACCGCGTTCGCCATCCTGGCGCTTCGCGCGGCCGCAGCGCGACGGGTCGGGGCGGCCGGCGCCTGGCTCGCGCGCCAACAGAACACGGACGGCGGCTTCGGCTTCGCGCAGCGCGGCAGCGACAGCGACGTCGATGACACCGCCGCCGCCGTCGAGGCGCTGGCCGCGGCGGGCGCCGCGAAGGGCGTGATCGCGCGCGCCGTCGGCTACATCGAGCGTGCGCACAACGGCGACGGCGGATTCCCCGAGGAGCCGGGCGGCAGCTCGAACGCCCAGTCGACGGCGTGGGCTGTGCAAGCGCTCATCGCGGCCGGTGCGACGCCCTCAGGCGATGGCTACCTCGAGCGTCTCACCACAAGCTCCGGCGCGGTCGACTACGCCGCGGGTCAATCGCAGACGCCGGTCTGGGTCACCTCGCAAGCGCTCGCCGCGCTGGCCGGTCGGCCGCTGCCGATCAGCTGAGCCGCGGGACCAGCTAGGAACCGCTTCAAAAGATTTGCAGGTGCGGATCCGGCACGTGCGTCGCCAGCCGAGTCCTGAACGCCCCCGGGCGCACGCTCATCTTGAGAGCGGTTCTACGAGCGCGCGAGGTTGAGGTCGAACTCCATCGTGGCCGTGTTCTCCACGTTGACGAAGCCGCCGACGCTCGGCGCGGTCATGTTGAACAGGCCCCATGGGAAGGTGAGCGAGCCGACGGCTTGGATCTCGGAGGGCGAGAGGCGCAGCTCGACAGGGATCGTCAGCAACCGTGTCGTGCCGTGCATGTTGACGTCACCGGTCACCTTGACGTCGACGACTTTCCCGCTCAGCGCTGCCGTGGGCAGCGTCAGATCGCGTGTCAGCCGGAACGACGCCTTCGGGTAGGTCGCGCTCTGGATACCGATCGTGTGGATGTGCGCGTCGCGCATCGACTCGTTGCTCTTGAGCGAGTAGACGTTGATGACGAACGAGGCCGCAGTCACGGTGAGGCTGGCGGCCGACTTGGTGAACGTCGCGCCGCCGCTGATCTGCGAGGTGCGCCCGACCGCGTCGTCGAGCGCCGGCAGGAACGCAAGCTTCTCGCGCACGCGGTAGCCGGCGCGTGATCCGGGCGCGATCGTCCAGCTCCCGACGAGACCGCTGCCTGATCCGACAGATACCGCGTGGTGCTTCGAGCCGAGCGAGAACGCCGGCGGCGAGGAGGTCGGGAACAGGACGAAGTAGATGAACGCGAAGCCGCCGATCGCCACCGCGACGATGACGGCGCCGATCGCCGCCATGACACCTCTCCTGGTTTTGGGAAGCCCGATCCGTGCCATGGCCATCGATCTTTGCCAGCGCTGCCGGTCCAATCGTGAATCCCGAGCATAAATTCGTCCCAAGCCTCGGCTAAGCGCTGTCTGAGACTAGCCGTTAGGTTGCCGATCGTGACGACGCTCGCCGGAGTGATCGCGCTCGTGGCGCTTGGCACAGTCATCGCGAGCCTTGGCTACCTTCACCTCGCGCCGACCGGTCTCTCGCCGGTTCGCAACGCCGTCAGCCAGTACGGGATCACGCCGTTTCGGGCCGGCTACCGTGTCGCGACGATCGCGTTCGCACTCGCAGCCCTGGCGCTGGCGCTCGGCCTGCACCGTGCGCTGCGGGGCAACGGGCACCTGCGCCTCGTGATCGCGCTGCTGATCGTCCTTGCGATCGCCCGCGCGCTGATCAGCTGGTTTCCGATGGACGCGCCCGGAACGCCGAGGACCACGACAGGAGGCCGCCACGGGCTTCTCGCGATCGCGGCGTTCGGGGCCGCGACGATCGCCGCATTCAGACTCGGCAGCGCCCTCTCCCACGGCATGCACTGGCGCTCGCTCGCGGCGGTCTCGACCGCGCTCGGCTGGGCGATGCTCGTGTGCCTGCTTGCGATGGCGCTTGGGCGCGGCGTGCCGGCGCTGCGCGCGCGCTTCGGCGCGATCGAGCGCGCCTTTTACCTCTCCGCAATCGCCTGGTTTGCGGTCTTTGGCGTGGCCTGCGTGGCCGGCGCCTGAGCCGACGGCACGTTCTGAGCAATAAGGTTCCCGTCGATGCTGGTCGGTGTGCCGAAGGAGACGGCCGAGGGGGAGCGTCGAGTGGCGCTTGTCCCTGAGGTGGTGCGCCGTCTCAGCGGGCATGGCGTCGAGGTGGTCGTCGAAGCCGGCGCCGGCGCCGGCGCGATGATCCCCGACGCCCTGTATGAGCAGGCGGGCGCGAGTGTCGCGGGCGCGGCTGAGGTGTGGGCGGCGCCGGTGGTTGCGAAGGTCGCGCCGCCGAGCAGTGAGGAGGTTGCACAGCTGAAGGCGGGCGGTGTGCTGATCGCGTTCCTGGCGCCGCTTTCGAACGCGGAGTCGACGCAGGCTCTCGCTAAGGCGGGGGTGACGGCGTTTGCGATGGAGGCGATACCGCGCATCTCGCGCGCCCAGGCGATGGATGCGCTGTCCTCGCAGAGCAACGTCGCGGGCTACCGCGCGGCGCTGCTCGGCGCGGAGCATCTCGGCCGGTTCTTTCCGATGCTGATGACCGCCGCCGGCACGATCCCGCCGGCGAAAGTGCTCGTCCTCGGCGCCGGCGTCGCGGGCCTCCAGGCGCTTGCGACGGCGCGCCGGCTCGGGGCGCAGACGACCGGCTATGACGTGCGGCCCGAGGTCGCCGAGCAGGTGCGCTCGCTCGGTGCGAACTGGCTCGATCTCGGGATCGAGGCGGCGGGGGAGGGCGGCTACGCGCGCGAGCTGACCGATCAAGAGAAGGCCGCGCAGCAGCAGGCTCTGACCGACGCGATCAAGGGCTTCGACGTCGTCATCACGACCGCGCTCGTGCCGGGGCGGCCGGCGCCGAAGCTGGTCACCGCCGAAGCCGTCGAAGGCATGAAACCGGGCTCGGTGATCATCGACCTCGCAGGCGAGACGGGCGGCAACTGCGAGCTGACGACGCCCGGCGAGACGACTGTCGAGCACGACGTGACGATCGCCTCGCCGCTCAACCTGCCGGCGGCGATGCCCGAGCACGCCTCGCAGCTCTACGCGCGCAACGTCCAAGCGCTGCTCGAGCTGATGCTCGACGAGGAGGGCGCGCTGAAGCTCGACTTCGACGACGAAATCATCGCCGGCGCCTGCATCACGCGCGACGGCGAGATCGTCAACGCGGGCGCAAAAGCCCTCGTGGAAGGCTCACGCTGATGCTCCTCACCAACCTCACGATCCTCGTGCTCGCCGGCTTCGTCGGCTTCGCCGTGATCTCGAAGGTGCCGAACACGCTGCACACGCCGCTGATGAGCGGCACCAACGCGATCCACGGCATCGTCCTGCTCGGCGGCCTGCTCGTGATCGGCCTGTCGGGCAACTCGGCCTTCAACAAGGTCATCCTCGTCATCGCGATCGCCTTCGGCACGATCAACATCGTCGGCGGTTTCCTCGTCACCGACCGCATGCTCGAGATGTTCAAACGCAAGCCCGAGCCGCCCGCGAAGGACGGTGAGGAGAAGTGAACGTCGTCGGCGTCCCGGTCAAGCTGACGGCGCACTGCCACGCGATCCTGCGCCAGTTGTTCTACCGCCACCGCGAGTTCATGCACGTCATGTTCCTGCTGGGCCGCCGCGGTGTGCACATTGCCGGGCCGGTCCAGATCTGCGCGGCCGCCACCCAGTACGTCACCACTTCGTCGTTGACTTTCGCGACAGCGAAATCAACGTCCTTCATCCACAACGCGAACTTCCTCGACGTCCTCTACATCGTCGCGTTCGGCCTCTTCATCTACGGCCTGTCTGGTCTGACGGGCCCGCGGACCGCGGTCCGCGGCAACCGGATCGCCGCCGTCGGCATGGCGATCGCGATCGTCGCGACGCTGCTGCACCAGGGCGAGGGTAATTGGGTTCTGATCGCGATCGGCATCGTGATCGGCGCGGCCGTCGGCGTGCCGGCCGCGCGCCGCGTGCGGATGACGGCGATGCCGCAGATGGTCGCGCTCTTCAACGGCGTCGGCGGCGGTGCGGTCTTCCTGATCGCCTGGGCCGAGTTCCGCAATTCCGATGGCTTCGTCGGGCGGCCGCTGTACGTCGCGGTCTTCACCCTGTTCGCGGCGATCGTCGGCTCGGTCTCCTTCTGGGGCTCGAACATCGCCTTCGGCAAGCTGCAGGAGCTGCTTCCCGGCCGGCCGATCACGCTCGGTCGCCCGCAGCAGGTCGTCAACGCGCTGCTCTTGGCCGGCGCGATCCTGCTCGCGGCGCTCGTCGCCAATGGCTCGCACTCGCAGGCCGAGTTCATCGGCATGCTGCTCTGCGCCGCCGTGCTCGGCAACTTCGTCGTGCTGCCGATCGGCGGCGCCGACATGCCGGTCGTGATCTCGATGCTGAACGCGTTCACCGGGCTGTCGGCGGCGGCGACCGGCGTCGCGCTGAACAACCCGGCGCTGATCGTCGCGGGAATGATCGTCGGCGCCTCAGGCTCGATCCTGACGAACCTCATGGCGGTCGCGATGAACCGCTCGATCCCGGCGATCATCGCCGGCGGCTTCGGCGGCGGTGGCCAGGTCGCGGGCGCCAGCGGCGCCGGCGAGCATGCCGGCGTCGTCCGCTCGGTCAGCGCGGCTGACGTCGCGATCCAGCTCGCCTATGCGCGACTGGTCGTCGTCGTGCCGGGCTACGGCATGGCGGTCGCCCAGGCCCAGCACGCCGTGCGCGAGCTCGCCAAGGCGCTCGAGGCCCGCGGCGTCGAGGTCGAGTACGCGATCCATCCCGTTGCCGGGCGGATGCCCGGCCATATGAATGTCCTGCTTGCCGAAGCGGATGTGCCCTACGAGCAGCTCAAGGAGATGGACGACATCAACCCCGAGTTCTCGCGCACCGACGTCGCGCTCGTGATCGGTGCCAACGACGTCACCAACCCGGCGGCGAAGACAAACCCCGGTTCGCCGATCTTCGGGATGCCGATCCTCGAGGTCGAGAACGCACACTCGGTCGTCGTCATCAAGCGCTCGATGAATCCCGGTTTCGCCGGCATCGAGAACGAGCTCTACTACAAGCCGAACACGTCGATGCTGTTCGGCGACGCGAAGGCCGCGGTCGGATCGATCACAGCCGAGCTCGCTGCCGTGTGACGAACGCCGCGCTCAGGACGCTGCGGCGCCAGCGGCGGCGGACGATCCGATCGCCTGCTCGAGTATCTCGCGTAGCTCGATCGCGCGGATCGGCTTCGAGATGTAGTTGTCCATCCCGGCGGCGATGCAGGCCGCACGGTCGCCGCTCATCGAGTGTGCGGTCGTCGCGATGATCGGCACGCGCCGGCCTCCGTCCTCACGGTCGCGAATGACTCGCGTCGCCGTATACCCGTCCATCTCGGGCATCTGGCAGTCCATCAGGATCGCGGCGTAGCGCGTGTTCTCGACCGCTTTGAGGGCCTGGTTGCCGTCGGCGACGACCTCGGAGCGGTAGCCGCACTTGTCGAGCAGCCGCGCGGCGAGCATCTGGTTGACCGGGTTGTCCTCGGCCACGAGCACGAGCGGCGCGGCGTCCGTCAGGTTGCCCGCTGCGTCGCGCACGCCGAGCGCACTGAACGCGACGGGCTTCTCGACGCTCTGGTCGGCCTGACTGGCGATCGGCAGCGTGACCTCGAACCAGAACGTGCTGCCCTCGCCAGGCGTGCTGCTGGCGGCGAGCGTTCCGCCCATCAGCTCGATCAGCCGGGCCGAGATGGTGAGACCGAGGCCGGTACCGCCGTACTTTCGCGCGGTTGAGTTGTCGCCCTGGGTGAACGGCTGGAAGAGCCGGGCGAGGGTCGCCTCGTCGATGCCGATGCCGGAGTCCGTGACCTCGATGCGCAGCAGGCTCTTGTCGTCGCTGGTTGGGCTGGCAGCGGCGTGGACGGTGACATGGCCCTTGGCGGTGAACTTGACCGCGTTCGAGAGCAGGTTGATCAGGACCTGTCGCAGCCGCGCCGCGTCGCCGTAAGCCCAGCCCGGAAAGCTTGGATCCGTCTCGACCGTCAGCTCAATGCCTTTACCGCCTGCCAGGGGAAGCAAGAGCGCGCAGCACTCCGCGATCAGCTCGGAGGGTGCGAAGCCCGTCGGGTCGAGCTCCAGCTTGCCGGCCTCGATCTTCGAGTAGTCGAGGATGTCGTTGATAACGAGCAGCAGGCCCTCGCTGGAAGAGCGCACGATCTCGGCGTACTCCTGCTGCTCGAGGTCGAGCTGCGTCTCGAGCAGCAGCTCCGTCGTGCCGATCACGCCGGACAGCGGCGTGCGCAGCTCGTGGCTGATCGTCGCCACAAACACTGACTTCGCGTTGGACGCCTCGACCGCATCGTCGCGAGTTTCCGCGCTGAGCCGCGCCTCGTCGGCGAGCTCGCGCGTCTTCGCTGTCACGAGGCGCATCGCGCGTGCCCGCCCGGTTCCCAGGACGAGGACGAGTAAGGCGATGAGCATGCTGAGCGCGACGCCGCCGCTCAGCAGGAGGAGTGCGCCCGAGTCGGCGACGATCCCGTCGTCGACGCGGGGGCCAAAGATCTCGAGCGTCGCGCCGTCGCGCAGGTTGATCGTCGTGGACTGCGCCGCTCGCGGAGCCTTGCCGAACGTGAACGCGAGCGTCGGCGCAGCGCTGCTGCGGCGCAGCACGAGCTCCGTGTCGGGGTGATGGAAGAGCGCCACGGCGAGCAGCACAGCTGGCTCCACACCGACGGCAGTCCATCCGAGGAAGTTGCGTTGACGTGCGGCGATCGTGGCCGGCACGCCACCACCGCGATAGATCGGGCTCGCGAGACCCATGTCGCTCGCGCCCTGGAGGTCGATCGCGGAGACCAGCAGGCGACCGGAGTCGCGGGTCGCGAACAGCGTTGAGGCGGCGCAGAAGTCGTAAGGCGTGGCGGCGGTGGGCCTGGCGCCCACGCCGAGCGCCATCCTGCTGAGGCAGTAGTACGCTCGCTTCCCGGCGGGAATCACAGCGAAGCTCGTCCCTGGCTCGGCGGCCTGCTCGCCGGCAAGCGCTGCGAACGACGAGAGCTTCGCCGCGGGCACGAGCGCGATCCAGGAGATTCCCGTCAGCTCGGGGTAGCGAGTGGCGATCTGGAGTGCACGCCCCCACGCAGCGAACTGCGCGATGCTGGCGCTCTTGTGGTCGACGACGAAGGCGTTTGCTGAGAGCTCGAGATCCGCCTCGTGCTGGAGGTCGAGCTTCAGTGTGTCCGCGATGTCAGATGACGATCCCTTGAACGCGATGCGCGCTGCGTGGGCGTCGCGCTGCGCGACGTCGTGCGCGGCGATCGCAAACCCCACGATCCCTACGAGCGCGATCAACACAGCCGTCGCCAGCGGCCAGCGGAGCCGGCGCTGTCGTGTCGCGTCCTCGCGTAGCTGCGCGAGCGCTTTCCGGACGCCCTGCGCTTGCGCGGGACCAAGCGGGCCGCGAGGCTCCGACTCAGATCGCGGTGGGGGCTCGGGCTGCTTCATCGAGTCAGGGGACTCCTCGTCCTTTTGGCGCGGGCGCGCCTACCTGAGTGTCGGGAGATGCTCTCCGGGGCTGATCAGTAGTTCGCCGCACACAGCGACCGCGGGTACCGGTGAATCGCGCGGCGGCGAGGGCAGCTCGCGGCCCCGGACGGCCGGGCGGCCTGCGAGACTGAGGGACCGTGACCGACCGCCCGGATGAGCTGGAAGCGCCTGCGAAAGAGCGCTTTGACGCCGCCACGCACGCTCGAGCCGCGTGAGCGTCACGCTCGAAGCGGGGGGACGACGCCACGAGCTGTCTCGGCGCCCGTGGCTGATGGGGATCGTCAACGCGAGCCCTGACAGCTTCTCCGACGGTGGCGTGTACGCGACGCTCGAGGCGCGCGTCGCGCTCGCTGCGGAGCTGCTCGCCGCCGGGGCCGACGTGATCGACGTCGGCGGCGAGTCGGGACGGACGAACCTGCCGCCGGTCGCGGTCGACGAGGAGATCCGCCGGGTCGTGCCGCTGGTCGAGCGCGTCGCCGGCGAGCTCGGCGCGCTGGTGTCGGTCGACACCTACAAGCCGGCTGTGGCCGCCGCGGCGATAGGGGCCGGCGCCGTGATCGTCAATGACGTCAGCGGGCTCCGCGATCCTGATCTGGCAGAGGTCTGCGCCGAGGGTGGTGCGGCGCTGGTCGTGATGCACACGCGCGCGGCGCCCAAGCAGCGCCTCCAGGATCCCGGCCTCTACGAGGACGTGCTCGCGGACGTGCTCTCGTTCCTTGCCGAGCGGATCGCCGTGGCGCGTGCGCGCGGGCTGCGCGAGGAGGCGGTGATCGTGGATCCCGGGCCCGACTTCGCCAAGACGCCGGCACAGACGATCGAGCTCCTGCGCGGCGTGTCGCGGCTCCACGATCTCGGCCGCCCGGTGCTGATGGCGCTGTCGCGCAAGGACTTCATCGGAGCGCTCACGGGACGCTCCCCGCGTCAGCGCGCTGCCGGCACGCTGGCAGCACTCGCCCACGGGCTCGACGCCGGCGCGCAGATATTCCGCGTCCACGATGTCGCCGCGGCGGCTGACTTCATCGCTGTTCGGCGCGCCCTGCGCGGGGAACTGGACCTGCCCGCGCAAGCGATGCTGCCGGAAGAGCTGCGCGCGGAGGCGCCGAGTGAGCGCGTAAGCTGAATTGTGCGCCGCGCGACTGCGCGGCCGCGAGGGGTGCCGGCGGCTGACGCCAACGCCGCTGGACGCCTGCCACCCATCCGAAGGGAGCAGCATGTCGATTATCACCACCGAGGACCTCGAGGCGAGCCCGCTGGCCGACCTCCACGCTCTCGCCTCAACGCTCGCGATCGACGGCTTTCGCCGTCTACGCAAGGGCGAGCTCGTGGAGACGATCCTCGAGCGCCAGGGCGGCAGCCCACCGGCGGCGCCACGCGCCGAGGAGACCGCGAGTCGTGGCGATCGTCCGCCGCGGCGACGTCGCGGACGCACGCGCGATTCAGATCCGGGCGACGAAGCGCCCGCGAGCGGGCGCTTCGTCGCAGCGCCACCGGTCGAGGCTCCGCCGCGCAGCGTCGAGGGCCTCGTGGAACTGCTCGCAAACGGCTCCGGCTTCGTACGGCCCGACGGCGCAAGCGACAGCGATGGCGACGTCTACATCTCGGCGGCGCAGGCGCGCCGCTGCGAGCTGGTCGCGGGTGATCGCGTCTCGGGCCCGGTTCGCCCGCCGCGCCGCTCCGAGCGCCACCCGTCGCTGATCAGGATCGACACGATCAACGGCGTGCCGGCCGACGAGGCGGTGCGCGGAACGCGGGTCGAGGACATCGAGGTCGACTGGCCGGCGGAGCGGCTGGCGCTCGGAGCGGGTGACGTGCTGCTCGCTCAGATCGAGCGGGTCGCACCGTTCGGTGGCGGCTCGCGCGTCGTGATCAGCGGCCCCGCGCGCTCGGGCAAGACGCTCGTGCTCGGCAAGCTGGCGGCGGCGCTCGCGTCACTGGACGGCTACGAGGTCGAGTTGGTCGCGCTCGGCGTCCGCCCGGAGGAGCTCAGCGAGTACCGCGTGCTCCCGTACTTCAGCGGCACCGGCAGCACCTTCGCCGCGGCGCGCGACGCTCAGGACGCCGCCGTCGAGCAGGCGGTCGAGCGGGGACGACGCGTCGCCGTTCGCGGCGGCCGGGCCGTGCTGTTGATCGACACCCTCGACGGGCTCAGCGACTCGGCGGCACGGCGCACGCTCGCCTCGGCGCGCAACCTGCGAGACGCCGGCTCGCTGACCGTTATCGCGACCGCGCGCGAGCCGCTCGGCGGCGAGACGACGTTGATCGCGCTGCTGACAGGCGCGGCGCTCGACGAGACCGCGAGCGGCACCCTGCGCTCCGAGCTACTTGCCGAAGTCAAGCCGAAGCGCGCCCCGGCGAAGCCGCGTGCGCCACGCAAGCCGCGCGCGAGCGCGAAGGTCGTTCAGGCGGACTCGGAGGCGGCCGCCTGAGCGGCCGACCCTAAGGGCGGTAGGCGACCTTATCCCAGGACGGCTCGCAGGTGAGCTCGATCGGCTCGCCACCACGTTCCGGCTGCACGTAGGAGAAGCTGTTTGTGAGGTCGTCGAAGGCGATGTCGAGTTCGCCCTCGCGCACGCGCTGGTCAAGCCAGGCGCCACGGAAGACGAGCCGCCGCAGCCAGTGGACCAGCGACTGCTCGGCTGGTCCGATCAGCTCAAACCAGCAGTCACGCACGTGCTCACCGAGTGCCGACGCCGGATCCTGGATCTCGCCGTTGACGGCGAGGTTCACGAGATCCTCGAGCTCACCGCCGTCGAGACGGTCGGAGACAAACCCGAGGCGCAGCGCCGCCTGCTCGCAACGCTCACCGAAGTCGTCCTCGTTGAACGTGAAGCGCAACTCTCCGTACTCGAGGACGAAGTCCTCGCCGGAGTTGTAGTTTCCTCGCCGCGCCGTATCCATGGTCCACGAGCCCACCAGGCCCGTCGAGATCATATGTCGCTTTCCTGCACGGGCACTTGGTGTGCACGCTTTTTTTCAGCCGCGGCTTGGTCGCGGATCAGCTCCCGCTGACGACGATCCGGATGTGCCGCTCGCCGCTCGTCGTGCCGCTGCCGAGCGCGACTGTGCCGAGGCGCTGGAGGTAGGGGAGGACCTTGGCGGTGGAGGCGCTGCCGGCGACATTGAGGTTCTTGAGCAGCTCGGCGATGCCGGGAAGCTCGACGATCAGATCGGGCTGAATCCCGCTGCCGAGCAGCGAAGCCGCCGTGCCGAAGCTCGAGCTGGCGCTCAAGCGCCCGGTGCTCGCGAGCGCGTCGTTCAATGAAGTGGTTCCAAGGGCGACGACGATCCGCCCGCCGCCGGCCGCTACGTCGAAGGTGAACGGCAGGCTCGCCGCGTTGATCGTGAAGCCGCTCTGGATGTTCGCCTGGCTGAGCGAGCCGACCGAGAACGCGCGATCCGAGCTCGCGATCAAAGCGGCGAGTCGTCCGAGCTGCGAAACGATGGTCGGCGCCTGGCTCGGATCCTTGACGCCGAGCACGAGCGCCGCCTCCAGCGTGCCGAGGTTCGAGCCCTTCGCAAAGAAGCTGGCGGTGGTGATCGAGCTCAGGTCGCCCCCGACGTTGACGCCGGTGACCCGCTGGATCTCCCCCAGTGACGATGTGAAGCTGCCCAGGCCGCCCGTGCTGCCGAGTTGCCCAAGCTCCGAGAAGAGCTTGCCCAGGGTGGGGCCGACGTTCGTCAGGCCGATCGCCAGCCACGATCCGCCGGGGAGCGTTCCGATCGGATTCGTCTCGCCGTTCGAGCTGGACGTTCCGGCGCCGCTCTCGGCGAAGTCGAGCGCGGCGCCGTTCGCATCGAACCGGGCCGACCCCGAGAGGATCGCGTTCGCATAGCGCGTGCGGATCTGTTGCAGGATCGCCGCAGCCGTCGGGCTCTCTGTGCTCGTTGCCGGGATCAGCGCATCGATCAGGCGTAGCAGCGGTACGTAGGCGACGCCGTCGGCGCCGCTCAGCTCGCCGCTGACCGCTTGCTTGTAACCGCTGCTGGCGGCGAGTGAAGCCGCGCCCTTCTCGGTGTCGACGATCGCGTCGAACGCAGCGGCGTCGTTTGTGAGCACGACGTAGTCGCCGACGACGCCGACGTCGCTCTTGGAGGTGACGTCCTCGGTGTAGCCGACGCCGCGGTAGCTCGCCTGCGCGAGCGTGTCGGCGGTCCCGGCGCCGCTCGCGAACAGGGCCGGGTTCTTGGTCGCCGACTTCGCCTTGGCGGCGTCAGTCTGGTCGACGATAACGGCGTACTCGGGGTGTGCCGTCGTCGTGCCGCCGAGCACTGCGACGGCTGCCTGTTGGCCGAGCCACGGCCTGATATCCGTCTCGTAGCTGGCGCCGCTGACCATTGACTTGTCGATCAGTGCATCCAGCTTGGGGCCTGGATCGCTGATTCCGAGCAGGCGCTTGGACGCGGCGTCGATGCTCTGCGCCAGCGATCCGCTCGGGCGCACATCTGCTTGGACGTAGGCCAGCGCCGACGCCGGCACCGCGCTCGCTGGATCAGCCCCCTGCGCGCTCGAATTGGCAGACGAGGAGGAGCCACCACACGCTGCGAGCGTTGCCGCGACGGCGCAGCTCCCAACGAGCGGGCCGCAACGGCGTGCGGTCCGCGCGCAAAGAGCGTTCACCGCTGCCGCCTCACCAGGTCGAGCACGACGCGTCCCCCGGTGGCAGCGCTCATCGTGGGCTGGAGATTAGAGAGCAGCCCGGAAAAACGCGCGCCGGGCGCACGGTTCGGTGAGCAAAGTGGCCGCTGGTGGGGCAGTAGGCAATTCAAGTGTTGACAAGTGGGGAAGAATGGGGCATGCTCGCCCCAGCGAACCTGGCTGGAGGGGCTCCTCCCGCCCCTTCCAGCCCGGTTCGACTTCTTCGAAGGTGGGCAGCGCGCGTGGCATTTCGCGGATCGTTCGAATTCACACTGGACGCAAAGAACCGGCTCACGATTCCGGTCAAGTTCCGCGGTCCGTTCTCCGACGGCGTAACGCTCGCCCGTATGCGCGACGTCAGCGACTGCATCTCGATCTGGTGTACTCCGGTATTCGACGCCTACGTCGCGAACCTGCTCGAGAGCTGCCACCCGCTGTCGGAGGAGCGCGAGGCGCTGGCCCGCTTCTACGGCGCCAATGCGCACGATGGCGAGCTCGACGCTGCCGGGCGCGTGATCGTTCCGCCGCGCATGCTCGCGCAGGCCGGCATCGAGCGCGATGTCGTCGTCAACGGCGTCACGAACCGGCTCGAGGTGTGGGCGCGCGACACCTGGAAGGCCGTGAACGAGGAGCTCACCGCGGCAGTCAAAGAGATCAGGCCGGCACTTGGCAACACTGCTTGACATGACTATCACGCACGTGCCCGTGCTCGCCGGCGAGCTGATCGATGCGCTCGATCCGCAGCCGGGCGAGATCGTGGTCGACTGCACTGCCGGCGGCGGCGGTCACGCGCGGCTCGTCGCCGAGCGCATCGGAGCGGGGGGGACGTTGATCGGCATCGATCGCGACCAGACCGCCGGCGAGCGTTTCGCCGAGTTGGCGCGCGAGGTCAGCGCGACGACGCGCTTCATCGCCGCGAGCTTCGTCGACGGCCTGCGGCAGCTGCGCGACGAGGGCGTCGAGGCCGACGCTGTCTACTTCGATCTCGGCGCCTCCTCGATGCAGATCGACGCCTGGGAGCGCGGCTTCTCCTACACCTATGACGCGCCGCTCGACATGCGAATGGACAGAAACCAGGCCCTGTCGGCGGTAGCCGTCGTGAACGACTGGGAGGAGCGCCGGCTCGCGCAGATATTCCGCGACTACGGCGAGGAGCGCTACGCGCGCCAGATCGCGCGAGCGATCGCGATGGTCCGCACAACGCGCCCGATCGACTCGACGTTGGAGCTCGTCGAGGTGATCACCGGCGCGATTCCCACGCCGGCCCGCTTTGCCGCCGGTCATCCGGCGAAGCGCGTGTTCCAGGCCATCAGGATCGCCGTCAACGACGAGCTCGGTCAGCTCGACGCGGCGCTGCCGCTCGCTTGGGAGATCCTCGCTCCCGGTGGGCGGCTGGCGGCGATCTCCTTCCACTCACTGGAGGATCGCCGCGTCAAGCAGTTCCTCGCCGCGCGGGCGAGTGGCTGCACGTGCCCGCCCGACCTGCCGGTCTGCGTCTGCGGCCGTGCGCCCGAGGCTGACCTGCCGCGCCGCCGTGCGACCTTCCCCGGCGCCGCCGAGCTGCAGTCCAACCCACGCGCGGCGAGCGCGCGGATGCGCAGCGCGCGGAAGCTCGAGGGGAGCGCATGACACCGCCCGCCGCGGCAGCCGCACGCTCTCGCTCGGCAGCCGCACCGGCGCCAGTCCCACTGCGCCAGCCGGTTGCGCCGCGGCGCGTCTCCGGTCCTGCGCGGCATCAACGCGCGGCGCCGCACGCCCTGCCGCGCCAATCGGGCCCCGCCGCGCGGCTGCTCGACGCTCCCTTCCTCGACCGTTTGATCCGCGGGCGCGTCTGGATCGCGCTCGTCGCCTTCGCGCTGCTCGGCATCGTCGCGATGCAGGTGGCGATCCTGCGGCTTGGTGCGAGCATCGCGCACTCTGCAAACCAGATCCAGCACCTGACGCAGGTCAATGAAGCCGCCGAGACGACGATTGCGCAAGCCGAGCCGGGTCGCGACGTGGCTTCCGAGGCGGCGTCGCTCGGCATGGTCTACCCGCCGGCCGGCAACGTTGTCTACCTCCGCTACCGCGCCGCTGACGCGGCTCGGGCAGCGGCCTCGATCACGCTGCCCACGGCGCCGCTGTTCACGCCGGCGGCCGCCAGCCTCACCGCTCCGATCGAGCCAACCGTAACCACCGACACGACGAGTACCGCGAGCTCGACGTCCGCCGGCAGCACCGCGGCGCCGAGCACCGGCACGACCGTGAGCGCCTCTTCGAACACGACGGCGTCGACGACCAGTCCGGGCGGAAGCGTCTCGGCTGCTCCAGCTGCGCCGGGCACCACAACCACCGTCGGCGCGGGCGGTGGCTCGACGGCCCCGAGCGGGTAGCGAAATGGCGCTCGCGCAACGGCGAGTCCGCATGCTCTTCGTCCTGTTCGCGGGACTGCTTGCGCTCGCGGCTCTGCGCGCGGCCGATCTGGGAACGCTGCAGGCCTCGCGCCTGAGCGCGGTGGCCCAGAACCACCAGGTCGTCTCGGGCACCGTCACACCACTGCGTGGAGCGATCTTGGACCGCAACGGCGATGCCCTCGCCTTGACCGAGCCCGGGGACGACATCTCGGCCTACGAGGTGAGTGACCCGGAACGTGCGGCGGTGCAGCTCGCCCCGCTGATCGGAGAAAGCGTCTCCGCGCTGGCGGCGAAGCTGACCTCCCAGCGCGGCTTCCAGTACCTCGCGCGGCAGCTACCGGCTGCGCGCGCCCAGCGCATCGCAGCGCTCCAGATCACAGGCGTCAGGCTGACGACCGACAACTACCGCGACTATCCGTTCGCCTCGCTCGCCGGGCAGGTCCTCGGCGCCGTCCATCTCAGCGGCGCCGGCGCCGGCGGCATCGAGCAGCAGCTCAACCGCCAGCTGGCCGGCCAGAACGGCCAGACCAGCACTGTCTACGCGGAGAACGGCACGCCGATCGCCGTCAACGTCACGCGCCAGGCAGTGCAGGGCCAGGACGTACGCCTCACGCTCGACGCCGCGCTCCAGCAGGAGGCCGAGTCGGTGCTCGCCGGAGTCGCAAAGCAGTACGACCCGGTGAGCGCGACGGCGATCGCGATGAACCCTCAGACCGGCGCGGTGCTCGCGCTCGCGAACTGGCCGAGCGCGAACCCCAACCACCCCGGCACCGGCGCAAACTGGCAAGACAGCGCGATCCAGCTCAACTACGAGCCGGGCTCGACGTTCAAGATCGTCGCAGTCGGCGGCGCCATCTCGGACGGCCTGATCAACCCGGACACGCTGTTCAAGATCCCTTCGCAGCTCGCGTTCGACACCCGCATCATCCACGACTCATCGCCGCATCCCGATGAGACGCTGACGACGACCGGGATCGTCGCCCAGTCGAGCAACATCGGCGCTGTCGAGATCGGTCAGAAACTCGGCGCCCAGCGTTTCGCCTACTGGGTGAAGCGGTTCGGCTTCGGTGCTCAGACGGGCATCGACCTTCCGGGCGAGGAACAGGGCATCGTTCCCGCACTCGCCGACTACAACAACTTCTCGATGGGCAACCTGCCGTTCGGTCAGGGCGAATCGGTGACGCCGATCCAGATCGCCGACGCCTATGGCGCGATCGCCAACGGCGGCATCCTGCGCGCGCCACACGTCGTCGAGTCGATCGGCGGCGTACGCCAGCGCGAGCCCGCCGGGAGGCGCATCCTCAGCCCGACCGTGGCGGCCGAGATGCGCACGATCCTCGAAAGCGTGCTCGAGCCGGGCGGCACCGCGTCGGAGATCTCGATCCCCGGCTACACGCTCGCCGGCAAGACCGGCACCGCGAACATCGCGGTTGACGGCAAGTACTCGAGCACGAAGTACGTCGCCTCGTTCGTCGGTTTCGGCCCCGTCCGGCATCCCCGGATCGAGGTCGAGGTGGTCGTCGATCAGCCGCGTGACGGCGCGATCTACGGCACCGACGCGCCGGCGCACGCCTGGCAGCAGATCATGGAATGGGCACTGCGCTACCTGAAGATCCCGCCGAGCTGATCTGCACCGCGGCCTAAACTCCGCCGTTATGCTGCTCTCGGAGCTGAGCCAAGGCGGCGCGCCAGTAGAGATCACGGCGCTCGCCTACGACAGCCGTGCGGTCGGCCCCGGGACGCTGTTCTTCTGTGTCACCGGCGCTCGCAGCGACGGACACGAGCACGCTGCCGAGGCTGTTCGCCGCGGTGCAAGCGCGCTGGTCGTCGAGCGAGCGCTGTCACTCGGCGTGCCCGAGTTGAGGGTGGCCTCGGTACGTGAGGCGATGGCCCCGCTGGCCGCGCGCTTCTTCGGCGATCCAAGCGGCGTGCTGCGCGTCATCGGGATCACCGGAACGAACGGCAAGACGACGACAGCCTTTCTGACGCGCCAGATCCTCCAGGCGTCCGGCGAGCAATGCGCGCTGCTCGGAACGGTCAAGTCCGTGATCGGCGGCCTCGACGGAGAGGTGATTCACACGACGCCCGAGGCGATCGACCTGCAGGCGAGCTTCGCAGCGATGCGCGACGCGGGCGACCGCGCCTGCGCGATGGAGGTCTCCTCGCACGCGCTCGCGCTGCACCGCGCTGACGCGATTCACTTCGCCGCGGCGGTGTTCACGAACCTGACGCAGGACCACCTCGACTTTCATCCAGACATGGAGGCCTACTTCGCCGCCAAGCGCGTCCTCTTCGAGTCGGCTCCCGCGATCGCCGTCGTCAACGCCGACGACCCCTACGGCCGCCGCCTGCTCGACGAGGCCCCGGAGGCCGTCAGCTACGCGATCGACGCCCCAGCCGCATACCGCGCGAGCGAGCTGCGGTCGGGCATTGCCGGGGCGCAGTTCACCGTGTTGGCACCCGACGGCGAGCTCAGCGTCGCGACGCGCCTGCCCGGCGCCTTCAACGTCGCCAATGCCCTCGCCGCAGTCGCGGTCACCCATGAGCTCGGCGTTCCGCTGGAGGAGATCGCCGAGGCTCTAGCCGCGGCCACTCCCGCGCCGGGCCGCTTCCAGGCGCTCAACGAGGGGCAGCCGTTCGCTGTTCTGATCGACTACGCGCACACGCCGGACTCGCTCGACAACGTGCTGCGCGCGGCCCGCGCCTTGACCGAGGGCCGCCTGATCTGCGTTTTCGGCTGTGGCGGTGACCGCGACCGCGGCAAGCGTAGGCAGATGGGGTGGATCAGCTCGCAGCTGGCCGACATCAGCGTCGTGACCTCCGACAATCCGCGCTCGGAGGATCCGGCCGCGATCATCGAGGAGATCCTCGCCGGGGCCCCGTCCGGAGGCCAGCACACGGTTGAGGCGATCGTCGAGCGGCGCGCGGCGATCGCTCACGCCATCTCGCTTGCGCGCAGCGGCGACGTGGTCGTGATCGCCGGCAAAGGCCACGAGCAGGGGCAGGAGTTCGCCGACGGCAAGAAGATCCCGTTCGATGACGCGGCCGTTGCCCGCGAGCAGCTCCGTCCCGCGGCCGCGCACGCCCAGTGAAGGACTGGGATGCCGCTCGCATCGCAGGAGCAGCCGGCGCCCGGTTGGTCAGCGACGGATCAGGCGCTGGCGGTCCCTCGCGTGTGGTGATCGATTCCCGCACGACGCAGCCTGGAGATCTGTTCGTCGGCCTGCGCGGCGAGCACGACGATGGCGGTCGTTTCGCGCAGCGGGCGCTCGAGGCCGGTGCGTGGGGCGTGCTGGTCGGCCCGCACTACGGCTATCGCGTCGCTGGCGGAGCGATCCTCGAAGCAGAGGACACCCTGACTGCGCTGCAGTCGCTCGCGCACGCTTGGCGGGTGGAGCTCGCCGCCAAGGTGGTCGCCGTAACCGGCTCGACGGGGAAGACCTCGACGAAGGACATCCTCGCGGCGATCCTCGGTGGGCAGCGCACCACGGTCGCGAGCCCCGACAACTACAACACCGAGATCGGCCTGCCGCTCGCGATCCTCGGCGCTGAGGTCGGCACCGAGGTGCTGGTCCTCGAGCTTGCGATGCGCGGATCCGGCGAGATCGCGCAGCTCGCTGCGATCTGCGAGCCGGACGTCGGCGTGATCGTCAACATCGGTCCGGCTCACCTGGCACGGCTCGGCTCGCTCGAGGCGATCGCCGCCGCCAAGGCCGAGCTACTGGCTTCCCTGCCCGAGGAGGGCACCGCCGTGATCCCCGTCGATGAGCCGCTGCTCGACGCCTACCTGCCAGAGCGCACCGCGATCGTTCGCTTCGGCGCCGGCGGCGACGTCAGCGTTTCGAGCGCCGGCCCGGAGGGCGTCGAGATCGATGCCTTCGGTGAGCGGAGCGTGATCGAGCCGGGTTTCCGCCAAGATCATCTGCTGAGCGACCTGTGCGCAGCGATCGGTGCCGCGCGCGCCCTTGGCGCCGCCGTCCCGGAGCGGCTCGAGGTCGAGTTCTCAGCGCTCCGCGGCGAGCGCATCGAGCTCGCCGGCGGGGTGACGATCATCAACGACTGCTACAACGCCAACCCGATGTCGATGCGCGCCGCTCTCGAAGCCCTCGGTGCCGACAGCTCCGCGATGCGGCGGCTGGCGGTTCTCGGCGACATGCTCGAGCTCGGCGGCGACGCGGACGCCTACCATCGCGAGCTGGGTGACCAGGCGACCAACGCGCGCGTCCTGGTCCTAGTAACGGTGGGTGCGCTGGCGCTGCTCGCGGCTGAGACCTTCGTTGGCGGAGACCATTTCCATGTCGTCGACGCCTGGGAGGCCGCCGGCGTGCTAGCGCCGCTGCTCGGGCGCGGCGACGTGGTTCTCGTCAAGGGCTCGCGCGCTGTCGGGCTCGAGGTCGTCGCGCGCCGCCTCGCCCTCCTGCGGGCCGGCGCGTGAATGCCGTGACCTCCGGCACACAGCTCGCCCGCGTCCTGATCGGCGGCACGGCCTCGCTGCTGATCTGCATCTTCCTCAGCCCGAAGTTCATCGAGTTCCTGCGCCGCCGCTCCTTCGGCCAGCAGGTGCGCGACGACGGACCGCAGGCACACCTCGTCAAGTCCGGCACGCCGACAATGGGCGGGATCATCATGTTCGCGGCCCTGGCCGCGCCGTTCCTCGTGCTGACGAGCTTCAGCTGGAATGCGGTCGGCGTGTTCCTCGCGACGATCGCCTGCGCGCTGCTCGGCTTCATCGACGACTACATGAAGATCGTCCGCCAGCGCTCGCTCGGCCTGCGTGCGCGCACGAAGCTGATCGCTCTCGCGGTGATCTCGGTCGGGCTGTGGTGGATCGCGGTGCACAAGGTCGGCCTGGGCTCAAACCTCCAGCTCTACTTTCACCACGACAGCATCCAGCTCGGCGACTTCTATCCGCTCCTGATCTACCTGGTCGTCGCTGGCACGACCAGCGGCGTCAACTTGACCGACGGGCTCGACGGCCTGGCCGCGGGCTGCACCGCGATCGTTCTCCTCGCCTACGTGCTGATCACCTCGATCACGCGCGGCGACCAGGACCTCGCGCTGTTCGCGAGCTGCCTGCTTGGCGTCTCCGTCGGTTTCCTCTGGTTCAACGCCTTCCCGGCGACGATCTTCATGGGCGACACCGGCTCGCTTGGCCTCGGCGGCGCGATCGCCGGTCTCGCGGTGATGACCCATACCGAGATCCTTCTGTTGCTGATCGGCGGGATCTTCGTGCTCGAGGCGCTCTCGGTGGCGATCCAGGTGATCTCCTTCCAGGCCTTCCGCAAGCGCGTCTTCATGATGGCGCCGATCCATCACCATTTCGAGCTCAAGGGCTGGTCGGAGACGAAGATCATCCTGCGCTTCTGGATCATCGCCGCGGTTGCCGCTGCGATCGGCTTCGTGATCTACCAGCACTCGATCAAGGCGCCGATTCACCACCACGCCGCGCTGAAGGGATGGTCGGAGACGAAGAACATCGAGCGCTTTCAAGTCATCGCCGCCGTTGGCGTCGCGCTCGGCTTCGCGATCAGCCAGCACCCAATCTGGTGAGGCCCGAGCTTCCAGGCGGTCCATATCTCGTCGTCGGCCTCGCGCGGTCGGGGAGCGCCGCGTCGCTAGCGCTGCGTTCCGCATCGGAGCAGGTGATCGGGCTCGACCGCGTGGCTCCCGCGGCGGCGGCCCAACTCGGCGAGCGGGGCGTCGAGATCCACACGGGTGGCGACGGGCTCGAGTTGCTCGAGCGGGTGCGCTGCGTCGTGAAAAGTCCCGGGGTGCCACGTGAGGCGCCGGTCATCGCCGCTGCTCTCGAGCGCGGCATCAACGTGATCGGGGAGCTCGAGCTCGGCTGGCGGATGCTGGCAGCGCCGTTCATCGCCGTGACTGGGACGAACGGGAAGACCACGACCACCGAGCTCGTCGCCGCGATCCATCGGGCGGCGGGGCTGCCGGTCGAGGTTGCGGGGAACGTCGGCCGGGCGCTCTGCGAGCTGACGCTCGCCGCGCTCGCTCCGGGGACGACGATCGTTTGCGAGGCCTCGTCGTTTCAGCTCGAGGACACGCTCGAGTTCGCGCCCGAGGTGGCCGTCCTGCTGAACCTGACCGAGGACCACCTCGACCGTCATCACACGATCGACCGCTATCGCGAGGCGAAGCTGCGGATCTTCGCCAACCAGGGGGCGGGCTCGATCGCCGTGCTGCCCGAGGCGCTCGTGGATCCGGGGACGATGCGCCCCGGCGTTCCCGACGAGCCGCTGACGATTCCGGGCAGCGCCGAGCACGTGCTCTTCGGCCGCACGGAGCAGTGCGCGCTTCGCCTCAAGGGGGGCACGCTTCACTGGCACGACCAGGAGCTCATCGACGGCGCTGCCCTCGGCGTGCGCGGGCCGCTCGCCAACTCGATGGCCGCGGCTGCGGCCACGCTGGCCCGCGGAGTTGCGATCGAGGCGGTCCGCGCTGCGCTCGCGACCTTCAAGGGCGTCGCGCATCGCCTCGAGCAGGTTGCGACGATCGACGGGGTGCTCTACGTCAACGACGCCAAGGCGACGAACGTCGCCAGCACGCTCGTGGCACTCGACGCTTTCGAAGCCGGCAGCGTGCTCTTGATCCTCGGTGGCCAGGGCAAGAGCCAGGATTTCGGCCCGCTGCGCGACGCGGTCGCCGAGCAGGTCGCGCACAGCTACCTGATCGGCGAGGACGCGGAGCAGATCGCGTCAGCGATCGCAGGCCTTCCCCTGACCCACGCGGGAACGCTCGAGCGCGCGGTCGAGCTTGCGCGAGCCGCCAGCTCGCCGGGCATGGTCGTCCTGCTCAGCCCGGCCTGCGCGAGCTTCGACCAGTTCACGGATTTCGAAGCGCGAGGGGACGCGTTTAGGGCGCTGGTGAGAGGGCAGGGCTAGCAGCAGCCACGTCGAAGCAGGACCGAGATGTCCGCGATCTCGGCTGCTCCTGCTGCGACGGCCCGTCGCTCGCGCGCGCGGCGCGCCCACCGTATGCCCGTCGAGCACTCGATGCTGCTGACCGCGACGCTCTGCCTGCTCGCCCTCGGCGCGGTGATGGTCTACAGCGCCTCGGCCCCTTCACTGCTCGTTGGAAGCGGCGGCAGCGGCACCGGTGAGCTCGTCAGCTTCGCCGTCTGGTCTGCGGTCGGCCTTGCCGCGATGGAGTTGGTTGCGCGCCGCGGCGTGTCCGTTCTGCGGGCGCTGACAGGTCCACTGCTCGGGCTCGCCTTCTTCCTGCTGATCGCTGTCAAGCTGCCCGGCCTCGGTCACGCCACCAACGGCGCGCAGCGCTGGATCGGCGCCGGGCCGTTGAAGTTCGAGCCCTCGGAGCTGATGAAGCTCGCGCTCGTGCTCTACAGCGCCCAGGTGCTGGCGGGCCGCGCGACAAACCCGGAGCGGCTGCGCGTCGCGCTCAAGCGGCTGATCATCGTCGCCTGCGCGGCGGGGCTGCTTGTCGTCACGCAGCCCGACCTCGGCACCACGCTCGTGATCGCCTTCTCGCTGACGTCGATGGTCTTCGCGGCCGGCGTGCCGCTGCGCTTGCTCTTCATCGGCGCCGCCGCGCTGGTCGGTCTCGTGTTGATGTTCGCCGCCGTCCAGCCCTACGCGGTCGCGCGCCTGACCTCGTTCATCGACCCCTGGGCGCACGCGAACGGCTCCGGCTACCAGGCGGTCTGGGGGCAGATCGCGATCGGCTCCGGGGGTCTGCTCGGTCGCGGGCCCGGTGGCGGCGTGACCAAGGATCTCTACCTGCCGAACGGCTCGACCGACTTCATCCTGGCGGTGATCGGCGAAGAGCTCGGAGTCGTCGGGATCTGCGGCGTGCTCTTCCTTTACGGCATGGTCATCTATGCCGGGCTGCGCACCGCCAAGGCCGCGCTCGATCCCTATTCGATGCTGCTCGCTGCGGGCGTGACGTCGCTGATCGCGGTGCAGGCGATCCTCAACGTGTTCGCCGTTCTCAGCATCGCGCCGCTCACCGGCGTGCCGCTTCCGTTCGTCTCCTACGGCTCGTCGAGCCTGCTGGTGATGCTCAGCGGAATGGGCATACTGCTCGCCGTGTCGCGTCAGAACGCGGCCGGCCTGCGGATCGTGGAGCGCACGCGGGCGCGAAACCCGCGACGATCCGAGGATGGGCGCAGTGCCACGGATCGCGATCGCAGCCGGCGGAACGGCCGGGCACGTGATGCCGGCGCTGGCGATCGCCGACGCGCTTACGGCGAAGCAAGCTAGCGTCTTCTTCATCGGCGGCGTCCGCGCCGAGCGCGACCTCGTCCTCGCCGCGGGCTACGAGCTGGAGCAGATCGACGTTCGCGGGCTCGATCGCCGCAATCCCCTGAAAGCCTCGGCGGCGCTCGCGCGCTCCGGGATTGCCACGGCTCGCGCTCGCGCGCTGCTGCGGGCTCACGACGCCACTGCAGTGCTCGGTGCCGGGGGCTACGTCGCCGCTCCGGTCGGCCTCGCCGCGGTTGCGCTGCGCCTGCCGCTGGTGCTCTGCGAAGCGGACAGCCAGCTCGGTCTCAGCAATCGCCTGCTCGCGCCGCTCGCACGCCGTGTCTGCCTTGCGTTCCCGATCGCCGGTCGCGACGATCCGCGCTACCTCGTGACCGGACGCGCAGTGGCACCACCGCGCAGCGACCGCGCCGCCGCGCGCCGGCAGCACGCGCTGCGCGACGACGAGCTGATGGTGCTCGTGTTCGGCGGCTCACTCGGTGCGCGCTCGATCAACGAGGCGGCGCTGGCCGGTCTCGACGGCGCCCGCTTTCGCGTGCTGCACGTCACCGGTCGCCGCGACTGGCCGGCGTTCCGCACCCGTTCGCACGCCCCGGGGTACGAGCTGCACGAGTACCTCGCACCCGACCAGTTCGAGACCGCTCTCGCCGCCTGCGATCTCGTCGTCGCGCGTGCCGGAGGCTCGATCTTCGAGATCGCCGCGCACGGCCGGCCCGCGATTCTCGTGCCCTACCCGCATGCGACCGCCGACCACCAGACGACGAACGCAGGATGGATGGTCGATGCCGGCGCGGCGATCCTGCTCGAGGATCGCGAGCTCAGCGGGCCGCGCCTCGCGAGCGAGGTCGGTCGCCTGATCGCCGACCCGGCGCGGCTCGCCGCCATGGCGCGGGCGTCACTCGCGCTGGCGCGCCCCGATGCCGCGCCGGCGATCGCCGCCGAGGTGCTCGCGGTGGCGCACCGATGAGCGCTTCGGCGGCGCCGGCCTGGAGCGGCCGGCGGCTTCACTTCGTCGGCGTCGGGGGGGCTGGGATGAGCGCCTACGCGCGCGCTGCACACCAGCTCGGCGCGAGCGTCACGGGCTCCGATCGCAGCGACTCGCCATTTGCGCAGGCCCTCTTCGCCGACGGCGTGCTCGAGCCGCTGATCGGGCATCGGGCCGAGAACATTCCTTCGGCTGATGACGTCGTCGTCGTTTTCTCGAGCGCAATCGCCGCCGACAACGTCGAGCGGCTTGCCGCCGCCGAGCGCGGCCTGCGTGTGATGACGCGCGCCGAGCTCCTGGGCGAGCTGAGCGTGCTGCGGCGCACGATCGCCGTCGCCGGCGCGCACGGCAAGACCACCACGACCGCGATGATCGCGGCCGCGCTTCGCGGCGGAGGACTCGATCCCGGCTACCTGATCGGTGGCGCGCTGCCCGGTGGCGGCCCCGGCGGCGAGTGGGGCAGCGGCGAGTGGCTCATCGTCGAGGCCGACGAGTCCGACCGCTCGCTGCTGTCGCTCGACGTGGAGATCGCCGTACTGTTGAACGCCGAGCTGGACCACCACGACCGCTTCGGCTCGCTGGCGGAGATCGAAGCGGTCTACCGCGAGTTTCTGGCGCACGCTCCGCAGGCGGTGATCTGGAACCGCCCCGAACTGCTCGCGCTCCGCGACGGCCCTGTGGTGGCATACGACGCCACGCCCGAGCTGACCGCTGGAGGCTCCCGCTTCGAGCACGACGGCGTGCCGGTGGAGTTACGTGTTCCCGGCGCGCACAATGCCCGCAACGCCGCCGCCGCCCTCAGCGTGGCGGCGCTCGTCGGCACCGATCTCGCCGCCGCCGCCGGCGCGCTCGGCGAGTTCGGTGGCGTCGCCCGGCGCTTCGAGCGACTCGGCGCGACGGCGGGGGGCGCCGAGGTCTACGACGACTACGCCCATCATCCGAGCGAGATCGCCGCGACCCTCGCCGCCGCGCGTACGCTCGCCCCCGGGCGGCTGATCGCAGCCTTCCAGCCCCACCTCTACTCGCGCACCCGGGCACTGCGACGCGAGTTCGGCGCAGCACTCGCAGCCGCCGACACGGTCGTCGTGCTCGACGTCTACCCGGCGCGCGAGCAGGCCGGCGACTTCCCCGGCGTCAGCGGCCTGATGGTCGCCGAGGCCGCGGCCGACGCGGCAGCAGGCAGGCCCGTCTACTGGCTGCCCGATCGTGACATCGCAGCGCGCGTCCTCCGGGACCTGCTCGGCTCGGGCGACCTCGTGATCGTGATGGGAGCGGGCGACATCGACGAGCTGGGACGCCGGCTCGTGCACAGCAATGGTTGAGATCGAGCACAACCACCCGCTCGCCCGCCTGACGACCGTGCGCACCGGGGGTCCGGCGGAGCTCTTCGCCCGCGCCGCGACGCTCGGCGACCTTCTCGAGCTGCTCGCATTCGCACACCGCGGCGGTCATGAGCTCCATGTGATCGGCTCGGGTTCGAACCTGCTCGTCGCTGACGCCGGCGTCAGCGGCCTCGTAGTCCGTCTCGAGGGCCTGCTCGCGCGGATCGAGGCCTCGTCGGGAGCACTCGAGTGCGGAGGCGGCGCGCGGATGCCGACGATCGCGGCACGGGCCGCTGCGCTCGGGCTGGCCGGCATCGAGTTTGCCGTCAACATCCCGGGCACCGTGGGTGGCGCCGTGCGGATGAATGCCAACGCCTACGGCGGGGCGCTTGCGTCGGTGCTCGAATGGGTCGACGTCGCGACCGTCGACGGCGTCTCGCGCCGGCGTCCGCAGCAGCTCGGATTCGCCTACCGCAGCTCCGCGCTCGGCCCGGATGAGATCGTCACGGCCGCTCGTTTCGCGCTCGTGCCATCGACCTCGACGGCGGTCAGGGCGACGCTCGCCGAGATGCGCGCGTGGCGCCACACAGCGCAGCCGAAGGGCATCAAGACGTTCGGATCGACGTTCAAAAACCCCGTTGGGAAGACCGCCGGAGCGCTGCTCGCGGCGGCTGGGGCTAGCGGACTGAGAGTCGGCGGCGCGCGCCTCTCGCCCAAGCACGCGAACTTCGTCGAGAACGTCGACGGCAGCGCGAGCACCGCCGACATCGTGTCGCTGATGGCGCTTGCGCGCGAGCGCGTGCTCGAGCACTCGGGAATCGCGCTCGAGCGCGAGGTGCAGGCCTTCGGCGAGGTCCGCTTTCCCTGGGAGCCGCCGGCCAGCGGCGGGTAGGGGTTCGGCGCTCGAGCGCGAACCCCGAAATGTGTACCTGCGCTACAAGCTCGGCTTGGCGGCGCTTGCGCTGCTCGCAACCTACGGCTTGTGGCTTGGGCTGCTGCGCAACCTCGCGCTGTTCGAGGTACGGAGCGTCACCATCAGCGGCCTCGCCGGCAATGCTGCGCCGCAGATCGCCTCAACGCTCGAGCTGACCGCGCGGGAGATGACGACCACCAACTTCTCGCTCGAGCGCCTGCGCTCCTCGGTCGCCGACTACCAGTCGGTCGCGACCCTGCGCGCCGACACCGAGTTCCCGCATGGCGTGCGGATCGAGGTCGTCGAGCGACGGCCCCTGGCGCGGCTCGACTACGACGGGACGATCGTCGCGGTGGCGAGCAACGACCACGTGCTGTCCGGGCTCGCGGCGTTGCGGACCCTGCCGCTGGTGCGCTCGAGCTTCGCGCCGCGCGGCGAGCGAGTGATCGACCCGCTGGCGCGTGAGGAGCTGGCACTGCTCGCCGCTGCGCCGGAGCCGCTGCGCAGCCACGTTTACCAGGTACGCCTGAGCAACGAGGGCCTGACGGTGCGCCTCCGGCACGGTCCGCTGATCTACTTCGGCGACGGCGCGCTGCGCCATGCGAAGTGGGATTCAGCCGCCGTTGTGCTCGCGAACCCCAGCTCGCGCGGAGCGCGCTACATCGACGTGTCGTTGCCCGCTCGTCCGGCCGCAGCGATCGGCGACCCGGCGACCGAGGAGCTCAGCACCTCGCCTCAGGGCACCGCCAGCGTCGCAACGATCCTCGGAGGCGCCTCGTCCGAGGCCTCAAGCTCCACTTCAGGATGACTTGGCATGGTCGATGAATCACTCTAGAGTTGAGACTTCGAACATCTGCAACGATGCTTGCGCCGTGCGCTTGGCGTTGACAGGCAAAGGAGCCCTGCATAACGTGGGTTTCTGGCGCCGTCTCCGCGACGTCTAAAAACCCTTCTGTGTCAGTCGAGACTCTTATTTCTATGGACGGCGGTAACTACCTAGCTGTAATCAAGGTCGTCGGGGTTGGCGGCGCGGGCACGAACGCGGTCAGCCGAATGGTCGACGCCGGCCTGCGTGGTGTCGAGTTCATCGCCACCAACACCGACGCCCAGTCGCTGCAGTCCTCCGACGCCGACGTCAAGATCAACATCGGCAGCGAGTTGACGCACGGCCTCGGTGCCGGCGCGAATCCGGAGACCGGCTTTGGCGCCGCGTCCGAGTCGCGCGACGAGCTCAAGGAGTCGCTGAAGGGCGCGGACATGGTCTTCGTCACGGCGGGCGAGGGTGGCGGCACAGGTACCGGCGCGTCCCCCGTGATCGCCGAGATCGCGAAGAAGGAGATCGGCGCGCTGACGATCGGCATCGTCACACGACCGTTCGACTTCGAAGGCACGCATCGCATGCGCCAAGCCGAGGAAGGCATCCGCCGGCTGCGCGACCAGGTCGACGCGCTGATCGTGATCCCTAACGAGCGACTGCTCACGATCGTCGAGAAGAAGACGACGATGGTCGAGGCGTTCAAGGTCGCCGACAACGTGCTGCGCTTCGGCGTGCAGGGGATCACCGATCTCGTCACGGTGCCCGGCCTGATCAACCTCGACTTCGCCGACGTCCGCACGATCATGACCGGGGCCGGCACGGCGATGATGGGAATGGGCACCGGCGTCGGCGAGGGTCGCGCGAGCGACGCCGCTCAGGAGGCGATCAGCTCGCCGCTGATCGAGGAGGACATCCAGGGCGCGACCGGGATCATCATCAACATCACCGGTCCGCGCGACCTCGGCCTGTTCGAGGTCGACGAGGCCGCGGAGATCGTCCAGGCGGCGGCCGATCCGGATGCCAACATCATCTTCGGTGCGGTCGTCGACGAGCAGCGCGGCGAGGAGGTCACCGTGACGGTGATCGGTACCGGCTTCGCACCACCGCCAGAGGCCCGCGGCCGCGCCAGCCGGCGCGAGTCGATCGATCCGCTGCCGCGCAACCCGCGCGAGCGCGAGCGGCCGCGAAGCGAGCGGCCAGGCCGCGACCGTCCTCCCCGCGTCAGCGATCGTCAGCGCTCCTCGCTCGAGATCCGCGACGAGGACATCGACGTTCCGCCGTTCCTGCGCTGAGATAGGCCAAGAGCAGCGACGCGCTAGCCTGCGCGAATGGCTGCTGCCCCTGCGTCGGCGACGCCGCTGCGCCACACATCGCTCTATGAGAAGCACGTCGCGCTCGGAGCGCGGATGGTCCCGTTCGCCGGCTGGGAGATGCCCGTTCAGTATGAGGGGGTCATCGCCGAGCACAACGCCGTGCGCCGCGACGCCGGCATCTTCGACGTCTCGCATATGGGCGAGATCGAGACGAGTGGGCCGGCAGCGCTCGAGCTGCTCCAGCGACTGCTGTCAAACGACCTTGCAAAAGTCGAAGTCGGCGGCGCGCAGTACAGCGTGCTCTGCCGCGAGGACGGCGGCGTACTCGACGACTGCTTCACCTATCGGCTCGGCCCCGAGCGCTACCTCACCGTTACGAACGCCGCCAACCACGAGCAGGACCTCGGCTGGTTCATCGCCCATCGCGGCACCCACGACGTCGAGATCCGCAATCGCGCCGAGGACTACGCGATGCTCGCCGTCCAGGGTCCGATCGCGCGCGAGATCGTGCAAGCGATCGCCAACGCTCCGCTACCCAAGCGGATGCGCGTCGAGGAGCGCGTGATCGATGGGATCGAGGCGCTCGTGTGCGGGACCGGCTACACGGGCGAGGATGGCGTCGAGCTGCTGCTCGCGCCGGCCGATGCCCCGGCGGTCTGGGATGCGCTGGTCCGCCGCGGCGCCCGTCCGGCGGGGCTGGCGGCCCGCGACACGCTGCGCACGGAGGTCTGCTACCACCTTTACGGCAACGATCTTTCGAGTGACCACGGGCCGATCGAGGCGGGTCTCGGCTGGTGCTGCAAGGAGGACACCGGCTTCATCGGCGCGGAGGGGGTGCGCGCGGCGCGCAGCGATCCGCCGCCAGAGCAGCTGGTGCCGTTCAAGCTGATCGAGCGCGGCGTGGCTCGGGCCGGCGATCCGGTCGTTGGTGGTGGGCACGTGACGAGCGGGACGTTCTCGCCGAGCCTCGAGATCGGAATCGGCCTGGTCTACCTGCCGCGCGAGCGCAGTGCGGTCGGCAGCGAGTTCGAGGTTGACGTCCGCGGCAAGGCCCGCCGGGGCGTCGTCGCCGAACGCCCGCTTTACCGGCACCCGTGACCCGTGACGCGCGGAGCGTTAGGCTGATGGGCAAGCGCTGTGGCAGAAGCCTCCTACCCACCTGAGCTGCTGTACCACCCCGAGCACGACTGGGCGCGGATCGAGGGCGATGTTGCGACCTTCGGCATCACCTGGCACGCGCAGGACGCGCTCGGCGACATCGTCTACTTCGATGCTCCCGCGATCGGCGCGCAGCTCTCCCAGAATGAGCCCTACACCGAGGTCGAGTCGGTCAAGGCCGTGTCGGACGTCTACGCGCCGCTCTCGGGAGAGCTCGTCGAAGTCAACGAGCGGCTCGCCGACAACCCCGAGCTCGTCAACGAGGATCCCTACGGCGACGGCTGGATGGTGAAGATCCGGATCACTGACGCGGGGGAGGCCGGGGGGCTGCTGGCGCGCGACGCCTACGTCGCAACGCTCGAGGAATGACGCGCTACACCGCGGTCACCGACGCCGACCGCAGCACGATGCTGGAAGCGATCGGGGTGGCAAGCGTCGACGAGCTGTTCGCCGGCATCCCCGCAGCGGTCAGGCGTACGGCGCCACTCGATTTGCCGGAGGGCCTCGGCGAAGCCGAGGTCTATGCCGAGCTGCGCGAGCTCGCCGCCCGCAACACGTCGGTCGAGGACGAGGTCTCCTTCCTCGGCGCGGGCATGTACGACCACTACGTGCCGGCGGTGATCGACATGTTGATGGGCCGCTCGGAGTTCCTGACGCCCTACACCCCCTACCAGCCGGAGATCTCCCAGGGCGGCTTGCAGGTCATGTTCGAGTACCAGACGGCGATCTGCGAACTGACCGGAATGGACGTCTCGAACGCATCTGTTTATGAAGGGCCTTCGGCCCTGGCGGCGGCCGCCTATCTCGCCAAGCTGAGCAACTCCCGCAAGCGCTTCGTGATCTCGCGCGCCGTCCACCCGCACGCGCGCGAGACCCTGACCACGCTCTGCGCCGGATACGAGATGTCGGTCACCGAGGTGCCACTGGCCGGCGGCGTCACCGACCTCTCCGCCTGGAGCGACGCGATCGACGACGACGTCAGCGCGGTGTTCTTCGCGCAGCCGAACTACCTCGGCGCCGTCGAGGACCCGGCGCCGCTGGTCGCCGCCGCCCGCGAGCACGGCGCGCTGGTCGTCTGCAGCGCCGACCCGCTGACGCTCGGCATCCTCGAGGCGCCCGGGAGCCTCGGCGTCGACGTCTGTGTCGGCGAGGGCCAGACGCTCGGCAACCGGCTCGACTTCGGTGGCCCGTCGTTCGGCTTCTTTGCCGCTCGCGACGAGCATCTGCGACGGATGCCGGGGCGGATCGTCGGGGAGACCGTCGATGTCGATGGGAGGCGCGGCTTCGTACTCACGTTGCAGACGCGCGAGCAGCACATCCGCCGCGAGAAGGCGACCTCGAACATCTGCACCGCGCAGGCGCTGAACGCGCTCGCCGGCGTCGTCTACCTCTCCTGGCTCGGCCGGCACGGCCTCGTCGAGCTCGGCGAGCTGCTCGTGCAGCGGACCGCCTACGCGCGCGACGCGCTCGGATCCCTCGACGGTGTCGCGGCGCTCCACGACCAGCCGGTCATCCGCGAGTTCGCGGTGTCGCTCGGCGTCGGCGACCTCGAGGCTGTCCGGCGCGTGATCGCCCGCTGCGCCGCGGAGCATGTCAATCCGGGTCACCCACTAGGGATCGACTACCCCGAGTATTCGGACTGCCTGCTGGTGGCGATCACCGAGCAGCGAAGCCGCGCCGACATCGACCTGCTGGTCGACGTCCTCGGACGCGCGGTCGCGGCGGAGCGCAGTGACGTGCCGGCGCCGCGTCGGGGAGGCGAGGCAAGATGACGCCGACCGAGACGGCGATGCAGCGCGACCGTGCCGTGACGATCTTCGAGAAGGGCCAGGCCGGTAGGCGCGCGTTCTCGCCACCGCCGCTCGACGTCCCGGAGCGCCCGCTCGACGAGTTGATCCCGCCGCGGCTGCGACGCCGCGAGCCGGCCCGCCTGCCGGAGGTCTCCGAGCCCGAGCTGGTGCGCCACTACGTGCGCATCTCGCGACGCAACTTCGACCTCGACACCGGCTTCTACCCGCTCGGCTCGTGCACGATGAAGCACAACCCGCGCCTGCACGAGCGCGTCGCCGGACTCGCCGGTCATGCGCGGCTGCACCCGCTGCAGGATCCCCAACGAGCCCAGGGTGCGCTCGAGCTGATGTGGAATCTCGAGCGCGCGCTCGCCGAGATCGCAGGGCTGCCTTACGTGTCGCTCCAGCCATCCGCCGGCTCCCACGGCGAGCTCGCCGGCGTGCTCCTGACGCGCGCCTACCACGAGGACCGAGGCGACCCGCGGAGGACCGTCCTGACGCCCGACACGGCGCACGGCACCAACCCGGCCACGGTGACGATGGCGGGCTACGACGTCGTCAAGGTGGGAACCAACGCCGACGGCGGAGTCGACCTCGACGACCTTCGGGCGAAGGCCGACAAGGACACCGCCTGCCTGATGCTGACCAACCCGAACACGCTCGGCCTGTTCGACCCGAACATCGAGGAGATCGTGCGGATCGTCCACGATGTCGGCGCGACCGCCTACTACGACGGCGCGAACCTGAACGCGGTGATGGGGATATCGAGGCCCGGGGACATGGGCTTCGACATTGTCCATTTCAACCTGCACAAGTCGTTCACGCAGCCGCACGGCGGTGGCGGTCCCGGCGCCGGCCCGATCGCTGTCTCCGAGCGGATCGCGCCGTTTCTACCGCGGCCGGTGATCGTGCGCCACGGTGGCGAGCGCAGCAACGGCTCCGGACGCGAGTTCGACCTCGACTACGACCGGCCGAAGTCGATCGGGCGCGTGCGCGGCTTTCAGGGGAACTACGGCTGCTTCGTCCGCGCCTACGCTTACATCCGCTCGCTCGGCGCGAGCGGACTGCGGGATGCCTCCGAGGTCGCGGTGCTGAACGCCAACTACCTGCTCGCAAGGCTGCGCCAGCTCGGCGTCTGCGAGCTGCTGCCGCCGGCCTACGATCGGATCTGCATGCACGAGTTCGCGCTGACCGGGGCGCCGATGAAGTCCGAGCTCGGGATCCGCACGCTCGACCTCGCCAAACGCCTGCTCGATCACGGCTACCACCCGCCGACCGTCTATTTCCCCTTGCTCGTCGAGGAGGCGCTGCTGATCGAGCCGACCGAGACCGAAACCAAGGAGACGCTCGACGCGTTCGCCGAGGCCGTTGCGGCGATCCTCAGCGAAGCCCGCGAGGACCCCGAGATCGCTCGCGGCGCCCCGTACACGACGCCGGTCCGCCGGCTCGACGAGGCCGGCGCCGCGAAGAAGCCCGTGCTGCGCCAGCCGCTGTAGGCGGTCACGGTAGCCTCCGGACCAATGCGGATCTTCTCTGGCATCCAGCCGACCGGGCGCAAGCACCTCGGCAACTACATCGGCGGGATCGTGCAGTACGTCGCGGGGCAGGAACGCGGTGAGGCGATCTACTCCATCGTCGACCTGCACGCGACGACCGTCGCGTTCGACCCGGCGGAGCTGCGCGAGCTGACCTACGACACCGCCGCGATCCTGATCGCGGCAGGACTCGACCCGGCGCGCTGCATCCTCTTCCGCCAGAGCGACGTGCCCGAGCACACAGAGCTCGCCTGGCTGCTGACGTCGGTGACGGCCTACGGCGACCTCCAGCGGATGACCCAGTTCAAGGAAAAGTCGGCGAAGCAGCGCGAGCTCGTGACCGCGGGGCTGTTCTTCTATCCGGTGCTGATGGCCGCCGACGTGCTCGCCTACCGGACCGACGAGGTACCGGTCGGCGAGGACCAGCGCCAGCACGTCGAGCTGATGCGCGACATCGCGATCCGCTTCAACTCGCGTTTTGGCGAGCAGTTCGTCGTCCCCGAGGCACGGATCCCCCAGGTCGGCGCTCGCATCATGGACCTGCAGGACCCGACCAGCAAGATGTCGACGACCAGCGCCAGCGAGGAGGGCACGCTCTACGTCCTCGACGAGCCGGCTCAGATCGAGCGCAAGTTCAAGCGCGCCGTCACCGACTCGGGCAGCGGTGTGCGACGCGGCCCGGACAAGCCCGGCATCTCGAATCTGATCGACGTGCTCGCCGTCGTGCGCGCCGTCGCCCCGGAGCAGGTCGAGCGCGAGTTCGCCAACGCCGGCTACGGCGACTTCAAGGCCGCCGTCGCTGCAGCCGTGACCGAGTACCTCGCCCCGGTTCGCGAGCGCTACAACCAGCTGCACGCCGACCGCGCCGCGCTCGAGACCGTGCTCGCCGCCGGCGCCGAGCGGGCCCGTGCGATCGCCTCCGCCACGCTCGCCGACGTTCGCGACGCGATGGGTGTCGGCACTCCGCGCTAGCGTTCCGGCGATGGGAGTCGCCGAGCTGGAATTCGACCTGGATGTCTTCAGCGGGCCCTTCGACCTGCTGCTGACGCTGGTCCTGCGCGAGGAGGTAGACCTGCGCGAGCTCTCGCTGGCCGAGGTCGTCGTCGGCTACATCGACCACCTCGAGACACGCGGCGAGCTCGACCTCGAGGCGACGACGGAGTTCATCGTGCTGATCGCGGCGCTGCTCGAGCTGAAGTCGCGCCTGCTGCTGCCCGGGGAGGAGATCGACGAGCTGCTCGAGCTCGAGCCCAACGAGGCGGCCGAGGAGCTGCTGGCACGGATGCTCGAGGCGCGCCGCTACCGCCTCGCCGCGACGCACCTCGGCGAGTTGCTCGCCGCTGCCCCCGCCGTGCGCTACCGCGAGGCGCCGCTGCCACTCGAGCTCCGCCGCGCCGACCTCGACGACGCCCCAGCCGGCGTCTGGGACCCGGCAGGCCTTGGCAAAGCGATCGCCGGGCTGCTCGTGCGCCCGCCGCAGCTCGACCTGAGCCACGTCCTCGTCGCACGCGTCAGCGTCTCCGAGCGGATCTCCCACCTGCGCCAGCTGCTGCGCCAGGCGGTCGAGCTGAGCTTTGACGACGTGGTCTCAGGGGCCGACCGGATGACCGTCGCGGTCACCGTGTTCGCGCTGCTCGAGCTCTACAAGCGCGGCGAGCTGAGTTGGGATCAGGCGGAACCGTTCGGCGAGATCACCGTGCGCGCGATGAGCCGCCCCAGCGCGGGAACACGCGCGTGAGCAGCGAGCTCGCCCGCACGCTCGAAGCGCTGCTCTTCCTGTCGAGCGACCCGCTGAGCGCCGAGGAGCTCGCCGAGGCGACCGGCGCCGGCGACCTGGACATCGCCGGGGCGCTCGCCGAGCTCCAACAGACGTTCGCGCCGGGGGCTCGCGGACTGCTCCTGCGCGAGGTCGCCGGCGGCTACACGCTGGCAAGCGATCCCCTGGCCGAGGACGCCGCGCGCGCGCTGCTTGGGCGCACGCGCCACAGCGCGCTCACACCGGCGCAGCTCGAGACACTGGCGATCGTCGCCTACCTGCAGCCCGTCTCGCGCCCTGAGATCGCGCGCATCCGCGGCGTCAACGCCGAATCCCCGGTCGCGACGCTGCTCGACCGCAGCCTGATCAGCGAGAGCGGTCGCTCGGAGTTCGGCGCCGTCCTCTACACCACGACCTCGCTCTTCCTCAAGGTCTTCGACCTGCGCTCGCTCGAGGATCTGCCCGATCCGTCGCAATGGGACGCCACCGCCGACGAGGCGGGCGAGCTCCGCGACCGCCTGCTCGCCGCCGGCGAGCACCGCGCCGGCACGACTCTCGAGTAGCGCCTCAGAACCCCTGCGCCAGGCGGTAGTAGGCGTGGTTCCAGCGCAGCTCGTTGCGGAAGTCGCGGATCCGCGTGTCGGCGTCGATCAGCAGGCACTCGAGGCCTGCGATCGTCGCGAAGTCGGTGATCGTCTCGGCGTCGAGCGCGGCGCTGAAGACGGTGTGATGCGGCCCGCCGGCGGCGAGCCATGCCTCGGCGGCGGTCTCGAAGTCGGGCTTCGGCTTCCACAGCGCTCGCGCGACCGGCAGCTTCGGCAGTGGCTGCGGTGCCACGACCGTGTCGATCTCGTTGACGAGCAGGCGGAAGCGGTCGCCGAGATCGAGCATCGCGACGACGATCGCCGGACCCGGCGCGGCGTCGAAGACGAGCCGCACGGGGTCCTCGCGGCCGCCGATTGAGAGCGGATGGATCTCGCAGCGCGGGCGCTCGGCCGCGATCGACGGGCAGATCTCGAGCATGTGCGCTCCGAGCACCAGTGGCTCGTCGCTCGAAAGGTCGTAGGTGTAGTCCTCCATGAACGATGTGCCGCCCGGCAGCCCGGTTGCCATCACCTTGAGGATCCGCACCAGCGCCGCCGTCTTCCAGTCGCCCTCGCCCGCGAAGCCGAAACCGTCGGCCATCAGACGCTGAGCGGCGATGCCGGGTAGCTGCGCGAGGCCGTGGAGGTCCTCGAACGTATCGGTGAAGGCGCCGAAGCCGCCCGCGCTCAGGAAGGCTCGTAAGCCGCCCTCGATGCGCGCGGCCTCGCGCAGCGAGTCGCGCCGCTCGCCGTCGGCGCGCAGGCTGGGCACGAGCTCGTAAGCGGCCTCGTACTCGCCGATCAGCGCGTCGATCTCCGTGTCGCTGACGGCGCTGACCGCAGCCACGAGATCGCCGACGCCGTATCCGTTGACCGCGACGCCGAGCTGCATCTCGGCGGCGACCTTGTCGCCCTCGGTGACGGCTACATGGCGCATGTTGTCGCCGAAGCGCGCGACGCTCAGCTGCTGAGCCTCGCGCCAGCCGCAGGCGGCCCGAGCCCAGGCGCCGATTCGCAGGCGCGTCGCCTCCGCGCCCCAGTGCCCGACGACGGTCTTGCGCGCGAGGCCCATGCGCGTTGCGATGAAACCGAACTCGCGGTCGCCGTGGGCCGACTGGTGGAGGTTCATGTAGTCCATGTCGATCTCCGACCACGGCAGCTCCGCGCGGAACTGCGTGTGCAGGTGAAGCAGCGGCTTCGCGAGCGCGCTCAGCCCCGCGATCCAGGTCTTGGCCGGCGAGAAGGTGTGCATCCAGACGACGACGCCGACGCAGGCTTCAGCGTCGTTGGCCTCGGCGCACACACGTCGGATCGCTTCTGAGGAGATGACCACCGGCTTGGCGAGCACGCGAACCGGGATCTCCTCAGCCTGATCGAGCGCGCCGGCTATCTCCCGGGCGTCGATGTCGACCTGCGCGAGGGCGCTGTCACCGTAGAGCGCGTGACTTCCAGGCACGAACCAGATCTCGTGCTGGGCGAGCGGCTTGGTGCTCACGGCGTCTTTCCTGCGCTCGCACCTTCAGCGCGCGGCTGCCCATACACGTTCTGGTAGCGGTCGTGGAGTGCGTCGATGTCCAGCGGATCGAGTGGCGTCAGCTCGCCCAGCGTCCTTGCGAGCAGCACGGTACGCGCGACGTCCTCGCACATCACCGCAGCCTGCAGCGCGTCGCGCGCCGTGGCGCCGATCGTGAACACGCCGTGATTGCGCATCAGCACGGCCGGCGAGCGGCTGCCGGCGAGCGTCTCGACGATCGCGACACCGATCTCCTCGCCGCCGATCCGCGCGAACGGGCCGATCGGGATGTCGCCGCCGAACTCGTCGGCCATCGCTGTGAGCACGCAGGGGATCGCCAGCCCCTGGGCTGCCCACGCGGTCGCGTAGGGGCTGTGGGTGTGCGTGACAGCGCCGACGCTGTCGAGTGAGCGGTAGACGTAGAGGTGGGTCGCGGTGTCGCTCGATGGCGCCAGGTCGCCCTCGACGACGTTGCCGTGCAGATCGACGACGACCATAGCCTCCGGCGTCAGCTCGTCGTCTCTGAGCCCGCTCGGCTTGATCGCGACGAGATCCTCGCCCGCCACGCGCGCCGAAACGTTGCCGGCGGTCCACGTGACGAGGCCGGCCCGCGTCAGCTCGCGCTGCGCTGCAGCCACCTCGCGGCGGACTTCATCGATGGCGCTCACAGCGAGGCCGCCTCGCGCTCACGCGAGCGGGGAGCTTCGCGCTCGCGAATCCGCTTCAGTGCGTGCAGAAGCTCCACCTGGTCACGCCCGAGCGTGTCGTGGAGTTGGCGGTAGAGCCCATACAGCTCATCGTAGACAGCGACTGCCGCCGGTTCGGGCTCGTAGATCGCCCCTGTGCCCGGTGCGAGCGCATCGATCGCCGCCATGATGTCCGGGAAGCCACCCGCCTCGGCCCCGGCTGCGACGGCGCCGAACAGCGCGGCGCCGCGCGCCGGAATCTCGGTCGAGCCCGGCACGAGCACGCGGCGTCCGCTCGTGTCGGCGAGCAGCTGCATCGTCAGCGGGCTCTTCTCGGCGATCCCACCACAGGCAACCAGCCGGTCGAGGGCCAGGCCGTGCTCCTCGAAGTTGTCAACGATCCGGCGGTTGCCGAAAGCGATCGACTCGAGCAGCGCACGGTAGATCTCGGCAGCCGTCGTTTGCAGCGTGAGACCGCTCAGCACGCCGCTCAAATCGGCGTCGGCGAGAATCGTTCGGTTGCCGTTCCACCAGTCCAGCGCAAGCAGTCCGCTCGCTCCGGGTGCGACGAGCGCGGCCTCCGCCTCGAGCTCGCTGTAACGCTCGCCGTCGCCTGCGCCGGCAACGAGTCCGACGAACCACGCGAGCATGTCGCCGACCGCCGCCTGGCCGGCCTCGTAGCCGTAGAGCCCGCTGAGGACGCCGTCCTTGACGACGCCGGTGATGCCCGGCAGCAGGATCTCGTCCGGATGGACGACGACATCGCAGATCGAGGTGCCCATGACGATCAGGAAGCTCGTCGACTCGAGCACGCCGGCGCCGGGCACCGAGACGAACGAGTCGACGTTGCCGACGGCGACTGCGACGCTGGGCTCGAGGCCGAGTTGGGCGGCAAGCTCCGGCCGCAGCAGCCCGGCGCGCTCCCCGAGCGCGCTGAACTCGCTGCCCAGCTTCTCGGCCGGCTGGTCAAAGCCGGGGTATGCGGCGGTGAAGTATTCGGTCGGCGGCAGGCCATCCACCGGTGACCACAGCGCCTTGTAGCCGGCGGAGCAGGCCGCGCGCCGCTCGCGTCCGGTCAGGTGCCAGACGATCCAGTCGCAGGCCTCGATGAAGCCGCTGGACGCTTCGTAGATCTCACGATCCTCCAGCCACAGCTCGATCAGCTTCGGGAAGTACCACTCCGAGGAGATCTTGCCGCCGTAGCGGGCGAGGAACGGCTCGTCGCGCTCGCGCGCGACCTCGTTGAGGCGGTCGGCGACACCTTGCGCCGCGTGGTGCTTCCAGAGCTTCGGCCAGGCGTGCGGACGCGCGCGCCACGGCGGCAACTCGCAGAGCGGCGTCCCGTCGGCGATGACCGGGAGAACGGTGCAACAGGTGAAGTCGATGCCGATGCCGATCACATCGCGCCCCGCGACGCCCGCAGCGTCGAGAACCGCGGGAACCCCGGCCGAGACGACGGCGCGCCAGTCGTCGGGGTCCTGGAGCGCCCAGTCGCCCGGCAGCGTCTCGCCGGTCCCCGGCAGAACACGATCGATCACGCCGCTCGCGTAGGGCATGACCGCGACGCCGGCTTCGACGCCGCTGCGCAAGTCGAGCAGGAGCACGCGTCCGGATTCGGTGCCGAAGTCGATCCCGATCGCGTAGGCGCTGCTAGTCGCTTGCGGTGGTCGTGTCCTTTGCGGACCTCCTCCAGCCATTGCATGCGCATCTAAGCATACGTATGCAGCCAGAGTCAATCGCCGCCTGGATCGACGCTGACGGCGTGCGCCGCCGGGTCGTCACGCATGTCCGGGCGCCTGCTCGGCCGCTTCGGACCCCGACCGGAGGGTGCCGCCGTCGAGCGACGTACGATCAGCTTCGGCTTGAAGATCAGTCGCGGTGGCTCCTGAGTGGCGCCCGGGGACCACGTACCGTCGCCGACTGCCAGCTCAACGCCGGCCGAGACGATCTTGCTCATCGGCATCTTCACCGTCGTGAGACTGGGGACGGCAGCAGCGGCGATCGCGATGTCGTCGAAGCCGACGATCGAGAGCTCTGCGGGTACGCTCACCCCGCTCTCGTAGGCGGCGTGGATCAGTCCCATCGCAATGATGTCCGTCGCCGCGAGGATCGCGGTTGGTCGCTGCGGCAGATCCAGCAGCGCCGAAAACGCCAGCTCGCCGCCGGCGATGCCGTTCGGGACGTGTCTGATGTAGCCGGCTGGTACCTCGATTCGAGCAGCGTGCAGGTATGCCTCATAGGCCGCCTGACGCTCCCGGATGTCGCCGAGCGAATCAGGACCGACGAACGCGATCCGCCTGTGCCCGAGCAAGGTCAGGTGAGTGAGCAGGTCGCGGATGCCCGCTGCGTTGTCGACGCTGACGGTGGGGAACTCGTGACTTCGCTCGGAGGATCCGTGCCACAGTGCCACCACGCGGACCTGAGACTTGCGAAGGTCCTCGACGAGCCGCGGCTGGTCGCGCAGGTCGCCGAGCAGGACGATCGCGTCGCACTGGCGAGCCTCGAGTACCGCGGTGAGTGCGAGAGCCTCGTCGGCTTTCGCCCGGGCGTGACCGAGCACGACCGAATATCCGCGTTCCTTTGCTTCGATTGAGAGCACCTCGATGGCGCCGGCGAAGAATGGGTCGGTCACGTCGCGAACGACCGCGCCGAGCAGCATCGACGGCGCGCCACGCAACGATCTGGCGAACGGGTGCGGCCGGTAGCCGAGCTCGATCGCGACAGCGCGAACCCGCTCGCGGGTCTCCTCGGAGACGCGGATCAAGACCGGCGCGTCATTGAGGATTCGCGAAACCGTGCTCTGCGCGACGCCCGCCGCATCGGCCACGTCCTGCATCGTCGGTGGCCGGCGCGCCCTGGCCCGTTTCGCTGTTCTCGACGGATCGCTCACGCGCCGCTCCTGGTCAGCGCGCGTGGCCCACGGTCGGCGAAGAAGCATTCGCTGGCGGTGCGGGTCGGACTCGGTGCGACGGGCGTGGAAATCATGGTAGGCGCGCGAGGTCACCTTAGCGTCTGGCTTCGTGGCTGTTCAACAGCATTGGCTGCCGGCTGGGCGTCTCCGGCGGTTCCGGGCAGGCAGCGCGGGCCAGTCCAGCGAGCGCGATAGTCAGTTGCGCGGTACCCGGTTGACGTACACTGCATACGTATGCCCCGGGCGTTTGCCTGAGGGTGGCTGGGGAGGGTGCGTAGATGACCGCGGAGGCGATTCCGTCAGCCAGCCGCTGCGAGCTGCCCGCAGGCCGCCGCGATGTCGCGTCCGCGCGTCAGACGCACGGTCACGCGCACGCCGCGGCTCTCGAGCGCGGCGCGGAACGAGCCGATCGCCTCGCGCCCGGAGCCGACGTAAAGCGAGTCGGTCGGGTTGTAGGGGATCAGGTTGACCTTGAACGCCTCGCGCGGCGAGAGCACCCGGGCCAGTGCCAGGGCCTGCTCGTGGCGGTCGTTGACGCCTGCGAGCATCACGTACTCGATGAAGACCGTGCGCCGCGTCGCGGCATAGTGCGCACGGCAGGCTTCGAGCACGTCGGCGAGCGGGTAGCGGTCGTTCACGGCCATCAGCTGGCTGCGCAGCGAGTCCTCGGCTGCGTGCAGCGAGAGCGCGAGGCGTACCGGAACGCCCGAAGCCGTCAGGCGCTCGATGCCAGGGATCCAGCCGACCGTTGAGATCGCGGTGCGGCGGTTGGTGATCCCGAGCGCCGGCAGCAACTCGCAGGCTGCGAGGACCGCATCGAGGTTCATCATCGGCTCGCCCATCCCCATGAACACCGCGTGATCGATCGCCCAGCGTCGGCGGAAGTGGAGCGCCTGGTCGACGATCTCGTCGCGCGTCAGGTTGCGCGCGAAGCGCATCCGCCCGGTCGCACAGAAGCTGCAGGTCAGCGGGCAGCCGGACTGCGTCGAGAGGCACAGCGAGCGGCGACCATCGCGGTAGCGCATCAGGACAGCCTCGACGGGGTGTCCGTCGCCGGTGCGCAGCAGCGCCTTGACGGTGCCGTCGTGCGCGAGCGCCTCGCGCTCCAGCGTGAGCGTGCTCAGCGCGACGCGCTCCTCGAGCTGCGCGCGCAGCCCGCTGGGCAGGTTCGTCATCTCGACGTAGGACGCGGCGCCGCGCGCAAGCCACTCCCACACCTGCCCGGCACGGTAGGAGGGCTCGCCGATATCGGCGAGCGTTGCCTTCAGCAGATCGAGGTCCACCCGCCTATGGTTGCAACAGTGCGCCTCGCCAAGTACCTGGCCCACTGCGGCGTCGCCTCGCGGCGCGCCGCGACGGAGATCGTCCGCGGCGGCCGCGTGCGCGTCGACGGCGCGGCCGAGCTCGATCCGGCGCGCGAGATCACGACCCAGCGCGTCGAGCTCGACGGCGTGCCGCTCGCCGGGCCGGAGGAGCTCGTCGTCTATGCGCTCAACAAGCCCGCGGGCGTCGTCTCGACCGCGCGCGAGGGCCGCGGGCGGTCGACCGTCGTCGAGCTGATCGACCACGAGACGCGCCGTCTCTACCCGGTCGGGCGGCTCGACGCGGCGAGCACGGGCCTGATCCTGCTGACCAACGACGGCGAGCTGGCGAACCTGCTGACGCACCCGCGCTACGAGGTGCCGAAGACCTACCGGGCGACGGTCGGTCGCGGACCGGTGTCGAGCCGTGCGATCGCAGCCCTCGAACGCGGCATCGACCTCGACGACGGACGCACGGCGCCCGCCCGGGTCAAGCTGCTCGCGGCGAACGTGATCGAGATCGAGATCCACGAGGGCCGCAAGCGGCAGGTGCGGCGCATGTGCGAAGCGGTCGGCCACCCCGTGAGCGCGCTCGAGCGCATCCGCTTCGGCTCCCTAGCGCTTGGCAAGCTGCCCCGCGGCGCGCACCGCCTGCTGAGCGAGGCAGAGGTCGACCAGCTCCGCGCGCAGGCGCGGCGGTAGGGTGCGCCGATGAGCGCCGAGCGGCTCTTCGCCCTGCGTGGCGCGACGAGCGTCGAGGCCAACACGGCTGAGGCGATCCTCGCCGCGACCGAAACGCTGATGGGCGAGCTGATCGCCCGCAACGAGCTCGAGATCGAGCGGATCGTCAGCTGCATCTTCACCGCCACAGACGACCTCGACGCTGCATTCCCGGCGCTCGCCGCGCGGCGCCTGGGCTTCGAGCGCGTGCCGTTGCTCTGCACGCGCGAGCTCAACGTCCCCGGCTCGCTTCAGAGCGTGATCCGGGTGCTGCTCCACTACTACGCGTCGGCCGACCACACGGCGCGCCATGTGTACCTCGGGGAGGCGCAGAGCCTGCGCGCCGATCTCGATGCCGCACAATAGGAGGAGTGGCCCTTCCCGAAACACTCCACCGTTACGGCGGCGTCTGCCTGTCCCCGAATGGGGGGATCCGTCTGACTGCGTCCTCGGTCGCGTCAAGGCAACCAGCCTTGCCGCTCCCTGCGTCCTTGCCAGCCGGCCCCAGCCACTCGCCGTATCCGGCGGACCGCTCCAGGAAGGACCACTAGGCCCCATGGCCCTTGAGTTCACCCAAGCCGTCAAGCGGATCCCGGTCTACCCGGCGGGCGTCGGCTACGCCCACACGGGCCCGCTCGTGCGCCTCGAGAGCAACGAGTCGCCCTACCCGCCGCTGCCGGCGATCATCGCCGCCGCCAACGCCGCGCTCGAGAACGCCAACCGCTACCCGGACCCCGAGAGCACCCTGCTGCGGGAGGCCCTCTCGGAGCGCTACGGCATCCCGACCGCCCAGATCACCGTCGGCAACGGCTCCTGCGACATCCTGCTCGCGACCGGGCAGGCGCTGCTCGAGCCCGGCACGGAGCTCGTCCACGCCTGGCCGTCCTTCTCCGTCTACCCCCAGCTCGAGGCGGCATCCGGCGCGCGCGCGGTCCGCGTCCCGCTCGACGCGCTGGAGTGCCACGACCTCGCGGCGATGGCCGAGGCGATCAACGAGCGCACCCGCCTGGTGATCGTTTGCAACCCGAACAACCCGACGAGCACCGCAATCGAACTCGCCCGGATCGCCGAATTCATCGACGCCGTCCCGCGCCAGGTCTGCGTGATGATCGACGAGGCCTACTGCGAGTTCAACACGCTCGACGACGCGGACGCGTCGCTGGAGCTGCTCGACGCGCACCCGAACCTCGCGCTGCTGCGCACCTTCTCCAAGGNNCGCGTCGACGCCGCCGGCGCGGCACGCGGCGAGATGCGCGAGCGCCTGCGCTCACTCGGCCTCTCGCCGGCCGACTCGCAGACGAACTTCTGCTGGTTCTCGCTGCCGCCGCTCCACGAGGAGGCCGACGTCGTCCGCGGCCTCGCCGAGCAGGGCATCCT
>PKXY01000020.1:0-128 GCA_003132505.1 Solirubrobacterales bacterium
CGTGTGCTGCTGGCCGATGACCAGGCGATGGTTCGCGCCGGCTTCCGGATGATCCTGGAGTCCGATCCCGAGATCGAGGTTGTCGGCGAGGCGGCGAACGGCGAGCAGGCCACGGCCAGCACCCGGCG
>PKXY01000020.1:199-29070 GCA_003132505.1 Solirubrobacterales bacterium
GGAGCTCCTGCACGCGGTGCACGTCGTGACTGCCGGCGAGGCGCTGCTCGCCCCGTCGGTCACGCGGCGCATCATCGAGCAGTTCGCACGCCAGCCGGTCAGGCCCGAGCTCGGCACGCGGCTGGACGCCTTGACGCAGCGCGAGCGCGAGGTGCTGACGATGCTGGCGCACGGTAAGAGCAACGCCGAGCTGGCCGGCGAGCTGTTCGTCAGCGAGGGCACGATCAAGACCCACGTCTCCAGCCTGCTCGCCAAGCTCGAGCTACGCGACCGCGTTCAAGCCGTCGTCCTGGCGTACGAGAGCGGGCTAGTCACGCCCGGCGCATAGACGCGCCTCTGTCGAACGACAGAGGCGCGAGCGGCAAAGATCCGCGCTGAGGAGGAGCGCAGACACGCCCTACGGGCGATGACAGACGCAGCCGACGATCCCAGACTGATCCCCAGGCAACTTTCACCAACCTGAGGAGCAGTGATGACCGCACCAGCCATGCACAAGCACGACCAGCCGTTCTCCAGTAGCGGCAAGAAGACCGTCGCAAAACGCTTTGGGCGTGGCCGGATCATCGGCCTGGCCCTGATCGCCGTCCTCACGCTCGGGCTCGGCTACGTCCACTTCGCCGGCAGCGCTACGGCCGTTTCCGTGCCTGCCGGCGCGCATGCAGGCCAGCTGACGCTCAAGAGCTGTTCCTACAGCACCGAAAAGGGCGCCGAGGCCGCGGATTGCGGAACGCTCGTCGTGCCCGAGAACCGCCATGATCCGAAGTCGCGCCTGATCGCACTTCCGGTCATAGTGATTCGTGCCCATTCGGCCCATCCGGGTGACCCGATCTTCCGCCTCCAAGGCGGCCCCGGCATCACCAACATGGTGTTCCCGGACGCGAGCCGTTTCACCGCCAACCACGACGTCGTGCTCGTCGGCTACCGCGGCGTTGACGGCTCCGTCCGGCTCGATTGCCCGGAAGTCGAGTCGGCAATGGAGCACTCGGCTGACCTCCTCAGCGAGCAGTCGTACCGCGCCGTCGCCGCGGCGTACCGGTCGTGCGCGAAGCGGCTCGAGGCAAGCGGTGTCGATCTCGCCGGCTATTCGATGCCCGAAGAAGTCGACGACCTCGAGGCGGCCCGCCGCGCGCTGGGCTACCACCAGATCGACCTGGTGAGCGAAAGCGCGGGCACCCGGATCGCGATGATCTATGCCTGGCGCTACCCGAAGAGCATTCATCGCTCGGTGATGATCGGCGTCAATCCACCCGGCAACTTCCTCTGGGACGCAAAGACGACCGGCGAGCAGATCCGCCGCTATGCCGCGCTCTGCGCCCAGGCGACGAGCTGTCGTAGCCGGACGGCGGATCTCGCCGCGTCGGTGAAGTCCGCGTTCGCTCACGTTCCCAGTCACTGGCTGTTCCTGCCGATCAAGAAGGGCGACTTCCAAGCCGCCGCGTTCTTCGGCCTGATCGACGAGACCTCCGCCGGCGACGGCCCGATCGCCGCGCCACTGACGATCAACACACTCCTCTCCGCCGGCGAGGGCGACGCAAGCGGTGCGTGGTTCCTGTCGCTGATGGCACAGATCACCTTTCCGAGCGCGTTCGTCTGGGGCGACATGGCGGCGATCAGCCGCAGCGACGCCACCTACGCGAAGCACTTCTTCGCGTCGGGAGCAGGCCGTGGATCGCTGATCGGTTCTCCCGGCAACGACCTGATCTGGGCCGGCGGCCTCCTCGTCAACGCCTGGCCGGCGAACCCGGACGAGAACGAGTACAGCCACGTGCAAAACTCGAACATTCCGACCTTGCTGATCGGCGGCAACCTCGACTTCGCAACGCCGCCCGAGAATGCGGCCCGCGAGCTCCTGCCTCACCTCGCCAACGGCCGTCAGGTCGTGCTCTCGGACCTCGGCCACTCCGACGACTTCTGGCCCTACGAACCGGCAGCCGGCACCCGTCTGATCAACACCTACCTCGACACCGGCAAGGTCGACACGTCGCTCTACACCCACAACAAGGTCGACTTCAGCCCAAGCCAAAGCCAAGGCGCGTTCGCCAAGGACATCCTCGGCGCGATGATGGGCTTCGGACTCCTCATGATCCTGTCACTGCTACTGATGTGGCGCCGGGCGCACAAGCGCGGCGGCTTCGGGCGCAAGGCGAGCGCGATACTGCGCTCCGTCTACCTGCTGGTGCTCGGCCTCGGCGGATGGTTCACCGGCCTGATCATCGTGCTGGCGGCATTGCCGACAGTGCCCCTCGACAGCGAACTCATGGCTGTTCTCTCCATCGGCACGCCGATCGGCCTCGGCACCTACTGGGCCTGGGTCAACCGCGACCGGCCGGCCAGGACCACGACGATCGGCATCTGGGTCGCGCTGACAAGCGCCCTCGTCGGCGCGCTGCTGGGATTCAACGCAACAACCGGGCTCATGGCGGTCATCACCACGATCATCGGAGCAGCCGCCGGTGCGAACCTCGGCCTGATCGCCCTCGACGTCGCACGAATCGGCGAGCAGCCGGAGACCGTTCCGGCCATCACCATTCCAGCGCCCATCGCCATTCCAGCGGTCGAACACTGACCCCCGGAGTCCGTTAGCGCGGAGCATGTGGCGGTGTGCTGGTTGCCGCCACATGCTCTGCCGACGTACGTGCGCGCTCGGTGGTCTGAACGACATCACCAAGTTACGGTGGATCCAGCGTGACCCACGCTGCCGACCCGCGTGTTGACGCCTACATCGTCAGAGTCCGCAGGTAGGTGGCAGAGTGCGCCGCCGCGTGAAGGCAGTCGTCTTGACACACGCTGCTCGCGCTCCTGCTGCGGACGACTTGCAGGAGCCCGCGGACATCGTCCGCCCGTTACGGCAACCGCCCTTGTGCAGGCTGGGTTGAGACCGAGGACGCGCCCGGGCCTGCTCCACGGCCCCTCGCCTGACCGGGACTCCTGGCCGCTCGGCCGCGGCTTGGAATCACCTGCGTGTCTACTTGCTCTCGCCCGGAGTGTCGGGCACGGTGCCCGTTCGCATGAGCAAGGTGACGCTGCTGCCTAGAACGAAGATCAGGAGGAGCACGAACCCGATGAGGTCGAGGATCAGCCCGAACGAGGCGATGACGCCGCCGAGGCCGAAGCCCTGAAGGAAGAACATGCTGCCGACGACGATCGACACCCAGCCGAGCCAGCGTGGCAGGACACGGCTGTTGAGCAGGAGTGCGCCGGTTGCGAAAGCAAAGAGGCTGCCGAAGACATCGCCCACGCTCTCCAGCGCGAACGTCGTCAGGTATAGCGTGTAGGACAGGCCGTGGTCGTGTTGGGCACCGTAGGAGGCGATCTTTGCTGCGACCAGTCCGGTGATGCCGATGTCGCTGATGGCGTGGAGGGCAACAAAGAGCACTCCTCCAACGAGCACGAGCGAACCCAGGACCCGCGCGCGATCGGTTTCACCGCGCAGCAGGTTGTGTAGTCCGCTCAGGTAGATCAGGAACGCGACCGCATAGACGATGGAAAGGCCCGCGATCACCGTCAGTTGCGTCTGGTGGGCGTGAAGACCTTTGGCGATCTTGGCCGCCGAGTCGTTCTGGGACAGTCCGACCCCGAGCGCGGCGACGATTTCGGCCACGAGCGCGATGAAGAACACAACTCCCGCGGCCCAGGCGTAGCGCTCCCGAACGCCAGTGTGCCCGTTGCTACCGCCCTGCCGTCCCCCGGCCTGTGCGCTCTCCACGCTCGGGGAGGCTACTCGCGAAGTCCAGGTCATGCTCCCCGACGCCCAAACGACATGCTCCGGTTTCAGGCGGGCGTGGTTTCGGTGTGGCGGAGTTGCTCGAGGCCGTTGAGGACGAGGTCGAGGCCCATGCGAAACTCGAGAGCGTTGTCGTATCCGGACTCGGTGAGCTTCGTTGCGACCTCGACGAGTACGGGTACTGGTACGGGTACTCGTCGAGCGCGCCGATCGTCTCCGCTCTTCTTTGTGCGGCTTGTACGGCCGCGACTGTCGGACAATCGTGTCCCGATTGCCAGCGCTATCCGCAGCGCTACACGCTCCCCCAACGAACGAACAGCAGGAGCCGGGGGATGTCGTCCACTCGTTACCGCTATCGCCCAGTGGGGCTGGTGTCGGGTAGGCCCGCCGCTAGGGCTCGGCGAGGATCGCGTGGGTGCCGATGCGCCGCCAGATCACGTGCGGCTCGTCGACGAGGACTGCTGTCGTGTACTCGAATGTTGCGCGCCCGTCCGGCGCGAAGGTGACCTCCCAGATGCCGGGGTGGCCTTGGACGCGGTGCACACGCAGCGCGGGTGGGAACGCCGGCGGCGACTCGCGCAGCGCCGTGATGAAGAGAGGCAACATGGCCAGGAACGCGTGCCGCATCTCCGGGGAGAGTCGGCGGAACTCGCGGTTGAACCTGGCGAGCGCCTCGAACGTCGGCACGCGCTAGGCGCTAACTCTCTGGCGGCAGATCGTCTGCGGCCGCCGCGACGCGCTCGAGGTGCGCGACGAACTCCTCATCGCGAAACACGCGCCCCTCGGAGTCGCGGATTACCTCCGAGAGCAGCTCTCGCTCAGGGCGCAGCAGCAGCGTCCCATCCGCGCGACGCTCAACCAGCTCATAGGAGCCAGCGATCCCCGGCTCTGAGAGAGTGATCCGCTTAGAGCGCGAAGCCATACCTGGATTGTCGCAGGCCAAGGAGTCCAAATCGAGCGGCCGACGAAGAGGACCCCCATCGACACCGCGCTCGCAGTAGGAGACTTTCCGCGCAGCGCGGCCTGGCTTACCCGTACCTGGCGAGTCCGGCGGCGGCCGGGATGACGGGTGCTGTGCGGTGGTGGACGGTGTCGATGATCTCGGCGTTGTCGATGCCTTGTAGGTAGATCGAGGTGATGCCGAGGTTGGCGTGCCCGAGTTGGCGTTGGATCACGACGATCGAGACGCCTTCGCGAGCCATCTCCACGGCGTGAGCGTGGCGGAGCTGGTGCGGCGCGAAGCGGCGTCTGACTGCTGCTTCGACGGCGGTTCGCCGCAGCTGGAAGCGGACCGCGTCCTGGGTCCATGGCCGGCCTTGGTTGGGGCCGTTGATGATGCAAAACAGCGCGCCGACACGCAGTTGCTCACGGATTTGCAGCCACGGTTCGAGCTGCTGCCAGCCCCACGCGTCCATGCCGACTTCGCGGCGCTTGCCGCCTTTGCCGCGGCGCACCAAGATCGCGCCGCGACCCGGGTCAAGATCGCTCTCGCTCAAGGCGAGCGCTTCGCTGACACGTAGCCCTGAGCGCCACAGCACGACGATCATGCCGCGCAGCCGATCGGCCACTGGGCCTTCGCCGGCAGCGCGCATAACCCTGACGATCTCCTCCACCGTCGGAGGATCCGCCGGATAACGCAGCCCCTTGTTCCTCGGTGAGCGACCGGCGTGATAACCGGGGACCGTTGCCGGGGATCGGCGACGACCATTGCAGTCCAGCAGAGCGGCTCCACGGCTCCTCCTTGCGTTGCGTAACACGGAGAGAAATCGTGCTCCGACATGCCCCACCCGACCAGCAGTGGACGCAACCTTTCAGTCGCCCGACTGGGCGGGAGCGAGAGCGGACGTGGCCAACGACGCGACGGCGGTTGCGCTACTGCTTTCACGCGAAAGGAGTCACGGAGGGCGGCGCCCCGCTTCGCTGCTGCTTTCGCCCGGCAAAGCGACTGCGCGCTGCGGCTCTAGTCCGGTTCGTCCTTCGAGGCGGGGCTATCCGGCGACGCATCCTTGGACGATGTGGAGCAGTCTGTGCGGCGGCGCGGCGCCCCAGACGATGTTGTCGGCGCCGGCGCGGTCGACCTCGCCGTGAACGCGCCTAACGTTTTCGATCACGCGCGGCACGGCCGCTTTGGCGAGGCGAGCATCACTATAGAAGCCGACCAGAACGGTGCTCAAGTCAAGGTTGAGCTCCCCGGCAGGCGCATAGCTCTCACCAGCAGGCTTAGGCTGCAGCGGAAAGACGAGACCGCCCACCACGCGCAGGCCGTGCGAGAGCAGGCACGCCCGGGCCTTCCCGATGCGTACCGCGACCGGACGCAACGCGGCAGGAATCACGAGCCGCGAAAGCTGGCTGCACGCCTGCGCGTGTTCGAACACTGAGGCGGGCGTCAGGCCAGGTGCCAGCCGCTGAGCAAACTGCGAGGAGCAGCGATATCGCTGGCCGTCGCTCAGGACAACCGTGCAGGTGCCCAGCGGAGTCCCGAGCCCTGGCAGCGGCCCCGACGGTGAGGTGCCCGACGCGGACGTCGCGCAGCTCATCGACGGCGAGATCTGATCTGCCGCGGTGCTGGCGGCCGAGCGCGAACTCGTCGTGCCACTCCCACCGCCGCAACCAGCAACTCCGACAACCACCAACACGCTCGCGAGGAGCGAACGACCGGCCCGAGAGCGAAAGACGGGCAAGACACCGACGAGCCGATGCGCCGCTCGCGACACGAACCGCCAGCCTATCTACCCCTGCGTGGTACCCGCTCCGAGCTGTCACAGCCGCTAGGGGCGGTCGCTCCCACTCCCACGAAATGCAGTCACGCGCGCGCAGGCCGGTGGCGTTGTCCCGTTGCGCGATGAGCGAGCGCCGGGAGTTACTCCGCGTCGTTGCGATGCGCGGGAAGGTCGAGCGCGGCTATCCGGCGCAGGATTCCCGCGAGGTGCGCGAGGTCGTGCCAGATCCACACCTCTCCCGTCGATCCGTCGCTGAGTAGCTCGCGTAGTCGTTCAACATCTTCGGTCAGGCTGCCCGCCTCCGGGACCGGCACCGACTGCAGATCGAACGTGGCGGCGACGCCCACTTCCCAGTAGGGATCGGCGCCCAGCGCGATTTCGTTGCCGAACCGCTCTTGGACGCGCGCAAGGATGGTGTCGAGCGCGGCACGCAGCTCCTCGACGCGGATAGTGCTCGACGCCACAGGCGGAAGCATGACCGTTCGACGACACAGCGGCCTGCACCCTCTGCGGTTCTCATCGGACGCGCCTGCTCCCACGAAATGCGGTCACGCGCCAAGCACACCCTTAGGTGACCGCGTTGCGCGATTAGCAGCCGCTATCGACGCCAGTGGTCCGGACCGTCGGCCTCAAATGTCGATGCGAAAACGACGGCTGCCTCGGCACCTCGCGGATCCGCTGTGATCGCCGACAGCTCACCAGCGATCGAGCCGACGATTTGCCTCGCAACGTCCGGCGCGCGCGCAAAGTCGTTCCGAAGGGTCACCCACCACCCTGAGTCGAGCCACAGGACCACCTCCTCGTCGAGACCAGTCCGACGTTCGCCTTCGGCACCGAGGACCACCTGGATGTTGTTGCCACCGAGCGGCCTTCCGTCGCAGACGACCGTCATATCGAATCGAAGGAGGCGGCCTGAGAGCTGGCCGCCAGCCCAGGTACCACTCTTTGGTCGAAGGCGATACGTGGCGATCGGAAGAGCCTACAGTCGCCCGCGAGCGGTGCTGCCGCCTTGCGATGGACGCGAGTGACGAGGAAAACGGTGAGCGCTCGGGCACCGTCACGACCGCCGCCCACTGTCGGCGCGGCAGGCGGCGGTGCTTCGTTACTCGCGGACGTAGTAGTCGCGACCGACGCCATCAAAAGCTACCGCCGTTGCGGCAGCAGTTCTTGAAAGCGCCTCCCGGACCCGCACGGGCACGGGTCGTTGTTGCCGAGCTTTTCGACGAGCTCGACCTCGCCGCCCTTCACGCTTCGCTCGCCCCGCTTGACGCGCGCCTCGGAAGGGAATCCGTGGCGCCGCTTGCTCATCGGCTCAAAAGGACCGTTCTATGTCGTGCTTGCTGGGCATGGTCACTCCTTTGGTCACACGCGGAACGCGGCGATCCACAAGTCGCGCTGGAATCGAGGAAATCGCCGGCTCGGGCACGGTACCGCACGTTGTCGCAAAATCCGAATGCAGTCGTCCGCGATTAGGCGCCGAACGTGACGGGGTTGCGCGACCTGCGATCGCGAAGGCGGGCCGCGGCTGGCTTACGCGCGTGGATCGGGTCGCGGCCCGCGCATGAGATAGAGCGTCGGGCCGTTGTACTCGTCGTCTGCATCGACGAGCTCAATCCAGAACTCGCGGCCCGGGAACTGCTCGGCTACGGCAGCTCTCCAGGTGCGTTCCATGAGGCGGGCGACGTCCATCAAGACCTCGTCCTCGCTTGGGCTGTCCTCGGTGAACATCTCGTTGCGTATCTGCACGCGGTTGAGCGTCGCCTCGACGCGCTGCAGATCTCCGTCAAAGTCCTCGATGCACCGCGCGATCGTGGCGTCGTCCGCGCGATGCTCGATCAGCACGCATCCGCGTCGCTCCACGAACACCGGCCAGAACAGGTGACCGAACGCGAGCGCAATGTCCGCATCACCCCGCTCGTGAATCTCACGCCAAGGATCGTGTGGCTTTCGGTCCACGCCGCGGACCGTAGCGCGCCGCGATTCACGGTCGCACGTCGCCGCGCTGGCGAAGGATAGGAGAGGGCTGGCTGCTCGGCGCGATCAGAGCAGCCACGCGCGGGAGGATCGGGGTAGAGCGCACGACCGCTCGAGGCGCCTCCTCATCACGCGGTCGTGCGCTCTTGGCTGTTCAGATCTGAAGCGCGGCGCTCGCGGACATCATCGGGGCTCTGCGACCGTGGATCGTGTCGATGATTTCAGCGTTGTCGATGCCCTGAAGGTAGACGGAGGTGACGCCGAGGTCGGTGTGCCCGAGCTGGCGTTGGATGACGTTCAGCGGGACGCCTTCACGAGCCATCTCGACAGCATGCGCATGGCGCAGCTGATGCGGCGCGAAGCGCCGGCGCACACCAGCCTCGACGGCGAGATGGCGCATCTGTGAGCGGACTCCGCTGGGCGTCCACGGCCGGCCCCGGGTCGGTCCGTCGATGATGCAGAACAACCTGCCAACCGGGAGCTCGCGACGGAACTCCGCCCATGGGCGCAGCCGGTCCCACGCCCAGTCGTCCATGCCGGTTTCGCGGCGCTTGTCGCCCTTGCCGTGACGGACGAGCACCGCGCCGCGCCGCTCATCGAGATCGGATTCTGCGAGATCGAGCGCCTCAGCAATGCGAAGACCCGCGCGCCACAGCACGGCGATCAGGCCGCGCATCCGATCGCCCTGCGGGCCGGAGCCGGCTTGGCGCATGACGGCGACAATCTCCTCAACCCGCGGTGGATCGGCCGGGTAGTGCAACCCCTTGTTGCGCGGCGGACGGCCGGCATGGTAGCCGGGCATCGCGGCCGGTGAGCGCCGCCGGCCAGTCACATCAAGCGTTCCCGATACAGGCATCTGTCGCTCCATTTCGTCGGGCGCCACCACGCGCGGCAAACGACCAGTTGTGCGAGGACGGCGCTAAGCGGTAGAAACGGCGGACTCTGCCGACACATGCTGCGCACCAGCCCCGTGACTGCTCGTCGCGCTGAGCGACAACGAGGCGATGACTGTGGTGAGCGACTGCTTTCGGGGCTTTGCGACAGCCTGCTCGCCCGGTGATCGCGCATCCCGGCAGCCTGTGATCGTCAGGATGCTGCCTTAGCTAGGGCTCCCTCATCGTCCGACCGGCCGAGCTAGCGGACATCGTGCCGCTCCTGCGACGCGGTTGGTGTTCGAGTCCCAGGATCTAACCGCCCGGCACGGCAGCAGTTGCGGCCTTGAGGAACTCCTTAGACGCGGGCAAGCACACGTGCACGCGTAACGCGCGTCGCCTAGCCACAAACAAACTTAGCTGCGGGTGCTTCGCCGCGGAGCCGATCGCTACCAGCTGCCGTTGACGCAGCCGCCCTTTGTGTCCGTGTCGGCTGTGTTCGTCGTCGCGGTACCCGTTGTGATCGGCCAACCACTCGGATACGTGCTGCCTCCGGTAGTCGTCGGCGTCGCGCAGAAGCGATAGATGACACCGTTCGCTGCGCGCTCGATCTCGAACTGGTCGTTCGTGCTCGCCGCCTGAGCGACGAGATAGAAGTCCCCGTTGGTGGCGCTCGAGCCGGGGCCCGCGCTCACGATGAACGCGTTGTTACCACCAGCGGCGGTCTGAATCGTCGACTCATACGAGTTCAGTGTCGCCAGGGTGAGGTCCGTGCTCGTAAAGGCGTTGCCGTCGTCGGTACCGATCGTCAGAGCCGTCGTCTCAGCCGTCCGCGCAAGCTCCTTCGCTGACGCGTCATAGGCCTTCGTGGTCTGACTCAGGAACGACGGAATCGCGATCGCGGCAAGAATGCCAATGATCAGAATCACAACGAGAAGCTCGATCAGCGTGAACCCCCGATCACCCTGAATGCGTTTGTAAGGCTCCGTCACAGCCATATGGTTCCCTTCGCACGTATCGATTTGGAGGTGTCCTCCGTCATCGACCATGCGCGCGCAGCCGCGCACAATCGCAAGCCGAATTGCGGATCGGTGCCAGCGGCTGCGGAATCGGTTTCGGGACCAATTTGGGACCAAGACCGCAGAGGAGCGCGCACACACGCGCCAGGCGCCCGAAAGCGCTCATCGCGCTGCGTGGCGTGACTAATCCGAGGCCTCCTCGTCGACGCGGCGTCGGGGCAAGCCAGCGCCTGCTGAGCTGGTTCCGAGTCGCCGAGACGCTCGCTAACACGGGACGGGGTCACGTGGTGGGGCGCGGGGTACGCAGCTCCTTTCGCCCGGGAAAGCGAGCGTGTCGATTGGCGTGGCCAAGAGTGCTGCTGCTCGTCCGTTGCGGGCGTGTTGTGATCGCCTTTGGTGTGCCTGCGTTTGGCGACGGGCGGGATCGCATCGGCTTGGGGCGGGCTCTGCCTTCGGGATGTCACGGGTCACGCGTGAGAATCGTGCGCCTTGACTTTGACTTGCAAAGTATGCTTAGCTTTGTGCCTCAAAGCCAACGGAGGAGCATCGTGCAAGGACCACACGACATCGGCGACACGACGACAGACAGCGACGACGATGGGCTCGATCCGCGTGAGGCGGCCAGGTTGCTCGCTAAAGCCGAGCGGGACGCGAAGCGCCAGTTCAATCTGAGTCCGCCGCGGATCATGGTGTTCGGGGGCGCCGTGATCCTCGTCGCATATGGCGCGCTGTGGCTCTCGACGCGCGGACAGCACCCCTATACGGGACCGAGCCTCGGTGTAGTCGCGCTCGTGTATGTGGCGGTGATCGTTGCGATCGCCGTGTCGGTGAAGGTCTACCGGCGCGCGACGGCCGGCGTCAGCGGGCCGTCGGTGCGGCAGCAACAGCTCGAGGGGATCGCGATCCTGGTGTCTTTTATTCTCGGGAGCCCCGTTATTCAGGGCGCGATGAAGAACTATGGTGCCAGTCACGCGATCGTCTACGGCGTGATCCCCGCCGCTGGGCCGCTGATCGTCGTTGGCACGACCGTGCTCGGCATCGCCGCCAGCAAAGCCGACTGGCCGCAGTTCGCTGCCGCACTCACAGTCGTGACCGGCGGCGTCGTCGCAGCGTTCGTGGGACCAAGCGCGGCGTGGCTCGCAGCCGGGATCGCCCTGGGGGCAGGCGTGACCGTTTACGCCGCCGCGACCGCCAAGCGGCTCAGCCCCGCGTAGGGAAAGACCGATGGACACCGACGCACTGGACCCGGTGATCCACGCTCCCGCACGGCTGCGAATCGTCGTCACGCTCGCCGCACTCGCGGACGGAGACTCGCTCTCCTTCACCCGCCTCGGAGACATGCTCGAGCTGACGCCCGGCAACCTGATCACGCACCTGCGAAGGCTCGAGGACGTCGGCTACCTGACCAGCGAGACGACCGGCAACGGCAGAGCATCGCTTACCTCGATCACGCTCACCCGCAAGGGCCGTGTCGCGCTCGACACCTACACCAACGCGCTCCGAGACATACTCGGCGGCCTACAGGCCACGAACGCGCCGCACTCGCCCGGGCACACATAGCGTGGAACGAAGCGGCCTTAGAAGCCACGAGACGTGCGAGTTGGACGACTGGCAAGAGTCCGCGACGGCGCAGAACACGCGACCCTTTTTGCGATAGCAGCAGTCTGCGTGCCAGCAACAACCTCGCTCCCTTGCGCGACGAGGAGCTGTCGCTTGCGGCTGGGCGCAGGCGCTGGTCAGCCGCCCCGGCCCTCGGGCCTCGGCACTGCGGTCGGAGGATTGAGCAGATGAACGTCCGGGATCACCGGATCGATGGTTGAGTGCTTGGAATGCTCATGACCTTGAGCGGATCCTGGCCTGCCACACGAGCGATGTCGAGCTAGTGGTCGCGACGGTGGTTAATCGCTGGGGCCGGCCCGACGGTCGGTTGCGTGGCCGCGATGAACTGCGAACGCACTTCAGCCGCGGCTTGGAACTCGCGCCGGACCTGCCATTCACCGAGGAAGCGCTGCTCGTCTCGCCCGACGGCTACGCGCTGCTATACCGGCGAGAGAACGACAACCGAGCACTCGACGCAGTCGAACTCGACGCCGACGGGCTCGCCCGACGCGTCCATGCCTACTACGAGCACGCACAGGCATAACGACGGACGGGTGACCGCTCCCGTCCCAAGCGATCGTCAGTCACCGCGATTGAGCGACGCTCGCTTGGTGTGTGACTCGGTCGGGCGAGCACCCGGGCGGCGCGACCGTTTACCGGCGGTCCCGCCACGGAGCCCAAGTGGGGACGACCGCCTACAGGTCGTTCGAGACAGGCCGGTAGCGAAGGTAGACCACGCGAGCGAAGGTGTGCGTGTCGACCAACTCCAGATTGATCGTTTCGTCGAGGGGCGGGACGTAGGGCGTGCCGCCGCCGAGTAGGACAGGGCTGACGAACAGCCGCCACTCGTCGATCAGCCCCAGTTCCATACACGCGCGGGCGAGGCCGGCGCCGCCGACGGCGATGTCCTTTCCGGGCTGTTCTTTGAGCCTTGCGACCTCCTCGCCGACACCCTCCCTGGCCAGCCTGGTGTTGCCCACCACGCTCTCCAGCGTCGTGGAGAACACGACCTTCGGCAGGGCCTTCCAGATCTGGGCGAACTCGATGTGCTCCTCGGACAGCGAAGTCTCCTGCGCGATCTCCCAGTAGAGCATCGCTTCGTAGAGCCGCCGTCCGCAGAGCTGCACGCCCGTCTCCTGCACCTGCTGGGTGTGGAACCGAAACAGCTCCTCGTCGGGCACCGACCAGTCGATCGCGCCGTCCGGCCCAGCGATGAAGCCGTCCAGCGACACAGTCATCGAGTAGATCAGCCTGCGCATCAGATCCTCCCTCGGCTGGCGTCCAATTCTTCCGTGGAAAATCGTTGCCTCACGTCTTTGCTCATCGGTACCCCGTCGACCACACTCGGTGGCGGGATCACCTCGCGACCGCTCCACGCCCACAGCGGCAGTGCCACCGTCCACGGCACGCATCATCGCCTCGGACGAGCAACAGTAGCCGAGCCCCTCCTCAGCGCGACCTGCGACTGCGAGTGCTTCGGTGCCTTTCGGGATACGGTGCGTTGTGAGCGCCCGCGTTCGAGCGGCGCGCGTTCGGACGCGAGTTCCATGAGCCAGCACCGTCATTACAGCGAGAAGGAATTCGAGGACCTCGTCAGTTCGGCGCTTGACGATCTGCCGTCCGAGTTCCAAAAGGCGCTGGAAAGCGTTGCGATCGTTGTCTCGGACCGCGGCGCCGAAAACCACGCGTACGGGATGTATGTCGGCTACAAGCTGCGCGGCATGCCTTTCCTCGCAGGCGGCGGTCTACCAGACGAGATCATGATCTTCCGCGACACGCTTGTCCGCGACTTCGGCGACGATCCCGAGCGCCTCCGACAGCAAGTCATCACCACGGTCCGGCACGAGGTCGCTCACCACTTCGGGTTCGACGAGACAGGCGTCCGCAGACTAGGGCTATGACGACATCACCCAGCGCGCCGCGATCCCTTTTCCTGGAAGCAGCCGCCTGCCGCATCCAGCGCCGCGCTGTCGGGGGAGATCGTCGTCCCAGAGCACTTTCACACCGGCATCCTCAAGACGATCTGCTAACGCGGCAAGCGTGTCTGGATCGACGTGCGGCCCGCAAGGCTCACCGTTTCGGTGGGGCCACTACTAGTCGCAGCGATCCGTCAAGTTCAGGCTGCGTGCGCAGAGCACCGTAGCGTTCGTCCCACGCACCCGAGGCAAGATCAGCTCGCAGGCGCGCAGTGGCGCGCTGCTGAACAGCGGGCTCGACAAAACTCCACGACGACTGGGACCGGCGCACGGCTTCATCAAGGAAGCTCTCGGGTCGCGCGAAATACGCCTCCTTGAAGCCGTCAAGGCAATCCGCCGGCACAGGGATCCGGCACACCTCAGTCCCCTCACCAAACGCCGCAACAAGCCGCGCGATCGGTGGTTGACGACGCCGCTCGGCCTGGATCACCTCAGGCGCGTAGTCCGCAAGCCAGAACCGCCCCAGCGTATCCGGGTCATAGGTAAAGATCGCGATCGGACCTCGCGTCACACGTCGCAGCTCCGCCAACCCGCGATCGAGATCGCGCCACTGGTGCAACGTGCTACAAGCCATCGCCGCGTCGAACGCATCGTCATCGAACGGCAAACTCTCCGCGACGGCATCGATCGCCGGGACGCGCTCCGGTGGGCGTTGTGCGCGCATCGCGGCCGATGGCTCAACAGCGACCACGTAACGGTCGGTTGGTTCGTAGGACCCGGCACCCGCACCGACGTTCAACACCGTGCGCGCCGCGCCAAGCGCAGAAAGCACCGCAGCCGCGATCCGCGGATCGGCGCGACGCTGAACCGCATAGCCGTCACCATGCGCCTCGTAATCAACATCGCCAGCCGGCGGCGCCACACGATCATGATAATTCGCAGTAACCGGCACGTAGGACCGGCTAACCGTGACGGCCGGGCCGGCACGCCACGCTGTCGCATTTTGTGGGAGCAGCAGTCTGCCGCGGCAGTCCACACGCAGCTCGTATGCGCGACGAGCAGCAGTGCGCGATGCCGGGGTGGTGGTCGTCACCTGCCGACGTGCCAACCCTTTGCAAGCCCGCTGCGGTGTAGGAGACTGCTGTCATGAGCGTCGCCGCTGATACCGCTGTTCCCGGTGGGAGTCGTGGCCGTCCCGGCTACTGGTTTCTGTTGCGCGGCGTTCTGCTCGGCCAGATCATCGGGGTCTTCTGCCTTTACGTGACTGCGATTGCGTTCGCGCTTGTCTTGCGCTGGCACACGGACGGTCGCTCGCTGTTTGTCCCTTGGCAGCTCGACAGCGCGTGGTCGCTGGCCGCCGTGATCGGCTGGGGCGTCCTGGTGAGCGCGACGATTGGCGGCGCGGTGCGTGATCGGGTGCGCTTGCGCACCGGCGTGACGCTGTCGCGGCTGTTGACGTTCGCTTCGGTCGGCGTCGCCGGCTACGGGCCCTGGCTGGCGGCTACGACTCCGGGAGCCCGACTGGTGCTCACCCTACTCGCGACGCCAGCGCTCTTGCTGGTCTTGGCGTTCGATCAGTCCGGCCAGGCACGACGACTGCCTCGTCGTGTTGAGCTGACGCGCGCGGGACTCGCCGTGGTGCTTGCCGGCGCGCTGGCCCTCGCGGCGCCCTACGCGCTCTTTCATCTGACGGCACGCGCACCCGCGCCCGCGCTGGTTCTCTCCACCGGACTGGACACCAGTCCCGTGTACGGGACTGGCGAAGCCTTCTTGACCGCGGGTCGCTACCCGATCACCGTGACCGCTGTGCGAGTGCTCGGAACCGGCGACGCGCGAGCCGCTGTAAGGATCGGGGCACCGCCGTTCAGCAGCGACCGTCCGCTCGTACTACCGATGACGATCGCGCCACGACACAACCTGTGGCTCGGCTACAACGCGGCCATCAAACCCTGCACCGGCATGACCAGTGCCATCCGCGTGCAGGTCAACTACGTCATACACGGCAAGACACGCACGGAGACGTCGCCGCCCGCTTACAGCGACGCCACGGGAATCTGCCCCTAGGGCGAGGCGGGCGCGGCTCCTTCCAGGGAAAGCGGCAACGCTCGTCGCCGGTGTTCACGTTGTCGCAAAGCGCGACGAGCGATCACGGACTCTTTTCGGCCGACGATGGTCACGCAGCGCAGCGCGACGGCTCTTTGACTGATTAGCCGATGAGCAGCTTGAATCCGTGGTCCCAGGCGCCCCGCGTGCCGCCGATCTTGACCCACGCGATGCAGATCGCCTCAAGCTCCCGCGAACCCTCGATACCGCCGATGTCGACCGGATCGGGCCAGCCGAAGTCGGCCAGCACATCGCCGACGGTGCGCTTGGCTGCTTCGTCGTCGCCGGCGATCAACATCGTCGGCAGTCCCTCACTGAAATGCGGGTTCACGAAGTATGGGCTGCCGATCGTGTTGAACGCCTTGACCACCTTCGCGTCGGGCAGCGCGCGCTGGACACGCTCACCAAGCGAGTCCTCGCCACTGATCGAGAGCTTCGGCGGGAAGCCGCCAGAGAAGTCGAGCGGATTCATCACATCAATCACGACCTTCCCACCACACCTGTTGGGGCCTGCATCGGCGATCGCCTGCTCCGCAGCGTCCCCGAGCACGGCCAGGACAAGCAGCTCGCCATGCTCGGCAGTCTCGGCGAACGTGCCGCCCGCGATGCCCGCGCCACCGTCGGACAACCATTCACGAAGCTCCGTCTTACCCGGGTCGCGCGAGCCGATCATCACGTCGTGCCCGCAACCGAAGAAGCCAGCCGCGAGTCGCCTCCCAACCTCGCCGGTCCCCAACACGCCAACCCGACTCTGCGCCAACCGGCCGCTCGCCATGCCCTTCCTCTCATATAAGGACCAGCGCAATCTAGCGCAGCCCAACACTCGCCCAAAGTGCGCGAGCTGCGACGGTCCCAGCGCTGCCGCTTCCTGTCGGAGGCCCGGCCTGGGGTACGCGCCTGTTCAGGCGGCGGCCGGGGTGACTTGTTTGATCCATTGGTGAAGGGTGTCGGCGAGTAACTCGGCGTCGACGGGTTTGCTCAGGTAGTCGTCCATGCCGGCTTCGAGGCAGCGTTCACGGTCGCCGCTCATGGTGTGGGCTGTCAGTGCGATGACCGGCGTGTGGCGGGTGGCACCTTCGCGTTGGCGTAGTTGTCGGGTTGCTTGGTAACCGTCGAGTTCGGGCATTTGGCAGTCCATCAGTACGGCGTCGTAGTGGTGCGTGGCGAGTGCGTCGAGTGCTTCGCGGCCGTTGGCAACGACGTGTGCGCGGAGGCCGGCGCGCTCGACGAGGCGTTTTGTGACGATCTGGTTGACTGGGCTGTCTTCGGCAATCAGGACGATTGGCGCGCTGCCGACCGGGTGTGCGGCGATGCCTGGGGGGTGTTTGCTCGCCGGCAGTGCGATCGCAGCTTTGATGCCCTGTGGGAGGGCGAGCTCGAACCAAAACGTGCTGCCGATGCCCGGTTTGCTGTCGGCGCCGATCGTTCCGCCCATCAGTTCCGTGAGTTGTTTGCTGATTGCGAGGCCAAGACCGGTGCCGCCGTATCGGCGGGTCGTGGACGCATCGGCCTGTGTGAATGGCTCGAATATGCGTGTGAGGTTGGGAGCGTCGATGCCGATTCCGGTGTCGGTCACCTTGCAGCGGATGGTCGTGGCGTTAGCGGCCTCCGGTGCTGCGCTGACGCGGACGACAACATTGCCGCGCTCAGTGAACTTGACCGCGTTTGCGACAAGGTTTCGCAGTACTTGGCCCAGGCGTCGGGCGTCGCCCCTCACGGTCGCGGGCACGCCCGGATCGATCTCGATCTTCCATGTGAGCCCTTTTGCTTGGGCTTCGAGGCGCGCTGCGGCGCATGTTTGCTTGATCGTCTCGTGCAGGTCAAAGTCGCTGATCTCCAACTCGATCGACGCTGCGTTGATCTTCTCGATGTCGAGGAGATCGTTGATGGTCACGAGCATGTCCTCACCGGAGCGAGCGACCTGCTCTGCGTATTCGCGCTGCTCGTCGGTTACGGGCGTGTCGAGCAGCAGCTGGACCATGCCGATCACGCCGTTCATCGGTGTGCGCAGCTCGTGACTGACGTTCGCTAGAAATGCCGACTGCAGGTTCGCGCGCAGCACGGTCTCGCTCAGAGCAGCGCTTTCGAGTGCGAGGCCGACCTGCGCTGCGAGCCACTCGATGCTATCCCGGGCGGGACTGGACGTACCCGACGCGTCAAGGAGCGTGACGGCGCCGGCAAGCTGCCCCTGGGCCAGAATCGGTACGACAAACGCCGGCGTCGCGCCGAGTCCCTGACCGAGCGTGCGCGCGTTGGGGATCTCGACCGCCGCCCGCCGGGTGAGTTGATCGAGCACGTCCTCGGGCAGCAGGCCCGGCGCGAGCTGTAGCTCCTCGCCACTACGCGGGTCTGCTCCGACCAGCCATCTGCCAGAATCGCGCTGTTCGACTCGGAGTACGGTCGGCTGGGCAGCGCCGCCGGCGAGCATGAAAGCCGCTTCCTGAGCGGCTTGAACGATCTCGGTCGGGCGGGTTGCGGTGACGAAGGCGTCGGAGGCGCGGCGCATCGTATGCTCGAGCTCCGCGGTGGCCTCTTGGGCGCGCGCGAGGCCCACCATCCGCATGATGACGAGCGCGAACAGCACGATCGCTGCGGCACCGGCGACCACTATGTCCGAATAGGCACCGCCCGTGGCCTGTACGACGATGATTATGGGTGCGATCAACGCCGCGACCGCGACTGCGAGAATCCGCAGCGGGGTTAGCCTCGGCTTGGGCGCGGCCGCCTGAGAGACGGTCGTCATCGAGGGGTGTAGCGCCGCGGCTCCGAACAGCAAATGGGCAGCGATCCATCCAGCGTCGAGCACCGTTCCGAGTCCTTGGACGTTGTGCAGCAGGCTCCAGCCATAAGCCGAGTCGGCGGCGAGCACGACGACGATCGCGGCGATCATCATGTAGTACGCGCGGCTGCGCAGCCCCGTGCCGACGACCAGCCGCACCGCTACCCCAAGTACGAGGATGTCCGAAAGCGGATAGGCGATCGCGACGAGCTTCGTTCCGAGCGGGAGTGCGCCGTTGTGCGCCAAGGGCGCGATCAGGAAGATCCACGAAAGGAGCGCGAGGCCGATCGTGACAACCGCCGAGTCAATCAGGCTCGCCCAGTCGCGACCCGGGTTACGCCAGCGGATCAGGAGCAATAGTCCGGCGGCGATGACTGGGTAGCACGAGAGGTAGAAGACATCGGCGACCGACGTGCTAGGCAGCGCTTCACCGACCAGCGCTTGGTAGTTATAGGCGAGTACATCGCCGCCGACGAACAAGACCTGGCCGATCGCCAGCACACACCAAGCCCGCCACGCGCGAGGCCGGTTCATGCGGATACCGACAACCATCGCGACGACGCCGCTGAAGCCGATCACGTTGTAAACCGGCCCGCCGTTGAGAAGCCCGGAGAGGTAGGCGACTGTCAGAGGCGCAATCAGCACCAGATACAGCCACCAGGCCTTGCGCGAAAAACGCATTTCGGGCTTCAAGATCTCCTCGGGCGGCAGGGCCGCCGTAGCACTGCTACTCGACCTATCGGCATCGCGAAGCCTCAGCGAGAACATCCAGTGCGACGCCAATATGAAGATCTGGCCACGCTCGCCTGGGACCGTCGCGCGAGCGCAAGCCGCGCCGGAACCGTTGGATAATGAGACCCCGCTACTCGCGGGAGGATCGCTTCGCCTGAACTCGCGCGACGCGGGCGGGTCTAGGTGAAGCGAGCCGTGGCGGCGTCCTCGCCGTGCTCGCGCTCGCGGGCGGCCATCATGGCGGCCGTACCCTCGCGGTCGAGCAGCATTGCGACGTAGCTGCAGACGGCCCGCGAGAAGGCGATGTCCTCGTCCTCGCTAAAGCCGCTCGTGCCCACAATCACGCCGTAGGCGGGATCGATCACCGCGCCGCCCCAGGGGAAGGCGCCCCGCAGCCCGACCACCGATCCCGGGTTGATGCGGATCGCCACATGGCTGTCCATCCCTGCTGCCTCGCAGATCCGGGCCTTGCCCGCCGCGTTGTCCACAAACCATGCGCCAGCGAGCTCGGAGCCCTCGACGTCGTGCGGGAATGAATGCCTCAAGGCTCCTTCGAAGTCGCTGCCCGCTCGCTCGGCCACGAGCAGTTGAACGCCAAAGGAGCTGTTCCTGACCAGACCGGCGTCGATCCACGCCTGACCGGTCACGCTGATCATCCGGCGAAGCTCAGCGAGCATGCTCTCGCTCAATCTAGACTCGGGCACGGCAGTCCTTTCTCCCGGGAGGTAATGATCTCCTATCCGTCCAGTTTGAGTTAGCGGCCCAGCGTTCGGATGATCTCGCGGGTCCGCCGACGGATATCGCCGAGCAGTACTCGCACCTGCGCGAGCCCCGCACGCAGCGGCGGATCGCCGACCTCGACTGGGAGCATCGAATCCTGCAACGCGGCGAGAGCGGCGTCCGCGCGCTCGACAGCCGCAGCCGCCGTGTTCATGATGCCCTTCGCATCGTGCTCCCGCACCTGGGGATGCGCTGCCTCGAACGCGTGGGTGGGGAGACCGTACCGGCCGGCGAACTCGGCGTGTAGCCGTTGCGCCTGCCCATAGGCGGTCTGGAGCGGTCGGAAAAGGTCGTCCTCGAGGCGCTCCGCAGCGTACGTGTCGAGCTGTTCGTAGGCCTCGCCCAGATTTGCGAGCGCGACACCGATCTCGTCCGCCGCCGACGCGAGCGCGTCAAGCAATTGCTGCCTCGCCTGCGCGTTGGTGTACGCCATCGCGATCAGCTTAGACACGCTGCTCGCGGCCGGAGCAGCACGGGCATCCACGCGGGCATCTAGGCCTGCGTTTCAGACCCCGTCGGTTAGGCCTGAGAGCGGCCGCTCCGCGCTCCGCGCAGCGCGAAGCCCTAGCTCAGGCCTTGGGGTGCGAGAGCGCCGTCGGTCAGGGTGCGCTCGCCGACCGGCTCCGGCAATGTGACTCGCACCGGCGTCTCCGGGTTGCGCGATCCGGTCTGGAAGCCCGGGCGGGGCTTGACGTAAACGGTCAGGATGATCTCGTCCTCGCCGATGTGGATGTCCGGTGGGAGGACCCGGCTGTCGGCGCGCTGCCCGCTCGCAAACGCCCGCTCCGTGACGAGCAGGCGCAGCGTCTGCTCCTCTGCGCCCAGCTCCTGCGTGGGGTCGAGCCGCCACGCCGAAGCCCGGATGCCGTCGCGCGTTGCAATGAGCGGCCGCTCGGTGCTCGCTGCGCTCGCGATCCAACTCTCCCGCCGCGACTCCCGGCGGACCGCGATCAGCGCGAGTTGCGGTGGCAGCCCGCGCGCGAAGACCGCCTCCTCGTCGGTTCGGACCAGGACCCGCCAGTCGCCCAATTCGACCGCGATGCCTTGCGCAAGCAGCAGCGAGACGAGCGCCGCCACTGCGCCGTCGGCAGCGTCGAGTCCTCCCGGCGGCGCCAGCAGCGCGGTCGGCGGAAACGCCGGCGCGGCGCCGTCGCTGACGAACGCCGGGTGGCGTGGGACGGGTCGCGGCTCGATCACGCGCGAGCGCTGCCAGGCGCGCTCGCTCGGAAGCTTGCCCTCGTGTGCTGAGCGCCGAGCGATTCTTGGTCGCATCGACGCGAGGCTACATCGGCGCGCCCTGCGGCGTCCATCCAGGCGCGCACGGCCGCGCGTCGACCCCGCGACATCGCTGACCGGGTCCAGTGACCAAGACCCGGCCAGGCGGACTCTCTGAGCTGGGCGGCCCTCTCAGGCCGCGAGGCGCCAGTCGGCGACCCGATCGCCTGCCGGCACGTGGCGCACGAGCGCGCCAGTGAGCCGCTCGACGCGTCTTGGCAGCCCCGTGTGCAGCCATCGCGTCGAGCCCTGGGCCGCGCTCGAGATCAGGATCTCGTCGTAGACCCGTGGATTCCATGCTTCGTGCACGGCGGCGATCGGATCGTCGCAGCCGACCTTCCCCTTCACCGGCAGTCCGGCAGCGCGAAGCTGCTCCGTCACCCGAGAAGCCTCTGCCTCGGCCGCCGGCCCCGATCCGGCTGGCACGAGCAGCGTGAAGCGAGCACCGTGCGTCTCCGCGCGGTGCCGCAACTCCGCCGTCAAGGCTGATGACGGCTCGCTCGAGGGAGTGAGAACGAGAACGTGAACACCCAGGCGACGGTTGGACGCAAATCGTGCGTCCGAGCTGCCTACGCCGACCGGACTGCCATGGTGGAGAGAGGAGGACCGATACATCGCGAGCATTGTCGAAAAACCGCTCCGATCCTGGCATGGCCCTGCGTCCAAAGTCGCGCCGCCGCCGTTCTCCGCTTAGGCGGGATGCCGACACGTCACACCGCTGCCGCGCTGTCTTGTGACAGTGCGACTATTCCAACCTCAACGGTTGCCATCAGCACCAGCACGGCCGCGACGCTCACGTCCGGCGTCCGCGCCGAAGGTCGGGGAGCGCGCCTGGTGACGGCGGCCGCGAACCCGCTCCAGCGTCTGACGCGCTCGTTTCGTGGGCGCGCAAGAATGGAACTGTGCGGGCCTCTTCAGTCCGAGGAGCATGGGGTCGCGTTGCGGTGGCCCTGCTCGTCGTGGTGGCTGCCGCGGCGCTTCTGGCGGCCTGCGGCGGCAGCGGCTCGTCCACTCGCGATGCCGGAAAGCCAGGAGGAACGTCGCTCGCCGCGCGGGGTAAGCAGCTCTATGCGAGCCAGGGCTGCGAGGACTGTCACACGCTGAACGGCGGCCCGGACACCGGGCCGTCATGGAAGGGGCTCTACGGCAGCAGCGTCCAGCTCACGAGCGGCCGCACCGTGATCGCGACGGCGGCATACCTGACGAAGCACATCGTCGATCCGGACGCGATGACGGTCAATGGCTACCCGGGTGACGTCATGGCCGAGGCGATCCAGGGCGACCAGCTGGCGAGCAAGCCGGCCGATGTGCGCGCGCTGGTCGCATTCATAAAGAGCTTGAAATAGCCGTAATGCAGCTATTTCAAGCTCTCCGACGCCGTATCGGTCCGTCGAGCGGCGGCTGGTGAATGGCGCGCGCGCCGGCACCGCCTTTCGACTTTGATAATCGCGGCCGCGGAGGCTGATCCGGTGGGCTAGGCGTATCGCTTCAACGTGTGGCCCGCTGGTTTAGAGTCGGGTGCATGCTCCGTTGTCGCATCGCCGTGGTGGCATTAGCGACGCTTTTTGCGTTGCCCGGCGCAGCCATCGCGAAACAGGTCTCTCAGGTCAGCGGTCAGGTCGACGCGACCAACGTTCACTACCGCTCGACGCTCGTTCGCGTCTCACCGGTCGTCAACGGTGTCAGCTGGCGCGTGATCGATCTCAATGACGAGATCCAGCTGATCAACCGCAGCAATCAGACCGTGATCGTGTACGGATACGCGGGCCATCAGCCCTACCTGCGGATCCTGGCGAGCGGCAGCGTCGAGTTGAACGAGAACTCGCCGGCCTACTACCAGAACCAGAGCTTCTTCGCCGGCGGGGTGACCCCGCCGGCCAACGCTACGTCCAGCGCACCCGCGGACTGGGTCACGGTCGCGAAGACCGGCGCATTCACCTGGCACGACCATCGGATCCACTTTTTCTCGACGGCCGTGCCCTACGAGGTGCACAACGTCGATAAGACCACACTGGTCTTCGACTGGAAGGTCCCGTTCCAGGTTGGAGCGACACCCGGGATTCTCTACGGCAAGCTCGTCTGGATCGGCGAGAAGCCGTTCACGGTCCCGATTGGCGCGATCATCGCGTTCCTTGTGATTCTTATCGCTAGTGTTACGTTCGTGGTCGTCGTTCGCAGACGCCGCGCGGGGAACGTCGGCGCATCGGCTCGCCCGTCGCGGGAGGCTTGGTGACGGGCCGCAAGCGGCTCGCCGGGTTCGCGCTACTTGCGCTCGTGGTCGCCTGGGCCGCAGCACGCGGCCTCGATGCGGGCGCTCTGTTCCTGGCGCCGGCGATCCTGCTGGCGGCGCCACTGCTGCTCGGCCGCTACGTCGGCGAGGCGCGACTCGTCGCGCTTCTGCGTCGCAGCGGCGGCATCACACGTGCCCCGCGCAAGCTCGGCTCAGCGCGGCCGCTCGCCAAGACGGTCGGTCACCGTGAGTTGCTCGCGCGCTCGTTGGCGGTCCGGCCGCCGCCGCTCCTGACGACGTAGCCCGCGCTTCCGCTCGCCGAAGTCGGCCGGGAGCGCATGCCCCGTCCCTTCGTCAGAGCAGGAGACATGCCCAAACGATCAGGCCGTTACGCGGTCGCGACGGCGATGGCGTTCATCGCCATCGCGCTTGCTCCCGCGAGCGCATTCGCCCACGCGCAGCTCCTCGGCACCCAGCCGGTGTCGGGAACAACGCTGCAAACCACGCCGCGCCAAGTCATCTTCGAGTTCAACCAGGCCGTCGGTGGAACGATCGGTGCTGTTCGTGTCTACAACGCCGCCGGCAAGGAGGTTGACAGCGGCGACGTCTCGCACCCGCACGGCAACGAGCACTGGATGGGAGTGGGTCTACCCTCACACCTCCCGGACGGGACCTTCACCGCGACCTACCGTGTCGTCTCGGCCGACACACACATCGTCTACGGCGGGCTCGTCTTCAACATCGGGCACGCGAGCAAAGCGTCGCAGTCAGTCGCCGGGCTGATCAACCGCAACAAGTCGGGCCCCGTGACCAACGTGGCGTTCGGCGTCGTGCGCGCGCTCGACTACCTCTCACTGTCATTGCTGATCGGAACGCTCGCGTTCCTGCTCGTCGCGGTCGCACCCGCCGTTCGCGAGGACGAGCGCCTGGGTGAAGCATTCGCTGGTGCGTTCGCCCGGCGGATCCGCCGGATCCTGACGCTGGCCGTTGCGCTCGGCGTCGTGGTGAGCGTCCTCGGAATCCTCCTCCAGGGGGCCGAAGCCAGTGGTCTCTCGCTCTGGTCATCGCTCAAGTCCAACGTGCTGTCGAGCACGCTCGACAGCCGCTTCGGCTGGGTGTGGGGCGTGCGTGCCATCGACTGGTTGGTGATCGGCGCAGCCCTCGTGGTTGCCCGCCGCCGCTTCCTCGGGCGGGCACTCATCGCGCTGGGTGCGGCCTACCTCGTCATCACGCCGGCGCTCGCCGGGCACGCCAGCATCCAGTCGCCGGTCGCCGTGTTCTTTCCCGTCGACGTGCTGCACGTCGGCGCCGCGAGCCTCTGGGTCGGCGGCATTGCGACGATCGTGTTCGCGCTGCCGGCGGCGACACGAGCACTGCAACCGGCCCAGCGAACGCCGCTTCTGCTGGCGACGCTCGTTCGCTTCTCGCCGCTGGCCCTTGCGTCGGTCATCGTGATCGCGCTCAGCGGGGTCGTGCAGGCATACATCGACGTTCGCTCGCTGGGCGCGCTCACGACCTCGACCTACGGCGCGCTCATCCTGATCAAGACGATGCTGCTGGGGATCCTGATCGGGCTCGGCGCCGTCAACCGCGAGCGCATCATCCCAACGCTCAAGCGGCTGAGCGGCAGCGGTGCTACGCCCGGCGGGACCGGCGTCCTGCTGCGGCGCACGACCCGCGGCGAACTGGCGGCGATGGCGAGCGTCTTCGCTGTCACGGCGGCGCTCGTCGCCTACGCGCCGCCGATCGACGCAGCGAGCGGCCCGTTCTCACTGAATACCCGGTTCGGACCGGCGGAGCTCGAGATGTACCTCTCGCCCGCTCGAATCGGGCCGAACGCGATTCACCTTTACATGATCAACGCCAAGACCGGCACGCAGTTCACCGCCACCAAACAGCTGACGGTGACGGCCGAGCTGCCGTCAAAGAGCATCGGCCCACTGCAGTTGAAGGCCTACATCTCCGGTCCCGGGCACTACACGATCCCCGCTGCGGTCCTCTCGCCCGCGGGCACTTGGACGATCGAGATCGTCGATCGCGTGTCGCTGTTCGACGAGTACATCAAGCAGATCAAGGTGGCGATCCGATGATCGCCGCCACCCACACCCACACAAAAAGGAGCCAGACCGTGAAGCGCATTGCAGCGATCGCGGCCGCAGTTGGGGCACTCGTGCTCCCGGCGGTCGCGGCAGCCCACGTCAGCCTGCATCCGAACACGATCCCCGCCGGCGCCTACGTGACGCTCACCGTGCGCGTCCCCGGCGAGCAGCCGGGCGCCTACGCCTACAAGGTCGTGGTGCAGATGCCACCCGGATTCACCGATGTCGACACCGAGAACGTCCCCGGTTGGACGGTGCACGAGACGATCACGAACCTCAAGAAGCCACTCCAGACGCCGGACGGCCCGGTTGACCAGGAGGTCTCAGAGATCACCTGGACCGGCGATCGCTCCGCGCTCGGGCGGATCGACAACGGCTTCTTCGTACAGTTTCCGCTGTCGATCGCAATGCCGACCGGGATCGCCGGGCGCTCGCTCGCATTCAAGACGGTCGAGTACTACAGCAGCGGTCAGAACGCCTATTGGATCGGTCCGCCCAGCGCCAACTACCCGGCGCCGACGGTCAACATCACCGAGGCGGGCGGGGTGATCGAGGACGTGGCCGGCGGTGAGGCAGGACCACTCCCCGGGCAGACCGGTACGCAGACGGCGACGGCCGTTCCCGCTGCGGGCAACTCTACGAGCACGCTGAGCGTGATCGCCGTGGTCTTGGCGGCGCTGGCCCTCGCCGTCGCGATCGCAGGAGCCGTCCGTCGCCGAGGCGCCTGAACATCGCTCGGGCGTCAGCCGGTGGGTTCGCCCGCTTCGACCGCACGCAGGCAGTGCTCTGAGCAGAAGTACAGGGTCCGCCCGGCGGAGGGCTTGCTGCGTGCCTTGGCACGGTCCACCTTCATCCCGCAAACGGGATCGGTGGCGCCGCGCCGGAAAGTCAGCCAGAAGAGCGCAGCGAAGATCAGTAATGCGACGACATTCAGCACGAGCTTGTAATCGACGCTGACCGAGCCGAAGACGCGGCTTGCCGTTGGCCGAGCGCCGCTCGGGATGAGCCCCAGGCCGCCAAACAGTAGCTCCATCGCGAGGGCTGCGAGGACCATCGTCAGGTACATCAAAGCCGCCACTCGGACCGCGTAGCGGGCGCCGTAGTACTTGCGGTAGATGGCGAGGATCGGCAGGACGATGAGGTCGGCGAAGACGAAGGCGATGACGCCGGCGAAGCTGATGCCGTGACTCCAGAGCACGGCTGCGAGCGGGACGTTTCCGACCGAGCAGACGAACGAGAGGACCGCGATCAACGGTCCGATCAACGCTCCCCAGACGATCTGCAGCGCGTGTGGTGAGCCCGCCAGGAAGAGGCTGCTGAAGACGCTGCCCGGAAGCTCGGCGACGAAACCGGCGATCATGAAGCCGATCGCCACCTCCTTCCAGAGCATCTGCCAGTCGGCGCGAAAGTTGTGCGCGACGTCAGACCAGGCTGCCGGGTCGGTGAGTCGCTCCGCCCAGCTCATCTGCCCGCCCGCGCTGTGATGCTGATGGCCGCTGTCGGCGCTCTGAGCATGCTCACGCGCCTCCTGCTCGAGCCGGCGTGAGACGAAGCGGCGCAGGAGCAGCGCCATCAAGGCGATCATCACCAATCCGCCGAGGTACTCTGCGAGCGCGAACTGCCATCCGATCAGCACCCAGAGCACGAGGCCGAGCTCCCACACGAGGTTCGTCGAGGCAAACTGAAAGGCGAGCGTGGCGCTGGCCGAGGCTCCCTTTTGGAAGAGGCTCTTGCCGACCGCGACGGCCGCGTACGAACACGAGGAAGATGCCGCGCCAAGGCCGGTCGCCGCGGCAAGCGGTCGCCAGCCGGTGCCGGCGAGCGTACTTTCGACGCGCTCGCGCGGCACCCACGCCTGAACGACCGCGGAGATCAGGAAGCCGAAAACGAGCGCCCACCAGACCTCCCAACCCATCAGGAGGGCCCCGCGCAGGCCGTGCCAGATGACATGCTCCACGGAGGACATCGCGAGACCAAGCATACCCCAGGGGGGTATCTGGTACCATCCACCCATGAGCTCCGAGGTCGGCGCTGCGCGCGGATACTCCGCCAACAAGGGCCAGCTGCTGGGACGACTCAGCCGGATCGAAGGCCAGGTCGCAGGCATCCGGCGGATGGTCGATGAGGACCGTTACTGCATCGAGGTCCTGACGCAGATACGGGCGGCGCGGGCGGCATTGGACAAGGTCGCTCTCGGCCTGCTCGACGACCATGCGCGCCACTGCGTCATCGCTGCTCCCGCCGATCAGCAGGGCGCAAAGACAGAGGAACTGATGGCCGCCGTCGGGCGCCTCTTGCACTGAGCGCCGGTCGGCAAGGCGCGAAGCCGCGGTCCCGCCTGACGGTATCGTTGCGCGGCATGGCCGAGCCCGCGCTGAACACCACCGTCACCGAGCTTCCCGAGTCGCGGGCGCGAGTCGAGGTCGAGGTCAGCGACCGCGAGGTCGCGAGCGCGATCGACGCTTCCGCTCGGGCGCTTGGGCGCAACCTGAGGCTGCCGGGCTTTCGCAAGGGCAAGGTCCCGACGCCCGTATTGATCCAGCGCCTCGGTCGCGATGCGGTGCTCGATGAGGCGCTCCGTGAGCGCCTCAGCCGCTGGTACACGCAGGCCGTCGGCGCCTCCGGCATAGCGGCGATCGGCGACCCGGACATCTCGCTCGGCGACCTGCCCGCCGAGGGGGAGCCGCTGCGCTTCTCGTTCGAGATCGGCGTGCGCCCCGTGGCCACGCTCGGTGAGTGGCGCGGCCTCGAGGTCGCCCGGCGCGAGGCGGCGGTCGCCGAGCAGGACGTCGAACGCCAACTCGAGGAGGCCCGCGAGCGGCTCGCGCGACTCGAGCCNNTCGAGCTCGGCAGCGGGCGGCTCGTGCCGGGCTTCGAGGAGGGGTTGATCGGCGCCAGCGCCGGCGAGGAGCGCACGCTCGAGGTGACCTTCCCGCCCGACTACGAGGCGAGCCATCTGGGCGGACGGCAGGCGACCTTCGCCGTCACCGTCAACGAGGTGCGTGAGAAGCAGCTACCAGAGCTCGACGACGACTTCGCCACCGACGCC